>JAZQMY010000073.1:0-48750 GCA_045627045.1 Clostridia bacterium | reverse complement strand
GAGCCGGATGAACCTGACGAGCCGACTCACGAGCACGTGTGGAGCGAGACGTGGACGACGAATCGTGTCGCGACCGCGGCGACGTCCGGCGAGCGGCAGCGTGCGTGCACCGTCGAGGGCTGCAGCGAGGTTCAGAATCTTCTTACATACAGAACGATAAACACGATAGACGATTATATCTATCCTCTTATGGCAGACGGCAACTATGCCGAGGCGATGTACCTTTATATTGAAAAGATTGAAGAGCTTTATACAACAGGAGACGTTCAGGCACCTGAAGTAGGTTGGGAAGGACCGATATTCTTCGGTGTGATAGCAGGTCTGATCGTATCCCTGATCAATCTTTCAAAGATGAAGAACAAGATGAAACCCGTCAAGACTGCTTCTCTGGCAAACGACAGCATTATCAAGGACAGCTTTGAGCTCAGGGACAAGAAGGTATCCTTCCTTTACAAGAATGTTTCAAGGGTAAGGGTAAGTTCAAGCAGCTCGGGAAGATCTTCGTACTCGAGCGGACACAGTTCGAGCGGAAGTAGCTTTTCCGGTGGTGGAAGGCACTTCTGATATACGGCAGACCCGAATTCAGGAAAAATTTATCAAATTGATTTTTATTATTGAAAAAATTAATATTTTATGTTAAAATAATAAATAACAGAAAACAAAACCGAAGGGAGAAAAAATATGGGACTTATTAAAGCAATCGCAGGCGCCATCGGCGGCGTAATGGCAGATCAGTGGAAAGAGTACTTCTACTGTGAAGCAATGCCCAAGGAAATCATGGTTACAAAGGGCGTAAAGCGTACAAGCTCACGTTCTGCAAACACAAAGGGTAGCGACAACATTATTTCAAACGGATCAGTAATTGCCGTTGCAGACGGACAGTGTATGATCATCGTTGAGCAGGGCAAGGTAGTTGAGCTTTGCGCTGAACCGGGAGAATTCAAGTGGGATTCTTCAACTGAACCGAGTATTTTCTCAGGAAAGCTCGGAACAAGCATTCTTGATACATTCAAGGCTATTGGTAAGAGATTTACTTTTGGCGGCGACACGGGCAAGGATCAGAGAATCTATTATTTCAACACAAAGGAACTTATTGACAATAAGTTTGGTACTCCGAATCCTGTTCCTTTCAGAGTAGTTGATTCCAAGATCGGTCTTGATATAGACGTTGCGCTCAGATGTGCAGGCGTATATTCATACAAGATCTCAGACCCTATTCTTTTCTATGCTAACGTATGCGGCAACGTATCAGAATCATATTCAAGAACTGAACTTGATGCGCAGCTCAAGAGCGAATTTATTTCAGCTCTCCAGCCGGCTCTTTCAAGACTTTCAGATATGGAGCTCCGTCCTAATCAGATTATGGGACACACAACTGATCTTGAAAATGCGATGAACGAAGCTCTTTCTGCAAAGTGGAGCGAGCTCAGAGGTCTCAAGGTAGTAAATATTTCACTTTCAACCGTAACTCTTCCCGAAGAGGATGCAGAGCTCATCAAGCAGGCACAGCGTACTGCAATGCTCAAGGATCCTACGATGGCAGGCGCTACTCTCGTTGGAGCTCAGGCTGATGCTATGAAGGCTGCCGCTTCCAACACAGCAGGTGCAATGACAGGCTTCATGGGAATGGGTATGGCAATGAATAATAACGGCGGTGCTGCTGCAACAGCTCAGAATCTTTTTGCAATGGGTCAGCAGCAACAGCAGGCACAGCAGCCTGCAGCTCCCGCAGCACCGGCAGCACCTAAGGGTGACAGCTGGACATGTGCTTGCGGCGCAGTTGTAACAGGTAAGTTCTGCCCTGAGTGCGGATCAAAGAAGCCCGAGCCCAAGCCGGCAGACAGCTGGACTTGCTCATGCGGCGCAGTTGCAACAGGCAAGTTCTGCCCTGAGTGCGGCGCAAAGAGACCTGCTCCGAATGGCTGGACATGTTCATGCGGCGCAGTAAACAAGGGTAAGTTCTGCTCTGAATGCGGAGCAAAGGAGCCTGCAGGCGTACCTCAGTACAAGTGTGACAAGTGCGGCTGGGAACCTGAGGATCCTACAAACGTTCCGAAGTTCTGCCCTGAGTGCGGCGATCCTTTCAACGAATCAGACATTAAGTAATCGAGAACTTTCAGCAGAAGACCTTTTCCTTGCGGAATGGTCTTCTGTTTTGCTTTATACGGTAGTTTTCACACAGTTTTCGGAAAATCTCCGCATATTTGTGAAAAATACCCTTTACAAAAAACTGCAGATGTGCTATAATATAAAAGCACAGTTTGCCCATGGCTAAGTTGCACGAATACTCCGTCGTCAGCTCAGTCTTGAGGCGTATTATTAAATTTATGGAGGTATCCTACTATGGATAAGGCAAGAAAAACGGAAATCATTGAACAGTTCAGAACACACGAAGGCGACACAGGTTCACCGGAAGTTCAGATCGCTCTCCTCACAGAGAGAATCAACCACCTCAACGAGCATCTTAAGGTCAACAAGCTTGATAAGCATTCAAGACGTGGCCTCCTCATGATGGTTGGTAAGAGAAAGGGTCTTCTTTCATACCTCGAGCAGACAGATATCAACCGTTACCGTGATATCGTTGCTAAGTGCGGATTGAGAAAGTAATCCCCGGATTCTTGGAAAGGCTGCTCATCGGGCGGGTATCTTCGATGCCTGCCCGTGCATTCTTTATAACAAACACAGGCAAAAATAAAATAAATATATACAGATTCTCGTCGGAGCATATGCGGCAGTGAATAAAGCTTTATTTGCAAGGTGATGCGGCATAATGCGGTGATGACGAATGAAAGGAGAAAAATGGAAGTTAAAAAGTATTCCATGGAGCTTGCCGGACAGACTCTTTCAGTAGAGATCGGCAGAATGGCTGAACAGGCAAACGGCGCCTGCGTAGTTTCTTACGGCGAAACAGTTGTTTTCGTTGCAGTAACAGCATCCAAGGAGCCCAGACCGGGTATGGATTTCTTCCCTCTCAGCGTTGAGTTCATGGAGAAGCTCTACGCAGTAGGCAGAATCCCGGGAGGCTTCATCAAGCGTGAAGGCAAGCCCACAGATAAGGGTATCCTTACATCAAGACTTATAGACAGACCTATCCGTCCTCTTTTCCCTCACGGAATGAGAAACGACGTATTGGTCGTAGCAACTCCTTTGTCAGTTGATCCTGAATTCCCGCCGGATGTATTTGCAATGATCGGCTCATCAGTAGCTCTTTCAATTTCAGATATCCCGTTCGAGGGACCTACGGGTTCAGTTGCAGTAGGACTTGTTGACGGTGAGCTTATTATCAATCCTAATTCAGCCCAGAGAGAGAAGAGCGACCTTGCTCTTACTGTTTCAGGTACAAAGGATAACATCCTCATGGTTGAAGCAGGCGCAAAGGAAGTTCCGGAAGACAAGATGCTCGATGCTATCATGCTCGCACATGAGTACATCAAGAAGATTGTTGAATTCCAGGAGCAGATCGTTCGCGAATGCGGCAAGCCGAAGAAGGAATTCCCGCTTCAGATCGCAGGAGACGATATCGACGCTATGGTTCGTCCTTTCGCTACTCCTCTTATTCAGGAAGCAATGAACCACTTCGTACGTGCAGAGAGAGAAGTTGCACAGAACGCTGCTTCTGAAGCAATCCATGCACATTTCGCAGAGACAATCCCTGAGGAGCGTAACTGGGAAATCGACGAAGTTGTTTACAATATCACAAAGGAAACAATGAGAAGGCGTATTCTCGATGAAGGCGTTCGTCCTGACGGAAGATCACTTACGGAAATTCGTCCTATCACTGTTCAGGTAGGTCTTACTCCCAGAACACACGGTACAGGTCTCTTCACAAGAGGTCAGACACAGGTTCTTTCAGTATGTACCCTCGGCGCAAAGACACACGTTCAGATGCTCGACGGACTTTGGGAGGATGACTCAAAGAGATACATCCACCACTACAATATGCCGCCGTACACAACAGGTGAAGCAAAGGCTATGAGAGGTCCCGGCAGACGTGAAATCGGTCACGGCGCTCTTGCAGAAAGAGCACTTGAGCCTGTTATCCCGTCAGAGGACGAATTCCCATACACAATTCGTGTTGTATCTGAAGTTATGTCTTCAAACGGTTCAACATCACAGGCTTCTGTCTGCGGCAGCACACTTGCACTTATGGATGCAGGCGTACCGATCAAGGCTCCTGTTGCAGGTATCGCAATGGGTCTTATCAAGGACAAGAAGAGCGATAATCTTGCAGTTCTCTCTGATATTCAGGGTCTCGAGGACTTCCTCGGCGATATGGACTTCAAGGTAGCAGGTACTGCAAAGGGTATCACAGCTATCCAGATGGATATGAAGATCGACGGTATCAACCGCGGCGTATTCGAGACAGCTCTCGGACAGGCTCGTCAGGGACGTCTCTTCATCCTCGGCAAGATGCTCGAAGTAATCGATGCTCCTCGTCCGGAGCTCAGCAAGTATGCTCCCAAGATCATCAGAATGAACATCAATCCTGACAAGATCCGTGAAGTTATCGGACCCGGAGGCAAGGTCATCAACCAGATCATTGCTGACACAGGCGTCAAGATGGATATTGATGATGACGGCAAGGTATTCATTTATGCTCAGGATCAGGAATCAGGCATGAAGGCTCTCAAGATGGTAGAGGATATCGTTGTTGAGGTTGAAGTTGGCAAGATTTACAAGGGCACTGTAACAAGAATCGAAAGCTACGGTGCATTCATGGAGATTCTTCCGGGCAAGCAGGGTATGTGCCACATTTCAAAGATGTCATATGACAGAGTTGAAAAGGTAGAAGATGTTCTCAAGCTCGGTGATGTTGTAAATGTAAAGGTAATCAACATTGACGAAAAGGGCAGAGTCGATCTTTCTATCAAGGATACACTTCCCGAAAGACCTGAAAAGGCTGACAAAGCTGATAAGGGTGACAGACCGGAAAGAAAGCACTTCGACAGAAAGCGCGATGATAAGAAGGACGACAGAAAAAAGGAAAATAAAGAGCCTCAGGCTGAGTGATCCTTCCTAATTAAGTAATACACGAAAGCCTCCGGACAGAAATGTTTGCGGAGGCTTTTTCTTAAAAATATAAGCGTGTGATCAGATGCATATTTCAGCCCGTTCTGAATATAGTGTAGTAAAAAACAAACAGGACGGAACAAAATGAAGCTGATCAAAATCCCACTGAGAAAGATCGGTGCGGTCAATCTGATTATAGTAATGCTTCTGGCGGTTGCGTGGGTGCTGATAGGCATAAACGGAACGCTTGATGCGATAAACGTAATGAGCAATAACCCCATCTATAAGGGAAAAGCCGATAAGAAGGAAGTTTCTCTTACAATAAATGTTGTGTGGGGAGAAGAATACATAGGGCCTATACTTGAAATACTCAAAAAAGAGAAAGTCAGAGCCACATTTTTTATCGGCGGAAGCTGGGCGGAGAATAATGCAGAGCTTCTGGAGATGATAATTGCCGACGGCCATGAGATAGGTTCTCACGGCTACGGCCATGAGCATATGTCGGAGCTTGATTATCAGGGAAACCTGAATGAAATAAAAAAAGCAGCCGAAGCAATTTTTTCGGCATCGGGAAGGGCACCTGTCCTTTTTGCTCCGCCGTACGGTGAGTTCTCCGATGCAACGCTGAAGGCGGCAGCAGAGCTTGGGTGCACCACGGTGATGTGGAGCGTTGATACGATAGACTGGCGTGGAGACGGCACCGAAGCAATAATAAAAAGAATAAAAAAGAATGTTCATGACGGCGCAATAATTCTTGCGCACCCGACAGAGAATACGGTTTCGGCACTTCCCGAAATCATAAAAATTGTGCGGGAGAGCGGCAGAGAATTTGTTACCGTCAGCGAACTGACAAGATAGATACGGAAAAGTATAAATGATAAAGAAAAAGATATATGAAAACGGACTGACTGTGATACTTGAACCTATGCCGTACATGAAATCGGCATCGGCAGGCATTTATATCAGAAGCGGATCCGTTTATGAAACAAAAGAAACAAACGGCATAGCGCATTTCATAGAGCATATGCTTTTCAAAGGAACGTCAAGACGTTCGGCTCAGCAGATTTCCGAAGAAGCGGATGACCTCGGCGGAACTCTGAACGCATATACCGCAGAGGAGTGCACGTGTATTTATATAAAGGTGCTTGCAGAGCAGATATCAAAGGCACTTGACCTCATACTTGATATTGCAGGAGACCCTCTTTTTGATAAAGCGGATATCGAGAACGAGAAGAAAGTAATAATCGAGGAAATCGCTTCGGCAAACGATGATCCTGAGGATGCGGCGCAGGAAGTCCTGATGTCAAATATGTTCAGGGAGCACCCTGTGGGAATGCCTGTTCTCGGCAACAGAAAAAACGTAAGCTCATTTTCCAGAGAAGATATTTCTTCTTTCTATTCAAAGCATTTCCAACCGGAAAGAATGGTCATTTCAGTTGCAGGCGCAATCGATGAAAACGAAGTCTTTTCAGTGATCGAAAAAAGCCGCTTTGCAAATGAAAACGGCGAAAAAGAGTCCGACATCAAGGCAGGACACGCAGAGATAAACGGTGGCTATTTTTACTCAAAGCGTGACACGGGACAGCTTCAGCTTGTTGCAGGCTGGCCTGCGGTATCTCTTTTTGATGAAAAAATGTACGCATTTACGTTGCTTGCCGGAATACTCGGCTCGGACGGCTCGTCAAGACTTTTCAGAAGGCTAAGGGAAGAAAAGGGCCTTGTGTATAACGTTGATGCTTCCACTCTTTTCTATGAAGAAAACGGCGTTTTTTTAGTGAATACAAGCTTTTCGGCAGAGAATACCGATACCATTTGCAGAATAATGAGAGAAGAGATAAACGATATCATCGAAAACGGCGTAACGGAACGCGAGCTTTCAAGAACAAAGCGGAACATAATTTCAGCAATGAAGCTTGAGACCGAAAGCACTATGTCCGTGATGTCAAGATACGGCAAGAGCGAGCTCTTCAGGACGAAATACACGGATGAAGAGATATTTGAAAAGTATATGGTTGTTTCAAATGAGGATATAAAGGAAGCCGCAAGATTTGCCTTCGGGAATCCGGAAAAAGAGGCCGTTGCAGTAGTCGGCGAAACGCACAAGAGAAAAATCAGCATTCTCAGATAATATAAGATAATAATTGAATAACATCAGCTCCTTCAGGAACATAATCTGTAACGGATAAACCTGAAAGGAGCTTTTTATTATGACTGTATTCAAGGGAATATGCACGGCATTGATAACGCCGTTTGACGATGAGGGTAATGTTGATTATGAAGCATTTGAGAGAATAATTGAATTCCAGATATCGGGAGGCGTTGACGCATTGCTTGTGTGCGGAACAACGGGTGAGGCGGCAGTGCTTCGGGAGAAGGAAAAACTTGAAATAATACGATTTGCAAAGGAGAAAATAAACGGCAGAGTGAAGCTTTTGGTCGGCGCCGGCTCAAATGATACCGGGGCGACAATAGCATTTGCAAGGCAGGCAGAGGAGCTTTCGCCTGATGCACTTCTTATGGTGACGCCGTATTACAATAAAACCTCTCAGGCAGGATTGTTTGAGCATTATTCAGCCGTCTGCGGAAAAATTGCGTTGCCTGTGATAGTGTATAACGTGCCGTCAAGAACGGGCGTGAATATTATGCCTGATACAATGAAAAAGCTTTCTGACATACCGAATGTTGTCGGAATAAAGGAAGCAAGCGGAAATATGGCGCAGGCGGTGGAAATGGCTGTCCTGTGCAAGGGAAAAACTGACATATACAGCGGAAATGACGATATTTCAGTTCCTATGTACTCGATAGGCGCAAAAGGCACGATATCTGTCATATCAAACATATTCCCGACTGAAACGGCACAGATGGCACACGATTGGTTTGAAGGAAATACATTTTCTGCGGCAAAGCTGCAAAAACGCCTTTACCCTGTGATAAAAATGCTTTTTGCGGATGTAAACCCGATTCCCGTGAAGGCTGCGGCGGCATATCTTGGCTTGTGCGGAGAAAATTTGCGTTTGCCGCTTGTGAAACTCGATAAAAACAAGAGAAGGCTTCTTTATGATGAAATAGATGAATTCATAGAGGATTGAGGCCTGCAATATATGAAAAATCCCGGATGGTGAATCCGGGATAAATCATTTTTATTTTCTTGTGAATTTGCAGAACATATGAGCCATATCAGCAGGCTTTACCGAATGGAAAAGCGTGAACGGATAACGTCTGCCGGCATTCTGTGCTGTATGAATTTCAACTTCGAGCAGGAATTCCTCTGCGTCCTCCGGAATGTGGAGAGCCTCAAGAGGGATCGAAATAAGATCGGTATGTCTTGTGACGTTGTACTGAACTATTTCCTTGACTTTCGGCTGATTCAGGAACACGTAAGTAATTTCAGCAGGGCATCTGAGCTGCGGAGCAGGAACAGGCCCGTCGGGACTGTTGTTGATTGCAGGAGCAATGCCGAAATCCGTTTCCTCAACAGTGAAAAGAACCTCATTGTCATCACGCTCAACAGGAAGAGCGGCAAATACCGTAAGCGGTTCATCGAAAGGAGCTTTGATGAGCAGGTTATTGTCCTTGACGGCAAATCTGATGCCTGAAACCTCTTCACCGTAGAAGTTGTGGAATGAATATGATGTTGAAGTTTCGAGTGAATCCGAAATTACGGCTTCAAGCTCCACAAATCTGAAAACGTACTCAACGCAGGGGCTTGTTGACTGAAGCGCAAAAGCGTATCTTCCCGGCTGGAGAGCAACATCAAAATTGTAGTGAACACTTTCACCGGGCTTCAGAGCAAAGAACCTCGGCTCGATGTCATATTCCGCTGTATTAACAGGGGAGATGGCAAGCCTTACGTCGCCTGACTCTGTGGAGTCACCGTTGTTCTTGAGCTTGATGCGGACTGTTGAGTGATAGAGTCCGTCCTCTTCATCATACTCGGGCTTCTTGACGAAGTCGAGCTTGCTTGAAATCTCGTTGAGGATGTTTTCTTCCTCTTCGCATTCATATATAACGTTCTTTGCAAAATCGTAAACGTCAACCTGACATTCATCTATCGTCTTTGCAAATCTGCCGCAGAAAGAGAAGTTCTCAAGAGTAACGTCCTCAATAGTTGTGTTTTCGTCATAGCCTTCAACTCTTGAGCGTGAGGGGATGATAGGCTGCTCTTCAACGATTGCGATGTTCTTTATTGTAACATCGCTGATGCTTCCCTTGCGGTCATCCTTATTCCATACTGAATTTGTGATTCTCAGATCAAAAATCTGTCCGCCGTGGATGTCCTCAAGTCTTATATCGTCAATGAGTATTCCGGAAACGTTTGCGTGGTCGCCGTGGTGAATGCCCATGATGGGGTAGCCTGTCATTGAGTGGATAACGTCGATGTTTTTGAAACGGATGTCCTTTGCGTAGTCGCAGCGCATTTCAACGCCGATTTCCATAGGCCTTGCAAAATCGTTCCAGAGGGTGGAATCACGGAATTCAACGTTCTCAACGTTCATTTTGTCTGTGATGCCCTTGACAACGAATGAATCGTCCCATGTTCTTGTGAAAACGTGCTCAACAAGAACATCCTGCGAGTTGCAGATATCGATTCCGTCGTTGTTGCCTCTTGAGCCTATGATGTTGATGTTATCGATATGAACGTTTTTGCAGTGGAATGGCGCTACCGTCCACCTAACGCTGTTCTGGAATGTTACATCGTAAATGTTGATGTTTGTGGAGTTGTCTGCATGGAGCAGGTAAAAATAATTACCGAAATTATCGTAATCGTATTTTTCCTTTGTAATGATTCCGTGACCGCATACCGTTACGTTGTTTCTTCCGTAGATGCAGAGCATACCGTTTACAACGGCGCCTTCCTCAACGATAACGAGAGTGTTGTCTTCTTCGATTTTGAAGGAGTCGACCTTGTGCTCACCGGGAGCAAAGCGGATAATATGTTCAAATGAAGACAAATCTTCTGGAGTATTGTCCGGAGAAATGAAAACAAGAAGATTCTGCTGATAAGAGCCGTTGATTTCAAGAGAAAATTTTGCGGGCTTATCAAGCTCAAGAGTTATTGTGTGCTCGTCTGAAAGCACCGGCTCGAGGCCGAGCGAAAGCGGACGAACGATTACCGATGAAACGGGCTTTTCACTTTTTACTGTGAGGATACCGCCTTCATTTGACGGAATAATAACGAATTCCTGATCGGAAGGAGCATTGTAGCAAGGCTCCAGGATGTCGGTGGTAAGCGTTCTGACATTGCCGCCGTTCCAAGTTACATTATAGTTCATAGTGCTGATCCTTATTCGGTTTCGTGTTGTTAGCAACGTATTTTGCCGTGTTGAGGGCAAGACAGAAAAGAAAGGGTAATTTGCCTTAAAATCTGCCAACAATAGTATAACAGAAAAAACATATGATGTCAAGGGATATATTTAAGAAAATCGAGCAAACAAACAATAAAAAGTGATTGACAAAATATCAAGAAAATGGTATAATATCCATATTGAAATCAAGTGGAGAAGTGGCTGAGTGGCCTAAGGCGCACGACTGGAAATCGTGTAAACGTGGAAGCGTTTCAAGGGTTCAAATCCCTTCTTCTCCGCCAGTAAAGAGAAACACTATATATTGACAATTTGAGGCTTAAAAGTGCCTTGAAAAATCAATATATAGTGTTTATTTTTTTCTGACAACATTTTGACAACAATTATTTGCCGAGATTGATGTTGTCAAGGATGTTGTCAATCAGTTCTGTGTCTTTCGGGAGCAAATGGGCATAAGTATTCAATGTTTCCTTGACATCTGCATGACCGAGCCTCTTTGATACGGCAACGATTGAAACGCCCTGCGAGATCAGAAGCGAGGCGTGAGAGTGCCTTAAATCGTGGATGCGGATAGGCTTCTGCTTCGCCTGTTTGATTGCCGTTGAGAAAGCTCTTTGAACAGATGTGTCAGCAAGTGGTGACAGATTGTCACCGCCTCGGACGAATACAAAGCCCTCATTTCGCCCCTGAAGGGTTTCTTTAATTCGTAGCATAATTCTATCAGGCATTGTAATTGACCGCACAGAGCCTCTGTTCTTGGGCGTGGTGAGCTTATATGAAGCATCTTCTGTTTTTCTTGTTAATGACCGCTTGATGTTTACTGTTCTCTTATCGAAATCTATGTCTTCGACTTGAAGAGCTGCTGCTTCGGACTTTCTGCATCCCGATAGAAAAAGAAAGTCAAAGTAAGTCAAATAAGGCTCTTCAAGGCAATCTGAAACTTTTTTGTATTCTTCCGGTGTCCATATCTGCATTTCCTGTATAGGTTGTTCGGGTAGTTTCGGCTTATCCACGGCTTCAATTATATCATTGTTTGTCTTATGATATTTATGAGCGAGAGTGATGATCGAATTGAACAATTCTCGGACAGCAATTCCATATGAGGACGGATACTGTTCCATAATTCCATTCTGCCATTCAAGAAGTTTTGAGGGGCTTATGTCTGCTATCGGTACATTTTCCCAACTTGCAAGTATCAGCCTATACTTGCCCATTTGAGATATAACGGAGCTTTCCTTTGTTGAGTGTTTTTTAGATTGGATATGTTCTCTTGTAGCCTGTCCTACGGTCACCATTTGGGCTTCTGTGGGCTTTATCTCTTTTTTGGATAAATCCTCTACATACTTAATATAAGCCTTCTCTGCGGCTTTCTTCGTCTCATAGCCTCGCAAAGTCTTTTGCTTATATTTTCCGTCAGAATCGACTACTCTGAATCTACATTGCCACCTTTGTCCGTGGGCGGTGTCATATTTATAATAGCTTGCCATAATTCATAAAATGTGTTATAATAATAGTATGAAAGGATTCCCTCTTTTCATTTTCTTTCCTTGACCGCCTGTTTGTGCAGACGGTCTTTTCCATTTTTAACCTCTTTCAACCAGTAAATTTGTTAATATTTTTTTGAATATTAATTGCTTCTTCTAATGTGTATTTGTTCTCGTCGGTTTTTATTTCACCGTCAATCTCATATATCAGTATATATTTCCCTGTTTGCAGACGATATAAAAAGGGAAAATAAATTTCTTGTGCTTTCCTGATTTCTTTACCGTTGCTTATTTTTAGACCAAAGTAGATTTTCATCAGACTATGTGTCAAGATTAAAATTGAAGTGAGATAATACCAGAAAGTGTCTGACTTACATTGAGACGGAATAAGCAAGATTATTATTACTGAAATGATAGCAGATAAAAAGCCTTGATACATAAAGTTCTTTTCATCAATATAATCATTATACCTATAATCATAGTATTTTTTTACTTGCTCGGCTTTGTCTTCTGTCAAGTAATTGATAAACACTTCGTATCTTTCATAATGCGAATCATGTTCTTCTTTTGATAATAGTGGTTTTATTAGGAATGTATCGGGCTCGTCTTTACTTGACCCGTAAACATCTTCGTAAAGCCTTTCCTCGTTTTTATCGTTTTTAACCCTATGCAAAAAGGGTAAAATACTTTGACGATCAGGTATAAATGTTTTAACCCTTACGCTTTGCCTTAAAAATTGTTTTACTTTTTGATGATAATCATCTTCTTCACCAATATATTTGAACATAAAAGCATAAAGCAGCAAAGATTGAATAACAATAAGAACAATCATCGGTACAGCAGGCTTATTTTCACTTTCCTTTATTTCAATAAAGTTTGAAATGCTTATTGCCACAATAGGATATATGCAAAAATTCCAATAATCATATATTTTGGATATGAGATTTTGCTTCTTTGTTTTATCTTCAACCCGTTTTGCTTCTTCTATCAATTCTTCTTCAGTACATTTATTAAGACCATTTTTTCTATTTTCTTCAAGACAACTTAAAAAATCCATATTTCACCTCAAAACTTTCTCACTGCGGACAATACTTTACCCAACACTCGCACCCGAAGCATCTTCTCGTCCTCGAATAGCCTCGGAGCATAACGAGGATTTTCGGACCGTAGTTCGATAGTGTTTCTCGTGTAGACTACTCTCTTAACAAGTGCATCTTCTTCATCTATCATCACAACGGCAATATCGCCCGAATCGACACTTGTCTGTCTGCGAACTACTATCAGATCGCCGTCATTTATAAGAGGCATCATTGAATCGCCGGAAACCTTGATGCAAATCGTACTGCTTACATCCGACGGATTGTCGATGTAGACAGGCTCATAGTCAAGAATACAGTTATCTGCATACGCTCCGAAGCCTGCGGAGACCGACTCAAAGACAGGAATGCGGTACAGATGAGAAGACACTACGTTCTGTACTTTTGTTTCTTCCTTCCAATCCATCAGCATTTCAGGTGCAACACACAATGCTTTTGCGATTTTTTCTATTGTCGCAATCGGGATTCCTTTAACGATTTCCGATTCATATCTCGATAATGTAGCATTGGATATTCCTGATCTGCGGCTCAATTCGTTTAATGATATTTCTTTTTCCATTCTTATTCTTCTGATGTTAAAACCTACTGACATATTATTTCCCTCACTTTCAGGCATATTATAGCACAAATGTTTCAGATTTGCAATAAAAATTTATGATTTTTTGCAAAAAAGGTATTGACAATGTTACGAAAGTGATGTATAATAGCATTACAAAAATGTAACGGAAAGAGGTGAGCAACGTGAAAGCGAATCAGTTGAAAGGGAAAATAATTGAAAATGGATACTCAATATCCACTTTTAGCAAGGAAATTCCTATGGCATATCGTACTTTGTATGGCAAACTCCGTTCAGGGAATTTCAAATGTGACGAGGTATGCCGCATAGCAGAACTTTTGAATCTTTCAAAAGAGGAAACAATTAATATTTTTTTAAATTGATCGTTACACATCTGTAACAAGAAAGGAAGGAAAGAAATGAAAAACCGAATTGCGAAGAAGTGGGCTAAAGCCTTCATCGAAGGCAGATACCCGAACAAGTTTAGCACAGAGATATACCCTCACACTGATTATACCAGTGAATATGCCGTATTGCCACCCAAAGTGGCGAGATGGGTGTATCGATACGCCTGCAGAATGGGTTGGGACGGATGCCATTGGGACGATCCTCTGATTTTATCAAGGGAAACGTACTGCCATGACGAGGAAGTCACGATAGTTAATCGTGCTGACAGGGTTGAGTACGACAGAAACCGTGGTAGAGTATGGAATGATGTTTCAGTTACCGAGTGGTAACAAGAAGAAAGTGAGGAAAAGATGAAAGAAATAATGGATAAGGTTTTTGTTTACGCAATGGTGGGCGTTATTATCGTTTCACTTTTGATAGAAGTGTGTGTGTTGAGAGGATGAAAAAAATGTTACCAAAAAATTCACACGTTTCATTTATTCGAGACAAAGTAATGCTTGACGATGAGCAGAGAAATTTGAGCGGAGATTGTATCCGCATTGACGAAAATGTTTATGAATGGTTCTCTGAACACAAGAAATATTACATCAGGATCAGAAGCATTGGCGATGAACCTGCTCCTGAATGGAGAGAGCGTGACCTTGTCGAGTACTTGGAATTCATCTACTTGGCAATGGAGAAGATGAAGGGAGAAAAGAATGAAAATATTGAGTAACATTTATGCAACAGGTGCGCAGGGATATCACGGTACAATAGGTGCTATGACTAATATGTATGATAGTGTGGGCAATGTATTATTTGTAGGAGATGTCGTATCCATAATAAATACAAATATAGATGGTACATATGAATACAATCATGGAATTAATTTTGTTTGTGAAGAAAATACCCAAATTGCAAATTTTACTGGGCGTAATCAACAATTTATAATGGGAATTTCATCTGTATTTAATTCAATCAGATTTTCATCTATATTGGGAGACCATTGCATGGAAAATCTTACAGACCTTTATGAAAAAAT
The DNA here is from genome assembly GCA_045627045.1 of Clostridia bacterium. GTDB lineage: Bacteria > Bacillota > Clostridia > HGM11327 > HGM11327 > SIG351. Next base: position 33,871 of record JAZQMY010000073.1, on the reverse strand, counting down.
GGAACAACTACAAACAGATAAGGATGTTGTTTGGCGTGTTTACAAGGTCAAATCACATGAAAAATTGGTTGTAGGAGAAAACATTGAATCATTAGTAGTAAGGGAAATAGGCTGTTGAAAATAAATTAAAATTGATAGGAGAGGATGAAGGGAGAAAAACGATGAAAGTAATTGAGGATAACGCAAGATACTTTAAGCATATTGAGTATTTTGCGGAAACGGAAGAGGAAGAACAGAAGTTGAAGGAATGGGCAAATGAGCCGCATATTCCTACAGAGGACTATGATTTGAAAAGTAAAAGTCACCTTGTTGTGACTGTTGAGGTGGATTAAATGGAACAAACTGTATATAAGCATTCTGATATAATGCAGATGTTCAGATGCGGAGTGAATAAGGCTTATGCCTTAATGAGGGAAATCAAGAGTGTGAGTGACATCACTCACAATAACAGGACAGTACACAGGATTGATGTTGAATTGTGGGAAAGGAGTAAGTATGACGGTAGTGCGAAGGAAAGCTGATAGCAAGATTTTCTTTGTTATCGAAGAAAAAGAGGGCTTTGGGGAAATATTTGTCCTGTTGAGATCAACAGACAAGGAAGAAGTCCTGCTTACTCTTCAGGATGCCCTGCGGCTTTATGAGTTGGAGGTGGCTGAATGAAAAGAGTTGAAAACAACGCATTCACCTGTCCCTGTTGCGGCGGCAAAACACGTTCAAGCGGAACACAGGCAACGGATTACGGTGAAATAACAAGGGAACGTAGATGTGATGTATGCGGATATAGCTTCGTAACAATTGAATTGGACAAGGACTTGGTTGATTACGTTTTCTCGACAATGTTCGAGAATAGCAGGGAAAGAAATTTGGAAATAAAAAGGATGAGAAGAAATGATAGAGCGCATAAAAACGAAGAGCCGTGAGGAATGGCTCGCCTTAAGGAAAAACTACATCGGTGGATCTGATGCGGCTGCAATAATAGGTCTGAATGCCTATGCAAGTCCGTATTCAGTTTGGGCAGAAAAGACCGGCAGAGTTTCGGGCTTTGAGGGCAATCTTGCAACGGAAGTCGGCACTTACCTTGAAGAATTTGTTGCGAAGCTTTTTGAGAAGGAAACAGGGAAGAAGGTCAAGAGAAACAATTTCTCAATGGTGAATGACCAGTATCCGTGGGCAATTGCGGACATCGATAGAGAAGTTGTCGGCGAAGATGCAGGACTTGAAATCAAGACCACTTCTGCACTTTCATTGCACAAGTTCAAAAACGGAGAATATCCCGAAAACTACTATGTGCAATGTGTCCACTACCTTGCCGTAACAGGCAAAAAACGGTGGTATTTAGCCGTTCTCATCGGCAATTCAGATTTCCGCATTTTTACAATTGAGAGAGACGAAACAGAAATTCAAGCCTTGATGCAAGCGGAGAGCGAATTTGCAAAACATATTATAGACGATACTCCACCGTTGATTGATGGCAATCCTGCGACGTCAGAGGCAATCAAAGCCGCCTATCAGACATCCGAAGAGAGCGTTTGTGACCTGTCAGCATTTGAGGATCTGCTCAAGCAGAGAAAAGCCCTGAAGGAACAGGACAAGGTCCTTTCAGATGAGATTGAGCGAATTGACAATCTGCTCAAAGAGACAATGCGAGAGAGCGAAAAGGGCAAAGCCGGTCCCTTCACCGTCAGTTGGAAGACATCCGGCAGAAACACTATCAACGTTAAGAGGTTGATGGAAGAGAACAAGAACATAGACTATGAACCGTACTATGAGTACACCACGTCAAGAACATTCAGAATAACCGAAAGAAAAGGAGCTTAAATAAAATGGGAATTATCGCAGAAAAAGGAATCACAACAAAGAGCAACAACAATCAGGTATCATCACCTGCAAAACAGACAGTAAATACTATGATGTCATCGATACTCGATGCAGAAAAAATGAGAGGCAGATTTGACGAGCTTTTGGGCAAACGAGCTCCACAGTTTATTTCAAGCCTTGTTACAATGGTCAACGCCGATCCTAATATGCAGCAGGCGTTTTATGAGTCTCCTATGACGGTTATTCAGGCAGGTTTGAAAGCGGCAACGTTTGATTTGCCGATTGATCAGAACCTCGGTTACGCTTACCTGATGCCGTTTAACAATAGCAAAAGGAATGCAGACGGCACGTGGACGAAGAAAAAAGAGGTAGCCTTCATATTGGGCTATAAGGGCATGTATCAATTAGCCTTGCGCTCCGGCTGTTATAAAACGATATCGGTTACCGATGTTCGTGAAGGAGAGTTGAAGTCATACAACAGACTTACGGAAGAGATCGAGATCGAATTTATCGAAGACGAGGACGAGAGAGATTCGAAGGAAGTTATCGGCTATGTAGGCTACTACAAACTTGTAAACGGCGCAGAGAAAACAATCTATATGACCATTAAGCAGCTCAAGGCACATGAGCAGAAGTACCGTAAAGGCTCTGAGATGGGCAAGGGTTGGAAGGAAAACTTCGATGCAATGTGCAGAAAAACTATTATGCGACAGCTCATCGGAAAATACGGTATTATGTCAATTGACTATCAGACTCGGGAAGCGGCAGTGCAGGTTGCAAATCAGATCGCCGAGGAGCAGAACCTTGAGACAGCTCAGTACGAGGTAGTTGAAGACAGTGCAACGGTTGAAGTGGCAGATGACGGCGAGATCAAGCCTCTCGATCAGAAGGAATGAAACAGACGGAATTAATACTCCGCCACTTGCAGGACTTCGGCAGTATTTCAGCTGCCGAAGCTATGGCGGAATATGGAATTTTCAGACTTGCAAGCAGAATATCCGACCTGAGGAAGGATGGATATAACATCACAAAAACAACAGGAAAAAGTAAAAACAGATACGGCAAGAATGTCACTTTTGCCATCTACAGAATGGAGTAAACTATGAATAAAATATTTATCACAGGAAGAGCCACGAAAGACCCGGAGCTAAAATACCTTCCGAGCAATAACACAGCAACAACATCATTCAGCCTTGCGGTTCAGAGAAACTTCAAAAACGCCGAGGGAAACTATGATGCCGACTTCATCAATTGCACCGCTTGGCGGTCAACGGCAGAATACATTGCCAAGTACCTGAAGAAGGGTAAGCGGATTTCAGTGGTCGGCAGATTACAGGTGCGCAAATATAAGGCACAGGACGGCACAGACCTGTCTGTGACAGAAGTTATTGCTGAAGAGGTAGAAATACTTGACTTTGAAAACAAGGGCACAGAAGGGCAAACAGAGGCTTCTACAAGCGCACCGAGTGGATTCGTCGAAGTAGAAGCTAATGATGATGATGTTCCGTTTTGATGAGGCAGGCTATGGCGGAAAACAAACGATATTATTGGCTGAGACTGCACGATGACTTCTTCAGTTCGTTAAGAATCAAGAAACTTCGCAAAATGGCTGGTGGCGATACATACACAATCATCTACCTGAAAATGCAGCTGAAAGCTTTGAAAACAGATGGTATCCTTACCTTCTCAGGTCTTGAGCAAGACTTCGCAGAGGAGCTTGCTCTTGACCTTGATGAGGAGGTTGAGGATGTTAAGGTAACACTCGCCTATCTGTTGCATTGTGGTCTTGCAGAATCTGATGATCAGACACATTATTTTTTGCCGTATGCAGTAGCAAACACAGGAAACGAGACATCGTCAACGCAACGCTCCAGAGAGTGCAGGGCAAGAAAAATGTTGCAATGCAACACAAATGCAACACAATTGCAACAATCTTGCAACGGAGAGATAGAGATAGAGAAAGAGACAAGAGATAGAGATAGAGGTAGAGTAGAGCCTGCGGCTTACAGCCTCCCCCACAACATCACTCTCTCGGATAAGGAATTGATTGAGCTTCAACGCCTCTATCCTGATTGGCAAGGCAAAATAGCCTATCTGTCATCCTATCTTGAAGACCATCCACAGAAGCAGTATAAGAGTCATTTCGCCACAATCTGCAAGTGGGCAACGTTGGACAGCAAGCCTTCTGCCTCATCAGGCAAGAGCAAAAAAGGGAGTTTCGATATGGACAAGCACGAGTATTCGGAGGAGGACTACAGAGCAATGGCATCAGGAGGGTTTCAATGAATAAATTCGAATCATTTCGGGCGGTCTGCCCATTCTATAACTGCGAGACAAATGCGCTGATTATCTGCGAAGGCGTTGAGCCGAACACAACAATCCACATCGCATTCGGTAATCAGCGCCGAAAAAAACAGTATTGCGAAGAATACTGCTATAACTGTAAAAAATACAACAAATGCAGGGTGGCAAGAATGTTGGAGGAGAAGTGGGATGAAAACGAAAACAAAGTACCATAATATCAAGACCAAGCTTGACGGAATCGTCTTCGATAGCCGCAAGGAAGCCCGGAGATTTCCTGAGTTGAAGCTGATGGAAAAGGCAGGTCTTATAAGCAATCTGCAAAGGCAGGTCAGGATCGAGTTAATTCCGGCGCAGAAGGACGAGAACGGCAAAGTCATTGAACGGAGAGTCGATTACATAGCAGATTTTGTGTATCAGCAGAATGGACAAACTGTCTATGAGGACACAAAAGGCAAGAGAACGCCGGATTATATCATCAAACGGAAGTTGATGTTATGGGTGAAGGGAATTAGGATTAAAGAGGTATGAAACATTTAGGCGATATAACAAAGATAAGCGGCTACGATGTACCTGCGGTTGATTGTCTGATAGGTGGCTCGCCATGTCAAGACTTGTCTGTTGCAGGAAGTCAGAAAGGTTTATCGGGAGAACGAAGCGGATTGTTCATGGAACAAGTCCGATTAATAAGGGAGATAAGAGATGCAAACATTCGAACAAATAACATTCGAGGAATTGGAAGGTATTTATTATGGGAAAACGTGCCCGGAGCTTTCTCATCAAACAAAGGCGAGGATTTCAGAACCGTCTTGGAAGAATTGGTCAGGGTCATCGAACCGACCGTCAATGTTCCTCGACCTGCGAACGGAAAGTGGCAGACAACAGGTGTCATCATCGGAGATGGATACAGCCTTGCATGGGCGGTCAGAGATGCTCAATTCTACGGAGTGCCACAGAGAAGGAGACGAATCTGCCTATTGGTTGACTATGATGGATACACAGCACCAGACATCATTTTCGGATGTAAACACAACGGAACATCCGACACAGATAATCAAGACACATCTTGCGGATGTGTTGGAGGAGAATCCCGATCCGAAATACAATCTGTCAGCGAGGGCTTGCGAGGGAATCCTGCGGAGAGCAGAGAACCGAGGCAAGGACATAAAGGAAAAGTATCCGATTCTGTGGGAAGCGTTGAATTACATGATAGAGAACGAGCATTTAGTTTCCAAGAACGAGCAGGATGCGAAGGCGGTGGAAAAGGAATCCTGATCCAGTATGATCATATCGGAGCATTAAGCACCTTACAGAATCAATATGTGCTCTCGGTCGATATGGGCGGCGGAAAATCATCCGTCAATGTCATTGACGGAACAAGTCCGACCTTGACTTGCACTCACGGTGGCGAGCCTGTGATAGTATTGCCGGTAGAAAACCATCCCAATGATAGCCGTATCAAGATTGCCGAGGAGGAAATGGTGCAGACACTCTCTTCACGAATGGAAACAGGGGGCAATAATACTCCGACGGTCATTGTAATAGACCGAGCCTCATACATTGGCGTTTCGGAAGACGGCATTGCCCATACCGTCTTGGCAAAAGGACCAGGTGCGGTAGCCTATTGTATAAGCAACGAACAAGCGAATAGCTCAAATTGTTCAGAAATTAGTCAAACTCTGAATACACTTGCTGATCCGATGAAGGTTGTACAGGCGGTAGATGTGAGGAACATTACAGAGAGCGACATCAATGGAACATTGCAAGCATCTGCATTTAAGGATTTAAACAGCAATATTGTTGTTCGCACGCAGTATATCGTACGAAGGTTAACTCCCTTGGAATGCGAAAGGCTTCAGGGATATCCCGACGGATGGACAAACATAGGCGAATGGATAGACAGCAAAGGCAAACGGCACAAGCCTGCTGATGCACCGAGATACAAAGCTCAGGGCAATAGCATAGCAGTGCCCTGTTGGGTAGATATCCTGCAAGGCATTTCGGATGTGCTGAAGAAGGATGGTCATATACCTACAATGGCATCATTGTTTGACGGAATAGGCGGTTTTCCTTTGATTTGGGAAGGAATAAACGGTAAAGGTAGTTGTCTCTGGGCATCGGAAATCGAGGATTTCCCGATAGCCGTGACGGAGAGGAGATTTAATGAAGGAGAAGGAAAATGAGCAAATACATTGATAAAGAAAAATTGTTGGAAACGATAGATAAACGGCGAAAAGACGCATGGCATAATCCAATTCTGCAGGAGATGCTTGAGTATGCCTATAGTATTGTAGAAGCATGTGATGTGGAGGATATTCAGCTTTTAGTCTCAACAAACATGCCAAGAAAAGGAAAGATGACAACAGAAGAGCAAAGACGAAACGAGATTCTCAAGATGATTGAAGAGGGCAAGCTTGACAAAAACTTGATCGAATCTTTTGGCTGGTGGGATAGCATTGTGTGGACTCTCGATAAGTTTACACCAAGAAAGCCGCTGAAAGCAGAAAAAGGCTCTTGGGCGTACGAAGCTTTTGGCGGTGAGTTTTACGCCTGCGACAGATGTGCTGAAATATTAAACGGCGAACGTTGGAGTTTCTGCCCGAATTGTGGACAGAAAATAGACTGGAGCGAGGAAGAAAATGAGTAAAAATTTCAAAAAAAGTGTAACGGCGAATCTTACGGCTAAACAGGAATACGCTATGGAACAGGAAATTAGACGGCAGTGTCTCCTGCATAGCAAAAAATATGAAAAATGTGGGATATTTCGCTGTTTAATGCGTTAAATAAAACACTAAAAATAGGCAAAAAACGTGCAAGGCAGATATATGTTGAGATGCTGAAACAACGAGAAACTATGAAAAAATGTTTTTCAGATCCGGTCGATGCAGAACGATTTATGTGTGAGGCTGCACTGGATATTGATTTTGACTTGTTTTATGAGGAATGTAAAAAAGAGGCAGGTGTGGAAGAATGAGTTTAGAGTACAGTAAGCAGTTTGACGAATTGAGAAAAAACAGAGTTGAGATATCGTATTATAAATACGGTCCGGCACGAAAAAACTTTGGCGAGGGCAGAGTAGATGCTTTGGAAACAGCAGAAAAATGCATTGATGCCTTTAAGAGGGATCACAACACAGAACACCTTGTGGATGCAGCTAACTATCTGATGTTCCGTTTTATGTACCCCTATGAGGGTGAAAAGTTCAGAGCAACAGACGATTCTGAATCGGTAAGACCGGTTGGAACGCCAATCAATATGGAGAGATAAGATGGATGAACGAATCATTGAGATCAGACGTCAGGCACAGCTGCAGGCAACAGCGGCTCGTATGGCAAAAATCGCAGAACACGATAAATCGGTTGTGGACTATGCTACAGATACATATGTTGAGGGCAGGATGGATGTTCACGGAGGAAGCACTCTGTGTCTGATCTGCGACCGGAGCGGCTGCGAAGAACATTGGAAAAACGGTGAGGACGCAAATCCGCCACATCTCTGCCGGTTCCTTGAACGTGATTGGGGCGTTCCTCCGGGCGCAAAATATGCCGCAAAAATGCACAGAGGGCTGAAAGCGTTTCCGCTTGTTCAGATCCTCGAATGTCCCGAGCTGATGATGGACGGAAAAATCGTCCCGGTCGAACAACAGGCGGAGCTGAAACGCATAGGCTCTTTTTTCACCGAATTCACTACCTGCGATTATTGCGGAAAAAGGCTTCCGAAATTCAGGAAACGTTTCTGCAGTGATGAATGTAGAAGGCTGTGGTACAACACACACTGGAAAAAATAAAGAGAAAGAGCAGGCGAAAACCTGCTCTTTTTTACTGACTTTGTTTTTCTTTGCTTATTCTGTACTCCAACAATTCAATTACATATTCAGGAGGCGTTCTGCGACCTGATTCCCAATCCTGAATAGTACGAATCGGGATGTGGAATTTTGCGGAGAATTCGCTTTGTGTCAATCCTAATGACTGGCGGAGAGTTTTTACGTTTACCATGTTAATTTTATAAAAGGTCGTCTGTTATTTCAGGTCTGTTGATTTCAAGGATTTCACCACAACAATTATCAGAAAACATTTCTTCCGCTGTCCTTTCGTCATCCTCTTCTTTGTCGAATTCTTCCGACTCCTCAAGGATAGCTGCTCCATAGTAACCGAGAAATGTATCTGCATAACTGCTTGTCTTGGAAGCTTCAGCGGCAGGAATTGCCTCAAATGCCGCCCAAGCTTCTTCTTCGGAAGCGAAGTATTCCATTTCTCCGGTGTTGCATTCAATGATTTGATTTATAACTTCGGAAATAATCGTTTCCATGCTTTTTCTTCTGTTTCTGCCGTCCTTGTAATTTACCTCGCCTGTCATGTCTTTCGTTAATCTGTAAACTTTCATTTTGTGTTCCTCCTTTGTTATCTTTCAAACCATATAGTATTCTGCTTTGTCATTGCAAACAGCTTTGCTTCGTCTTCTGTATCAAATGCGGCTACCTGATATCCCTCGTCAAAAACATTGACGAATACTCTCCATTTCATTTCGGCTTCCCACGGCAGGTGGATTTTAGTGCGAGAATTAGCCCATCTTGTATCAATGATTCGGGTTATCCAATCGGGATTGTTGTCTCCCTTAAAATTACCGGTAATGTAATCACAAATGTTGATTGGCTTGCCGCTTACTGTCAATGCATAGGTAATGTCATCGCAGACATAATTGCCTACAGACAAGTCGATGTAGTTTTCAGTTTCTATTGTGTTGTTTTCAGAAAAGACATAATTGCGGTTGTCCGACAGCTTTACTGATTGGAAAATAGCACCGATTATGTCGGACTCATCGTCCTGCTCCGCAAACGGAACAAAACGCTCAGAACATTCGACAACAGTAACGCCTGTGCAAGCATAGCTGCCGTAATCGTCAGAAAACCAATGCATTTCGGCTAAATCACCCACGTTTATGTGCGAATACTGTTCGTATAATTTTTTGTAAGTTCTCTCATGTATCATTTTCTTTTCTCCTTTTCTTTTTGGGGGCTTTTTGCCCTGATTGATTTTACGCCTATATTATATCACGCAATGCGTGATTTGTCAAGAGGTTTTTTGCAATTTTTTTAAATTTTTTTGAAAATTTTTTTGGCGGTGATACGCCCGAGGGAGGGGGGTTGTCAATAGCTAAATTAAACAATACAATTACAATAGACAGGAGGATATATGGCTGATTGGAAAAAGATTAAGGCAGAATATATCCGTGGTGCGAGTTACCGCAAGCTTGCCGATAAATATGATGTCCCATTTAGCACGATACAGAAAGTCGGTGCGAGGGAAAAGTGGACAGAATTGCGGAAGAAGTCACGATTAAAACTGGATGAGAAAATCGTTAATTCTGTTGCAGAGCGAGAAGCAAGGCGAGTAGATGTGATTATGCAGGCAACGGATAGGCTTTTGCAGAAAATAACGGACGGAATTGACGATGGGACGTTGACCGCCGATGCAACAAGCATTAGGCAGTTGATGTTGTCATTGCGTGATGCATGTGAATTGAAGGGAATTAAAAATGAATTGGATATGCAGGAGCAGATAGCCCGAATTGAGAAACTGCGTAAGGATGCGCAGAGCGAGGATGAGAAATCCGGCAGCATTGAAGTTAAGATTGCGGATGACATAGAGGAGTACACCGAGTGAAAACGATACAAATAGAATTGCCGAGAGATATGATGGCGGCAGAAATCCATACATTTGCGGACCTGCACATAGGCGATGCTCATTGCGATAAGGCTCTGATCGAGCAGCGCATCAGACAGGTAGCAGAGGCGGAGAATGCATATGCCATTTTGAACGGCGATATCATGAACAATGCGACCAAAACTTCCGTATCTGATTGCTATGCGGAGGATATGTCTCCGATGGAGCAGCTGCAGGCGTTTACGGATCTGTTTTCCCCGATTTCAAACAAAATTCTTGCCATTACGCAGGGAAATCACGAAAACAGGACCTATATCAAAGAAGGTATTGACCTCTCCGCTGTTGCCGCAAAACAGTTGGGCATTCTCGATAGGTACGCAAAGACCGGTGCAATGATATTTCTGCGCATTGGGTGTCGAAAATCTGAACATAACAGACAGGTCAGCTATGCGATATACTGCACTCACGGATCAGGTGGAGGCAGGAAAGAGGGCGCAAAAGCCATCAGATTGGCTGATATGGCTTCTATCGTGGATGCGGACATTTATATCCACTCACACACTCATCTGCCTATGAGCATAAAACAAAGCTTCTACAGGTCGGATTTCAGCAGCAGGACGGTCTGCAAAGTGGGCAAGTTGTTCGTCAATACTTCCGCTTGCCTTGATTACGGTGGTTACGGAGAAGCGTTTGAGTTTAAGCCTTCAAGCAAGGATTGCCCAATCATATATATTTCGGGCGCAGAAAAGAAGTTTTTCGCAAAACTATGAAAACACAGATTACAATTGACCGACCATCTCCGAAGCAGGAACAATTCTTGACAGCTAAAACGAAACATGTAGGATTCGGAGGCGCAAGAGGCGGAGGAAAGTCTTGGTCGGTTCGGGCTAAGGCAAAGCTCCTGTGCATGCGATATGCAGGCATAAAGGTCCTGATTGTCAGACGGACATATCCTGAATTGGTTAATAACCACATCAACATCCTGAGAGCTGAATTATTGGGTATCGCCAAGTACAATGACAAGGACAAGGTCCTGAAGTTTTTTAATGGCAGCACGATTAGTTTTACCTATTGCGCCTGCGATAAGGATCTCGACCATCTGCAGGGTACAGAATTTGACATAATTTTCCTTGATGAGGCTACACAGCTTTCAGAATTTCAAATGAAATCAATCACTGCCTGTATGCGAGGCGTAAACGGATTCCCAAAGAGATGCTATTACACCTGCAATCCGGGCGGACAGGGACACGCATATATTAAGCGGATTTTTATTGATAGAGAGTACGGAGAGGGAGAGAATCCCGATGACTACACGTTTATACAATCGTTGGTTACGGATAACAAGGCTCTGATGCAGTCTCAGCCTGACTACATAAAGCAGCTCGAAGCACTACCTCCGAAGCTGCGTGAGGCTTGGTTATATGGCAATTGGGACATCTTCGAAGGACAGTTTTTTGAAGATTTCATCATTAATCCTGATCCGAAAATTGCCGCAAAGTTGGGTGTAGATGCAGAGGAATTACGCAGACAGAGGCGTTATTGTCACGTTATAGAGCCATTCGACTTAAACGAGGGCGAGAAACGTGGATGGAACATAATGAGATCATACGATTTCGGCTATAACAAGCCTTTCAGCCTCGGCTATTGGGCTATTGACTATGACGGAGTGTTGTATCGGATATTAGAGATGTACGGATGTACGAAAACGCCTAATGAGGGTGTTAAATGGAATCCTGACGAACAATTCAAACGCATTCGGGATTTCGAGAGAGAACATCCGTGGCTAAAGAATAGAAAAATAGTCGATTCTGTCGCAGACCCTTCCATATGGGACACATCCCGAGGTGAGAGCGTGGCAGAAACGGCAGAGCGGTACGGCATTTATTTCACGCCGGGCGATAATAATCGTATTCCCGGTTGGATGCAGGTTCACTATAGATTACAGTTTGATGATAACGGCTATCCTCGGATGTATGTTTTCGACAATTGCAAGGCATTCATCAGGACGATGCCTCTGATGGTTTTCTCGGAGACAAAGCCTGAAGACCTTGATACAACACTTGAGGACCACTGTCCTGACGAGGTACGATATATGTGCATGTCAAGACCGATTAAGCCGATTATACAGGAAAAATCAAGGGTTGTTTTAACAGACCCATTAGACCAATTTAAGAAGAGGAGATAATATATGGCAGCATTTACACCAGAAAAAAGCGGCGAGAGAACAGTACAGATTCCGAGCGGCAGTAATCCGTTTACGGCATTTGTGAACGGCAAAAAATATACTTATGAGGCAGGTACTACACAGGTTGTGCCTGACGGAGTCGCAAGGCTCATCAATGATGGGACGGCATATCCGCCGAAAGCGGAAAAGGTAGATCCTCCGTTTGAAAGTGAAGGCACAGGCGGTGGCGGTAGCGGTGACGATAGTATGATGTTAGAGGTTGTGCAAGACCTTGATAATGGAACTATAACAGCTAATTACTCTGTTGCAGAAGTTAAGGCGCATTTTAAGAAAAAACCTGTTTATTGTTACTTAAAGAGTGTTCGGAATGGAGAAATTTTGGATGAAGTATCGGGAATGATGTCACTACTTAGAATTGATGTTGAGCTTGAACCTGCACTTGTTGTGTATATATTTGATGATGGTGAGATTAGTGTTGCCCCTATTCTTGCGGTGTACAATGGAGAATGGTTTATCGGATCTTGATAACGAGAGGACATAATCGATGACAATAGGCACAGAACAGTTGCAGGACCTGACGAGGACTCTGCAGAAATACAAAGGCGACAGGGCAAGAACCGAGAGCAGAATTAAAGCCTCGGAACAGTGGTGGAAGATGCGCAATTCAGACGAGGAGCGCAAATCAACAGAGATAGGCAAAGACGGAGGCTTTACTTCACGCTCTGCTTGGCTGCATAACATCATCACGAGCAAGCATGCAGACTACATCGAATCCTACCCCGAGCCCAATATCCTGCCGAGAGGGCAGGAAGACAAGGCGGAATCGCAGGTGCTTTCAGCAATCATTCCCTGTATTCTTGATCAGAACGATTTCGAAAACACATATTCAGAAGTCGGTTGGCAGAAGCTTAAAACAGGCACCGGGCTCTACAAGGTGACGTGGAATCAGAACAAGCTCAACGGCTTGGGAGACATCTCAATCGAAAAATGCAATCTGCTTGATGTGTATTTCGAAGCAGGCGTGAAGGATATTCAGCGGAGCAGATATGTATTTCATACAGAATTGTGCGACAAAGACCTGTTGATTGAGAGATATCCGGAGTTGGAAGGTAAGCTCAACAGCAACAATTTCGTTTCCTCAACATTCCTCTATGACGATACAGTTGATACGGAAAACAAGGCAACAGTAATTGATTGTTATTACAAGAAGAGAGTTGACAATGTCAATACCCTCCAGTACATCAAGTATGTCGGAGATAACGTGCTTTATGCCACAGAAAATGATCCTGAAACGGCTGAACGAGGCTTGTACGATCACGGACTTTATCCATATGTATTTGATAGTCTGTTCCCGATTGAGGGTTCTCCGTACGGATACGGCTATGTAGACATAGAAAAAACGCCGCAGACAGAGATTGACCTGTTCAATACGGCGTTTGTGAAAAATGCAATGGCAGGAGCAATCCCGAGGTATTTCCGAAGGAACGGAAGTGGCGTGAATGAGGAAGAATTCCTCGATACATCCAAACCGATTATATCGGTTGAAGGTAATGTCTCCGAGGAATCCTTGAGACCGATTGATTATAATCCGCTGAACGGCGTATACGTCAACGTAATGGACAGAATCATTGACGAGTTGAGGCAGACATCCGGCAATACGGAGGCTGCAACAGGCAATGCAACATCAGGTGTTACGGCTGCTTCAGCAATAGCCGCACTGCAAGAGGCTTCAGGCAAAGGCTCACGAGACAGTACAATGACATCATACAGAGCCTACTCACAGATAATCAATCTTGTCATAGAGCTTATCAGACAGTTCTACGATATGCCGAGACAGTTCCGTATAATGGGCGAATTCGGTGCGGAAAAGTTCATGGCGTATACAAATCAGAGGCTCAAGCTTCAGGAGAGCGGAGACGGATTCAGGCTTCCTGTGTTCGATATTAAAGTAGTACCACAGCGCAGAAACGTTTATTCTAAAATATCGCAGAACGAATTAGCTTTGCAGTTCTATCAGTTGGGCTTCTTCAATCCGCAGAACGTAGACCAAGCACTGACTACAATAGGAATGATGGAGTTTGACGGCAAGGATGCGATTATGTCGAAGATTTCCGAAAACGGAACGATGTTCCAAAAGCTTGCGCAGTATATGAATCTGTCATTGACGTTGGCGCAGATGGCGAGACCGGAATTGGTTGATGGGCTGTCGCAGGATATAATGCAGACAGTTGGCGGCAATGTTCCGGGCGGAACAAACACATTGGCTGAAATGCCGAACGGAGAACAGCAGACAGAATCAACGAGAATGCAGAACGCAAGGGCAAGAAGCAATAATGCCTCGCAGATAGGTTGACACAATGGTTGAGATAGCATACAACAGGAAAAAGACAAAGGTTACGGCAGACGGACACGCTCAGAGCGGTGATATCGGACATGATCTCGTTTGCTCTGCCGTATCTATACTGATATTGACACTCGCAGAGGATGCAAAGCACATTTCGGAGAGAAGCAAAGTCAAGATTGAGCAGGGACACGCAGAAATAGTCTGCAAGAGCAGAAGCAACAATTCTGAAGTGGCAAGGATGATTTTCGATCACGTTTGTGTTGGGTTTGAAATTCTTGCTTCACAGTTCCCCGAAAACATCAAATACAAAGTCATTTAACCGATAGGTTATATAGATGGTCGCAACATCATAGCGTAATATTTTTTATGGAGGTTTCACATTTTGGAAAAATGGAAACTGCTTCAGCTTTTTGCTGAGGGTGGAGAGGGCGAAGGCTCTGCACCGGCAGAAGGCAACGGAGCAAAAACGGTCGATAATGGTACTGCCGACGAGTACACAAAGAAACTTTTGGAGCTTGGTGTTCCGAAAGAAAAAATCAGGGCGAAAAAGAACAAAGCGGAAGCAAAGCAGACGGCTGACAGAGAGCCTGAAGCAACAGCTCCGCAGGGCAATGCTCCTGCCGCCGAGGAGACAAAGACAGAAGAAGCTACAACAACAGAGAATGCTCCGAAGAAGCCGACTTGGGACGAAATTATGGCAGATCCCGAGTACAACAAGCAGATGCAGAGCATTGTGCAGGAAAGGTTGAAAAAATCGAAAACGCAGACGGATGCTTTCGGAATGATGGAGGAATCAATGATGTTGCTCGCAAAGAGACACGGACTTGATTCAAACAACATCGACTATAAGGCTCTGAACGAGGCTATCAAGAATGATGACCTGATATATGAGAATCAGGCTCTTGAACACGGCAATGACCTTGAGACAGAAAAAAAGAATACACTCAGAGAAGTGGGCGATGCAATCAAGGCGAGAACGGTTGAAGAGGAGATGTTCGAAAATCATCTGAGGAGTCTTGAAGCGCAGGGCGAGGCAATGAAAGCAACATTCCCGAATTTCGATTTGAAAACTGAATTGAAGAATCCGACTTTCGCAAGAATGACATCACCGAATGGCGGTGTTTCCGTTGAGGATGCCTATTATGCGGTTCATCGCAAGGACATTCAGCAGGCTACAATGCAGATTACGGCACAGAAGACAGCGGAGCAGATATCAAATACTATTCAGGCAGGACAGAGGAGACCTTCCGAGGCAGGCACAACAGGAGTAGCACCTTCCGTAACAAATTTCAATTACGCAAATGCTTCAAAAGAGCAGCGAAATGCTCTTAAGGAGCGAATCAGGCGTGGTGAGAAAATCTATCCCGGACAGGAATTCAAGTAAAGATAGGTTTCTCCCACACAAAAATAACTAAAGGAGAAACAATTATGAACAAAATCAAGGCAATTATCAGCATTCTTCAGCTTTTCGCTGATGCAGGCACACTCACGAATGCAACAGGCAATTATGTAAACGCTTACACAGGACAGACAACGGCGTTTGATGCAAAGAACACTCTTGCAGGCGAGCTCAAGACATTCTATGACACAGAGCTCCTTGAAAACGCTCGAGTAGATATGTTCTATGCTCAGTTCGGTAAGAAGCAGGGACTTCCTGCAAACAACGGCAAGACAGTTGAATGGAGAAAGTGGAATACATTCGACAAAGCTTCACAGCTCGTTGAGGGTGTTATCCCGACAGGACAGAAGTTTGGTATGTCAAGCAAGACAGGTACAATCAATCAGTATGGTACATATGCAGCTATTACGGATGTCCTCGAATTGAGAGCTTATGACGATACGATTCTCGGCGCAACAGAGGAAATGGGTGCTTCGGCTGCAGAAACACAGGAAACACTCATCAGAGATGCTCTCTATGTAAATACAAACGTACTCTACTGCGATAACATCAATCCTTCAACAGGCGCAGTTGTTTCTACACCTACAGAAGCTACAGAGATGTCATTTACATCTTCTTCTTACGCAATGCTCACGCCTACTATGGTTAACAAGGCTGTCACAAAAATGAAGAAGGACAAAGTCCCGACAATCAATGGCAAGTATTACGCTGTTATTCATCCGTCTGTCGCATATGACCTCCGTCAGAGCGAAGAGTGGATTGAAGTTCATAAGTACGCCGCAACGAGCGAGATCTTCAACGGCGAAATCGGTGAGCTTCACGGCATGAGGTTTATCGAAGATACATTTGCTCCGGTCCTCAAGGGTGCTGACCTTGCAAGCAATTCAAGAAGCCTCAAGGTTAACCATTCAGGTGGCTATACAGGTGCTATTACGTCAGTAGCATTTGATGGCGGCACTGTTGCAGCAAGCTCACTTGTTGGCAGAGTAATTTCCATCAACGGCGTTTCAACAGTTGTTACTGCAAACACTACTTCAGCTATTACTTTTGCTTCAACAGATTTCGGCACAGTTGCCGATGATGCTGACATATTCCCCGGTGAAGGCGCAGGCGCAGGTGTTGCAGCTTATGCAACATATTGCTTCGGTAAGGATGCATTCGGTATTATCGATCCTGAGGGCGGAGCTCTTCAGATGATCGTACACGATAAGTCTGAAATCGGCGGACCGCTTAACCAGTTCTCAACAGTAGGCTACAAGTTCGAAACGAACGGCGCAACAATTCTCTATCCTGAGAGATGTCTCAGAGTTATGTCTGTATCAGCATACTCAGAGATTGACGATGCAAACTGATACCAATTAACACTATAAGGGCAAGGCGGTTTATTACCGCCTGCCCGATTTCAAAAAAGATAGGAGACTTTTTATATGGCAAAGAAAGAAGAACGTGTTCCGATTTACATTGAAAGAGGAAGCGCAAATGATGATCCGAATTTCGTTGTTTCAATCAACGGCAAGACATATTTGCTCCCGAGAGGCAAGACGAGTGAAGTTCCGCTTTCGGTAGCGAAAGAAATTGAACGAAGCAGAAGAGCGCAGGAAGCACTCGACAGCAAGGTTGACAAGATGCTTGAAGCACTTGCAAAGAATAACTGATGAGAAAATAAGGGGAGGCGAGAAAAAGCCTCCTTTTTTGAAATAAGGGAGAAAAAGGCTATGACAATAACAGAAGCTATTTCAGAAATTAAGGATTTGAAGCCGAATGATTTCAGCGATACGCAGATAATTAAATGGCTTTCAAAGTTGGATCATAAGATTTACAACGATTTAATCATTACTCATACTGGTAAGAATTTCCACAATTGTTTTTTCAAGGAGTACACAGATAAAACAGACATAAATACAAGGCTTCTTGCGGAAGAGCCTTATGCGTACGGAGTCTACACATCGTATCTGAAGTCTTGTATTGACAGAGAATCCGATGATGATGAGAGATATAATCAGGATACTCTTGAGTTTAATGCGGCATATCAGGAGTATTGTGCGTGGTACAACACTGTGCACACTCCGATACACAGAACACACAGAATCAGATTTTAAGGAGCAAATATGTTTAGTTTACCGGCAATAAACACTATCAGAAAAGCAAAACGAAGCGTAGATGTGTTTCGTGGATACAATCATAATCTTGTAATAGAAGAGAATGAGTTTTACGATATGCGCAATATGTCCTCTGACCTGTATCCGGTCCTTGCTCCGAGAAAGCAGAGAGGTACATATCAGCTTGCGACATCCGGGACACATCAGCTTAACGGAATAATAGGCAAGGATGCGCTTTGCTATGTCGATGGCGGCACACTTTACATTAACAATCTGCCGCATGCAATAAGCCTCGAAAACAGTAAAAAAACACTCGTTTCGATGGGCGCATATATTATCATTATGCCTGACAAGAAATACGTGAATACGGCAGATCTGAGCGATTACGGAGACATTGAAGCAAAAGCTCCTTCTGCACAAAGCGCAACATTCAGCTTATGCAGATTGGACGGCACGCCGTACTCAAACGTGCTTGTGCAAGCAAGCGAGCCTGCAGACCATACCGCTTCGTGGATTGATACTTCAGAAAGCACACACGTTCTCAAGCAGTGGAGTACATCACAGGAGGCGTGGGTATCAATCATAACAACATACGTTAAAATCGAGCAGACAAACGTTGGCAAAAATTTTGAGCGAGGCGATGGAGTTGTTCTTTCGGGAATTACCGCTTCAGGGCTTACTGACCTGAACACCAATGTAGTCATTCAGGAAAAGGGAGACAATTTCATTGTGGTTATCGGTATATTGGATGGTGCTTCTGTAACACAGAACACAGGCGTTTCTGTTGAGCGCAATATGCCTGCAATGGATTTTGTCATTGAATGTGAGAATCGCCTTTGGGGATGCAGGTACGGAGAGGCAAACGATGGAAGCATTGTCAACGAAATATACGCCTCAAAGCTCGGAGACTTCAAGAATTGGTCAGTTTTCAACGGCATATCAACAGACAGTTATGCTGTTTCTGTAGGTACTGACGGAGCATTCACCGGAGCAATTGCCCATTTGGGATATCCGCTTTTCTTTAAGGAAGATTGTCTGCATAAGATTTACGGCAATTACCCATCAAACTATCAGATGCAGACTACCACTGTCAGAGGCGTTCAGAAAGGCTGTGAGCGTTCTTTGGCAATAGTCAACGAAATACTCTATTACAAAAGTAAAACAGGCATTATGGCATATGACGGCTCTCTGCCCGATGAAATATCGTATGTTCTCGGAGATGTTGCATACTCTAATGCTGTTGCAGGCTCGATTAATAATAAATACTATGTCAGCATGAGCTTGCTCAGCGGCTTATATTTTCTGTTTGTATATGATGCAAGCAAAAAGATGTGGCACAGGGAAGACGAGACAAGAGTGGATCAGTTTGCGACAAGGCGTGGTGAATTGTATTACATTGATCACGATACGCAGACTATCAAGACCGTAAACGGAAGCGAAAGCAGAGATATTGCTCCGATTAAATGGTATGCGGAGTCGGGAATAATAACATACTCGACAATGGATAAAAAGAACATAATCCGCATGGAAGTAAGACTTTCTGCAGATGTGGGAACAAGAGTAAGGTTCTCTGTTGAATATGATTCGTCAGGCGAGTTTGCACATGTCGGCACGATTACGGCAAACAGGCTCGGGAGCTTTACAATGCCCATCAGGACGAAGATGTGCGACCATTTCAAGCTCCGCATTGATGGAATAGGCGAAGCAAAAATATTCGCCATTACGAAAGTTGTCTCCGAAGGAGGACGTAGAAAATGAATGTCAGGTCTCCTAACTTGATAAACGGAACGGCTGAAGAACAGATAGGACAGATTAAATCCTATCTGTTTCAGCTATCCCAAGAATTGAATTACGCCTACGGCGAAATAGACAAGCAGATATCGGAATTCAAACCAAGTCCCTCTGTCAAAGGTCTCAATGCAAAGGCGGTTAACAATAACAATGCGCTTGAACGTTTTAACGAGGTTAAGAGCCTTATCATTAAGTCTGCCGATATAGTCGATGCGTACTATGATAAGATGGACTTGCGCTTCAGCGGATATTATCTCGCACAGAGCGATTTCGGTTCTTATTCGCAGGCTACAGATAATCAGATAGCTATCAATTCAAGTGGCATACAATCCCTGCTGACGGATATTCAGAAGCTTGACACAGAGCTTAACGGAATAGGTGAATTTTATACAGAAGCCTATGGCGTTATCAAAGCAGGAAAGGTTGACGAGGATGCTTACGGAATGCCGATATACGGCGTTGAGATAGGGCAGAGAAACATTGTCGGCGGAGTTGAGACGTTCAACAAATTTGCAAGGTTCACTTCGGACAGGCTCTCATTTTATGATGCAGGAGGTTCGGAGGTTGCTTATTTTTCAGACAGCAAACTGTATATATCAGATGCGGAAATAGTGAACAGCCTCAAGATGGGCGGCTATAAATGGGTAGTCAAGAACAATGGTGGCGTTACGCTTGTATGGGAGGGCGTTTAATATGATATTTTTAACACCAAGTAATGTCGAAATTGGTTCGACGATGATGATACTCTCTGTATTATCCGATGCACTCTCATCGGATAAATACGATTTCTATTACAGCTTTGAAGGTATAGCGAAAACACTGATTGAAGAAGACTTTCAGGGCGGCAGGGCGTATTATTGGAATGTGCCGACAAGCCTCGGCTCTGCGATTTCCTCGGGGAAAAGCGGAAACGGTATTATATACGTTGATTGTAAAACACCGGACGGAGTGATTTCGGAGCAAGTATCATTCAGCGCATTCATATCAGAATCGGAAGCAAATAAGCCAAATCTTACTATGACTTTGTCTCCGACATCAACACTTCCAGCAATATTCCAAAATATGTATCTGCAGGGTAAAACGCAGATTCAGGGAACACTTACAGCAACGGCAAAGGCAGGAGCAACGATATCAAGTCTTACGATGAGTGTAAACGGCAGAGATTACTCTTCGCCTTTCGCATCAGACTATGTATCCGTATCAGGACAGACACTTGTGGTAGGTACGGCAATAGACTCAAGAGGCTTTATTAAGCAGGTAAGTCAGCTTATAACGGTTGTACCATATGCCTCTCCTGTTGTATCTGTTTATTCAGGAGAGAGCAAGGTCATTGTAAGCCGGTGCCTTTCAGACGGAACATATTCGGATAACGGAGAATATTTGAGGATCAAATGCGGCAAAAGTTGGAGCAGTGTGTCGGGAATCAATCAATGTCTTATGCGATACAGATACAGACAGGCGGCTTCGGGTGCTTCATGGAGCGCATGGCAGACACTGCTTGCCTCAGGCTCTGCACAGAGTCAGATCGATTATGTATCAACAACAACATTTGCGAAAGAAAACGGATACTCAATTCAGATATCGGTTGTTGACTCCGTGGGATCTGAAACAATCTATACCGCAATGCTTGTATCCGATGGCGTAGCACTCGATTTAGAACCGGGCGCAGAGGCTATAGGTATCGGCACGAAAGCGGACACGAGCAAGCCTAAAAGTGTTACTGTAGGATATGAGACATTCTTTCTGAGCGGAATCAATGGGGTTTTGAAATCTACTCAGTTATCGGATATAATTACATATGCAAACGGTGATTGTCCGGTCGGAATATCTGCGATTATGACGGCTACTCCCGAAATCGGGCTTATAATGAAAATTGACGGAAACAATTACACTGTACTTGTTACCAATTACGGAAATTCGGACACTTCACAGAAGTCCATTAAGATGAACATTAAGAAAAAGGGAACGAATTCGGGTTGGAAAACTATATATTCAACATAAGGAGACAAAATGGGCAAAAAAATACAGGATTACACAGATGATGAGCTGCAGAAGGCTTATTATGAAAGCAGCTCTCCCGGTTTTAAAGCAGAGCTTGATAAAAGGGGCTTAACTGCAAATTATGCGCCTTCAAGCACAAAGCAGGCGGTTCATAAGGACATTCAGGACATGAACAATTCAGAGCTGAATTATATGGCTGACCTTACCAGTTCTCCTGCGTTTACGGCACGGAACAATGGCAACAATGACGACGGAACCGGTAAAAGCAGTGGCAATGGCAACAATAATGGCAGTGGTGGTAATTACGGCAATGGAGATCCGAACGCAAGCTATCAAAACTACCTCAATGCAAAGCTTGCGCTTGACAATGTTGCAAGCAGCGCTCCTGCTTTTAAGTCATCCCTTGACGATGATCTGATGGCAATTTACTCCAAGATTGTTAATAAGGGCAAGCCTGTTTACGATATCAACGGAGACGAATTGTACAAGATGTACAAGGACCAGTATATCAATAATGGCAGACTTGCAATGGAAGACACTATCGGTCAGTCAGCAGCACTTACAGGTGGATACGGAAACAGTTATGCTACAGGTGCCGGATATCAGGCTTATCAAAGATACCTTGAAGGCTTAAACGATGTTGTTCCGCAGTTGTACGATAGGTATATGGATAACTATAACCGGGATACCGAGGAATTGTACAATCAATATCAGATGACAAAGGGCTTGCGAGATGACGAGTACGACAAATACATTGATCGGTACAAGATGGCGAAGGACAACGAGCAGGATG
This sequence comes from Clostridia bacterium, assembly GCA_045627045.1. Taxonomy (GTDB): domain Bacteria; phylum Bacillota; class Clostridia; order HGM11327; family HGM11327; genus SIG351. The sequence continues at coordinate 11,477 of JAZQMY010000073.1, read as the reverse complement.
CTTACTCAAGATGGCTTACAGAGAGAGAATACGCTGATAATCAGAAAGCTCTTGCTGACAAAAACGCAAAAAGCGAAGCGGACAATTACTACAACAGACTTGTTTCGCTGATGTCAAACGGATATAATCCTACTGCTGATGAATTAAATAAAGCAGGGATAACATCTGAACAAGCAAAGTATTTGATGGGTGGTGTGCCTTCTCCCGATGCTTCCGATGTCAATAGCTCTGGAGACAGTGATTATGCAGTAAGCAATGCGGAACATTACTCTTCAGGAAAGGCTCTGAACGAGTCGCTTACAGTGGGCAACAATATGACAGACAGAATTGCCGCTCTCAAGGCTATGTATCAGGCAGGCAATATTACTAAGAAACAGTTAGATGATTTAACATACTCGCTTAAAAATCCATCAAAGTAAAGGAGAAACCTAATGGGTTGGAAAGACATTTACGAAGATAACAAAAAGGCAACAAGCAATTCCGCAGGATCGGGAGGCAGTTGGAAGGACATTTATAATCAGAATAGAAAGTCTGATTATGAAACTATATATTCGTCCACAGGAAGCCTCGGCAACAGAATTTACAGTAGCCTCAATTCGAGAAATTATGCAGACTTTGCTACAATAGAGCAGTTGAGAGGCAACATTAACGAATACAAGAGCAATGTTAATTCATTGAAAGAAGCCGGATACGATGTCGGTAAAGCAATAAGCGGTTTTGCCGATATCGACAATGCTTTTTCACAGTACGAAAACTATTGGAAACAGTTCGGAAGCGCAGAACAGTATTACAATGCACTTGACAAATACAATGCATATCAGGATAAGTACGGCAAGTACACGTCCTATGACGATTATGCGGACATATCGAAGCAGAGACCAAATGAAAAAATCGATATCACTGACTTTGACAAGTACGAAGCAAGAAAAGCAAATAATTACACATATAACATAGACGGCACAGTAACAGACATATTCGGCGATGTTGTTGATGAAACATACAACGAGAGAATTCAGCAGCCTCTTGTAAAGGACCGACTCGGTGCTTGGCTTAATTCCTCTGATGCCGACAAAAACAGATATTTGGCAAGCGATTCAGTAAGTGATAGTTACGGATGGAATGATTACTCACAGACAATGCGCAGAGGTACTGAAGGATATTGGGACGAGATTAAGCCTGAAGAAATAGACCTTTACTATTACCTTTACAATACACAGGGCGCAGATAAGGCTTATCAGTATCTTGACGATATGTTTACGGAGTTTGAGGCAAGGCAGGCACAGAAAGAGGCTGAGGCGGTTAATAATGCCGGTATCGGTACACAGATACTTCTGAATGTCGCTTCTGTTCCGCTCAATGTAATCGGTGGAGTTCCCTCTTATCTTTCCGATTTGGGCAAGATTATTACAAATCAGGATATCGACTACAACGATACTGCTCACTATATGTCGAGAATGGCAAGCAATATCAGAGGCAAGACGGCAACGGACATCGAAAAAGCAACAAACAATCTTGCATTACCTTTTATTGACTTTACTTTCGGCGATGCTTATCAGAGCCTTATGTCGGGTGCAGACTCGGCTTTGGGTGCAACAATGTTTGGCAAAGGCTACACAGTAATGATGGGTATGTCTGCAGCCTCTTCTGAAGCAAAAAGGCTTTTTGACAAGGGTGCTTCAAGAGGACAGATACTTGCAGGCTCTGTTCTTAGTGGTGCGGCAGAAATTGTTTTCGAGAGCGTTTCTCTTGACCATTTCCTTAAAACAAAAGACACAAAGACACTTAAACAGCTTGCTATTCAGATCCTCGAACAGGCAGGCGTTGAAGGATCTGAAGAAGTCGCAACAGACATTGCAAATCTTATCAACAATCTTGCGGTTATGGGTAAGGATGCCGACATTATAAACGAAATAAACGGCTATATGGCTGAAGGAGACAGCAAGGCTTCCGCCTCGGCAAAGGCTTTGCTTAGTTTTGCTGAAGATCTCGGAAGCTCATTCCTCGGTGGCGCATTGTCCGGCGGTGCGATGGGAGGAATCGGCTCAACGGCAAACTTAATCAATTACAATTCGTACACTAAGTCAGCAGGCGAGAGCGTTAATCTTCAGGGCAATGTTTCCGATGTTGCAACAAACGCAAAGGCAATTGCGGAGCAGAACAAAGATAAAAAAACAATCAAGAGAGCGGAGCAGATTTTAGACAAAGTCAACAAGGGCAATATATCCAAGAGCGATTACAAGAATATCGGTCAATTGTATGATTATGCCGTAAATGATAAAAATGGAAAGATAACTGATGTAGTTAAAGAGGAAGCAAAGAAAATTCTCGATGAAAAGTCGATCAGTAACGCAGAAAAGATTTCAGCGGCTGTTGCAGATGTATACGAGGGTACGGCTTCAGAAGCACAGAAAGACCTTGTAAACAAAAACGGCGGTGAAAAGCTTGTTAAGGATGCGGTTAAAGCTGCGAGAGAAAACGCAAAGACTTCTGAAAGACTTGCAGAGCTTTACGTTGCGGAAAGCAAGGCTTTCACTCCGTCCTCCAATAAGACAGTGTTTGAGAGCCTTAACGAGGCAAAACACAACGTTTTGGACGATACAATAGACGAGGAAAACGCAGATAACATTGCTTCAATCAAGGAAGCAAAGAACGGCAATGTTATTGTTACACTTGAAGATGGAACAGAAAAAAATCTTAACGATGTAACGTTTGCGAATGCAGATACGGCTCTTGTTTATGAATCTGTCAAGGCTATTGGCTATGACACAGAAACTGCAAATTCAATTGTCAATGCATACAAGTCTACAAAAGGCACAATTGCAGAGAACTTTATTCTCGGTATGAAACAAGGCTATCAGTATGGCTTAACCAACAATACAAAGGCTTTTTCTGATGCGAAGGGCTATTTTGCCGACCTTTCCGAGGCTAACAGAAATCTTGCATACAGGCTCGGGCAAGAGGCTTCACAGAGAAAGTTTGCTCCGCTCAACATTGAAAACAAAAACGGCAACAAACCGAAGGGCAGAGTAGTTATTGCTTCTGAGTTAAGAGCAAACATTACCGAAAGACAAGCTGCTTCTCTTGCCGCAATTGGCAATATTACGTCAAGGGTGACCGGCAACAATGTGGTAATTTATGCCTCTACCGAGGAAAACAACAAGAGAGTACTTCCGTATGATATCGGCGGTAGGAAAAAAGGTGACCTTGCTCCGAACGGATTTTACGATCCGAAAACAGGCACGATTTATCTTGACCTTTACGCAGGAAACAACGGCGAAGGTACAATGCTTTGGACATATTCGCACGAGCTTACACACTTTGTAAGACAGTGGTCTCCTGATAAGTTTAAGTCTCTTGCAGATTTTCTTGTGGACGAATACGGCAAGTCAGGTAAGAACTTAGATGAATTGATTGCCTCACAGATGGCAAAAGCAAAGCGCAACGGCAGAAGCCTCGATTACTATCCTGCATATGAGGAAGTTGTTGCTGATTTCATGCAGACGATGTTCACTGACACAAATCTTACGGAAAAGCTTGCACAGATTAAGGCAAAAGACGAAACACTTTTCCAAAAGATTAAGTCCTTCTTTGTAAATCTTCTCAAGAAGATTAAAGAGGCTTATGCAGGGCTTGAGCCTTCTTCTGAAGAAGCAAAGTTTGTCAAGAATATGGGCGATTCTGTTCAGAAGGTTGTTGACTTGTTTGCTGAGGGCATTGTTGAAGCAGGACAGAATTTTAATATCGGCTCAATCAATCTTTCGGACTATTCTGCGGCTATTACTGAAAACGGCGAGCAGTTGTTCCAATACAGAGCGATGGAAGCAGATGAGGCAAGATACAGAGCAATGCTCGAAAAGACAAACGTTATCGATAAAACACAGATTGACGATCTTCTCGACACAATTAATGAGGCTCTGACAACAATAAAGGGCAATCTTGAGGCTCTTGACTATGCTTGGGAGGCGGACATTGATGGCAGGTCCTTTGCTCCTGCAAAACCGAATTCAGACAGTTTGTATCAGGTCTCAATTGACTTCAGTACCCTCTGCCGTAAGAGACTTCTTCAGCAGGGTGTTCAGAATATACTTCAGGCGGCTCTCGGCAGAGAAATCACAAAAGAAGAAGGCATTGTTATTCGTGATGCTCTGAAACAGGTCAAAGAAGAAGGCAGGGAGATAGAAGTTGCTTGTGCTTTGTGCTATGTTGAGTCTGCCCGAATGAAGTCAAACGAGCAGATACAGAAGTTTCTTGATAGCAGAGAAAGTCTTATTAAAGAGTTTTTTGCAGGCACTGATAAGGGCGAAACAAAGAAAGCAATTGCAGTTGCAGAAAAGAGCAAGCGAGTTGAAATCGCAAATAGATATAACAATAATGCAATAATCAAGATGTCTCTCAAGGAAATTAAATCTGAATACGGCAAGCCTGTTGCAGACGAGATAAGAGAAGCAAAGAGAGCAGTTAAGAGAGCTTATGAGCCTACTTCGGAGCAGATATCACTTATCAACAAAGCAGAGACAATGACCGTTTCTGACTTTACTACTCCCGAGGGACTTACAAATCTTGCAAAAAATTATCCGCAGTTGTTTGATGCATATACATCCTTTGTTCGCAATGCCACAAAGTCAAAGGGCGTTGAGAGCGATGTATGGTGGAGAGCAGGCGACTCCAAGAGCATAGGTGATGCACTCATTGAAAAAATGAACCTTGAAAACGGCTTACGTTCGCAGAGTTGGAGTGATTTCCAAGTAATTCACTTGATGGATTATATTGCCGCAATTATCGAGCTTTCCACAAGAAATGCGAAGATGCAGGCTTACACCAAAGTCCCCGATTATGTAAGGCTGATGGGCTTGACAAATCAGATGATAAATCTTTCGCTTATCCCGGCGGCAAAGTTCAACGGAAGCCTTGAATATGACTCGGTAGAAGGTATAGATTATCAGACGGCTATTGATTTGCGTGATAAGTATCCTGACACAGCAGGAACAATCTGTATAGGTATTAACACGGAACAGATTAAAATGCTTCTTGCGGACGATACAATTGACTATGTTATACCTTATCACCAAAGCGGTATGTCCAAAAAAGTAAGAGGCTTGATGCATATCCCGACTTGGGAAAGTTACGAAAAATTCCAAAACGAAGCTAAGTTTGCAAGCAGAGCTGAAGCTGAAGAAAATGCCAAAAAAATGGGTGTTGCAATTGACGAGGAAAAGTATGGCAAGAAGCCTAACTTCTCTGATTGGTTTAACTACAATAGAGCGAAGGCAATTGCAGAAGCAAGCAAGTCTGAAAGCAATCCTCTTTACGGCGGATATATGGCAATGCGAGATGCCGCCGAAAACTACAAGAAGGTATGCGCAAGCAGAGGCTTGAAGCCGAGGTTTGAGTCACTTGCCAATGAAGCAAATTATTGGAAACTGCTGATTGACCGAAAGATGGTAAATCAGAAAACCGGTGCCGTAATCGAGCAGAAAACTGTTAAGCCGATATTTGACAGAAGCGAAGTGCTTGGTATTCTGAACAGGGAAATTGAGCGATATCCTTCTGTTAAAATGGATCAGGATTACGCAACGAGAACAGTTTTGAACAAGTTTGCAAGCGGAGAGTTTGACAAGAAATTGTCTGCGCTTACGCTTAAATCGCTCAAAAACAATCTCGATAAACTGTCACAGTACAATATAATCAAGTCCGAAGAGAACACTCAGCAGATGAATTCTGACAGAGACTCCGAAGACAATAAGCTCACGGAAGAACAACGTGAATTCTTCAAGGGCTCAAAGGTTAGAGACGAAGACGGAAACCTGCTTGTGGTATATCACGGCACTGATTCTGAATTTACAGTATTTGATATGTCAAAGGGCAGGGCGAATATGGATATTCAGGGATCTTTCTTCAGCCCATGGGAGATTGATGCAGGAGGATATGGCAGAAACGTAAAAGCATATTATCTGAACATAACGAATCCTGCTCCGGAGGGCGTGGCATACAAGGCACTGAACCTCTTCAAAGGACAGAATGAGGCAGGAATAAAGGCAAGAAATTATCTTGAGAAACTCGGATATGACGGAGTGAACAACGGCAATGAAGAATACATTGCTTTCCATCCGAACCAAATAAAGCTCGTTGATAATTTGAATCCAACAGAGAATGATGATATCAGGTATTCTGACAGAGACTCTGAGGGTTTCACAATAGATCTCTCTAACGAAACCGAATTGAGTAATCTTATTGGAAACAGGAGAGGTTCTGAAAAATACAAAATTATTCAAAGATATATATTTGAAAAGGTTGGAGATGAAGTAGTGTTCTCTGACGGATTAAAGGCAAAAGTTGATAAATCTGATGCTTTACATATCGCAAACAAATCAGCATCGAAAAAGACTGCTGAAATTTCGGCTATAGACAGATTAACCAAATCTGCAGTTTTGTTTGCAGAAGACAGTAACGCAACACATAATAAGTTCAAAAGCTTTGTTTATTATGAAGCTTTTGCAAAATATGAGGGCAATGTATATCCAATATATTTTAATGTTGGTCTAACAAAAAATAATGATGGATACCATCTGTATGACATTACGCACAGAATAAAAGACACTGCCCACCGAATTAACGGTGTGGGGCGGCTTCAAGAGTTTCGCCCTGCAAGCAATGTCTTCTATAGAAATAATACCACACTTTCAGAAAAAAGTCAAGAGGAAAAATTATCCGATCGAGACTATTCCGCAAACATTGACTCCGTCATTGCGAGAGAATACGGTACAAAAACGAACGAGGAATTCAAGGCTCTTGTCGAAAAGGCAAAGTCGGAAATGGTTAAGGATACGGAAAGCAACGATAATTTTGCAAACGTTGAAAGCTCAATTGACAAGGTAATTGATTGGCTTTCCGAAAGATATGACAGCAAAGCACAGCGTACTGACGATGCAAAGAATTTGCTCAAAGAAATCCGTTCAACGAGAGTATATCTTAACGAACAGCAGAAACAGGAAGTCAAAAACAGATACGGCTCATATGGTAAGTATGTGCAGAGTATGTTTGGCAGAATGGGAATTGCCGACAATGCAAGAGTTGCCATTGACACTTATTACAACGAGCTTGCAGACAAACATCCTGAACTGTTTGACAAAAATGCAAATCCGAACGAGATACCGCTGCTGATGTCCGAAGCAATTGACAAGCTTCAGAATACGTTTGAGGCAAGAGACACTGATGTTAATATGCAGAGAGACTCAATGTTCAATGATATATTCCGTATGCTTGAAGAAAACATTGAGCAGGAGCGTATCCTTGCTACTGATCCGAGAACACTTTTATCGAGAGCATTGATGTCTGTTGCACAAAATGATAGTGAAAAAATGACACTTGCCCACTATAAAAATGCTATCAAGGAACTTAACGATAATCAGAAGCTTCTTGCAGATGCGAACAAGAGAATTGCAGAATTGTCAAGGTCAACAGATGAGGAGGACATGATTACTCTTGAGTCACTGAAAGATGCGGCTAAACAGTTAACAGCGGAAATAAACAAAGGTGACAAGAAACTTCTTAATCTTGAAACAACAAAGCCTCTCAAGGAATTGCTTGCACGAGAAACAAAGAAAGCTTCAGATCAGGCAAGGGAACTTGGCACAAAGGCTCTCAATGACTACAGAACAAAGGTTGAAGATAAACTGAATACCATTAAGGATATGGTTAAGAGAGACAAGGTCAATGGATATTATGTGCCGAGAATTGAAAAAGCTCATGCGGAACTTACAGATCTTATTGCACATCCTACGGCAAAAAAGCACATCCCGATGGCGTTTAATTCTGCGGTTGCAAACTTCCTAAAGATGTTTGATTTCTCCGACTTCACAAAGACCGGTGCCATAAAAAATACTAATGCGAATTTCTCAAGGCTTAATGCAAGAGTTGCGCTTCAGGCTTTAGCACAACAGTTTGATGAAAACACAAAAGATGACGCTTATAACAATGTTGAGATTGCTCCCGAGATGAGAGAATGGCTTAAGGCGTTAACAGACAATATTGAGACATTCTTTTCGAGAGAGTACATTGAAAGCAGAGACAGAATTAATGTTTCCGAAAACGGCACAATTTTTGTGAATCAGTTGTCTGAAGATTCCTTAAAAAATCTGTACAGACTTGTCAGGGGCTTAAAGACTACACTTAACAGAGCAGGGAGATATTACGATAATAATGCAAGAGATGTTTCAACGGATGCAGAGTCAACAATGCATTTTACAGAGCCTCTTGCAAAAAAGAATCCTTCAAGCCTGTTATATAAGGTCTCCAAAACATTTATGTGGGATTATGCACAGCCTATTACAGCGTTTATGCGGTTCGGCGAAGGCGGTATGGCAAGATATCGTGAGCTTATTAAGGCACAATCCAAGATGGCATACCATCAGCAGAAGCTTAATGAGTTTATCGACAGTGCCTACAGCGAAAGCGAGGCACAGGAGTGGCAGAAGACATTTGTTACTATCAAGCTTGACGGAAAAGACTATCAAGCAAGTGTTGAACAGTTAATGTCATTGCACTGCTTACTTAAGCAGGAAGACTCAAGGAGACATATGCTTGAGGGAGGCGGTATAAGGCTGTCCGACAATGTTGTTGACGGCAAAATTGTACGCTATGAGGACTCTTTCGTTTCTGTTGAGGAAGCTACAGAGATAGAAAAAATGCTTAAGCGAGACTTCCCGAGAGCGGTCGAAGTTGCCGACAAGATGCAAGAGTATATGGATACTGTAGGCACAGATTGGGGCAACGAGATTTCGATGGCAAGGTTCGGTTTCAAGCAGTTTGGAGTTACGAATTACTTCCCTATTAGAACGATTAAGGCAGGCTCTGAACTTGAAGCACAGCAGAGAAGAGCAAACATTTATGCTCTGCTTAACAAGAGCTTTACAAAAGAGAGAAACATCAAAGCAAACAATACGATTGTTGTGAGCGGAATATTCAACGTTTTCAGCAATCATATGGCAGAAATGGCTCTGTACAACGCTTGGGCATTACCGGTGCTTGACCTTCTTAAGTGGTATAACTACAAGGAGGGAATGGACATCGACAATAAGCTGAACGAGAGGTCGGTTGTCAGGTCGCTTGAACTTGCTTATGGTAATTATGCCGATGAATACATCCGCAGATTGCTTGAGTCTATCAATAGTCAGCAGAGCGGTGGGCTTTCAGAAAGCATTGCCTTTACAAACTTGAGAATGTTTAACAGAGTTGCGGTTGCAGGTAATATCAGGGTAGCTGTTCAGCAGCCATTCTCAATTACAAGAGCGATGGACGTGATAGCTCCGAAGTACATCAGACTTCTCTCAACCAAAGACAGAAAGGCTGCGTATAACGAGATGGTTGCCAATTCGGGCATTGCCGTTTGGAAGTCTCTTGGATACTATGATGTTGATATTGCGCTTCCGTTTGAAAAATCGGTTCGGAAAGGCGAAACATTTGCCGACAAGTTTACAGAAAAGTCGATGGCTCTTGCCGAAGCCGGTGATAATTACACTTGGGCAACACTTTGGAATGCCTGCAAGACAGAGCAGAAGGCAAAAAATCCGAACATCAGCAATGAAGAATTGCTTGCAAAGACAACGGACAGGTTCAATGATGTAATCCTGCAGACTCAGGTAGTAGATACGGTCCTTCAGAAGTCACAGTGGATGCGATCAACGAGTTTTTGGCACAGGATGACAAGCTCGTTTATGAGTGAGCCTATGACATCGTACAATATGTTGCTCCGTAAGTTTGATGCATATAGCAGAGACCTCGCAGTTATGGATAAGAAGTCGGCTTTCAACAAGAATTTCAAGCCTATTGCAAAATCAATGCTTGTGTTTGCAATTACCGAGCTTGTCAATGCTCTTGTTACAGCACCTATTGATGCCGCAAGAGACGATGATGACTACAAAACATATTGGCAGAAGCTCCTTGAGAATTTTAAGGACAATGCAATTCAGAATCTTATTCCGTTGAACATGATGCCTTATCTTGCTGATATAGTTGAGTATATCGTATACGGCAAGACGGATCGCCCGGATATGCAGATCCTCACAAAAATAGTTGACCTTGCAAACAGCGTTAAAAATGTAATCAGTAATTATGATTACATTAAGCTCCACAAAACAATAAAGTCTGTTCTCGATATGGCAAGCTCACTTTCAGGATTGCCGATGGGCAATATGACGAGAGATGTTATAAGCCTTTGGAATACAGTTGTTGGTGACGTGAATTACGGACAGCTTAAATTCCAAACGAGCAAAGACTCTTCTGCTGTTGGTTATGACAATATGTATGAGGCAATTCAGAAGGGCAATACAGAACGAGCAGCTTATCTGTACGCACAGTTGTTGAGCAATTCAGTTGATCCTTCAAGTATCTACAGCGGACTTGTTTCGAGGATGAAAGACGATTACATTGACAAGGAAATAACCGAGGACGAAGCACAGAAGTATCTGCGAGAGATTTCCGATTACACCGGAAAGGGACTTACCGATAATGATATTTATTGGTGGTTCGATGAGTACAGGCATAAGCGTGAAGGCTCGGCTGACAAATACACTAAGTATGCGGAATTCTTCACGGCTATTGATTCAGGGGAAAACCTTGAGTCGATAGTTAAGAAATACACGGACAACGAAGTAAGCACATCAACACTTGCTTCAAGAATAACAAGTAATTACAAAGCGACGTATATCAATGCGAGCGAATCTGAAAGAAAAATTCTTAAAGAAAAATTGCTCAAGGCTTATGAAGCACTCGGCTATGACCGAGAGAAAAAGAGCAAAGATATTGATAAGTGGCTGAAGTAAGGGACAAAGGGGGGCTTGCATTTTTGCAAGCTCTCCCTTATTATTATTAAAAAAATATGGAAGGATTTTATAATGAGCAGAGCAATTTATAAATTTACCCTTGACATAACAAAGCATGAAAGTCAGGTTTCATTGCCTGTTATGCTTGGTGATAAGGCAAGAGAATTGTTTATCGGCTTGCGAGTGGGTGAAGCTCCGTGGAAGCTACCTTCAGGCGGAAGAGCGGTGTTCACTGCTATGAAACCTGATGGCAATGTTATTTACAATGATTGCATTATATCTCAAGAGGGTGCTGTTGTCTATTACAGATTTACAAATCAGACGGCTAACTTTGCAGGCGTACAGGATTGTCAAATCAATCTATATGACTCGGATGGATCGCCTATCAGATCGCCTCGGTTTGAGATGGTAATAAACAATAAAGTTGTATATGACGATGACGTAATCGAGTCAGAATCAGAACGTCAGGCTCTTGATACAATGATTGAGGAATTGATACAGGCAAAGAAAGACCTCGAAAACATCAATTTATCGGTCGGCAAAGAGGATAATCTGACATACATTATTATAACCGACAGAAACGGAATCGAGCACAAAGTTTCATTTGCTGACATAAGCCCGAGAGGCAATTGGACAATTGCAACGAGTTATTACTAT
>JAZQMY010000072.1:0-13502 GCA_045627045.1 Clostridia bacterium | reverse complement strand
AGAAATGGCAGTTGAAAACCGTAATCTTCATAATAAAATCCTTGAAGTTCACATTCCCGAAGAGACTGCAGGCGAGATCGAGGACGGCAAAAGCAAGGTTGTAAAGCGTAAGACTTTCCCCGGCTATGTATTCCTCAAAATGATCAAGGACGATGAAACATGGAACGTAGTTCGTTACATCAAAGGCGTAACAGGCTTTGTTGGAGGCGAAAACGAACCGGTTCCGCTTCCGAATGAAGAAATCATCAGGCTCGGCATTGAAGATATTCAGGTCGATATAGATATTTCCGTCGGAGAGAACGTAAAGATACTCTCCGGTCCGCTTGAAAACTTTACAGGCGTTGTAAAGAGCATTGAAGAGGACAAGCAGAAAGCTAAAGTCGATGTATATATGTTCGGAAGATCGATGCTTGTTGACGTAAAATTCAATCAGATGCAAAAGTTGGATTGAGATCATCTCAATTCTTCTGCGATACCGAATGTGTGACGGAATTCACACACGGCTTTGTTATAAAGCTGTAATATAGGAGGCACTAAAATGGCAAAGAAGATCATAGCTAAGGTTAAGCTTCAGTTGCCGGCTGGAAAAGCATTACCGAGTCCTCCGGTAGGACCTGCACTCGGACCTCACGGCGTTAACGCTCCTGAGTTCGTTAAGCAGTTCAATGCTAAGACGGCTTCACAGATCGGCTATATTCTCCCTGTAATCATCACGATTTATCAGGACAGAACATATACGTTCGTAACGAAGACTCCGCCGGCTGCCGACTTGCTCAGAAAAGCAGCTAACATCAACAAGGGTTCAGCTAAGCCGAATTCGGACAAGGTTGGAACAGTAACCAAGGCACAGCTCCGCGAAATTGCTAAGACTAAGATGGAAGATCTTAACGCAGCAAGCGAGGAAGCAGCAATGAGCATGATTGCAGGTTCTGCAAGAAGCATGGGAATTACCGTAGTTGACTGACGGTAAAACAAAAGAGTGAGCGTATTTGTCATACGCTTGAGTGGAAGATGCAGAAGATGCATCGCTTGACCACAAGGAGGTAAAAAATGAAAGACACTAAGAGATTCGGTGCCGCTAAGAAGCTCATTGACAGATCAAAGAGCTACGGCGTTGATGAGGCAATGGCTCTCGTTAAGCAGACAGCCACTGCAAAGTTCGATGAAACAATCGAAGTATCTATCAGATTGGGCGTTGACCCCCGTCATGCAGACCAGATGGTTCGTGGCGTTGTAGTTCTCCCTCACGGCACAGGCAAGACAAAGAAGGTTCTTGTATTTGCTAAGGGCGATAAGGCTACTGAGGCTCAGAACGCAGGCGCTGATTACGTTGGCGGCGAAGAGATGGTAGATAAGATAATCAAGGAAAACTTCTTCGATTACGATGTTTGCGTTGCAACACCTGATATGATGAGATTCCTTGGTAAATTAGGTAAGGTTTTGGGACCTAAGGGCTTGATGCCTAACCCGAAGTCTGGTACGGTTACGACTGACATTGCTACAGCAGTAAACGAGATCAAAGCTGGTAAGGTTGAATACAGAGTAGACAAGACAGCTATTATCCACGTTCCTGTTGGTAAGGCATCATTCGATGCAGAGAAGCTCGCTGAGAACTTCAACACATTGATGGCAGCAATCATAAAGGCAAAGCCGGCATCTGCAAAGGGTACCTATGTTAAGAGCGTTGTGCTTTCAAGCACAATGGGCCCTGGTATCAAGATGATCACTTCATACTGATACAGCGGTCAGCATAAGAAATAAATAATAAATAAGAAAGCAGCTTACCAAAGACAGCAGGCCTCACGAATAAACAGTGAGTTAATTGGTTACACAACCTGCCGAGGTGTTGAATATATACATTAGAGTTTATATTGCAGCCTCGTATGTCTTTAACTTGATATGCGAGGCGTTATTTTATGGCAAGTTTGCTTTACGAAAACCCTTCAGGAGGTTATTTGTGAGTAGTAATTTTGACGCAAAAAAGGTTGTAGTTGAAGAGATCGCAAGCAAAATGCGTGAAGCAAAGAGCTTCATCCTCTTTGATTACATCGGAATCAATGTTGAACAGGCTACACAAATGAGAAAAGAATTCCGTGCAAACGGAGTTGACTGCAAGGTTTATAAGAATACTCTTATAAAGAAGGCAGCTCAGGAGTGTGGTTATGATGAGAAGCTTCTCGAAGCTCTTAACGGCTCAACAGCAGTAGCATTCGGTATGCAGGATGCTGTAGCACCGGCTAAGGTTGCTAAGAAGTATGTTGATGAGTTCAAGAAGATGGATCTCAAGGCAGGTATCGTTGACGGCGAATACTTTGACAAGGCTAAAGTAGAAAAGCTTGCAACAATCCCGTCCAAGGAAGAACTTATTGCAAAAATGCTCGGCAGCATGATGGCACCGTTGTCAGGTTTGGCACGTGTATTGAACGCTATCGCAGAGAGCAAGGGCGCTGCAACAGAAGAAGCAGCAGCTGAATAATTTTTAATATAATATCAAAAAATAGAAATGGAGAATAAAACAATGGATAAGAATGAAATTTTGGAAGCCATTAAGGGCATGTCAATTCTTGAATTAGCTGATTTGGTAAAGGCTCTCGAAGAAGAGTTTGGTGTAAGTGCAGCAGCTCCTGTTGCAGCAGCAGGCGCAGCAGCAGCAGCTCCGGCTGTAGAAGAGAAGACAGAATTCAACGTAATCCTCGCTGATGCAGGCGCTGAAAAGATCAAGGTAATCAAGGCTGTTCGTGATATCACAGGCCTCGGCCTCAAGGAAGCTAAGGCTCTCGTTGATGGCGCTCCTCAGACATTGAAGGAGAACGTTGCTAAGGCTGATGCTGAAGCAATGAAGAAGTCACTCGAAGAAGTTGGCGCTAAGGTTGAAATCAAGTAATTTTAACTGACTGCTTAATTTTTGATAAGTGGAGGTCCGCTGAGAAATCGGCGGACTTTTTTTATGCCTTCGGAAAAAGTGCTTGACAATCACAAAGTAATTGTATATAATAAAAACACTAATTGCGAAAGGAAAAAGCTATGTCAGATAATATTATCAGAAGAGAAGATATGCTTCTTATTCCTCAGATATTCAAATATACGGGAACAGACAGCATACCGCTTACATTTACATATAACGGCAAGGAAGTAAAAGGCATTCCTGCCGAATTCAGCCCGAAAGCAAGAACGTATTTTGTTGATTCGAATATAGTCCGCACCGAAATAGAGGGACAGAACGCAGAAGGACTTTATATCAGAGCAGAGTATCTCGAATACAGAGATTTCCCTGTAACCGAGTGGGTGGTATTCTTTGAAAACAGAGGTTCAGCCGATACGGGAATAATTGAAAAGGTCACTCTCGGAGGAAACATCCGCGGAACAAACCCGGTTTTCACTCACGGAACAGGCGATGACTGCACCGAAAACGGATACAGATTCACAACTGAAAAGGTTGAAGACAAGATAAGGATTACTCCCTTCTCCGGAACATCCTGCCAGGGTGCTTTCCCGTATGTCAGATTCGCTTTTGATGAATATGAGGTCAGAGCAGCTATCGGTTGGACAGGAAAGTGGTTTGCAGAGACGGAAAAAACGTCCGACGGCATCAGCTTTATCTGCGGACAGGACAGATGCCACACAAAGCTCCTTCCGGGCGAAATTATGCGCACGCCGAGACTTGATACGATGATTTATAAGGCTGATAATGAATTCAGAGGAATAAATATCTGGAGACACTGGGTATTCAAGCACATAATGCCGAAGGAAGACGGAAATCAGATCCCACCTAAGGAATGCGTTCATCACTATCAGGTAAACGGTACTCCCGAATTTACCGGCGCAACAGAAGAAAATCAGATAGAAGCGCTCCGCACATACTTTGCAAGAGGCCTCAGACCCGATATCTGGTGGTTTGATGCAGGCTGGTATAAGTGCGACGGCGATTGGCCGAGGGTAGGCTCTTGGAAAGCCGATCCGGAAAGATTCCCGAATGAAATCAGACCTCTCGGAGAGGAATGCGAGAAATACGGCGTTCAGCTGCTGCTCTGGTTTGAACCTGAAAGAGTAAGAGCCGGAGAAGCACTTGACAGAGAGCATCCCGAATGGCTCCTCAAGCGCAAGGACGGCACAGGCGACTTCCTCCTTGACCTCGGAAACCCCGAGGCAGAGACATGGCTTGCGGACTATGTAGGTCAGTACCTTACGGATAATCATATAGCTCTTTACCGTCAGGACTTCAACTTCGATCCTCTTCCGATATGGATAGATAATGAGGCTGAGGACAGAATCGGTATGCTGGAGAATAAGCACATTCAGGGCTACTATGCATACTGGGACAGACTCCTTCTCGAGCATCCCGGACTCTGGATCGATTCATGTGCATCAGGCGGCAGAAGAAACGACCTTGAAACGATGCGCAGAGCCGTAACACTCCACTATACTGACGTTGGCTACGGCAAGCATCCTATCAAGCAGCTTCAGCACAGAGAGATGTTTGAATGGATACCGTATTTCAGAGCTCATAACATGAACTGGGATGATCCGGAAACAGGCTCATACGAAAGAATCGTATACGGAAAGCCCGATGAGTTCGCATTTATGTGCGCTCTCGCACCGTCCCTGACATCAATGATTGAATATTATGCTGAGGATAAGAAAATGGATCTCGGCATCAGAATGGAAAAAATCTGGCGTGAGGCAGCAGGGCTCGAACTTTCAGGCGACTACTATCCTATGACTGAATGCAGAGGTGATGCTCATGACTGGTACGCAATGCAGTTTGATGATCAGGCAAAGCACAAGGGCTTCGTTCAGGTCATCAGGAATACGCTTGTTGATGATGATTCCTTTGTTGTCAGAATGCCGCAGATAGAGGACGGAAAAACGTATGAATTCACCGACAGAGTAACCGGAGCAGTGCGCAGAATTCCTTCGGATATGCTTAAACTCGGCTTTGAAATGAAGCTTGAAAAGAGAAAAGGCGTTGTTCTTTTCTATGAAGTGCTGTAATCGAGCGGATTTTGCATAAAAAACCCGAAATATTAGCAATTTGCCTATTGACAAAGTAGAGATTGTGTGATATTATTAACATAATATTTATGAATGATAAAAACGAAAAGGAGCAGGCGGAATGAGAGAACTTCAGAGCATCAGATTTGATATAACTATGTGCCGAATGTTTATGGTAACAGCATTTCCGTCGAAGCTTTCCGCATAACATTCAGACGCTTAATATTTTGTTATACGACTGTAATTAAAAATGAGGATCGCTTCAGAGCTTTCCTCATTATTTTTTATTTTTAAAAGGAGCGTTCCGCACCTTCCGCATCGTATATCATCATATTTATTAAAAGACAACAACGCTTTCGGGCGTTAAAAATTGCATAAAGCAAAACGAAAGGAAAACAACCATGAAAAAAACAATCAGACTTATTGCGGCAGTTCTTGCCGTAGTATCAGTACTTGCACTTTTTGCAGGCTGCTCATCATCCAAATTTGAGATCGCCGTTCCAAACGATCCTACAAATGAAGCAAGAGCTCTTATGCTCCTTGAAGACCAGGGCCTTATCAAGCTCAAGGATGGCGTAACGATCACTGCTACTATCCGTGATATCGAAGAGAACCCTTATGGAATAAGGTTCAGAGAAGTTGAAGCCGCACAGATCCCGAATGCTCTTCAGGATGTTGATTACGCAGTAATCAATTCAAACTATGCTATTCAGGCAGGCATTGATCCTACAAAGGAAGCTCTTGCACAGGAAGGCGCCGCTTCTGCATACGGCAACATCCTTGCAGTAAAGGAAGGCAGCGAGAACACAGACAAGATCAAGGCTCTCGTAGCAGCTCTCAAGAGTAAGGCTGTTTACGATTATATCACAGCTACATACAACGGATCTGTTGTAGGTCTCGTTGAGAACCCCGGCGACGGATATGATGCTGATGTTAACTATGATGCACTCAAGGGCACAACTATCAAGGTAGCTGCTTCTCCTACGCCTCACGCAGAAATCCTTGCTGTTGCAAAGAACATTCTCGCTGCAAAGGACATCACACTTGAAATCATTGAGTACACGGATTACATTATCCCGAACAACGTTGTTGAGACAGGCGATGCAGATGCAAACTACTTCCAGCACACACCTTATCTTGACGACTTCAACAAGAATAACGGTACACACCTTGTTTCTGCAGTTGTTGTTCACGTTGAGCCTATGGGCGTTTACGGAGGAAAGCAGAATTCTCTTGACACGATCAAGAATTCAAACAAGTAATTGAAATAATCAACGGATTTTAATCGCAGAGGGAAAAACCTTCTCTCTGCGATTAAGTTTTGTTTAAGAATATTTGACAAATGAGGCTTCAGGTCTTATTCGTCAAGTATTTTTGACTCAGATGAAAGGATGAACTGTTAATGATAGAAATAGCAAATCTGTCAAAAAGATTTAAAACAGCAGACGGCGAGGTCGACGCTCTCAAGAACGTTAACCTGAAAATAAATGACGGTGACATTTATGGTATCATCGGTATGAGCGGTGCGGGAAAGAGCACTCTCGTCAGATGTATCAATATGCTCGAAAGACCGACCGAGGGCACAGTCCTTATTGACGGCGTGGATATGGCGGCTCTTTCGGAAAAGAAACTCAGAGAAATCAGACGCAACGTAACGATGATATTCCAGAGCTTCAACCTTCTCATGCAAAGAACATGCTTGAACAATGTCTGCTTCCCTATGGAGCTTGCAGGTAAGAAGGATATCAAGAGAGCAAAAGAGCTTCTTGAAATAGTAGGTCTTCCCGATAAGGCAAATGTTTATCCGTCACAGCTTTCAGGCGGACAGCAGCAGAGAATAGCGATTGCAAGAGCACTTGCCACAAATCCGAAGGTATTGCTTTGCGATGAAGCCACAAGTGCACTCGATCCGAAGACTACGCACGATATACTCGCTCTTATCAAGGACATAAATAAGAAACTCGGAATCACGGTCGTCATAATAACGCACCAGATGAGCGTTGTTGAGGAAGCTTGTAACAGAGTTGCGATACTTGATAACGGAAGCGTTGTTGAGGAAGGCGAAGTAAGCGAGATTTTTGCGGCCCCGAAGTCAAAAGCGGCCAAGAGATTGGTTTTCCCGGACGGCTCGAGCGAGATGGTGACAGAGGAGAGAACGGGCAACAGAATAAGAGTTGTTTTCAATGGCGCTTTTGCGGCGAAGTCACCTCTCATCACGCAGATGGCGATAGATATCGGAATTGCGGCAAATATCATGTATGCTTCAACGAGAATTATCTCGGGCAAGGTTTACGGCAATATGATACTTGATATTCCGGGAGACAGAAATGAGCTTCAGAGAGCAACTGATTATCTTACATCAGTTCAGGATATAATTGTCGAGGAGGTAGAGTGATATGTTTGAAAAGCTGTTTTCATCACCGACTGTTGCGGAAGCAATAGACGTATTTATAGACGAATTTCCTCTGGCAATATGGGAAACATTCTACGTTACGGTAGTAGCGACGTTTTTCTCCATTCTGATAGGCCTCCCGCTCGGAATATTGCTTGTGGCAGGAGAAAAGAACGGCGTTATGCCTATTCCTTCATGGCTCCTCAAGATACTCAATGTTGTGATCAACCTGCTCAGATCGCTTCCGTTCCTTATCCTCATGATACTCGTTATTCCGATAACGAGATTCATTGTCGGAACCTACGTCGGCACAGTGGCATCAATAGTTCCGCTTGTTATTGCGGCGTTCCCGTTCATAGCAAGACTTGTTGAGGGCTCACTCAGGGAAGTCAATCCGAACATAATTGAAGCGGCACAGAGCATGGGCGCATCTCCGCTTCAGATAATATTCAAGGTAATGCTCCCCGAGAGCGTACCGTCGCTCATTTCCAACTTCACGATTGCCATTACCACCATTCTCGGCTACACGGCAATGAGCGGAATGATCGGCGGCGGCGGCCTCGGAAAGATAGCCATCAACTACGGCTATTACAGATATAAGGATCTTATCATGATCCTTGCGGTGGTCCTGCTTATCGTTCTCGTGCAGATATTCCAGTCAGTGGGAACGAAGCTTGCCGTAAAGACAGACAAGAGACTCAAGAACAAGAACTGATAACGTTTATTATCAGGGGCATACAGCGGTAAATATGTCGTGTATGCCCTGTTGATTTATTACGGACGAATATAATGTCGATTTTCACTCTTGCTCATAAAAGCACAGGGTGAAGCATCTGATTATAGTGGGTGGTTATATGAATTTTTTGTTTTTTATAAATGCAGTGCTTTTCGGAGTAGGCCTTGCAATGGATGCTTTTTCGGTTTCGATGGCTAACGGACTCAATGAGCCTGATATGAAAAAGGACAGAGTGCTTCTGATAGCAGGCACTTTTGCCGTTTATCAGATACTGATGCCGATTATCGGTTGGGTGTGCGTTCATACTGTTGCGGAGATGTTCAAATCCTTTCAGAAGTTTATCCCGTGGATAGCACTTGTTCTGCTTCTTTATATCGGCGGTAAGATGCTTATTGAAGGAATCAGAAACAAGGAGGCAGAGCACGAAAAGTCAGCGGTTTCATTCGGCGCACTCATGGTGCAGGGAGTGGCTACTTCAATAGATGCGCTTTCCGTCGGATTCACGATTGCCGAATTCAGCATCACTGAAGCACTTATTGAGGCGTTGATAATAGGAGCGGTAACGCTTGCAATATGCATTGCGGGCGTCTACATCGGAAAGAAGTTCGGCACGAAGCTGGCGGGAAAGGCGTCGATCCTCGGCGGAATAATTCTTATTGCGATAGGCATTGAGATATTTGTCAGCGGACTTATAGGATAAAAACAGAGCATCTGTGAAGGACCTCCTGCGATAAAGCAGGTAACCACATCTGGGTCTGCGAATCAAAAGATTACGGTATAACCGAGAAATCGGTTATGCCGTTTTTCTCTTTCTTGGGGTTCTTTTCTCTGGTTTTGGTTTCGTTCCGACCGCTGTCGGTCAGACTTTCCTGAAACAGTCTCTCCATTTCATCCGGATCGGGAACGTGGACGGGGCCGACGCCGCGGTAGTAGATGTCGATCTGCTGATGACGGCGCTTGTTCGCACGATAAGGCTCATGGATGACGATCCTGGAAATGAACTGATGAACAAGCTCGGGGGTGAGTTCCTTCACATCGGTTACTGCCTTGACCTTTGCGACAAACGGCTCAAGTCCATCGGTTTCCTCTTTGCCTTCTGCGAGTTCAGTTCTGAGCGTCTTTGCAGTGCAGAAGTACATCTTTTCTCCTCAGTCATTACAGTAAAGACGTCCGGAAAACATACTGCCGTTTCCCGCCTTTGTAGGTCTGCGCTTGTGCGAACGCAGCTCTTGTACCACAGCGAATGTGTGCCTGTCGATGATGGCAGGCTGGGTGTTTTCAAAGATTGCCTGATCTTCTTCCGGAATCCTGATCTCCGTATGGTTCTTGAACGAGACTGTCGTACTCCGAAAGTTGACTGTATTGCCGACGTACTCACGGTGTTCCGGTATTTCCGCTACACAAGTCTGTACCCAGCGTCCCGGTACTTTGGGTAATTGACCAAGGTTTTTCCCTTGTGCCTTCCGCTGTTCCCGTATATCTGCGAGCATCATGTTGACCTGCTCGGCTTTTTTGGGCGTACACTTCAGCAAATATTTTGCTCCGGCCGGCTGCGGTTTCAGATTATGATAATTATAGAATATTCGCTCGGAGTTGTTAAGGGGATACTTGAATACAATTGACAAATCGAGCTATTTTGATTGGAATTTGGATTATAGCGGTGAAATGAAAAAACGGCAGAACCGCACACTTTGAAGTATTGCCGTTTAAAATATCGTCTCTGCACTTGAAAAAAGTGATTGCATATGATATAATACGAAAAGATGTAAGATGCTCGGCGTCTTGTACAATTGAAAACACGGAATCGGTTTTGAGGAGGGAATTTGAAATGTTTGGAAAAGCACTGAACAAAAAAACGTTTGCAAGAGTCATATCGCTGATTATCTTTGCTGTGGTATTGTTTTCTGCCATACCTTGCACGGCTTTTGCCAGAGAAAGCAAAGAGGTGATTACCTCGTTTTCCGACCTGAAAACAGCGATTCACGGGGCAAAAGACGGAGACACACTATATGTAGGAGATATCGATTTCACCCCGTCCGGAGATATTTTCAATTCCTGGATGCGCATCGAAACGGACAAGAGTATTACGATAAAAAGCGGGAAAAGCGACGGAAAGGCTGTATTTACAAACGGAAGTTTTATTCTTTCCGGTTCAAAGACAGGCAATAACAGAAATACTTTTCTCTTTGAAAACATTGTATTTGACGGTGGTGTCGATACCGCTTCACTGCAATTCTCCGATTTTGACTGCCAGTGGAGTGAGGAAGAGCAGAGATATCTTCTTGAAGAGCCGAGAGTCGCACAATACGCACTTTTATTCAAAGGAAATATTGATGCGGATTTTATTGGCTGTGATTTCAAAAATTATACGCATGAGTATGGCCCCGTCATGCACATACGTTACGATGATTATACAACCATACCTTCTCTTTTAGAAATGTTCGGTGATTATTCCGGATGTGAGTTGAATCTGTCATTTTCCAATTGCAATTTCAGTGGAAACGCCGCAGCTTATGATGGTGGTGCAATCTATATTGAAGGAAACGGTAATGTCACTTTCACGGCGAGGGACTGTGTTTTTGAAAACAATTACAGCGGCGACACCCAGTTCAGTGTCGGTGGTGGTGCAATTTACGCAAAGAGTGCGTAGCTTGCGATGGAACGCTGCCGCTTTGAAAATAACACGGCGAACCACCTCTTCCCGGATTCGGAGCTTCCTGACTCAGATATTACGCAGGGCGGAGGTGTGTTTCTCTATGACACCGAGTTTACCCTGTCAAATAGTGTGTTCGTCGGGAATACCGCTTCGATGGGCGGCGGAATCGGATTCATAAGTGCGGACGGTGTGGTAGATGGATGCGTCTTTACGGGCAATCGGGCGGAAGAACTTTCAACCAACTGGACGGGCGATACCGGGCCGTGGAACAATATGGCGCAGGGCGGTGCGATATGCCATATGGGCGAGACTGGTTCTAAAGTTTCTATCATCAATTCGAGCATTTACGGAAACTCCGCACAGAATGCTTACGGCGGGATCTATTCCTACTATGCGGGAGTCACAATCGATGAGATTGCTGCCGCACAACTGGAATTGCAGCTCTGTACTTATACCGGCAACACCTGTGATTCCGTGTATGATTACGACGCAGAAGATATTCTTCCGTGGTGTACGCATCCCGGAGATATTCTTGAAATACCGTATATCAAAACGATCGGATGTATACTGATAGACGATAGCTTTGCAAAGAATTTCCCGCATCATGAACTGCCGTCTGCAGACAACGGATATAACTATATTGCCTCTCCGAGTGATGCAGAGACAGACGGGCTGAATATCACCTGCCCGGATTCTCCGGCACATTTGTCTTTTGACATACCGAAAGACATGAATCTCATCGTTCCGACGGAAACCGTGCAGAAACTGATCGGGACGAGATACGACGGCAAATTGAAGAATCTTTGTGTCGGGGATAATTACAGCGCATCGCTCTATCCTTCTGCAGTTCATACCGGCGATGGAATCGACCTGTATTGGACCATTCCCGTAACTGTTGTCGCTGCGGCAATTGTCGTCCTTGCACTGACCCTTTATAAACGCAAAAAGAAATCCGAAGAGTATTTCAAAGCTGAAGTTCCTGCTTCGGAAATCGCAGTTCCGACAGAAGCCGTGCCGCCGACCGTCAAAGCATGGTTTACCAAAGAAGAAATCGATGTGATCATGAGATCGCTTCCGAAGGTACAAACGCTGACAGGCCGTGAAACGGAAGTGCTTGTCGAAATGTTGGAAGGCAAAAAGCAAAAGGAAATTGCCTACGATCTCGGAATTGAGATCACGACCGTCAAGGATTATTATCGCAAAATCTACGACAAACTGGATCTGTCAAACAAGGACGAACTTTTGATACGGTGTTCCGCACTCATCTCAAAATCATAAAACACTTCCAAAAGGAGCAGCAACAACGGCTGCTCCTTCGTTTTTTCTGAAAATGTGACATACCCTACCACTTACCCTACCTGTGGCAGGTGTTTTTCTGCCGAAAATGACTGTATAATATTAACACAAAGTTGCTATGAAGCAAAAATCAAGAAAGGAGTATTCGGAATGCTGAACTCCGTAACCCAACGATGGGAAGATCAGTCAACTACAAAGGTATTTAAATTCATATTTTATTGCGACTGTTGTGGGAAAGCGATTCCCTCCCCGGAATATCCGTTCAACAGCGGATTCAAACCGAAGCTGCTGATGAGTGAGGCGGAAAGAAAGGCACGGGAACTGATCTGGCTTCGGGATCACGACGCCGCTTACGAACGGGCAAACATTTTGATGCAGACGGATCACATTCACACCTGTGAAATTTGCGGATCACACATCTGCGGTGACTGTGCCGTGATATGCGATGAACTTAACGGCGGCGTCTGCTGCACTGCTTGTCTTGAAAAAAGACACTATCACGGCAAAAAAGTGTGGCAAGGCGAATAACAGGAAAAAACAGAATTGATTATAAGAAAGGAAAGAATACTATGAGTTTTTTGAAAAGAGCAATCAAAAACGGAATCAGCAATGCTGTCGGAAATGCGGTCAAACAGGCAATCGAGCCCAAGGCGACCGAATATGCAAATAAGGTTGCATGTGAACTCGACCAAGCCACACAGAATATTTCACAGCAGACCAACGAAGAGTCACAGCAGGCAACGAAAGCTGCGAGCGAACTGGAAGGCGCTTTTGCCAATCTGCAGCAGTCTATGGAAAACTACGCGACGCAAGCCGCAAAGAATATGAAGGTTTGCCCCAAGTGTCAGACGCCTTCTTCTGCAGACAAGACTTTTTGCCCGAGCTGCGGAACAAAACTTCCCGAAGAAACGCTGGCAGAGGGCGCGGTATGTCCGCAGTGCGGAAAGCAGAATACCATCGGGACGAAGTTCTGTTCTGACTGCGGTACAAAATTGCCATTTGCCATAGCGGAAGAAAAAGCAGAAGCGGAAAAGAATGCCGCAGTCCTTGCTAAATGGGCAGAAAAGCTTCCCGAATATCCTGTATGGAACTGCGGCGGAACGGATTTTGAGCTGGAGGAGGGAGAAGACTGGTTCAGATTCGCCGCCTCCTTTAACACGGAAACCGAAGGCGAGCAGTCGATCCCTGCGTATCGGGCGCTTCTGAAACAGAACGGCTTCAGAGAAGCCGGGCAGTATCCTGACAAAGCCCATCTTTATAAGAAATCTGGCGGAATATGCTATCATGTAGATACCGAGCATTGCTTTGAGGGCTCGATGGAGCGTCCGGAAATTTGGTTCAACATTCAGGAACCTTACGGCGGCTTTGATTATGTAAAGCCCGAGCCGAAAAAAGGATTCAGCTTCGGCGACCTTTTTAAATAATTGAAA
>JAZQMY010000071.1:0-12020 GCA_045627045.1 Clostridia bacterium | reverse complement strand
AATAACCGCTACACCGCCTGAAAGCTTTGCAAGTCTCTCCTGGAGCTTTTCCTTATCGTAATCAGAAGTTGTTTCAGCGATCTGTGCCTTGATGGCAGCAACTCTTGCTTCGATTTCTTCCTTATTGCCTGCGCCTTCAACAATTGTTGTGTTATCCTTGTCAACTGTAACTCTTGCCGCACGGCCGAGCTGCATAAGTGTTGTTTCCTTGATGTCGAGGCCGACTTCTTCAGAAATAACAGTACCGCCTGTGAGTGTTGCGATATCCTGGAGCATTGCCTTTCTTCTGTCGCCGAAGCCCGGAGCCTTTACTGCTACGCATGTGAATGTTCCACGGAGCTTGTTTACAACAAGTGTTGCAAGAGCTTCGCTCTCAACGTCTTCTGCAATGATGAGAAGCTTCTTGCCCTGCTGAACGATCTGCTCAAGTACAGGAAGGAGTTCCTGAACAGAAGAAATCTTCTTGTCTGTGATGAGGATGTAAGGATTGTCGAGATCGGCAATCATCTTTTCTGTATCTGTTACCATATAAGCTGAGAGGTAGCCTCTGTCAAACTGCATGCCTTCAACCTCTGCGAGGTAAGTCTGCATTGTCTTTGACTCTTCAACTGTGATAACGCCATCCTTGCCAACCTTTTCCATTGCATCTGCAATGAGGTTACCGATATCTTCGTTGGCAGCTGAAATCGTTGCTACCTGAGCGATAGAAGACTTGTTCTCGATCGGCTTTGAAATAGCCTTGAGTGATGCAACTGCTGCGTCAACTGCCTTCTTGATACCGTTCTTAACGATCATCGGGTTAGCACCTGCTGCAACGTTCTTGAGGCCTTCCTGAATAATAGCCTGTGCAAGAACGGTAGCTGTTGTTGTACCGTCGCCTGCGATATCATTTGTCTTTGTAGCAACTTCCTTAACGAGCTGTGCGCCCATATTCTCAAAAGGATCCTCAAGCTCGAGTTCCTTTGCAATCGTAACACCATCGTTAACGATCTGCGGAGCGCCGAATTTCTTGTCAAGGACAACGTTTCTGCCCTTAGGTCCGAGTGTTATCTTAACTGTGTTTGCAAGTGTATCTACACCTCTCTGAAGTGCCTTTCTTGCATCTTCACCAAATAAAAGCTGTTTTGCCATAATAAATCAACTCCAATCCGATTATTTAATTTCAGTCTTCAATTACTGCAAGTATATTGCTCTGGCTTACAATGATGTACTCTGTGCCTTCGAGCTTGATTTCTGTGCCCTTATAACGCTCAAATACAACCTTGTCGCCCTTCTTTATATACATTTTGATTTCCTTGCCGTCAACTACATCTCCGGGGCCTACTTCAAGTACCTCTGCAAACTGAGGCTTTTCCTTTGCTGTTCCCGTAAGAATGATGCCGCTCTTCGTCTCTTCGACGTTTTCTACCATTTTAACTACTACTTTATCGCCTAAAGGTTTGATTCTCATAATATAAAATCCTCCTGATTATTTGTGGTTGTTAGCACTCTTAATCCTTGAGTGCTAACAAGTTATATTTTACTCTTTTTTTATTATTTTGCAACAACAGAAGCGCATTGAATACAATATTTTTTGCATAAATACAGTTATATATATCGTAAAACTATATATTATTGAATAATATCTCTGTTTTTCTTCTGTTTTCGCTTGTTTTTATATTATGTTATACTTTTTTACGGTGCAAAGTCTGACTTTACCGACAAATAAAAGTCCGTTTTCCCAGCCAATGCTCTCCATCGGGAATAATGAATGAAGTTTTGCGGAATTTTCTGCCTGTATGTCCTTCTTTTGCCCTTTTGCGGGAGGAATCACACCTTCGGGAATTTAATTTCAGACTTCACCGTGAATGTGTTTGTTTACTTTTTCGGATATTTGTGCTATACTATATAAAACGCATATAAAAAGCGATCAACTGAAATTTTGAAAGAATCAGGTACAGATTATGAATGAAATAACGAGAAAATATACCGACAGTTTCCTCGGACAAATGATAACCTGTCCCGTATGCGGGGCAGTATACCGCAAGGGCTCCGCAATATGTTCTAACTGCAGGACACTCATTTTCGGGATAAACAGCAATTCCGAGCTTGTTCTCATTGATCCGGCAGCTGCAGACCGAAGCAAAAAATACAAGGTCCACGGGTTTGTCGACGGTCGCCGCGGCAAGGGCTTTACGGAGTTTTTTCCGGGCGACATTGTTGAAATCAAAAGGCCCGAGCAAAATCATCTGATTCCGGACGTATCCGGAAACGATTATCTTGATGGAGTATTCATTGATATAGAAAGATTCATTATGCCTGAGTGGGATGTTGCGTTCACTTCAATGACTTCCGGCATGGCAATGAACTCCACAAAGTTCTTCGGGCCATACGGAGAGCGCCTCAGAGGTCCATATTACTGTGAGGAGAACATCCTGGGTGAAAACGAACCCGATCCCTGCATCAGCCAGTCGTCCACGCCTATGATGGGTATGATGAATTCGGCAAACATGATGAGTATGATGGAAATGATGCGGGACGGCAATATCGCCCAATCGATGCTCGTTTCAGGTCAGGCACCGGACAGAGAGTTTGAGACCACCGTCTGCCCAGAATGCAAAAACACCGTTCCTGCAAGAAGGTTCTGCAACGAATGCGGTGCAAAGCTGAATCTTCAGAACAAATAAAGCATCAGAATAAAAAAATCAAAAATGCACACCAAAAGCTTTCCTGCCTTCGGTGTGCATATTTTTTTGCTTTGAATGCTTGTTATCCTATGAACATCTCAACAATGATATATGAATTTGAGGACACCTTCACTATTCCTATTCCGACCTGTGTATAGTTTCCGTTCAGAATGTTCTTTCTGTGTCCGTCCGAATTCATGAGCGCATAATGTGCCTTCTCAACGGACGAATTCTTTGCGAGGTTTTCAGCGGCATATCTGTACCTGATCCCGTAAGATTTCATCATTTCAAACGGCGTTCCGTAAACGGGCGATGTATGTGAGAAATAGCCGTTTTTTGCCATATCCTCCGCCTTTGCCTGTGCCACTGCCGAAAGTTCACTGCTGAGTGAAAGCTTGCCGACACCCGATGCAGAGCGCTCCTTATTCAGAAGAGCAAGCAACTGTGACTGAAGAGATGATGCCGAATTCTGCAAGGTAATATTCTGTGCAGTCTGACTCTGCGTCTGCGAATCGTTACGGCTGACAGATGACGGAGCGGAAACAAAAGTCCTTGTTCCCGTCGTGTATGACGAAAGAATGCTCCTGAGCCTGCATGAAAGAGTGCTGCATGTCGAAGCGCTTGCAAAGCCCGCAGTTCCGATCGAGAGCAAAGCCGTAAGTACCAATGAAATTATTATTCTTCTTGTTTTCATATCAAATACCGTTACCTTCTGCACGTCAGAAGGTTCCTTCCTCTGAGTATTGCAGTCGGTCTGACCGATTGCAATAAGATTATAACGCACAAGCGATTTTTTGTCATCAATCAAATAATGTCAGCGGATCCATTTTTCTCCTGAACGGCGGTTTTATCAAAATTTGCGAAAATTTTTACATTTTGATAAAAAAAGAATTGATTTTTTCTCATTTTATGGTATAATAGGAATATGAGTGGGAAGTTTTATTTTTTTGTTTGAAATATGAACTTAAAATAAAATATATGTTAAATCTTTTGACACAGGAGGAAGTCAGCTTTGTTCAGGGTTGGAGAAATAGTTGTTTACGGAGTTAAAGGCGTTTACAGAATTGAGAATATCGGCACACCGGAAATCGACTGGCTCGATTCCTCGAAGGAATACTACACTCTTATGCCCGTTTACAGAGAGGAAA
Organism: Clostridia bacterium; assembly: GCA_045627045.1. Taxonomy (GTDB): domain Bacteria; phylum Bacillota; class Clostridia; order HGM11327; family HGM11327; genus SIG351. The sequence continues at coordinate 8,206 of JAZQMY010000071.1, read as the reverse complement.
AGGTTTTTATCCCCGTTGATGCGGACGTATATATCCGTCCCATAATCTCTCGTGAGGAAGCCGATAACTTCATTCTGTCCATACCGAGTATTTCCGCCGATGAGACAAGCAGCCGCAATCCGCGTTCGCTTGAAGCAAGCTATCAGGAGGCTTTCAATAAGCATGAACTCAATGAGCTTGTCAAAATCATCAAGAAAACATACTCCAAACGTGCAAGAGCGCTCAAGTCCGGCAAGAAACTTGCCCAGATCGACGAACGCTATATGAGGCGTGCGGAAAATCTTCTCTTTGAGGAGCTTGCCGCTTCTCTTGATATTGAGAAAACGGCTGTTCCGGAGTACATCAGAAAGATGCTGAATGAATACTGATGCAAAAGGCTTTTTCGCCTTGGGTATTGGTGTTTTTTCGGATTTTGTTCATAAAAAGCACAAAAAAGGTATTGACTTTTTTTATAAAAAGGTTTATACTTATTAATGTAAAAAATTTAAGATCGTGGATAGAGGCGCGTTTCTTATCAGTAGTGCGAAAAAAGCTCCGGAAAGAGCTCGCACGAAAGGAAGCAACGCCGAAGTTTCCGTTTTCTTTCCGGAAGCGGACGCTGGTATATGACGAAATACGTTATGTACTGTCACATTCAGTGGAGAGCTATCGTGTTTTTGGGTTACTATCATTACCACGGTATTTTATCCGTGGTTTTTTCTTTTTTGCGGAATTTTTAATTTATTTCGGAGGTCTTTTATGACAAAAGGCAAAAAAATTACGCTTCTCGTTGCTGCCATTGTAATCATTGCACTTCTCGTAGTTGCAGGATGCACAGGCGGCGCGCTGAACACTGTTGACTGCCCCGATTGTATCGACGGCATCGTTGACGGTGAAGCATGTGAAACCTGCGGCGGCGAAGGCACAATTCAGGGTTCACTCTGGGCATTGCTTCCGCCTATCATCGCTATCGGTCTTGCACTGATAACAAAAGAAGTTTACAGCTCACTTTTCATCGGTATCGCCTGCGGTGGTCTCCTTGCAGCTAACTTCTCATTCACAGGCACGATCAATTCAGTTGTTGAAACAGGTCTTATTTCCGCTATCAGCGACACAGCCGGAATCTTTGCATTCCTTGTAATTCTCGGCGTCTTCGTTGCTATCATGAACAGAGCCGGCGGTTCGGCTGCTTTCGGTCACTGGGCTGAAACGCACATCAAGACAAGAGTCGGTGCTCAGCTTGCAACATTCTTCCTCGGCGTTCTCATCTTCATTGATGACTATTTCAACTGCCTCACAGTGGGTTCAGTTATGCGTCCTGTTTCTGACGGGCACAAGATTTCAAGACAGAAGCTTGCATACCTCATCGATGCAACAGCCGCTCCTGTCTGCATGATCGCTCCTATCTCATCATGGGCAGCAGCAGTTTCAAGCTACGCAGACGGCACACAGTATAACGGCATTGAGCTTTTCATTCAGGCTATTCCGTTCAACTTCTACTCACTCCTCACGATCGTATTCATAATCACTCTTGCACTTCTCAAGTTTGATTACGGCACGATCCGTAAGTTCGAGGTCAAAGCCAAGAAGGAAGGCGACCTCGGCACATCCGACAACAAGGGTGAAGAAGCTATCGACAATCCGAGAGCAAAGGTTCTTGACCTTATTCTCCCTATAATATTCCTCATCGTTGCTTGCGTTGCAGCTCTCGTTTACAACGGCGGCTTCTTCTCTGCAGACAGCGATAATTACCTTGACTTTATCCACGCATTCAGCGACACAGATTCAACCGTTGCTCTTCCGTGGGGCAGCCTTATCGCTCTCATAATTACTATGATTTATATGCTCATCAGAAAGGTTATCACTTTCAAGGATATGATGGAATGCATCCCGAAGGGCTTCATCGCAATGGTACCTGCGATCCTCATTCTCACTTTTGCAACATCACTCAAAAACATGACTGCTCTCCTCGGTGCGAAGTACTATGTCGGTGATCTTATGAGCACATCAGCAGGAACACTCGATAAGTTCCTCCCTGCAATCATATTCCTCGTTGCCTGCGTTCTCGCATTTGCAACAGGTACATCATGGGGTACATTCGGTATTCTCATCCCGATCGTTACAAGCATTTTCGACGCATCGAACCCGCTCCTCTTTGTCGGAATGTCAGCCTGCCTCGCAGGTGCCGTATTCGGCGACCACTGCTCACCTATTTCAGATACGACAATTATGTCTTCTGCAGGTGCACAGTGTGATCACCTCTCTCATGTTTCGACCCAGTTGCCGTACGCTTTGTCAGTAGGTGCCATTTCATTCGTAATGTTCATTGTTTCAGGCTTCATCCCGAATCCGTGGGTAGTACTTCCGATTGGTATCGTCCTCACAGTTCTCTTCCTCGTTGTTACGAAGATTATTGTCAAGGCAAAGTACAAGGGCGAAATCTGATAAGTCAAAAATTAATTGAATATAACAGAACACCGGAAGGAATCAAAATCCTTCCGGTGTTTTATTATCTGTAGTATATTATTTATCCGCCGATCATTGCGATGTCGATTCTTTTTGCCGTCTCTTCAAACGATCTGCAATGGATTATCCTTGCGTTTCCGTCCGGCGCAGGCTCAAATTTTGTAATGCCTTTTTCGTCAACACTGACCTTTCCCGCCTCGGAAAGCTCAAGTATGTCTTCACATCCATACACTGCATAGAATGCCGAAATCGGATCCCAGCTGCATCTCGGCTGACCTCCGGTGAGTATTCTGTAACACTCCGCCGCAGGAGATCCGTTTCTCTTTTCAATCAGTGCCTTACCCGTATTGACGTAATAGCCCTCTTCAAAAGGAGAAACAACTATCGGGACAGGTGCTTCCTCAAAAACCTTCTTTGCCGCAGGAATATCTATCATAACGTTGTATTCCGGGCCGATATTGCCGTTCATCTTCTCCGGAGCAAAAAGTCCTGCCATGATCGAAATCATTTCGACCTTTTCCTTCACAAGCTCATAGCCTGAAAGCTCTGAAATATCATCCTTTTCGCTTTCAAGCAATCCTGCAATATTTATACTGCTTCCCACAACGACTATGCTCACCTTTTCATCCGATTCCGCAAGAAGTCTTCTCAGGAGTCTGACGGAATATTCAGGTCTCTTTCCGGCAAATTTATCTCCGAATTCATCGCATATGCCCTTGCCGTAGTTTCCTTCAAAAGATCTTCCCTTCTGACCGAGAGGCTCCCTGTCTGTCTCACCTATCGGACAGCTGACACCGTTGCTCTCGTTTATCGCAAAGGCAGTTCCTGCGCCGTAAAGATTCCTCGTGCTTATCGTTACGCCAAGAAGCTCGCAGATGCCTGACTTTACCGCCTCATCTAATATTGAAAGTGCGCCTGCATCATCGCAGTCCTCGCCTATATCCGTATCAAAAATAATCTTTTTCATGTTACATTTCTCCTACCATGGCACGGTCTATACGTTCTCTTGCTTCATCAAGGTCTTTCAGGTAGATCAATCTGTGTAAGCCGTTATTGGCCTCTGTGAATGTTGCAATTCCGTTCTCATCAACGGTTACCTTTCCTGCATTGGAAAGCTCAAGGACGTTCTCACAGCCGTATATTGCCGCAAATGCCGTAATGGGGTCCCAGCTGTATCTCGGGCCCTTTACAGTGTAGTAGTATGACCATGAAACAGGATTCTCCGGATCTTTTTCGAGAAGAAGCTTGCCCGTCTTGATTTTTTCGCCCTCTGTTGAGCCGAGAATGAGCACGGGCTTTGTAAACTCATTGAAAAGATAGATTGCCGCAGGAATATCGCTTGAGATATTGCATTCAAGCTCCGGCACCTCATAGTTTCCTGCCATGATAACGAGCTTGTCTATGTTTTTCTCCACAAGTGTCTTTCCGTCAAGCTCAGAAATATCATCCGGACCGCTCTTCATGAGTCCTGCAAGATTTGTGCAGTAGCCTGTAATTATATACGTTATGCCGTCACCTTCGTTTTCGGCAAGAATTCTTCTGAGCACTCTTACTGCACTCTCTTCCGTTGTCCTGCTTCCGTAGCTGTTGGGATATTTTTCCGCAACCTTTTTGCCGTAAGAGCTCATATAGCATGAGCCGTCATCATCCGCAGGAATAACATGTGTCTGTCCGAGCGGAACGATGTTTGAATACCAACGGTTGATCGCATCAACACAGCCTGTCGTATACGGACGCGGTGTGCTCATCATAACTCCGAGGAGTTTTGCCTCGCCGAGCTTGTCTGCTTCGTGAATCAGCGCAAGTGCACCTGCATCATCCGGATCGCCGCCTATGTCTGTATCAAAAATAACTTTAATCATTTTCATTTTCTCCTCTTTGATTTTTCTATAAGTTCTATGTATCTTGCCATTGCCATATCCGTAATGTCGCTCCACGGAACAGGCAGAGTATTTCTTGCGTTCTCTCCGACACGCTTCAGCTCCGGAAGCGCTCTTTCCATGCATGCGGCAATGCTTTCCGGTGAATCCTCACAGAGGAAGCCGTTCTCATTGTCCGTGATATTGCTTGCAATGCAGGAACCCTTGATGACTATCGACGGAGTACCTGCCGCCGCAGCCTCTCTTATTACAAGAGATGCATTGTCATAAAGCGACGGGAATATGAAAAGATCAGCTCGTGCATATATTCTCATGAGCTCCGTTCTGTCCATCAGCTGACCTACAAAAACGGTCCTGTCCGCAATTCCGAGGTCAACCGTCATTTCCTTCATTTTCTCCGCATCAGGACCCTGACCTACAAATACCATCTTGAAGTCAGAGTGGGTCTTTGCGTAAACGGCGATTGCTTCTATGATATGCTTCGTATTCTTCTTGAAGTTATGCTGTCCTACAAAGAGGAAAACGTTTTCTTCTCCGAGCGAATACTTCAGCTCGGCAGTCTTTCTGTCCGCTTCTGTGGGGTACCAGAGGTTCGTGCCGTTCGGTACAACAAATATTTCTCCCTGATATCCGTAGCTGCGCAGTGTTTCAACGGTCGAATCCGAAACAGTCCACACTTCATCGCATCTGTTGAAAAATGATACCACATAATCCGTTCCGAGAGCCGCAAGAAGCTTATTGTGTGTTTTCGAGTAGAAATCATCATAATACTTCGAGTGGAACGTGCCTACAAGCGGCAAGCCTTTTGACTTTGACACTCTCAATGCCTCAAGTCCTGAAGCAAAGGGGCTGTGTGCGTGTACTATATCAAATTTTATTTTATTGACGTCTCTTAAATATCCCGTATCAAGAAGCGGCAAGCCCAGACGGTAAGCCTCGTGAGGAAGCGGAATGCTCAGATGATTTATTACGTTGAGAGTACTGCTTACTATCTCATCATTTGAAAGCTTATCTGCCTTCGGAGCAATATAATAGCAATCGTTACCCTTCTTGTTAAACTGCTCAACATAGTTTCTGACAACTGTGCCTACGCCGTCAAGTTCAGGCGGAAAAACGTCGCAAAATTCTCCAATAATCATAAGTGTAAATCTCTCCTGTTTTCTTTTTTGAGTTTTATATAATTAAAGATCATAAGCAGCATGAATACTGCGCTGACATATCCGAATATCGGATAAACCGTTCCCACAAGGTCTGCAAAGCCCACAAGGCTGAGTGCGTAGCAGGCGCAACCGAGCAAAACGGTAAAAATGATTCTGTATTTCCGAATTGATTCTGATTTTGCCTCGGCGAACATCTTCACCGCAACGAGGCACGAAAGAGAGGTGCCGAGAAGCCCTCCCATAAGCAGTAATGCATAAACACATCCTGCCGCAAAAGATATATCCATTGCTATCCTGAGCATCGGAAGAGGCTCAGCAAGAGCTGACGGTCTGTTTCTGAGTGCGGAAAGAATAGAAAGACTTATCACAAGCAGAACAAGTCCTCCGAGAACAATGCCCTTTACGGAGAGCCTTGCGTTTTTGATATCCTTTCCGAAAGGTGACAATATGCCTACCGAGCTGAAAATATTATATGCAGCATATGTCACGGCAGCTATTCCCCATCCGGGAAGAAGGCTGTTTGCAGAGGAAATATCCTCTATGGCTTCCGGCTCGAATTTTACGAGCGAAAGCACCGAAAATGCCACCGACATCACCGTTATCACCGGAACGCATATTGAAAATACCGATGATACTCCGGATTTGCCCAAAAGTGCAAGCAATGTCAGAAGCAGAGTGAATACCGCGCCGCCTATGGCACTGTCCACCCCTGTTATCATTTCTATAAGTGCGCCGGCTCCGGCAATCATGATAACCACAACACCTATCATAAAAATCCACTGGAGTGCGCCGGCAAATATTCCGAGGAAGCGTGGACCGTCCGGGATAATGATCTTATCCATTTCCCCCGTATCCGAAAGAGCCGCAATTCTCATTATGACTATCCCGAGAAACGAGAGAATGCTTATCGCCAGAACAAGTCCGACTATTCCCATTACCGAGAATTCGCCGAAAAACTGCCAGAGCTCCTGTCCCGAAACAAAGCCTGCCCCGAGAAAGCATCCGGCAAATATCCAAGCGATCTTAAATGAATTCAGTTTCTTCATTCTGTTCAGGTACCTTCTTAACGCAGTGAGCCTATCCAACCGGTGTAGCTGCCTGCAAGATTTCTGAGAAAGTCCTTATATGCCGGGAATAATTCAGTGTAATTCAGAAGAATCCATGCAAAAAACACAAGCATAATGACGACAAAAACATATTTCACGAAGGAAATATTATCTATCAGCCACATTATTCCTCTTGCAAGGAGATAGGATGCGGCAATGATAAGTATCGGAGGCACTGTAAAAAATACTATATTCGCACTTGAATATCTGTAGCTGTTAAGTCCGAACTCGACAGCGCTTCCCGACAGCACTATCCAAATCGAAACAAGAAACACCACCGACGTAAACGATACTATTGCCGGCAATATTTCCGACTTATCCTTTTTGCCTCTCTGCTCTGCTTCAAGCATATCCATATAGTGATCATAGCAAAGGCCATCCATATAGACTTTCTCTTTACAGCCATTATATTCGCATCTGTTTTTTCTTATGCCGCTCATTTTTCCCCCACGGATTCCAATCCGTAATAAGGGTAAGCAAACACAGTCCCCCGCATCTGCTTACCCGTCATGTTTATATTATATATTATAAATAGCACTTAATGCTCTTGATCTTTACAGGGCCTCTTGACTCTGTGATGTCAAGCTCATAGTCAAGGCAGTACTCATTTCCGTTCTTGAGCTCAATAATCTTCTTCCGTCCGATCGTGCCGCCGATTACGCAGGGCTCAACAGGCCATGAGAACTTTCTGATAACAAAGGCTTCAACTCTCTGTCCTTCCTCGATATCCTCTTCAACAACGATATAGTGGATGATTCCTCTTCTGTCCTTAAGCTTGATGCTGTACTTGGGCTGCATAGGAGTTGAATCGGGAGTAAGCTCTATATCGGCAGGAGCTTCTGCTTCGGGAGAGAACTTCTCCTTGATCATCTGACCGAATTCGGCAAGTCTCTTGACATCGGCTTCATCGAATTTACCTTCTCTGTTCGGCGGAACGTTGAGGTTGAGGCAGGCATTGTTGCCTACGCTCGCAATGTAAATCTTCATGAGCCTCTCAAGTGAATGAGGTTCCTGACCCGGATGCCAGAACCAACCCGTTTTAAGAGAAGTATCCACCTCTGCCGGACAGAATGCAAGACCTTTTGACCAGAGGATTTTTGAAAGGGAACCGCAGTCGTCCCATGAATTGTAAACATATTCAAGCTTGCCTTCTTCTGCAAGAGGACCTGCGCCTGTCTGCGGCTTCGCTAATGAGCAGAGTTCTGTCGGTACGACAGCCCATTCTGCGTGTCTGCCGGCGCCGGCTTCGTTGCCTACCCAACGGACATCAGGACCGTTATCATTGAAAATAACCGCATTCGGCTGATACTTTCTGATGAGCTTTATATATCTGTCAAAATCATATTCCTGTCTTCTGCCGTTGGGGCCTTCACCGCAGGCTCCGTCAAACCATACCGAAAATACATCTCCGTAACTCGTCAGCAGTTCGGTAAGCTGTCCGATGAAATAATCGTCATATGCTTTTCCCTGTCCGTACAGCTGACAGTTCCTGTCCCATGGGGAAAGATACACACCGAATTTTATACCATGCTTTCTGCAGGCATCGGACACCTCACGCACAATATCACGCTTAAATGGGCTGTATTCAACGGTGTGCTTTGTCAGTCTGCTGTGC
>JAZQMY010000070.1:0-2453 GCA_045627045.1 Clostridia bacterium | reverse complement strand
ATTCGGCAATGCCTCATGACGACCCGGAGAGAGAACAAACGCAGCAAAGCTGCTTATTGCCGATAGTCGCGAGTTTTTTTATATTTGAAAAGAGCTGAACAGGCTCTTTTTTGTTTATTGTCGATTCGGCTTCGCCTCATGACGACCCGGTGAGAGAACAAACGCAGCAAAGCTGCTTATTGCCGATAGTCGCGAGTTTTTTATATTTTAAAAAAGAGCTGAGCAAGCTCTTTTTTTATCGTCTATTCGGCAATGCCTCATGACGACCCGGAGAGAGAACAAACGCAGCAAAGCTGCTTATTGCCGATAGTCGCGAGTTTTTTTATATTTGAAAAGAGCTGAGCAAGCTCTTTTTTGTTTATTGTCGATTCGGCTTCGCCTCATGACGACCTGGAGAGAGAACAAACGCAGCAAAGCTGCTTATTGCCGATAGTCGCGAGTTTTTTATATTTGATTATTTGAACCCGGAGTTTTCTGTGAAACCATTGGGTTCTTTTTTTATTACTTTTCTCCTTTTGGATTTCTATTGACAAAATACAATTTGTTTGTTATAATAAAAGAAGTTTATATTTTAGGAGGTTATTATGAAGAAAATTACAGCACTTTTGCTTGCATTCTTTCTTCTTTTTCTCTGCGGCTGTACTGAAGTTCTTCCGACAGATATAGCAGAGGAGAAGTCTTTTTCCGCTTCGGAGCTTATCAGGAATGCCTATTTGTGGAACGGAAGTTACATGTTTGATGATGAGTTTAAGTTCGTTATTGAATATTTTGACATGAAAGCTGTTGAAGCCGGTCTGGGTACAAATTACAATGAGCTTGGCGGAGACTTTATTCACAATTCAAACAGTATCGGTGAATGGGGCTATCAGCTTATGCAATATGTCGGCGGTCTTCGTGATGGCGTCAACAGTCCGGGATGTGATTCCGTATCTGACAAAGGTCCGAGCTTCTTTGATGAGCCTGCTCCTGCAACAAGAATTGAAGCGTACAATCGTGTCATAAAGATTATAAGCGAATTCATTGATGAAAAATACACTGCGATGAACGGTCATTATACATGGCAGCATTATGCAGGAGAGGCAGGATACAAGGCTCTCGGTCAGGAATTGGGCGAGAATGTCAACGCTTATCAATACAAAATTGCAATGCTTCGCGGCGCGGCAAAGGAATACGGCACTCCATGGTTTGTAGATTATTCTTTCTGGTACTATGGAACTGTTCCGAATTATGTCAAGGGAGAGGAAAATATAAACGGCCACTCTGAAAACCTCATGGAAAGAACGCTTCTTATGGCTTTCATGGCAGGCGCGGATGCTACCATTGCTGAGGCTGGTGAACTCAAAATATTCTATCCTGATGATACACTTACACCTTATGGTGAAGTTATTAAGAAAGTTCACGATTTCACCAAAAAACTTACCGAGCGCGGCACTGTTTATACACCCTTTGCGCTTCTCATAGACAAATACTACGGAATGAACAGCGGAAATAACGGCTCATTCGATACATTCAAGGCAGGAGCTCCGGAAGATTATACATTCAGCGTGCTTAACGATTTTATCTGGGAGTCATCTTTTGACAGTGCTATATATAATGAAAGAAATGTGCTTGTCAATTCAAAATACGGCGATCTTTTTGACGGAATTTTCATTGATTCTCCCGATGAACTTCTCGAAACTTATCCTGTTATCATTTTGATGGGCAACGTTGATTACTATACTGAAGCTGAGGTCAAAAAGCTTGCTGATTACGTTAAGAACGGCGGCGTGCTTGTCCTTAATACTGCGTATGCGAAATATCTGACCGGTTTCCCTGTTGAAATTCCTTCTAAGCTCAATGGTGAGATTTACAAAGAGATTGAACTTGGCAAGGGAAGCGTATTTGTATTCGGAAAAGGATGTTCGGAAAGCGTTGCATTCGATGATGACGGTAATATGTACTGGCGTACACCGGATGACTGGAAAATTGACGGCCTTTCCGATATTCTCGATGAGCTTTACAAGAGATATGTTCCTCTGACTTTCTCTGAATCGGTTGAGCACATCATTTCAGTAAAGGACGGCTCACTCGTTGTTTATCTTGCTAATAATGACGGCATGAGCAAGACTGCAGGTGTCAGGAAAATCTATGACGATACAGGCGAAATCGTTGATTTTGAATACTATGTTGATCCGCTTGAGGTCGATTCTACAAAAACAAAGGATCTGGTAATTGAGTATACCGGCGAATATACACTCCATTCGGCAGAGGATATTTATAATTCGCACGAAGTCAAGCTCGATGAAAACAAAATATCTCTTCATCTTGACCCGGGAGACATTGCAGTTGTGGAAATGAAGATAGGCAAGCAGAATTAAATTATATCTGATTTCAGACACCTTCGGGGAATAATAACCCTGAAGGTTTTTTCGTTGACAAAAGAAAATTTGTCTGGTATAATATAGAAAAACAGA
>JAZQMY010000069.1:0-38648 GCA_045627045.1 Clostridia bacterium | reverse complement strand
GCCCAAACAAGATCGCCAACTTGTATGTTTTCTATCGGGACTTGTCCTGCCTCAGTTAACACTAATGTGCCTGCTGCAAAACATACATTTCCACCGTAATATGCATAATATGCTCCGCAAATTGCCGTGCCTGCCTGAGCTGCGTATTTGCTGATATTTCTGTATAATCCATAAGCTTCTGCGTTTCCGCCCCATACAATCTCTCTGACAAAGTTGTAACCGGTTCCCGATTCAATAATCTCAGATACTCCGTTTATTGTTGTCGCTGTACCGGCGGCAAATGTCAATATTGCCACTGCAGCAATTGCAGGACCTGCAGATCCGCAAGATAATATTGTAGATGCAATAGAAACAGCTGCAACGCCTACAGAAACCAGTTCAGCACCACCGAACAATTTGTTCCAATCCAGTTCTCCGTTTGGATCGTATCCCATCACCGGATTATTTCCGCAATAAGCATACATATTGTAGCCCTGTAGCTCGTCTCCGCCATTAAGCAGACTATCCGCGTTGATAAATCTGCCTATTGCCGGATCATAATATCTTGTTCTCTGGTAAGTTAGACTTTAAACGCAAAATTTACTTTTTATCTCTTTTAAAAAAGCTACTGCCAATTCTCTTTGTTCTTTCCAAAATGGGTGATTGATCATGGCTTCAAATGTCCAAACATTTGACTCTGTTGTTTTTTCAAATGCTTGCTCAAAATTTAATAAAATCTTTTTTAACAATTGTGACGATTCATCTGAAATAGCTTGAGTCAAGTTTTTCGAGTAAATAATTTCCTTCGCATCAATCCATTCCATGCCAATTTCTTCAGCTAAATCCCATCTTGCAAACCATTCCATCTCATTATACTGTTTTTCATAGCACATAGATAAGTATTCAGCAGCATTAATCATATATAACAATTCATTACAATAAACGTCTTTCATATTCAAAACGGAATTTTTACTACTCCTTTCATAGCTGATGATATAACCCAATAAGGTTTTCCAGTAAAATGTGCAGAATCAAATCTTGTCCCATTCATATTATATCTAATAGAATAGTTACCAGAAAAAACTCGATATCCTTTTCCATTACTTGACATTCCGCTTTGCCAAGAAGATTGTTTCGCTATTTTTTGGAATTTTTTTGGACTGTATTTTTTAATATATTCTGGATTTTCAATTATTTGTTCTAGTTTGTAATCTGCAATATTCGTTCGATTAGCCTTTAACCATCCACCGCAAATTACCACGCCAACTTCCGCAACAACAGAAGTTGAAATAGAATATATATTGTATGCAGTAGAGTTTCCGCCGAATACATCATCTCGTATAAAGTTATGTCCTGTTATAGCTTCACCAAGTTCAGACACACCGTTTACAGCTGTTGCTGTTCCAGCCACTACAGTAACCGCTGCAACAGCCATCATCGCAGGAGAAGCAACACCGCAAGTCAATACTGATACGCCAACACAAGTCGCAGTAATGCCAATTGTCAGCCAACTACTTCCCTTAAAAAAGCTACTCCAATTCCATGTTCCCTCCGGATCGTAGCCCATCACCGGGTTATTTCCGCAGTAAGCATACATATTGTAGCCCTGCAGTTCGTCTCCACCATTAAGCAGACTATCTGCATTGATAAATCTGCCTATTGCCGGGTCATAGTATCTTGTCTGCAGCCAATAGAAGCCTGTTTCAGTAACAAATAGTACTTATCTGATTATTTTATTCCTAGCTGATTAAGTTTGTTTTTTATTATCAAAGATATAATGTTCCAAAAATCACTATCGTAATAATAATTATAGAAAAATCCTTTTATTCCTTTTTTCTTAGAATTTATTATAGACATTTTTTGAGGCTCCTCAAGGTACGGATCAATATGATAATTTACCAAATCATAAACCAAATTTACATCTAAATCATCAAACTGTTCCCAAGTGAAAATAACTATCTTAAAAATATCGTTTCTATAAATGTATGTGCTACCATGATCGAATTCGTAAGATAAACTACAATTATAATCTGTCACCAAAAAATCGAGTGCTTTATTTATAATCTCATTTTTCACAAAACAATCCCTCCAAATTATCTATGTGATATAACCATTTCCAAAAATTGCGACTTTTCCAAATACCTATTGTAATTCTTTCTGCAATATAACTGGAGCTTCTAATTGTTCTTATGGAATCAATTCCAATATCAACTACTTGATAACCTGATCTTAATTGTCCATACAACCAAGCTACATTAGATGCCTTTCCGCAAAACTCAGCTAACATTTTCCCTCCTTTTCCCATTTTTGAAAGCTTGTCATATGCCTTAAATCCTTCGTAAAGATTGTCCGTAGCGTTTACAAACTGTGAAACTGTTCTAACTCGGCCCATTGTTTCCCCAACCACTGTAATTTTGCTAAAATCAGAAATATCATCAGCAACATTTGCGAGTTTGACAACTTGTCCGCCTCCAGCAAAAAATGGCAATGTCGCGAACGCAACATCAACACCTAACGCAACCCAATTTTTCCAATCTTTATATCCATCTTTTGTACATAAATTGTAAATGTCCCAACCTATAAAAAAGATATCAAATATCGTATCCAAAAATTCTCCCGTCGGGTCAACATACATCACCGGGTTATTTCCGCAGTAAGCATACATATTGTAGCCCTGCAGCTCATCTCCGCCGTTGAGCAGGCTGTCTGCGTTGATGAAGCTGCCTATTACAGGATCATAATATCTTGTTCTCAGCCAGTAGAATCCTGTTTCAGTATCATAAATGTAGCCTCTGTATCTGAAAAGGTTCGTATCTGCCGCTGTGTGGTCGCTTATCAGATATCCGACTGTGCAATTGCCCCATGCATCATAGGTATAAGTCGCTATCTTCGTGCCACGTAAATTATTAATTGCAACTATATCGCCGAACAGTAATTTCAAAGAAATAACTGTTCATTATACTCGAAGTATAAGCAGAAAAGTTTATAGCATTGCATAATAGATTATCCCCTCATATTTTTCATCAATTTCTTCTTTAGAAAACACTTTGAAAGAGCATTCTTTTACACTCAGCACATCGTTATTTTTCAATTCAGAAATGAGATCGCTTTTGCATTTTTCATAATCCTTTTCAATAAACACTGCCTTGTCTTTTTCTGTCTTTAATATCAATGCAATATCAGCAGATTCATCAATATAAAAATAGTGAATAACTAAATCCAGCAATTTATATTCACAATGTTTTTCAATAAATCTTCTTCGCATGCCGGAAACAGTTTTCCTTTCTACAAAACTGTATATATTTTCACGATTAACAATCTCTTTTTTTAACAATACACAATAATTACAGATTTGTATGTTTAAGATGCCGCCTTGCATCAGTTCATCTGAAAAAGTTTTTTTACACTCATCATAATACTTTTGAATAAAAGTTTTATAATTTCTTTTATTTTTTAGTATCAATCCAACGTATGCACGCTCAGTTTTTTCATTATAATCAATCGTTATATCGTATAAGTTATATTCTGAGTGCCTTGTTAAAAAAATTTTTTCAAAATCCCGAATGAAATCTGCTATTTTTTCGCTGCGTTTTATATCTTCTCCTGTATTTACTATCTTTGTCATAAAACATACCCTCCTATATTAAATTATTGCACATTATTGAACATTATTGCACCCAGTGCTTTCAACATCATAATTTCGTCTGCGTAGCTACCTGCAATATTTGAGCTTGAGCACAGAAAATTCTTGCCTAACTTATTTTGTGCTATCAAAAATTCTTGATTAATTTTCCATGCTACGTCCTTATTTTTGGCAATAGTATAATAATCTCCCATATCAAAATATGTATAGCCATTTGCTTTTGCAATATTTATATAATTTTCAGAAGATGTCGGCGAAAAATAACGGCCTAAACATACAGTAGAGCTATTTGAGTTATGTGTAGAAAGCCTTAAAACCTTATCATATTTTTCTTTAACAGCGTTATTAATAGCATATCCCCATTTAATGTCCGCAAAAGAAGCTGTTACACTTCCAGTTGCAGAATGTGATACTGCCATTCCTATGCCTGCTCCTACGGTTGCACCAATTGCAGTTCCGGCTACATACCAATACCACTTTACGCTACCATTAAATACTTCTCCATCATCACAATAATCCACGATTGTCGGAACAGCAAAGCCAATTACCGCGCCGAAAATCATTGTTGTAACAAAAAATGCAATATTACCCGTCGGGTCAACATACATCACCGGGTTATTTCCGCAGTAAGCATACATATTGTATCCCTGCAGTTCGTCTCCACCGTTGAGCAAACTATCCGCGTTAATAAATCTGCCTATTACAGGGTCATAATATCTCGTTCTCAGCCAGTAGAAGCCTACCCTAGAATATAAGTTGTTATCTTTGTGTAATTTTGAGTCGTTTGCCTATATATATTAAATTGATTTTTTAAATCAAAGCACCGTATTCAGTCTGTGTGAAATATAATCATTATCACAATATTTGACAATAATATGAGTATATTTTCCGACCATTACCGTACGCCTCACTCCCGTTCTTTTTTTGATTTCATCTATAAGCATCTGTGCATTCTTATTTCCCATAGCGCTCCGCAAAGATAAGTTTTTATTGTTGGAATCAATACATTTGATCTTGTTTCGACAAACGCCAATATCTTTTGGATATAGTTTTGGAATAATACTTTCATACTTTCCCGATGTAAAATATTCCTCCTTAAACCGAATCATCTGAACTTCTTTAACTTCATATAACTGCCGACGTTCTTCTATCCATGAAAGCAAGGCAAGTCTATAATTTAAGAAAATTTCCAACACAAAAGATAGCAAACAACCAATTCCCAGTACAATATAGATATTTGGAGTTTGTATCTTCCAAATGAGAAATACAACACCACAAGCTAATACTACTAAAATGTATTCCACGAAACAATGCATAGCTTCTTTGCGATATGGTTCATACGCACGATTTATTATCTTCTGATCAATTGAATCCATAGATACCTCCCATAGTTCCATATCCAGATATACCAACACCAATGGAATTAAAAATTTGAGGAATTGTTTTTCCTATAAGAGCTTTGGGTAAGTTCTTATAAGAATTTTGTGCCAATGTCCACGCTAAGTCTTTAACCATATTTCTATCTTTGCTTGCAACTTTTATTGTTTTATTAACGATATGTTTAATTTGCCCTGGTGTTTTTTTTGCTAAACTTTTAATTGCAATTTTTCCACCGATTTTTTCTGCCACTTTCCCTATGCCACTGCCAATTAAAGAAGCTCCTACACCAACAGCAAATGCAAGACCTAATTTTTGCATATTGTTTGTCCCACCTGCTAACTCCATAAAAGTATTACCAACACCTGAAATTAATGCCCCAACTCCAGCACCTGTTAAAGTTGTTATCCCTCCAACAACAGTTGCAATGTCTACCTTTAGCCAATTAAGATTTGAAAAATCACCACCATTTGCAATCAATTGTGATGCCACTTCAAAAGCAAATCCTAGTGTTGCACCAACAACTACATGCCAACCAAATTCACCCGTCGGGTCAACATACATCACCGGGTTATTTCCGCAGTAAGCATACATATTATACCCCTGCAGTTCGTCTCCACCATTCAAAAGACTGTCTGCATTGATGAATCTGCCTATTACAAGGTCATAATATCTCGTTCTGAGCCAGTAGAAGCCGGTTTCATTATCGTAAATATAGACTCAATAATAGTAAAACTTACCGAAATAATTTCATATCCTTGAAATCCGTATGAATAACATATAGCTGAACAGTTAATTCTGACAATAGCAAACATTAAATTGTTTAAAAATAATTTAATTGAATTTCATATCCTACTGAATTGTTCTTTAATTGATATAAACTTTCACAAAAATCAAATAACAAGCCATATTCTGTATTGATATAAAAGCAACAATTATGTTCAGTGTAATTTCCTCCATCATCTATTTCAGCAAATACTTCAATAATAATATGTCCTAAATTATCTTTCTTAAAGAAACGTAATGATAAACATGCCGTTGAATCATTTCCCTTTTCTTCGTTCGCCCATAATCCTTCTTCACCATTTCCATTAAGAAATTGTTTAATTTGGTTAATTAATTCATCCAACAAATAATCTGTAACATATATTTTTGACATAACATTTATCACAGAAGATGAGCAAAGAACTTTTAATTCTATTAAACAATCATCTTGCCATATTTTACTGATTATTATATTATCTTTCACTATAGCATATCTCCTCTTACATAATGAATATTTATATCTCCTTGTGATGTCTGTACTATTTGTTGCATTTTAACCCATCCATCAGATTCTGGCCAGCGTGGATCATTCATTGGTACTTTTTTAACTCTATGCCTGCATATGGATTAGATTTCACTTGTTCCATAGCAAATTGTTCTCTCAAATCAGCAGGTTCAGTTCTTCCTGTTGAGCCTCGTGATATATTTATATTTGCTGAGGTGTTTGCCAATTTCTGTGCTCTGGACATCATATATCCATCACAGCAACCTATTCCAGCAGAAAATGCTGTTGCTCCAACCGTAAACCAATTTCCTTGATCAAAAAACTCATCTACTGAATCTGATTCTATTGAAGCACACATAGCCGCTGTACCCAATGCTACTGAAGAAGCAATAAATGCTCCCGCTGCAACTGTTGCAGCTGCAGAGCCGGCAGCTACACCGCTTGCCACTGCTCCTACAGCCAACACTGCCCCAGCAAATCCACCGCATGTCACAACCGTTAATGCTGCACAAGCCACAACAACACCAGCCGCTATTGCCCAATGCCACCATGCTTCACCGCTCGGATCAGTATACATCACCGGGTTGTTCTGACAGTACGCATACCTATTGTAGCCCTGCAGTTCATCTCCACCGTTAAGCAGACTATCTGCATTGATAAATCTGCCTATTACAGGGTCATAGTATCTCGTTCTGAGCCAATAGAAGCCTGTCTCGGCTGAACTTCGTTATGTACCCGGCAGCTGAAGGCGTGAAAGAGGCTTTTTCTCAGCAGCCCGAGAACTCCAACGGGGTGTCAGGGGCCGAAGCCCCTGACAAGTAGAATCGTGCCGTCACGATTCAGCTTGCGGAATCAGTTACGCAAGCATCGCCTTTGCTTGTACACAAAGGCACTTGTTGGGATAGTCCCAAGCCCTTATCGACTTTGATGCTTAACAATCATTTTTGGATTGCTCTCATGGTTTTATTGATTGCCAATTTTATATCATTGTCCTCACATTCAGAATATTCGTTCAACTTTGCAAGAACATCATCTGAAGGATAGTACTTTAGGCAAGCGATTGCCGTAAATTTCAGTTGCCTTTTAATGTACGAAGCAGACGGAAAATAGTTCTGATTTTGTCGCGGAAATCCCAATGATTCATTCGTAACATAAGAATCGTCTAAATACGAAAGAAACAAGTGTTCCAATTCGGGGATTTTCCATGAAGATAACATTCTCATTGTAAATGGCAAATAAAATGCATCTCTGGGATAATATGCCAATTTCACAAGTTCCGATTTGATTGCTTTAGGCTTTAATTTTCTAAACGCATTATCATATCTAACGTAGATATGTGCTGAGCCTGGTTCATTTGGAAGCGAAATATATTCGTCTGATTCTTTGAAATGAAGATATGATTTTAAAATAAGTGATGCACTGTCAGCAACCTTGTCTGAAACTATTTGAGGTAATAAATAGCACCGAACAGATTCAGACTGTATATTATCAATATACTTTGCCATAATTGCACCAGACCCGTTTATATCAAATGCATCTATCTCCGCGAGAAAGCGAACCCTAATTCCACAGGCTGAATTTATCTCGTCGAACATTTTCTCCAAAAGCCTTCTATCTTCTTCGGGGCATAAATAATCAACGCCATTTATCTCATCTTTGATATTGTCCAACAAAACTTTACTGTATTTCATTTGATTTTCTACCACAATTTATTAATTTTCCATCCTGCCTCTAATACAGTCTTTGCAACAACTGTGTTTGGTCTAACATATAATACTAACGATCTGTGCGTATTATGAGCGAAATCCGCAAAATCCTGCAATTGTCTGGTGTTTGATATATATTTGACATTTTTAACCTCAATCAGTTTTTTTCTTGTTAGTGCATCCGGTATTCTGGTTCTTCCGTTTATTTCGATTGGACTCTTGTCTTTTGGATTGATTCTTGCCAATCTCTCCCCAGCCTGTCCAATAGAATTTGGTGAACCTGTCGTAGCATAATGAACTTTAGCATATTTTATCGTAGCTCCACCCAAAGCTGACAGGCTTCCGAACATGAAACCATTACAAGCACCGTCTGTTGCACCGTCTATACCATTAGTTAAATATCCAGTCCCTGCACTAATGGCAGTGCTAAGCGCAACGCTGAGAACTATTTTTCCAATGCCAACTGCTACAACCGAAGCACCGCCTCCTGTAGCAACAGTAAGTGCAATAGCTCCGGTCAATGCCATTGCTCCTATTGATAATTTCACCCAATTCCACGTGGATAATTCTCCATTCGGATCAACATACATCACCGGATTATTTCCGCAGTAAGCATACATATTATATCCCTGCAGCTCATCTCCGCCGTTGAGCAGGCTGTCTGCGTTGATGAAGCTGCCTGTTGCAGGGTCATAATATCTTGTTCTGAGCCAATAAAATTTGAATATCTTATTTACTTTTATCAGTTTGATAAGCCAATAATGAATAACAGTTATCTTCTAAAGCAGACAGTCTAATGTTTATTATGTTAAAATATTTTATTGTTGCTTTATTACGTCTTTTATTTTTTTAAACTGTTTTTCTTCAATATCTTTTAATAAAATAAATATTTCCGATTCAAATTTATTAATATCTATAATACATTTGCTAATCTTACCATCACAAATCGCTTGATCTAAATTATCGATATTATTTAATAGCAATTTTTCTGATTCACTGTTAGAAATCTCAACAAGTAAAACCGTTGCATTGTTATCATTTGAAATAAATTCTTCGAATTGTTGATATTTAGAACAATCTACTCTGTAAATATAGTGGAATGTTTTATCATGAATTATCTGAAATAATAAGGATGAATAATTTGTCTTTCCATCTGTTTGCTCAATAATTCCAAGCACATTTTTTAATTCAAGTTTATCCAATAAATGTGTTAGTTTTATTTTTTTTAAGTTAAGAAGAAAATATCCACATCTATTTTGTTCGTTATAACCTGACCTTATAATCTTATTCATAAACTTCTCTCTCATCATTTTTTATAACACTCATAAATTCCAACAATTAAAGGTATAATTGGAACATGGTATCCAGCAGTTAAAGCAGTATGCATATGCAAACCATATCTTCCAGCATCAATAGAGAATTGATTATTTTTAAGCAAAGTTGCACCTGGATGATCAAAGTAAAGTTTATCAGGCGACAATAATCTCATATCACCAATATTAATTCCCTTAAAACCAGTTGCACTTCTTAGCATCCTAAGTCCACCACTTAATATTTGTGAACCACCAGACAAAATTCCACCTAGCATATATGAAGATGCAATCGTATCCCCTGCATTATCAAAAAAGCCATTTCCAGCAATTAAGTTGCTAACACCATTAACCACAACTCCTGTAGCTATACCAACACTTACTTGAATAGTAGAACTCAATAAAGCAGAACCAAATGCAGCCCATGCAGTAGTACCAACTCCACAAGTCAAAGCTGTTACAATTGCACCTCCAACAATAAAGGCTGTACCAACTACAATTTCAACCCGGTATTCGCTAAACCAATTTTCAACTTCATTACAAAAAGATTCCCAGGCATGCCCTGTATAATCCCATCTGCTAATCGGATTATTCCCGCAGTAAGCATACATATTATAGCCCTGCAGCTCATCTCCGCCATTAAGCAGACTATCTGCATTGATAAATCTGCCTATCACAGGATCATAATATCTCGTTCTCAGCCAGTAGAAGCCTGTTTCGGTATCGTTTTATTTCACTTGCAGTTTTAACAACTATGAAACTATCTGGTATATCGTTGTAAAAAATTATTTGGTCCTTTTATTATTTGAGTGATCCAAAAAATATATTTACTTTTTCACTATATTTATTATTTTTTTAATTTGCCGCTTCGAATAATTACCAACATATATGTACTTAAATTTTCCATATTTTAAATGAAATTTCAAGTATTTATTAATCAAACGAGAATATCCTATATATAGCTTTTGCTCTTTTCTCGTTAGTTTTATTAATTCTATTTTTTCAACTTCATCTATATATATATCGGTATTATACGAAATCAAACTGCGTTTTTCCTCAAAAAACTTATCTGTAGCAAAGAAAGGAATATCGTACACCGTCAAATTGTTATCTCTAATAATGATGTAAGATGAAAGGGGAACCAATTTTACAAAGGCTCCATAAACAACTGCACTGCAAACAATTGCCATAAAGCCTCTAATTTCATGCATGAATTTTGCATACAAAATAATTGTAATTGGACTTAGTAATAATATGACTAAAATACAAATCAATCTTTCAAATATAGGATGTATTTTTTTCATATTTTCTCCTTTTAATTTTAATATATCCATTCTAAGCCCCCTTCTATTCCGGCTTCAATATTACCAGCAATTGATTGTCCATTTATTTCTACATAAAAAGCGCAATTAATAGCAACGCTTACAACAGCACCTGCAACAGCACCTGCAACTAATCCAATTACGGATCCAAAACCACTACCGATACAGGTTCCTACTGCTGCCCCTACCTTCGCTGCTGTCCATACACAAAATACCCCAACTCCCGCAGTAACAACGCCACTTGCTAAGGTTCTCTTCCATGAATCACCTGCATTAATATGCCTCATCACATCCGTATATGTATCATAAGCTACTAAGCCATAGCTAATAACAGATGCAATTTTTGTCATTGGTGACTTCAAGTTACTTAACATCTCTCCTGTTGAGATACCATATGCTGAATAGAAAAACTCATAGAACGATGGATTTTTTGAAGTCCATCTAAGAACACTTAACGCTCCAATCATACCCGCTGTAAAATCAATGCCCATAGATAACCACTTTTGAGATGGAAAATTTATAGACAAGGGCGAACCACATGAACCTGATAAATATTTTTCGCTACCAAATACACATCCCAGTGTCAATGAACTAACAGCACAGCCCGATGAGTTGCTCACCACCAAACCACTATATGCAATTCCAATCGGGTTATTTCCGCAGTAAGCATACATATTATACCCCTGCAGTTCGTCTCCACCGTTAAGCAGACTATCCGCATTGATAAATCTGCCTATTACAGGGTCATAATATCTCGTTCTCAGTCAGTAGAATCCTGTTTCAGTATCATAAATGTAGCCTCTGTATCTGAAAAGGTTCGTATCTGCCGCTGTGTGGTTGCTTGTCAGGTATGTTGTGGTGCAGTTGCCCCACGCATCGTAGGTGTAGCTTGCTATCTTTGTGCCGCTTGCATTGTATATTCCGCAGATATTTCCGCGCAAATCATAATCATACGCCTATATGAATTATGGTACATTTTTATTATATATTACTTGCTTTATTTTGTCAAGTATATCATAAGTTAAACTTATCAAGTGCTTACACACACCGCACATAATTAAAAAAGCATCCCACGGATTTACCGTTAAAGATGCTTTCGGACATATTGCGGAGTTGAACTCTGCGCCATGGTTCAGGCTTGCCTGAACCATTTGTCTTTTGACAAGCAAAAGACCTCGCTGAATAACACACACCACACCAGACCAAAAAAGCATCCCACGGCAGAGCCGTGGGATGCTTTTTTGGTCTGGGTGACAGGAGTTGAACCTGCGACCTCTTGAACCCCATTCAAGCGCGCTACCAAACTGCGCTACACCCAGATATAATATGCTTTCTGCTTGTTTCAAAAAGCATAGATAAAAAGTTGCCGCCGATTTAAGTCTATTACCGGCACATAAGAGAGATTTCCCTCATGTGCCGGAATAATATATACTAATTAATAGACGGAAGTTTCTAATTTATTTATCAGTTCTTCTCTGCCTCTCTGATTTCGTCGAGCATTTCCTGCGGGAAGAAATCACCGAGGTTGATTGTCATATCTTCCTTTGTGTAAGGAGATGCTTCCTGCTTTTCAGCCTTAGGAGCTCTCCTCTTCTTAGGAGCATCGCCTGAAGCCTTGTCAGCTCTCGGCTTTCTTTCGCCGTCAGCAGCCTTTTCGGGCTTAGGCTCAAGTGCCTTCTTGCTTACGGAGATACGACGCTTTTCAGGCTCGATAGCCATGATCTTAACTTCGAATTCATCACCAACGTTGAGAACGTCTGCAACCTTCTCTACTCTCTTGCGTGAGATCTGAGAAATGTGGAGAACGCCGTTGATGTGAGGCTCGATAGCAACGATTGCGCCGAAATCAAGGATTGTTGTTACTCTTACCTTAACTACGTCGCCTTCAGCGTACTTCTCGCTTACTGATTCCCACGGATGCGGGAGAAGTGCTCTGCGGTTGAGTGAAATCTTGTTGTTCTCTCTGTCGATAGCAACGATCTTAGCTTCAACTTCTTCGCCAACGCTTACTGTTTCAGCAACAGGCTTTGATGAATCCCATGAAAGCTCGCTGATGTGGATGAGACCGTCAAACAAGCCGAGGTCAACAAATGCGCCGAATGCAGCAATGTTCTTAACCTTGCCCTTAACGATATCGCCAACCTTATGGCTCTCCCAGAATGCTTCTTCCTTCTTAGCGCGCTCTTCCTGAGCAACGATCTTTCTGGAAGCAACGATTCTCTTTGCAGCAGGATCAACATCAATGAACTTAACCTTGAGTTCCTTGCCAACAAATGTCTCAACGTTCTTAACAAAATGAACAGCAAGATGTGAAGCAGGGATGAATACTCTGAATGTCTCGTATGTAGCGAGAGCACCGCCCTTAACTGCCTCAGTAACCTTAACTGTAACTATTTCATCGTTTTCCTTTACTGCAAGAACATTTACCCATGCAGCCTTTTCAACTGTAGGCTTTCTTGAAAGAATAACGTTGCCGTCGCCGTCATTAAGCTCTGCAACTTCAACTTCCACAACATCGCCCTTAGCGGCAACGTCTGAAAGTGTCTGACCTTCCTCGAGCTTGTATTCGCTCTTAGGAATAACACCGTCTGCCTTGTAGCCGAGATTTACATAAACAGCATCATCTGTAGCATAAATTACTGTGCCGTTTACAACTGAGCCCTTGTGCAGCTTTACCATAGACTTTTCAAAGTCTTCCATTTTTGCTTCTTCAACTACTTCTTCTGAAGTAACGATCTGCTCTTCCGTCATCTTACTGATTACCTCCCTGATCACCCAATCGGGTGTCGATGCACCGGCAACGATACCAATTCTGGCGTTGCCATAAATATTCATAACATCTGCCGCGCTTTGCACAGCAAAAGTGTTATTGCAATGTTTTTTGCAGAGCTCGTAGAGTCTCTTTGTATTTGAGCTTTTCTCATCGCCGATGACATACATCACATCAACGTTCTTTGAAAGTTCCTCTGCGGCCTGCTGCCTTTTTGCCGTCGCAGAGCATATTGTATTGAATATGAGCGCTTCGGGGAATCTTGAAACGATTTCGCTTCTCAATGTCTCAAAATGCTTCATATCTATTGTTGTCTGCGCAACAAGGCATATTTTTTTATTTTCGTCAAGCGGAATCAGGTCTATATCCTCCGCACAGTCAACCACGAATGTGTTGCTGTCTGACCAGCCCATGATGCCAATGACCTCAGGGTGATCCTTTTTGCCCGCTATGACTATAGTATATCCCTTTGAAGAATACTCTCTGACAAGCTCATGAATCTTCTTCACAAAAGGACAGGTTGCATCAACGAGTTTACTGCATTTTGCCTCAGCCTCTTCATAGACCTTCCTGCCGACTCCGTGTGAACGGATGACAAGCACCGCTCCCTCGGCCTGACTGACGGAATCAACCGCAGTCACGCCCTTTGAAGCAAGATCATTTACCACAAAAGAGTTATGAATTATCGGTCCGAGCGTGAATACGCTGCCCGAAAGCTGAGCTTCATTCAGAGCCAGATCAACTGCTCTCTGAACACCAAAGCAAAAGCCTGAATGTTTACTTACGGTAACGTTCAAAAAAACCTCGCCAAATTACTAATTATTATATAACAAAACAGGAAAAATTTCAATCACTTTTTTAAAGATTTTAATATATTTTCCCGAATTTTTTGCATTATCTGCTCTTTTCCGTCCGCATCAACCCTTTTTGAATACAATTCGTCAAGGTCAAGCGGTTCAGAAAACACAACCTCACACTGTGAAAACCATTTATGAGTACAATTTACAGTCGCCGTGACCACCTTTGCCTTTGACATATGTGCCACAAGAGCAGTTCCGCTCTGAAGCTCAAGCAGAGGTGCATCGGTTCTGTTTCTTGTTCCCTCGGGGAAAATTCCCACCACTTCTCCGGCCTTCAGCTTCTCCACGCCCCACTTGATCGCGCCTATATCAGCGCCGCTGTGGGATACGGCTCTCGTGCCGCATACCTTCTCAAGGTACCACTTCATGAATCTGCCTTTGAAGAGAGCCTGCTTTGCATAGAAATGAATAAATCTTTTTCTGTATGCCAGATAAATCAGTATCGGATCCTCTGCCTTCCTGTGGTTCGCACAGATGAGCACAGGACCTTCCTTCGGGATATTCTCAGCCCCGACAGCATGAAATCTGTATTTGATATTGAAAGCAATCACTGCAAGAAAAACAGATATTCCCCTAATTACTCTGCTGAACATATATGCCTTCCTCCAGTGTACTCATATTCTTTATTTTAACACAAAACCGAAAAAAATGCAACACCTATTTTATTTTTTTGCAGAAATAGTTTGTTTTTTACTGCACTTATTTTTCCATTGCTTAAAAAACAAGTCAAAGCGCATCTTTTTGGCAAAATGCCTCTTTATTTTTTTTGAATAATAGTGTATAATATATAAAATAATTTTTTAAATATCAAGAAAGGTAATTTCACAAATGAGAGTTCTCAAAGGAAAATATGTTCTCGTGGAAAATGATACTTTCTACAAGGCAGACGATCTTTCATCCATAAACAATGCCCTCGCAATAAAGGGCTTGTCTCCGGTTACTCAGAAGGAAGTCAGCGAAGCCTACAAGGGCACTATGGCTTATCGTATTCTGAGCGAACACAATACTTCCGGAAATGATGATTTTCTTAAAATCAAGTTTGATGCAATGGCATCACACGATATCACGTACGTAGGCATCGTTCAGACTGCAAAAGCAAGCGGTCTCAAGGAGTTCCCTATTCCGTACGTTATGACAAACTGCCACAATTCACTTTGTGCCGTAGGCGGAACCATCAACGAGGACGATCACCTCTTCGGTCTCTCCGCTGCAAAGAAATACGGCGGTATTTTCGTTCCGCCGCACGAAGCCGTTATCCATCAGTACATGAGAGAAATGATGTCCGGATGCGGAAAGATGATCCTCGGTTCTGACAGCCACACTCGTTACGGTGCATTCGGTACACTCGGTATCGGCGAAGGCGGTCCTGAGCTCGTAAAGCAGCTCGTCGGAAAGACATATGACATAAAGCGTCCTGAAGTCGTTCTCGTTTATATGACTCACACGCTCAATTCACAGTACATCGGACCTATGGACGTTGCTCTTGACCTTATCAGAGCTACATTCGGTGAAGGTCTCCTCAAGAATAAGATCGTTGAATTCGCAGGCCCCGGACTTCGTCGTCTTTCAATGGACTTCCGTGCCGGAGTTGATGTAATGACAACCGAAACGGCTTGTCTCTCATCCATCTGGCCTACTGATGAGCACACAAAGGAATACTTCAGAATCCACGGCAGAGAAAACGATTACAAGGAGCTCAAGCCGGATCATCTCGCTCTTTACGATATGGTAGTCCATATCGATCTTGACAGAGTATTCCCTATGATTGCTCTTCCGTTCCATCCGTCAAATGCATTCCAGATAAGAGAATTCACGGAAAATGCCGCAGATATCCTTGCAAAGGTTGAAGAGACCGCAAGAACGACTATGGGTGCAAAGGATTTCTCACTCCGCAGCAAGATCACAGACAGAGGCGTAAGAGCCGATCAGGGTATCATTGCAGGATGTGCAGGCGGTACATTTGAAAACGTTTACTATGCCGCAGATATCGTCAACGGCAAGTCGATCGGTCAGGACGAGTTTACATTGAGCGTATATCCGCAGAGCCAGCCTGTCAACTTCGAGCTGAACAGAATAGGTGCTATGGAGAAACTCATCGAAGCCGGCGCAGTTATCAAGACACCTTTCTGCGGACCTTGCTTCGGTGCAGGTGACGTTCCCGCAAACGGCGCTCTCAGCATCCGTCACACAACAAGAAACTTCCCGAACAGAGAAGGCTCAAAGCCGAATCAGGGACAGATTGCCGGTGTTGCTCTCATGGATGCACGTTCCATCGCCGCAACAGCAATCAACGGCGGAATTATTACTTCCGCAGACGAGCTCAAGACAAAGCCGACTCATTACGATTATCATTTCAACGCAAATATCTACAAGAACAGAGTATATAACGGCTTCGGAAAGCCGCAGAAGGAGCTTGAGCTTCGCTATGGTCCGAACATTGTTGACTGGCCGGAGATCCCCGAGCTGAAAAACAACCTCGTTCTCTGCGCCGCAGCAGTTCTTGATGATCCTGTTACGACAACAGATGAGCTCATCCCGTCAGGTGAAACATCTTCCTACCGCTCCAATCCTATGAAGCTTGCTGAATTTGCTCTGAGCCGCCGTGAGCCTGAATACGTTAAGCGCGCAAAGGCTTCAAAGGAGGTTTACGATGCATTCAAAAACGGTGAGAAGTCAGACGAAATCAAAGCACTTGAGAAGCTCCTCTCAATCAGTCTTGATGCTGAGAACACAGGTATCGGAAGCTTCATCTATGCAAACAAGCCCGGTGACGGCTCTGCAAGAGAGCAGGCTGCATCATGCCAGAGAGTTCTCGGCGGATGGGCTAACATTGCAGTTGAGTATGCAACAAAGCGTTACAGAAGCAACTGCGTCAACTGGGGTATGCTTCCTTTCATCGCTGCCGAAAAGCCCGAAATCGAAATCGGTGATGCTCTCGTTATCTGCGGTATCGTTGATGCTCTCAACGCAAATGCAGAAGAAATCACTGCCAAGATTGTCAAGAAGGACGGCAGAGTGATTGACCTGAAGCTCTCATTGCCCGGTCTTGAAGCAACGGAAAAAGAGATAATCCTTTCAGGCTGTCTTATGAACTACTACAAGAAGAATCTCTGATAAATCACAAAAAGCAAAACGGTCAGACGGGGCGTTTCCATCTGACCGTTTATTTTTATATTCTTTTCTCTATCAGGACAACTGCCTGAGCCTGAATACTCTCGCCGTTTCCGACGGAATCCTGTTTTTCATTTGTTCTTGCTTTGACGGAAACATCTCCCGAAGACATTCCGAGTACCGATGCTATATTTTCCCGCATGGAATCTATATACGGCATGAGCTTCGGCTTCTGGGCTATTACGTTGGAATCAATATTCACAATATAATACCCTGCCTCCCCAATAAGCCTCTTTGCTTCCGCAAGAAGCACCATACTGTCAGCACCTCTGTACCTTTCATCCGTATCCGGGAAATGTCGACCTATATCTCCGAGCGCCGCCGCTCCGAAAAGCGCATCTATTACGGCGTGAACGAGAACATCCGCATCCGAATGGCCCAGAAGCCCCTTTTCGTACGGTATTTCCACTCCGCCTATTATCAATTTTCTGTCAGAAACCAGTCTGTGTATATCATAGCCAATGCCGATTCTCATTTCAGTTTTTCAAAATCCTCCGGTAATGTCAGCTTTATATTATCCTTGCTTCCGTTCACGATCCTGATCCTTGCGCCAATGTTTTCACACACTCCGCAATCGTCAGTGAAGCTCTTGCCTTCATCAAAAGCGGTATCGTACGCCGCAATTATGAGCTCATAGAGAAATGCCTGCGGTGTCTGTGCGAGATACAGCTCTTCCCTGTCAACGGTATCCGCTACGATCCCGTTTTTTACTCTCTTTACCGTATCAGTGACCTTGACCGCCGCAAGTGCCGTGCCGAACCTTTCGGCAGACTCTATGCAATCCGTAATTATTCTCTCCGTAACAAACGGTCTGACTCCGTCATGGATCAGCACCACAGGAGCATGATCCTCCTCGAGTGCAAGAAGCCCGTTATAAACGGAATTCATTCTTTCTTTGCCGCCGCAAACGTATTTCACACGGTCTGAATCAGTGAATTTCTGCATATAAGCCCTGTACTCCTCAAAATTCTCCTCCGGAAGCACAATCACCACGCTCTTTACTCCTTCATACGAAAGAAAAGCCTCAGCCGTATACGCAAGAACAGGCCTGCCCCCGACCTCGAAGAACTGCTTCGGATATGACAGACCTGAACGTATGCCGCAGCCTGCGGCAACTATCACCGCATCTGCTCTTTTTTCCATAATATGTATTACTTTTTCTGCTCTGCAGCCGCTTCTTCATCCTGCTGTGCCGGCTTTACGTCGCTGATTTCAGCCTCTGCTTCGGAATCAATGGGTATCTGCTTTGTACCGCAGTATGAGCAATAGCAGGCCTCAAGCGCAATTTTCTTTTTGCAATCCTCACTGCAGCAGAGTCTGAATCCGTCAACCGCAAGCAGAGCCGTATTATGCTTCCTGATTTCTGCATAGAAAGCATCTATCTGACGGCAAACTTCTTCGCATGAATCGTAAGCCGTATCGCCGTTTCTGTATGCAGTGTAAATCGCATCGCCCATCTTCATTTTCAGCGTTGTGATATTGCCTGAGCATTCGTCAATCTTTTTTCTGAGCTCGGCTTTTCTCTTCTGAGCCGCAGAACTCTGGCCGTTTTTATTGAAAATATTTGCCATAATTTTTTCTCCTTCCGAAAAGAACTGTCTCGTTCTTCTTTAGTATAGTTTTTATTTTAGTATAACACATAAGTTGATAAAAATCAATAGCAAAAAATCGGTTTTTTTCGTATAAAAGCTATTATTTTCTCACTTTTCGTACAAATCAGTTCATATTGGCGAGTTTTTCGGATGTTTCCCGTGCAATGATCTCATCCAGTATGACGTCCATGTCGCCGTCGATAAAAGCTTCTATATTGAACATCGTGAAATTTATTCTGTGGTCGGTCACACGCCCCTGTGGAAAATTATATGTTCTGATTTTTTCGGATCTGTCTCCCGAGCCTATCTGCGATCTTCTGTCCTCGGTATACTGCGCTGCCTGTTCGCTCTGCATTTTGGCAAGAAGCCTTGACTTCAGCACCTGCATTGCACGCTCCTTGTTCTTCAGCTGGGATTTCTCATCCTGACATGATACCACGAGTCCCGTCGGGATATGCGTGATTCTGACGGCAGAATCGGTCATATTGATGTACTGACCGCCGTGTCCCGATGCACGGAACGTATCTATTCTGATGTCATTGATATCTATATCAACGTGATCTATTTCCTCTGCCTCAGGCATTACGACAACAGTTGCGGTGGAAGTGTGAATTCTTCCTCCGCTCTCCGTCACAGGCACTCTCTGAACTCTATGAACGCCGCTCTCATACTTCATTTTCTCAAAAACGCCTTTTCCCTTTATCTCGCAAACGGCTTCCTTGACGCCGCCAAGCTCCGTTATATTGCTGCTCATGACGGAAAGTTTCCAGCCGTGTCTTTCGGCATAACGCTGATACATACGCAGAAGGCTGCTTCCGAAAAGTGCCGCTTCATCACCGCCCGTGCCGCCGCGGATTTCAAGGATAACGTTTTTTTCGTCATCCGGGTTCTTTGGTATAAGATATTTCAGTAATTCGCCGTACGAGGTCTCAAGAGCGGCTCTGAGGCTTTTTTCCTCTGAGATAAACAAATCCTTCATTTCCGGATCCGTTTCCTCTTCAGCCATCTGGCGGGCTTCCTCAAGTTCTTTTTTCTGCTTGTTATATTCGCGGATTTTCTCTACTACTTCATAAAGATCTGCGTGTTCCTTTGTCAGCTTCTGCCATTTCTCTCTGTCTTCCATCAGAGTAACATCGGAAATCATCTGCTCAAGCTCATAATATCTCTGCTCAATACATTCAAGTCTGTTTTCTATTGACATAATGATCTCCTTCGTTTTTATTTTCTGCAGATAATGACTCTGTCATTTCCCGAATAATCCTTCAGGCAGACTATATCAGAAAAGCCGGCTTTATCAAGAAGCTTTGTCACACTTTCCTTCTGATCATATCCTATCTCAAGGAAAAGCCTGCCGTTTTCAGAAAGATGCCCGCCTGCCTCAAGCGCGATCTGTCTGTAGAAATCAAGCCCGTCATTCCCGCCGTCAAGAGCAGAATGCGGCTCATGGTCCTTCACTCTTTTTTCAAGCGTACTGATCACTTTCTTCGGGATATACGGCGGATTCGATGCAATGACGTCATAAACTCCGCACTTTTCAAACATATCGGAAACAAGGGTCACAGTGTTCTTTTCTGTTTTGTTTCTGATTATATTTGATTTTGCCACCTCTATTGCCGCCTCGCTTATATCCGAACAGCAAACGGTCGCCTCAGGCACAGCCTTTGCTGCGCTAATGCCGATGCATCCGCTTCCCGTGCATAAATCAAGAATATTCAGCCGCTTGCCCTTTGAATACTTGATCACCGCCTCGGCAAGTATCTCCGTATCTGCCCTCGGGATAAGCACGTCAGGCGTTACGGCAAATTCGTTTCCCATAAAATACTGTTTTCCGGTGACATACTGAACAGGCTCTCCGTTCATGCACTTTGAAACCATTTCAGTTATTTTTGCAGTCTCACTTTCCGAGACCTCCCCTCCGGAAATACGTTCAAGAAAAGCGTCTCTTCCCGTCACCTCTTCAAAAATCAGCTTGACTATATTCTCGCTGTCAGGGGCAAACGGCAAAAGCCGCTTTGTTTCATCAGATATCAGTTTTTTCGCAGTCATTTTCTGTCTGTTCTTCCGTATTTTCAGCTTCCTGCTGAAGATTTTCTTCTTTTTTCTCTCCTATTACTGTCTTTCCTTCAGTAAACTCGCCCTCAATGAGTGCCTTGAGTGACTGAATGCCGACTTCTATCTGGGAATCATCCGGTTCTGCCGTTGTTACCTTCTGGAGCATAAGACCGGGAGCTACCAGCCAATGAACGAGCTTGCTGTTTGTCTTTGCGGAAAATCGGATTATTTCATACGAAAATCCCGCAACAACAGGCATCAGCAAAAGCTTGAGAAGAACTCTTATTACTACCTTATCCCATGAAAGAAGTGAGAAAAGGAGAATGCTTATCACCATTACAAAGAACATAAACGATGTTCCGCATCTGGGATGTATTCTTGAATGCTTCTTTACGTTCTCGACCGTTACTTCTTCGTCATTTTCGAAGCAATTTATAGTCTTGTGCTCTGCGCCGTGATACTGAAATACTCTCTTGATATCCTTCTGGCAGCTTACAAGAAAAATATATGCAATAAAAATTACTACCTTGATCACGCCTTCAATAAGGCTGAGCAGAATACCCGATTTTACTATATTTTTCAGAAAGCCTGTGATAAATGTCGGCAAGAATGTAAACAGAAAAAGTGCAAGCGCAAGTCCGAGTATTACCGAAATTCCTATTACAACATCCTCAAGCTTTATTTTCAGCTTTTCTGAAAGGAATTTTTCAAATTTTGACGGTTCATACTCTGCAGCAACCTCACCGCCTATAAGCTCTGCGGAATCCATAAGTGTCTTTGTGCCCACAAAAAGCGAATCAATGAATGCAACGCATCCTCTGACCACAGGGAGCTTAAAAAACTTTTTTCTGTCCGAACCTTTTTCGTACTGTTTTTTTGTTACTACTATATTTCCGTTTTCAAGTCTGTTTGCTATGGCAACGTGGCCATTCGTACCGTCTCTGAGCATTACGCCTTCAAGAACTGCCTGGCCGCCTATATTTTTATTTTTCTGTGACATATGCCTGTTCCTTTCGGTTTTTGGTACTTAAACAAAACGCAGATTGAAGCTAATCCTTCAACCTGCGTTCATTTTTGCTTTGTCAGATATTACTTCAATCCGTAACGCTTCTTGAACTTATCTACTCTGCCGCCTGTATCAATGAGTTTCTGTCTTCCTGTAAAGAACGGATGGCACTTTGAGCAGATATCAACGCTGAGCTCAGGCTTTGTTGACATTGTCTCGAAAGTATTACCGCAAGCACACTTAACCGTGCACTTTGTATATTCCGGATGAATGCTCTCTTTCATGGTTATCTCTCCTCTTCGTTTAGTAATTTCACATTTTACGTTGTATGATTATATCACACAATACAATTTTTTTCAATAGGTTTTTATAATTGTTTACAATTAAGACACAATTACTTTATCAATAATTCTTGTAAAGTCTTGAAGTGTAAACCTTTACATCGTGAGATTCATACAACTTCTTGAGTGCTTCTTCTATTGCTGTAGTTGTTGCTTTATCAACGAGAACCGTCTTGATCTCTTCGTAGAGCTCATTGCCGACTTCGTATTCCTTTGTAACCGAAGCATTTCTCTTGTAAACCTTACCGATTACATAAGTTGTGCTGCCGGATGCGAGGATCTCTGTTGCCTCGCCTTCCTTTGTGCTGAGAATCTTTGTATCGAATTCACCCTCCAAGCCTGACTTGCCGACATTCTTGTAGAGTGTAAGTTCTTTGTCTGACTTTGAAATTGATGATTCTGCTATTCCGCACTTGTCAACAAGGAATTTGTTTGCATCGTCCATTACAGCTTCGAATGATTCGCCTGCTTTGATTCTTGAAGCATATTCCTCTGCTCTCTTCATTACCGTATCCTTGAGATACTGAGCTGCTTCCTCTGTCTTGTTGGCAGATGTGAGGCTGTTGTACTCTGTCTTCTCTTCTGTTGAAAGAGTTACCTTAATGTACTTGTAAACTACGCTTTCAGGCTCGAAAATCAATACTTCAGCATCGAGGTCAGGCTTTTCAGTCTGCGCTGCTTTCTCATTGTCGTAGTACTTCTTGATTTCGTCATCAGATACTGTAATGTCGCCTGCAAGAGTCTTCTTGAATCTCTCGATTCTGTATGAATCAGCGAGCTCCTTGATGTAATCATCAATCGTCATGCCCTCAGCTGCAAGATTCTTCTCGTAGTAGTCCTTTGCTTCCTGGAGGTAATCTCTCTCTGTTGTCTCTTCAGACTTTTCTGACTCTTCAGACTCTTTTGCTTTCTCGGCTTCTTCCTTCAGCTCATCTGCATAGTCCTGAACATTTTTCTCGTAATCCTTCTTGCCGCTCTCAAGGTCTTCATCAGTGTAGTCAAAGCTGATCTTATCCATTTCAATATGAATGATTTTGTCTTTGATCATTGATTCAAGAACGCTTGACTTGAGGCTCTTGATGTCATCATTAGACATCGTCTTACCAAGGATATAATAGTAGTAATAGTAATTGATATAATTGGAATTGAATATCGGAAGGAATTCGCCCTTTGTGATATCAACTTCGCCGTCAATGGTTGCAAGAACAATCTTGCTGTTTTTCTCTTCGTTTACCTGTGCAAGGCATCCTGATGCAGCAACAATGATGCACAGTGTCAGCACGAGTGCCACTATTTTCTTTAACTGTTTCATTACAAAACTCCTCTTCTCTTTCAGAATTTCTCTTGTAAAAAATTCTAAAGCATTACTTGTATATTATAATCTATTTTTGCTTTTTTTGCAACACATTTATTATGTTTAACACTGCTTTTTTGATTGTTTTTTATGATTTTTACTCAAAAAAGCCATTTTTTATACGTATCTGTTCTTTCTGCGCTCCCAGATGAACACGCCTGCCGCTATTGCAACAAAGATTACGGCAGCAACTATCGCCTCATAAGGTATCGTATCGCTTGATTCCTTGCCGCAGACAATGCACTTTCCGTTGACATATTCGTGTCCGAGTGCCGATACAGATCTCTCATCCATAAGTTTTCCGCATCTTGAGCAGACTCTTGCCTCTGTTCCCGTTGACGTACAGGAGGCCTCGGTGATGGCAGTCCAGTTATCGGAATAGTCATGACCGTATTCGGAAATCGTTTCATAATGGACTTCTCCGCAGACGGTACATTCACGGTGACGGACGCCTGTTTCCGTGCAGGTAGGTGCTCTGTTTATTATGTACTCCGAAAAGATATGGTCCTCATTGACTTTGATCGTGAATGTTCTGAGATTTCCTGCCGCATCAATTATCTCAACCTTCTGCGCAAAGGGTGATGCCGAAATTCTGTAAGTTCCGTTATCGCTCTTTGAGAGAGGCATACCGTTTACTCTTACATAAAGAAGGTTTTTATCCTCTGCCGTGAAAATTGCTTCCTTGCAGTATTCGCCGCCGTCAACAAT
Source organism: Clostridia bacterium (assembly GCA_045627045.1). Classification (GTDB taxonomy): domain Bacteria; phylum Bacillota; class Clostridia; order HGM11327; family HGM11327; genus SIG351. The sequence continues at coordinate 14,187 of JAZQMY010000069.1, read as the reverse complement.
ACCGTTTGATGTGGGTGCCGTCATATCGACCTCAATGAAGTCAGTTGAAATATAAATCACGTTGCCGGATACGTCCGTTATCTTTGCATATATAAGGTAGATTCCGTCCTTATTCAGTCTGAGTCCGGTTCCCTCCGTCCACTTTTCCGAAAGAACAAGTTCCTCCTCCGATAGAATCTTCTCCGATGCAATACACATTATGCTTGCAATGCCCGATTCATCATCAAAAGCCGATACGGTGATCGAGACGGAAGTATTGAAATAAATATTTCCGGCAGGATTCTTCACAAGGGAATGCCACTCATAGTCGCCTGCCGCAATAAAGCCGTAAGGCTTATTGCTCTCTGTAAGCATCGGGATGCTTTCTGTTTCAAGCTCTGTCGAGCAGACGGTGCAATATCTGTATTTTTCGCCGTCTCTTGCATAAGAAGGCTCTTCTCTGATCGTCCACTCCGACGGAGTATGCTCAATGAGAGGAATGGGAATATCATTTGTATGTGAGGGATCGTTACTGCAGATGTAATGCTCTGTGCCCTCCTCCGTGCAGGTCGGCTCTGTCACACTATCAAGTATAAGTTTATGGCCGATCGGTTCAACGGGTGTAATATCTGTTCTTTCATCACAAGCGATGCAATGATGCGACTTTTCGCCTTCGGTCTCGCACTGCGGCTCAACATCCACCGTCCATTCATCAGAAAATGTATGTCCGAGAGGCTCTATTTCCTTCGTAAGTCCTTTTTCTCCGCAGACACTGCAACAGAGTGCCTTTTCGCCCTTTTCCGTGCAGGTCGGTTCAGCAGTAATTGTCCAGCCGTCTGAGTAATCGTGTCCGAGCGCAGGAATATTTTCGGAATTTGACTTTGTTCCGCAACGTATACAGTGGAACGATCTTTCTCCGTTGGAAATGCAGGTAGGCTCACTGTCAATTATCCATTCGTCTTCCTCGTTGCCCCAATGATAGAACTGATGTCCGAGAGGCGAAATATCAGCCGTATCCACCAGATTGCAATCCGTACATATCCTCTGCTTGATGCCTTTTGCCGTGCAGGTAGGTTCAAGCACCGTTTCCCATTCGGAATAATTGTGTTCCGAAGGCGTTACCGTGTATTGCGGCTCGCCGAAGCCCTTGATGCAGCTCTCGCTCATATCAAAAGCATGTGCGGCAACGGAGTTTCTCGCATTTCCGCCTATCGTAAAAAGATATCCCGCGGCACAGTCCGTCACAAGCTCAACATGATCCCATGCCGAGCTGGAGCTTTCCCACTTGAAGAACACAAGATCTCCTGCCTGAGGGGTGTACATTCCGTCATTCGGATGATAGGTCAAGTTCTGAAAGAAGTACTGCTTTTCTGCCGGGCACGCATATGTTGCATTGCTGATAACGTCCTCGGAAATGCCTGCCATTCTTGCACACCAGCTGACAAACATTGCGCACCAGGAATAATTGAAGCCTGTTTTCTGCCCCTTTATCTGTGTGCCGAACCAGTATGAAGCCTCAGAAACATTACCCTTGCCGTCAAAAGAGTATCCCGACGTCTCGCCTTCCTTGCTACCCTCGTGGTATCCAAGCTGTGAAAATGCAACATTGATAATGTCGGTTCTTTCATCGCCTGTAAGCTGTACCGAAAGAAGGTTTGTATAGTATACTGAATTTCCGTAAGCCTCGCTTACCTCATACGGCAGCTCAATCGTTGCCGCAGAAGCCTTTCCGGGGGAAAACGCAAGTATCAGCGTACCGAGAATGACGGCAGACAGTATAAAACAGATTTTCCGGTTTATTTTTTTCATTTTATTCTCCGATGCCGGATATCCTGCGGAGTAAATCCCGGGCAGATATCCAGCAGTTCTTATTCTTATATTATTTTTTGAGGCAAGCAGATATTTTCAGCGTATTTTTTCGTACTTTTTCTCTATAATATTATATAACAAACAAACATGATTGTCAATCCTGTTGTAAATATTTACACTATCTGCTCAAAAGCGAATTATCCATAATAATAATTCTGTTTTGTTCGAATCAAGTAAATCAAAAAAGCTCAAAAAGGTACTTGAACTTTTTCGGAATTTATGGTATAATTATCTCAATTAAATAAAAACTCTTTATTTATTATCATTCATAAATATTTATCTTTTTGTACAGTACAGGAAGGAAAACAGAAAAACAATGGATCTTCACACAAAGCGCACAGACAGAATCGGAATAATGATCAAAATGCTGACTGACAATCCCTGCAGGATGCTTTCTCTGTCATCATTTTCAGAAATGTTTTCTGTTGCAAAATCCTCTGTCAGCGAGGATATCGTTCACATCAAAGGACTTTTCAAAGCATTCAATATCGGTGAAATAGATACCGTGGTAGGTGCAGGAGGCGGCGTTCGCTTCATTCCTCATTCAAGTCACGAATCTGACATCATTTTCCTTGAGGAGCTCTGCAATGAGCTGGCAGATGAATCGCGTCTCATGACAGGCGGATTCTTAAGCTACTCTGATCTTCTTTTCAGACCTGACATTGCAAAGAAGCTCGGCTATATGCTTGCCGAAAACTTTATGGACAAAGCACCTGATGTCGTACTCACTATGGAAACGATGGGTATTCCGATAGCCTTGATGACTGCGGAAGCTCTTGGCTGCCAGCTTGTCACTGCAAGAAAACAGCCCAAGCTCACAGACGGCCCTATCATCACCATTTCGTACGCTTCCGAATCAGGCCGCAAGCTTGACAGTATGTCCATCACGAAGCGTTCCATCAGAAAAGGTCAGAAGGTTCTCATCATCGATGACTTCATGAGAAGCGGCGGTACAATCCGCGGAATGCAGAGCCTGATAACTGAGCTTGAAGCCGAGCACGTTGGTACCGGAATACTTATCTCCTCTGCCGTGCCCGAAAAGAAGGTTATTGACAACTATACTCCTCTTCTGACGCTTGACGCCGCAGATGAGTCCACCAAAAAGATTTCTATCCACGTCTCGGATGAATTCAAGAGCGGAAAGAAAAAATAAAATGCCTTTGTCTTTTCCATTTGGAAAAGCGTAAAAGTATATTCACAGAATATTATGAAAGGGGGAAATGATAACATGAATATCACTGCTGTTAATGTTCGCAAGATCACAAGCGAAAGCACGGTACGAGCTATCGTTTCAATCACAATCGACGATTGTTTTGTCGTAAAGGAGCTTAAGGTTATCGAGGGATCAAACGGTCTTTTCGTTGCAATGCCCAGAAGAACTACTCCGACAGGTGTTGCAATAGATGTTGCACATCCTATCAACAACGAAACAAGAGAGTATATTGAAAAGCTGGTTCTCAAGGCTTACAATGAAGCTGAATGAACCGACCGTAAATATGCACTGACCAATTCAGGTTATTCTCCTTTTTTGTCGGAATCTGTTAAACAATAATTGAACAAAAAATAAAAAGGATCGGTAATTTGATATGTATCTGATCGTAGGATTGGGAAATCCGGGAAAAGAATATTGCCGCACCCGTCATAACACCGGCTTTATGGTTGCAACCCGCATAGCGGAAAATAACGGCATAGAGCTGAGAAAGACCGGGTGCCACGCAATATACGGCAAGGGCAAGATCGCCGGAAACGATGCGATTGTGGCTTTGCCTCAGACGTATATGAACGAATCCGGCATAAGCGTAAAAGAGCTTATGTCGTATTTTCGTATATCCGAAAAAGAGCTCATCGTCATTTATGACGATATGGACATTGAAGTCGGTTCCGTAAGAATAAGAGCAAACGGCTCCGCAGGATCGCACAACGGAATGAAATCGATCATTCAACATCTTTCTTCAGAAAATTTTGCCAGGATCAGGGTAGGCATAGGAGAACCGCGCTATCACAACGGGCGTGACTTCGTGCTTGGTGATTTCCGCGACAATGAGATTGAAGATTTGAATGCTTCTCTTGCCGATGCCGGTGATGCCGTAAATATTATTCTCACAAAAAGCATAGAAGCGGCAATGAATAAATACAATAAGAAGAAAAAGCATAACGCAGAAACCTGATCATCAATGAACACAAGTGAACTGATAAACAATTTTTCATCAGGAATCAGCACGGCACTGTCGGTCCCATCGGAATCAGCACTTTTTTATCTGCTTTCCGATGCCGGCACACTGCTTGGCGATCCACTGATACTCATAGTAAAAAACGATTCCGAGGCAAGACGTATAAGAGATGAGCTTACCTCGTTTTTTGGCTGTCCGATTTTATGGTATCCGAAATCACAGCTGACATTTCACGATCTTGAAGCAGAAAGCTCCGATATAAGAGCCTTCCGCATGAAAGTAATAAATGCCGTACTCAACAACGAAAAAGTTATAATCATAACCACTCCAGACGGTCTCATCACTCCCCTTTCTCCGCCGGAGAGCATAAAGAAAATATCCGTATCCATCGGCAGTGAGATAGATACGGCAGAGCTTGCCGATGCCGCCGTCACAATGGGCTATGAGAGTGTGTCCATCGTTGACGGAAAGGGACAGTTCAGCATCCGCGGCGGAATAATCGATTTTTTCCCGCCGTATATGGAAGCGCCTGTCAGAATCGAGCTTTTCGACAGTGAGGTCGACTCTATCAGAACGTTTGACGTTATCTCACAGCGTTCTCTTGAGAAGGTCAGAAAAGCCGACATTATGCCTGCCTCCGAAATAGTTATTTCCGCAGACGAAGCAAGAATGCTTTTGGAAAAAATATCCGTTGACCTGAAGAAGGCTGAAAAAGTACTTTCTCCCAATGCCAAAGCAAAGCTCAGGGAAAGAGCCGCAAACGTTTCGGCAAGGCTTGATGGCGGCGCTGCATCCGGTATTCTGAAGAACTACGTTTCATTCCTCTACGAGCGAAGATATACTATACTCGATTATTGCAGAGATGCAAAGCTCGTTATCTTTGAGCCCGATCAGCTCTTCTCTGACTATGAAAATTCAGTCAAGGGAATGACTATGCGCTTTACCGATATGCTTGAAAACGGTGAGGTTTTCCCGTCACAGATAGCGCTTATTCCGACTGTAGACGATATTACCGCCGTTTTTGACTCGGTGACATGGCTCGGAGTGAAGGAATTTCTTTCTCAATACAGATTCATTCAGCCGAAAGCCCTTGACAGCATAGAAGCAAAGCCCATAAAGCAGTATTTCGGCAACTTTGAGGAGCTTCTCGCCGACATTATCGCAGAAAGAAAAGAAAACAGAGAAATATTTCTCTTTACGGGAAACGATAAGCGTGCTCTCCTGCTCAAGGAATTTTTCAATGACAGAGGAATCTATCCCGTAATCGTATCAAGCCTTTTTGAGGCAAAGGAATCAGGCAAGGCTTCAGACACAAAAACGCTCTGGATAATTCGCTCGCACCTTTCAGCAGGCTGTATCTATGAAAACGCCATGCTCGTCGGCGATCAGGAGATATTCGGCACGGTCAAAAAATCGACTCATTCAAAGCCAAACAAGAATCCCATCAAATCATTCACCGATCTCACTATCGGCTCATACGTAGTACACGAAACTCACGGAATCGCACGTTTCCTCGGCATAGAAACAAAAGAAGTCTCCGGCAAGATACAGGACTATCTCTCCCTCGAATACGCAGGCGGAGATAAAATCTTCGTTCCGGTCGACAGGCTTGATTTCATTCAGCCATACATTTCCACAGACGGCGATTCGCCCCAGCTTTCACGCCTCGGCGGAAGAGAATGGGGAAACGCAAAGGAAAAGGCTTCCGTTTCGATTAAAAAATTGGCTTATGACCTTGTTGAGCTTTACGCAAGACGTGAGGTCTTCAAGGGCTTCAGGTTCTCCCCTGACACAGTATGGCAGAGAGAGCTTGAAGAAAGCTTCATATATGAAGAAACAGACGATCAGCTCCGTGCCATTGAGGAAATCAAAAAGGACATGGAGGATTACAAAATCATGGACCGTCTGCTCTGCGGAGACGTAGGCTTCGGCAAAACGGAGGTTGCCGTGCGTGCCGCCTTCAAGGCAGTCATGGACGGCAAACAGGTTGCCGTGCTTGCGCCGACAACGATCCTTGTTCATCAGCATTTCCAGACTTTTTCTGAAAGATATGCAAACTTCCCCGTGAAGGTGGATGTAATTTCACGATTCCGCACACCCTCCGAGCAAAAAAAGACGCTTGAAAAGCTTGAAGCAGGCGAAGTGGACGTGCTCATCGGCACTCACAGACTTTTGAGCAATGACGTTCACTTCAAGGATCTCGGTCTTCTCATAATCGACGAGGAACAGCGCTTCGGCGTCAACCACAAGGAAAAAATCAAGAATATGAAGAAGAGCGTTGACGTTCTGACGTTGTCTGCTACTCCTATCCCGAGAACGCTCCATATGTCGCTCGTAGGCATAAGAGATATAAGCGTTATTGAAACGCCGCCGAAGGACCGTTTTCCGGTGCAGACATACGTAATCGAGGATGATGATGCCATTATCCGTGACGCGATACTGCGTGAGCTTGAGCGTGACGGTCAGGTGTTCTTCCTATATAATAATGTTTCGGATATAGACAGATTCAAGCTGAAGCTTCAGGAGCTTGTGCCCGAAGCAAGAATAGGCGTAGGTCACGGTCAGATGTCGGAATCACAGCTTGAAAAGGTCATGATGAACTATTTCAACCACGAATACGACATTCTTCTCTGCTCCACGATCATTGAAAGCGGCCTTGATATTCCGAATGCAAATACACTTTTCGTGTGGGATGCAGACAAATTCGGCTTGTCACAACTATATCAGATAAGAGGCAGAATAGGCAGATCAACGAGGATCGCCTATGCATACCTCATCTACAAGCGTGATAAGGTCCTCTCGGACATTGCCACAAAAAGACTTAAAACGCTCAAGGAATTCACAGATCTCGGTTCAGGCTTCAGGATCGCCATGAGAGATCTTGAAATAAGAGGTGCCGGAAACGTCATCGGCTCCGAGCAGAGCGGCCATATGTCAAACATCGGCTACGATCTCTACTGCAAGATGCTTTCCGATGAGGTCGCAAAGCTCAAAGGACAGACAACTGACGATCCTATCGAGGTAACAATCACTATAGATGACGATGCCTATATCCCGTCAAGCTACATCCCCGAGGAAACAGTCCGTCTTGAAATGTACAAGAAGATATCTCTCATCACCTCAAGAGAGGAAAAATATGCCATTGAAGAGGAAATCGAGGACAGATATTCAAATATGCCCGGGGAGATATATGCTCTGACAAATGTTGCATACCTGAGAGCAATATGCCGTGATGCAAAAATCACGAGGCTGAAACAGAAAAATGACAGTTTTGAGCTTGTTTTCATAAAGGAGGGCTTTGATCCGCAGTCCTTCGGAGAAATCAGAAGCGACAGAAAGGTGAAGCTTGACCTTAACCTGAAATTCGAGCCAAAGCTGACTATTACAATGAAGGATACACGTCCGAACAGGAGACTCGACGAATTGGTTGAAATATTCGAAGAGCTCTTTGAATGCAAGAGAAAAAAGGAGGAAGACAATGAAAAAGTATGATGTCATCGTGGCAGGCGGTGGTTTTTCAGGCGTAGGTGCCGCAATAGCCGCCGCAAGAAACGGAATGCAGGTTCTTATTATCGAAAAGTCAAACGCTCTCGGCGGCGCCGCAACCGTTAACATGGTCAACCCGTTCATGCCGTACTACACGTATCAGAACGGAGAAAGAACAGATCTTTCAAGAGGAATATTCCTTGAAATAAAAGAAAAAATCAACGAATCGGAAGCATTTCTCCATAACAGCTGTGCGAACGATTCCGATGTTTTCAACGAGGAAATACTCAAGCTCATCCTGAACAGAATGGTAATAAATGAAGGAGTCGATATACTTTTCCACTCGTTTATAGTTGGCGTCAACACGGATTCAGATAAAATCAAGTCCGTAACGGTCGCAAACAAGACAGGTCTTTCGGATTTTGAAGCTGACTTTTTCATTGACTGCACAGGAGATGCCGACATAGCCGTAAAGAGCGGCAATTCATACCGTCTCGGACGTGACAACGATCATCTCTGCCAACCTATGACACTGAATTTCCGTCTTTCAAACGTTCATACGGAATACCTGAGTTCAGAGCGCCCCGAAATGCAGAGGCTTTACAAGCAGTATCAGGCAGAGGGCAAAATCAAAAATCCCCGTGAGAATATTCTCTATATGTGGAACACGGACGAACACGTCATTCATTTCAATTCCACAAGAATAGTAGGTCTTGACCCAACCGATCCCTTTGACCTGACAAAAGCAGAAATTGAGGCTCGTGAGCAAGCTTATGAGCTTTATGTATTCCTAAAGAGTAACTTCAGAACGTTTGCAGACTCCGTTCTTTCATCAACAGGCTCCGAAATCGGAGTCCGCGAAAGCAGAATGATAAACGGTCTCTATACGATGACCGCCGATGATGTTATCAACTGCACCGAATTCGATGATGCAATAGCCTTCGGGAATTACGAAATAGATCTCCACAGTCCCGATGGCTCGGGAACATATCATTGCGGCATAAAGGGAATCTGCTACGGCATTCCGTACCGTTGCCTTGTCCCCGACAGGACAACAAACCTCCTCGTTGCAGGCAGAAGCATTTCAGTCACACACGAAGCGCAGGCGGCAATAAGAATAATGCCTATCGTATGTTGTCTTGGCGAAGCAGCAGGATATGCGGCCGCTCTCGCTGTAAAGAACAACACAAGCGCAGCTGATGTTGATGCGGAAAAAATCAAAGCTATTCTGAAAGCACACGACGCCATTCCGAAATTCAGGTTATAATAAACATCATTCCGGAATTCGGGCGTTTTATGTTGACAACAAATGAAATTTATAGTATAATATCACAATAAAACCGATAAAACAGTAAGGAATCAAAACTATGTTGGATCTGAAAAAAATCACGGCTTCAGCAATATCAGATGCGGTTGAAGCCATTCAATATGAAACAGTATATGATCTTCTGGAGTTTCCTCCCGATCAGGCACTCGGCGACGTTTCACTGCCATGCTTCAAGCTGAGCAAGACGATGCGCAAGGCCCCTGCCATGATCGCAGGAGACATCAAGAACGCTTTGTGCGAAGAGAACAAGATTTTCGATAAGATCGAAGTTGTGGGAGGCTATCTCAACTTCTTCATCTCTCACAGCGAATTTGCAAAGGACGTAATCGGCAATATTATTTCCGATGAGAATTACGGCGGCTCTGACGTCGGCAATGGCAAGTCAGTAGTTATCGATTACTCATCGCCTAACATTGCAAAGCCTTTCCACATCGGCCATCTTCCCTCAACCGTCATCGGTAATTCTCTTTACAGAATTTACAGCCTCATGGGCTACAAAGCCATCGGCGTAAATCACCTCGGTGACTGGGGCACGCAATTCGGCACCATGATCGTTGCCTACAAGCGTTGGGGTTCAAAGGAAGAGGTCATCAAGGGCGGCGTAAAGGAGCTTGTCCGTCTCTACATCAAGTTCCACCAGGAAGAGGAAAAAGAGCCTGAGCTTCGTGACGAAGCACGTTATTGGTTCAGCGAGCTTGAAAAGGGTAATAAGGAAGCATATGAGCTCTGGAGCTGGTTCAAGAGCGTTTCTCTTGAGGAATTCAAGAGAGTATATAAAATTCTTGACGTTGACTTTGATTATTACACAGGTGAAAGCTTCTACAATGACAAAATGGATGCAGTCGTAAACGAGCTTTCAGAAAAGAATCTCCTTGTGAAGAGCGAAGGCGCTGACATCGTCGATCTTTCCGCTTACGAAATGCCGCCTTGCATCATCCGTAAGGCTGACGGAAGCACACTCTATGCAACAAGAGACCTTGCCGCCGCATTTTACAGAAAGAAGACATTCGACTTTGACAAGGCCATTTATCTTACTGCTTCACAGCAGAATCTTCACTTCAAGCAGTGGTTCAAGGTCGTTGAGCTGATGGGCTATGACTGGTCAAAGGATCTCGTTCATGCTCCATTCGGCATGATCAGCCTTGAGGGCGGCGAATCAATGTCCACAAGACACGGCGTAACAGTATGGCTTGATGATGTTCTCTCACAGGCAACTGCAAAGACACTTGAAATCATCAAGGAAAAGAGCCCCGAAATGGAAAACAAGGAAGTCATCGCACAGCAGATGGGCGTTGGCGCAGTTATTTTCAGTGCACTCAGCACAGGCAGAATCAAGGATGTTACATTCTCATGGAAGGATGCTCTCAACTTTGACGGTGAGACAGGCCCCTATGTTCAGTACACACACGCACGTGCCTGCAGTGTCCTCCGCAAAGCAGGTCAGTTCGATCCCGAAATCGTCGGAATCACAGACGATGCCGAATACAGAGTTGTTCGTGAGCTTTACGACTTCCCGGATAAGGTTCGCCTTGCAATGGAATCAAACGAGCCAAGCATCGTAACAAGATATATCATTGACCTTGCAGAGGAATTCAATCGTTTCTACCACGATTGTCCTATCAACTCCGCCGCTGATGAAGTAAGACAGACACGTCTTGCCATCACGCTCGCAGTCAAGAAGGTTCTTGCAAAGGGTCTGTGGCTTATCGGTCTTGCAGCTCCCGAAAAGGTTTAATAAGTAAGCAAAAACCTCCGCTTCCCTTAAAAGGAAACGGAGGTTTTATTTTATGCTGTCTTATATTCCCGAAAAGATGTTCATATTTCTTATTCCGGGATCTTCTATCCTATCGTTGACCGAGTATGCGTGCTTTTCAAGGTCTGTGCAGACCGCCTTTGTCACGCCGCGGTCTATCAGCTTCGAAACGGTATCGGATGCTATTGCTTCAATCACATCATACTTTATTTCCGAAAGCTGTGCATCCGAATTGTCGCCTGTAAGCAGGAACGAAAGCTGCTCTGCAAAGTCAACCGTTCCATCCATCTCTCGAAGCGCTCTGAAGCTCCATTTGTAATACGGCATATATCTTCCGTTAAGAAGGAACGTTGCCTTCATCGCCGCATTGATGAACTCATTCACTGCCAGCTGTGCGGCTTCCGGCTCATGATGCTTTATGCATCTAAGATAATTATACTGACCTGCCTGAGCCATTATCAGAAGATTGCCTGCAAGTCTCTTCAGCATTATATCGTGTGGCATATGAGAGAGTTTTTCTCTTATCGCCGTGAATTCGCCGTAATTATCGAAAAATACCTTTCCGTTTGTTGCTTCTGCAAGAGCATAATCGGGTATTCTGAGCCACGCCTCAGGCGAAAGTTCACCGTTTTCATCGCCGACTGCGGAAAGATAGAAATCCTTTGTCCTGATCACTCCGTTTCTGCTGCCGCCGACCGGAGACACAAGCTGTCTTTTTACTCCGTTATATTCCTTCGGAAGCTTTGCATATGCTCTTTCAAGGAGGAAAACGGTTCTTCTGTCAAGCACGTCCTCGTCGGGAATAAAAATTGAAAAGCCCGGTTCAAAATCATGGTCTCTTGAGATATCGTCATCAAAGCCGAAATGCTCCGACCCGCTCCCGACAAAGCCCACTGCCAGATAGTTTATAATATCCGGGAACTCTTCTTCGAGCATTTTTCTGCCATATTCCTCAAAATATCCTTGTGAAAGCTCAATTCCCTTCATATATTTCCTTTGCCCTCCTCATAAGCTCCTTCTCTGCCAGAAAATATCCGTAATAGCCGAATGCAGGAGCACATTTCTCGCAGACAAAGGCATAATAGCCGTTTCTCGGCAAGGAAGGTGTATCAAAAAGCTTCTCCGCAATGTCAAGATATTTATTTACGGTTTCTTCCGCTTCCTCTATTCCTCTTTCTGATGTTTCAAGATCCGCAAGACTGCAATATGTCATTGCCATTTCAAGCTGACCGTTTTCGGCTTTCTCCATTATGGAGAGTGCCTTATCAAAAAGCATCCGGGCCTCATCGTACATCTCAAGTGCGGACAACGTCACCGCCATATTGTTATAAAGTCCTGCAAGTCTGACATCCGTCTCTTCAAGATGCTCTTCATATATCTTTTTTGCCTTTTCGTAAAGCAAAAGTGCCTCTTCAGCCATAGAAAAAGCCTTGTATGCAGTAGCCGCATTCAGGAGAGTTGTGCCCATGGAAACGGTGTCCTCTGCCGTTTCCTCTGAAAGCTTCAGCGCCTTTTCGATCGCCTTGATGCCTTCATCCTTATTTTCAACCTTCCTGTAAAGACCTATCTGCTCATTCAGGATGGTGAGACTTCCTCTCTTATCGTTTCCCGCCTGTGCTTCTTCCAGCCAATACTTCAGGTGTCTTTCTGCCGAAAGATAGTCCTTTTTATCAAAATATGAGTCAAGCTTCTCTATTATCCTGCCTGTGGGCACAGGCACCACGTTTGTGGGCTTGGCAAGCGGACATCTTGGTTCTTCGTAATCGGCTTTTGATATAGTTTTGCTCATTTTTCTCTCCGATTCTGTTTTTTATTATTTTACCACATATCTTTTCGATTTTCAATGACTAAGTCACATTGAATGCTTTTTCCCGTAGTTTATATTATAAAAAAATCCCGAAAGAAGCTCTTCGGGGAAATTTCTGTCCTATCATCTCTTTGCAAATGCTTTGCTGCCGATTACGGAACTATAAAATGTCAGTTTGACGAATCAACGAGCCTGAGCCTGTCGCCCTCAGCAAAAACGAACTGTAAAAGCTCTTCATCGGAATAAGCTTTTTCTTGATCATCGACATCTGATTCGTACGCTTCCATGATATACATCCATTCTTCTCCGTATCCACCCGGTGCCGGATCCTTACGAATTACAGAAAAACACTTTCCGGCTTCGGTTTTATACAATTCATGGTAGAGTGCTTCAAAGTCATGCATGGATACGAATTTTTTCTCAATAAGTTTTCGTAATACTCTTTTTGCACCCATATTTTCAAAATATTTTTCGTATTGCTTTGTCCTGATCGATCTTAACATGGCCAAGAACATATCCAATGCGTCTTCTTCACTGATAAGTCTTTTCAGACCATTCATCACCTGCGCATTCTCATCTGTTCTGTAAATAACAAAATGATCTTTTTCCTGTTTTGCAACAACCTCATTCTCTGCGTCGGGTCTGTCTTCTAACCAGTTGTACGCAGTCGCAAGCCCTTCTTCTTCAACAATCTTTTCGATATCTTTTTTTGTCATTTTTCAAGCTCCTTTTTCGCTGAACAAGGATCTGATACACTGCAGCCGATTCTGTATATTCCAGCTTTCAGCCACACGCAATCTCTTACATACTTTTATGCATACTCTGATGTTCATCTCACAAATAAAGAAAACCTCGGAAATACCGGACTTCCGAGGTTTGCATACTTTTTGATATTCTCTTTCGATTATCTCTTTGAGAACTGCGGAGCGCGACGTGCAGCCTTGAGACCGTACTTCTTTCTCTCCTTCATACGAGGATCTCTTGTGAGGAAACCTGCCTTCTTAAGGATAGCTCTGTAATCTTCATCGCAGTGGAGCAATGCTCTTGCAATGCCGTGTCTGATAGCACCGGCCTGGCCTGTGAGACCGCCGCCGACAACAGTTGCCTTAACGTCATACTTGCCCTCAAGACCTGTAGCTACGAGAGGCTGCTTAACGATAAGCTTCAATGTGTCAAGACCGAAATAATCTGTGATATCTCTCTTGTTTATTGTGATAACGCCTGTGCCCGGCATAACATATACACGAGCAATAGCCTGCTTTCTTCTGCCTGTACCGTAATATTTTACTTCTGCCATTGTTGTTTCTCCTTACTGATTAGAACTGCCACAACTCAGGCTTCTGTGCCTGGTGGTTATGCTCAGGACCTGCATATACTTTGCACTTTGTGAGCATCTTTCTTCCCAAACTGCTCTTAGGAAGCATACCCTTTACTGCGAGGTAAACCGGCATTGTAGGCTTCTTGATGAACAATTCTCTGTAAGACATTTCCTTCAAACCGCCAAGGAAGTTTGTGTGATGTCTGTAGATCTTATCGTCAAGCTTATTGCCTGTCAAAACAACTTTTTCTGCGTTGATGATTATAACGAAATCACCTGTATCAACGTGAGGTGTATATATAGGTTTCTTCTTTCCTCTGAGAATGGCTGCTGCTTCAGAAGCTACTCTACCAAGCGGCTTACCTGCTGCATCTATAACGTACCATTTCTGTTCAACCTGATGTGGCTTAGCCATGAATGTACTCATGCTATTCCTCCTGAAAATCTGTAATATTTATTTTTGAACCCTTGATGCTC
>JAZQMY010000068.1:0-22895 GCA_045627045.1 Clostridia bacterium | reverse complement strand
ATGTATTCGAAGGCGCAGGGCTTGAAGGGCAAGGTGTTGCAGTGGGTGGTGTCCGAAGTGACGCCGGATTCGTCGAAGATGACGATCTCTCCAGGCTGAACATCTCTTTCGAACTGCGCTCCGATTGCCGCCAGGGCACAGCTTTCCGATGCGACGACATAGGAGCCCTGCGGCGTCTTTCCGATGCAAAGCGGTCTGAATCCGCGTGGATCGCGCGCCGCAATCATCTTGGTGGGAGACATCAGGACCAGGGAGTAAGCGCCATCCAGGCTTTCCATGGCAATGCGCACGGCTATTTCGATGGAGGGAGCCTTCAAACGCGCTTGGGTGACCACATAGGCGATGGTTTCGGTGTCGCTGGTGGTATGGAAGATCGCCCCGGAAAGCTCCAACTCATTACGAAGCTCAACAGCATTGCTGAGATTACCGTTGTGAGCCAATGCCATTCTGCCTTTCTGATGGTTCACTTCAATTGGTTGGCAGTTATTTCGATTGGTACCGCCTGTCGTACCGTACCGCGCGTGCGCAACCGCCATCGTACCCTTCGGTAATCGGGATAAAATAGCCTGCGAAAAAACCTCGCTGGCAAGCCCCATATCCTTATGAGAAACAAATACACCGTAGTCATTGACGACTATACCGCAGCTTTCCTGACCTCTGTGTTGGAGCGCATAAAGTCCGTAGTAGGAAATGCTCGCTACATCACAGGGTTCAGGTGCGATAACTCCGAATACTCCACATTCCTCGTGAAGGCTCATGATTTACCTCCGGTTGTTCGTTCAAGCGCTGCGCCTATGAAACCTTTGAACAATGGGTGCGGTCTGTTCGGACGGCTCTTGAACTCCGGATGATACTGTACACCTACGTAGAAAGGTCTCTCCGACAGCTCGACTGTTTCAACAAGTCTTCCGTCAGGTGACAATCCGCTGAGTGTCAGTCCCGCATTCTTCAACGCATCACGGTACGTATTGTTGAATTCATAGCGGTGTCTGTGTCTTTCGGATATATTCAGCGTGCCGTAGCAGCGCTCCATTGTTGTTCCTTCGGCAATAGCGCAGGGATATGCTCCGAGACGGAGCGTTCCTCCCTTGTTTATTTCATCGCTCTGACCGGGCATAAAGTCAATGACCTTATTCTTGCACTGATCGTCAAATTCGCCCGAATGAGCATCCTTTATTCCTGCAACGTTTCTTGCATATTCTATTACGGCAATCTGCATACCGAGGCAGATACCGAAATACGGAACGTTATTCTCACGTGCATACTGCGCCGCAAGGATCATTCCTTCAATACCTCTGCTGCCGAATCCGCCCGGAACTATTATGCCTCCGAGTCCGGCAAGCTTTTCATTTACATTTTCCTTTGTGAGCACCTCTGAATCGATCCACTGAATATCGACCTCTGCATTGTGGCTGTAGCCTGCATGGCGAAGTGCCTCCGCAACCGAAAGATATGCATCATGAAGTGCAACGTATTTTCCGACGAGTCCTATATGTACCTTTTCCGGTCTTGCCTTGATCCTGTCGACCATCTGAGTCCATTCCGTAAGGTCAGGCTCCTTTGCATCTATTCCGAGCTCACGGCATACAACGCCTGAAAAATCTGCTTTCTCAAGCATGAGAGGTGCTTCGTAAAGGCAGGGCAACGTTATGTTTTCGATGACGCAATCCGGCTTAACATTGCAGAACAGAGCAATTTTCTTGAATATTGATTCCTCCAGCGGCTCATCGCAGCGAAGCACGATAATATTCGGGTTGATGCCCATTCCCTGCAGTTCCTTTACGGAATGCTGTGTCGGCTTAGACTTATGCTCATCTGAACCTCTGAGGAAAGGCACGAGAGTAACGTGGATAAACAAGCTGTTTTCACGTCCTACCTCAAGAGAAATCTGTCTTACGGCTTCAAGGAACGGCTGTGACTCAATATCACCTATCGTACCGCCGATTTCCGTAATAACGATGTCAGCATTCGTCTTTTTGCCTACGCTGTAAACGAACTCCTTTATCTCATCCGTGATATGAGGAATTACCTGAACAGTCGAACCAAGGTACATACCCTTTCTTTCCTTGTTCAGCACATTCCAATAAACTTTTCCGGTTGTGAGGTTTGAGAATTTGTTCAGATCTTCATCAATGAATCTCTCATAATGTCCGAGATCAAGGTCTGTTTCCGCTCCGTCCTCCGTAACGTAAACCTCGCCGTGCTGATAAGGGCTCATCGTTCCCGGGTCAACATTGATATATGGGTCAAGCTTCTGTGCAGCGACCTTAAGACCTCTTGCTTTGAGCAGACGTCCGAGGGATGCTGCTGTGATACCCTTTCCAAGACCGGATACAACGCCTCCGGTTACAAAGATATATTTTGTCATAGTGTTTCTCCTTGTTTTCAAAAAATATATATTTATTTTATTTTTTTCTGTATTGATCCGGTCTTACTGTTTTCTGCCACAAAAGAAAACGCCGGCTGAATTTCTCAAATGCAGTGGGGAATTTGACCCCGTCCTGCATTCTTCCGTCCTGCCGGCATCTTCAAAATGGTATTACGGGTATTCTTGCCCGATTATTCCCACTCAACCGTTGCCGGTGGCTTGGAAGTAATATCGTAAACTACTCTTGAAATACCCTTGACTTCGTTTGTGATTCTGCTGCTTGCTCTTTCAAGCACTTCAAACGGCAGCCTTGTCCATTCTGCTGTCATGAAGTCGTCCGTTGTTACGGCACGCAATGCAATGGTCTTGCCATATGTTCTTGCATCTCCCATAACACCGACAGATCTTGCATCCGTCAGAACTGCAAAGTACTGGTTTGTAATCTTTTCGAGATGAGCGTTCGCAATTTCTTCTCTGAAAATCGCATCAGCTTCACGAAGAACGTCAAGCTTCTCCTCTGTGATTTCTCCGAGAACGCGTACTGCGAGGCCCGGGCCCGGGAATGGCTGACGCCATACAAGCTCATGAGGAATTCCGAGCTTTTCGCCCACCTCACGGACTTCATCCTTGAAAAGCTCCCTGAGCGGCTCAACTATCTCCTCGAATGCTATTACATCCGGAAGACCGCCTACGTTATGATGGCTCTTGATAACGGCTGAATCGCCTTTTCCGCTCTCGATTACGTCTGGGTAAATCGTTCCCTGTGCGAGAACTTCTATTTTTCCGAGTTTCTTGGCTTCATCCTCGAATACACGGATAAATTCTTCGCCTATGATCTTTCTCTTTCTCTCCGGTTCCGTTACACCTCTGAGCTTGGAAAGGAATCTTTCCTGTGCATTCACTCTGATGAGCTTCATTCCGAATTTGCCGCGGAATGTCTGCTCTACAAAGTCGCCCTCATTCTTTCTGAGGAGACCGTGATCAACGAATACGCATGTAAGATTTTCTCCGATGGCTTTGTGAAGCAATACTGCCGCAACAGATGAATCAACACCGCCGGACAATGCGAGAAATACTCTCTTATCCTTCAGCTTTTTGCTGAAATGCTCAACGGATGTCTGAATAAAATCTTCCATTTTCCAGTCGGCATTGCATCCGCATACTTCAAACAGGAAGTTTCTGAGCATCTGCTTTCCGAATTCCGTGTGCGTTACTTCCGGGTGGAACTGAACACCGTAGAGCTTTCTCTTCTCATCGCGCATGGCCGCATAAGGACATTTGTCCGTATGTGCAATGCCTTCAAATCCCTCAGGAAGAGTGCTTACATAATCCGTGTGGCTCATCCAGCAAATGCTCTCCTCGGGAACATCCTTGAACAGCGGGCACTTATCTGCTTTTACGTTTGTTTTTCCGTATTCGCTTGAGTTTTCCGCGCTGCTTACAACGCCGCCTGCCATGTATGCCATAAGCTGATCACCATAGCATATTCCGAGGATCGGAATACCTGTCTCAAGCACTGCGGGATCATAGTGAGGCGACTCCGGGTCATAGACACTGTTAGGTCCGCCGGTAAAAATTATACCCGTATAACCGGCCTTCTTTATATCATCAACCGTAATTTTGCTGTACGGCTTGATTTCTGCAAATACGTGTTGTTCACGCACTCTTCTTGCGATCAACTGATTGTACTGACCGCCGAAGTCCAAAACAAGAATCTTATCCATTTTCCACTCCTTATAATGATATTTCCGAAAGTCCCACAGATACGCCCTCAAGCACCGGCTTGATCTTTTCAATAAGCTTTGTTACCTGGTCGGGACATCTTCCGATGTAGAGCTCAGGCTCAAGAAGCTTATTCATTTCTTCCTCTGTCAGACCGAATTCAGGCTCTGCCGAAAGTCTTGCAAGAAGATCGCAGGCTTCACCGTTCTTCATTTTTGCCGTAGCTTCCATGGAGCAGCGTCTGATGATTTCGTGAATCTTCTGTCTGTCTCCGCCGCGCTTTACGGCTTCCATCATAAGGTTTTCAGTTGCCATGAATGGCAGATATTCTCTTACTGTTCTGTCGATTACCTTCTCGTTGACAACAAGGCCGTTTGTTACGTTCTGGGCAAGTCTGATAACTGCATCCGCACAAAGGAAGCCCTCAGGTATTGAAATTCTTCTGTTTGCCGAGTCATCAAGTGTACGCTCGAGCCACTGAACAGATGCCGTCATAGGTGCATTCATAGCGTCAGCCATAAGGTAACGTGCAAGAGAACAGATTCTCTCGCAGCGCATAGGATTGCGCTTGTATGCCATGGCTGAAGAACCTATCTGATCCTTTTCAAACGGTTCCTCGACCTGACGGTCATGCTGGAGCAAACGGATATCGTTTGCCATACGGTAGCAACTCTGCGCAACAGATGAAAGAACATTAAGGATCCTGCTGTCCGTTTTTCTGGGATATGTCTGACCGCATACATCAAAGCAGGCTTCAAAGCCAAACTCATCTGCAATCATGCGGTTCATCTCGTCGATCTTGTCTGTGTTGCCGTCGAAAAGATCAACAAAACTTGCTTCTGTTCCTGTTGTTCCGCGGCAGCCGAGAAGCTTCATGCGGCTGATCACGTAATCTATTTCATCCAGATCGGAAAGGAAATCCTGCATCCAGAGAGATGCTCTCTTTCCGACTGTGATAAGCTGTGCCGGCTGATAATGAGTATAACCGAGAGTCGGCAGAGCCTTATATTTATCTGCAAAAAGTGAGAGGTTCTTGATCACTCCGAGAAGCTCCGAACGGAGATAGCACAAAGCTTCTCTGTAAATGATGAGGTCTGCGTTGTCTGTAACGTAGCAGCTTGTAGCGCCGAGGTGAATGATGCCGGCAGCTGACGGAGCGACCTTGCCGTAAGCATAGATATGCGCCATAACGTCATGTCTTACCTGCTTTTCTCTCTCTGCAACCACATCATAATCAATATCCTCGATGTGAGCTTCCATTTCTGCGACCTGAGCCTCCGTTATCGGGAGACCAAGCTTCATTTCAGCCTTTGCAAGTGATATCCAGAGCTTTCTCCATGTCTGATATCTCATATCGGATGAGAAAAGCTTCTGCATATATTCCGAAGAATATCTTGATGACAAAGGAGATTCATATGAGTTCTTCATTATGCGTTCTCCTTTCCTCTGACGATTATCTCATCTCTTTCAGGGCCTACTGAAACGTAGGAAATTCTGCATCCGATTCTCTCTTCAACATACTTTACGTAGTTCTGAGCCGCAACAGGCAGGTCTTCGAATTTTCTGATGCCTGAAATATCGCAGTTCCAGCCCTCAAGGTACTCAATTACAGGCTTTGCCTTGCTGAGTGCTGCCGGGAAAGGAAATCTGTCTGTCTTTTCTCCGTCAACTGTGTAGTAAGTACATACGGGGATCTTATCCATATAACTGAGAACGTCAAGCTTTGTGAGGGCAATTTCAGTTGCCGCCTGAACCTCGATTCCGTATCTCGTAGCTACAAGGTCAATCGCACCTACACGGCGCGGTCTGCCTGTCTTTGCGCCGTATTCTGCGCCTGCTTTTCTGAGTTCCTCTGCTTCTTCGCCGAACATCTCGCAGACAAACGGGCCTTCTCCCACGCAGGTTGAATAAGCCTTTACAACGCCTATTACGTCATCAATCTTTGCCGCCGGGAAGCCTGAGCCGATCGGAGCAAATGCCGCAAGAGTATTTGAAGAAGTTGTATAGGGATGGATACCGTAGTCAAGATCACGCAATGATCCGAGCTGTGCCTCGAACATAATGCTCTTTCCTGAGTCCTGTGCTTCCTTGAGAATAGCGCCGGTATCGCAGATGAAGGGCTTGATTCTCTCGCAGTATGTGCTGAGCCATTCCTCGAGCATCTCCATTGTGTAAGGCTCTGCGCCGTACACCTTTGTGAGAGTCAGATTCTTCCATTCAAGCAAGCCCTCAAGGTGAGCCTTGAGTGTTTCGGGATAAAAGAGCTCGCCTGCAAGAACCGTCTTCTTCTGATATTTATCTGAATAGAAAGGCGCAATGCCCTGCTTTGTTGAGCCGTACTTCTTGTCTGCAAGTCTGTTTTCTTCAAGGCAGTCAAGATCTCTGTGCCACGGCAGAAGCAATGATGCTCTGTCGCTTATTTTGAGGTTATCCGGAGTAAGAGCAACGCCTTTTGACGTTATCTCGTCCATTTCCTTGAGAAGATTCTCGGGATCAAGTGCCACACCATTGCCGAGAATGTTTATTGTATCCTTTCTGAAAATACCGGAAGGAAGCAAATGGAGAGCGAACTTTCCGAATTCGTTGATTACTGTGTGTCCTGCGTTTCCGCCTCCCTGATATCTTACAACGACGTCATATTTTTCTGTGAGGAGATCGACCATACGACCTTTTCCTTCATCTCCCCAGTTAATTCCGACTATTGCACAATTTTTCATTAATTTTTCCTCCTAATAGTGCGCTGGGACAAATCCGTTTTCGGGCATTTTCCCCGAAAAGGATATTCATTTCACGGTGCTGAAAAACAGCAAACCGCGTTCTTCCAAATGAAATACGTTAATTTCCTTTGTGTCAAAAAACGCCAAAGACACCACATTCTTCAAAATGTGGTGTTCTTTGTTCGTGCCGTAATCACTTGTTATCGTGTTCTGCCATTCTCTTCATGATCTCTGCGTATGCTTCTTCCACACCGCCGAGATCACGACGGAATCTGTCCTTATCCAGCTTTTCGCCTGTTGTGCTGTCCCAGAGTCGGCACGTATCAGGGCTGATCTCATCTGCAAGGATTATCTTGCCGTCTGATGTTTTGCCGAACTCAAGCTTGAAGTCGACAAGTGTTACATTACATTCAGCCCAGAATTTCTGAAGGAATCTGTCTACCTTCAGTGAGTACTCCTTAATTGTGTTGATTTCTTCTATAGTTGCAAGGTTCAGTGCCAATGCATGGCTTGTGTTAAGAAGCGGATCGCCGAGTGCATCATTCTTGTATGAGAACTCGATAACCGGTTCCTTAAAGATAATTCCCTCCTCGACACCGTACCTCTTTGAGAAGGAGCCTGCCGAGATATTGCGGACGATTACCTCCAACGGTACGATGGACACTTTCTTTACAAGTGTTTCTCTCTCACTGAGCTCTTTTACAAAGTGGTTCGGAACGCCTTCCTTGTCAAGCTGCTGCATGAGGAAATTGCTCATCTTGTTGTTGATAACGCCTTTTCCCTTGATAGTGCCTTTCTTGAGACCGTTGAATGCCGTAGCATCGTCCTTGTAATCAACAATTACAAGATCAGGGTCATCAGTGGCAAATACCTTTTTTGCTTTTCCTTCATATATCTGTTCTAACTTTTGCA
This sequence comes from Clostridia bacterium, assembly GCA_045627045.1. Lineage (GTDB taxonomy): Bacteria > Bacillota > Clostridia > HGM11327 > HGM11327 > SIG351. Next base: position 15,176 of record JAZQMY010000068.1, on the reverse strand, counting down.
TATTGCAAAACCTCCGTTAAAAATTTTTTACAAAATTCTGATACATATATTATAATATATTTTTTAAAACTTGTACAGTCTTTTTTTATCAAAAAATCATAAAAAATCGAAGAAAAAGAAACAAATCAGGTAAAAATTTGTAAAACGTTCACTTTTGGCTTTATTTGTTAATATTTATTTCCCGCTTGCGCCGTAGTTAGACAATACACGGGCTGAAGGATCGTTAACGTTGCAGCCATCCCAATCCTTGTTCGGCATCCAGAATGCCGCTACCATTTCAGCCTGGCCGGGATAATATTTCTCAAATATCTCTCTGTAAAGAAGCGATTCCTTTGTGAAAGGCCTTGAGAATGAATACATTCCGCATCTCTTCTCAAACTCCTCATCGCTGTAATACTCCTCTGCGTATTCCTTGAGGTCATCCACCATTGAGTGTCCCACTGCATCGGAGAATGCCGCCTTTTCTCTCCAGAGTATTGATTCAGGCAGAATTCCGTCAGATTCAAATGCGTGTCTGAGCAGATATTTGCCCTTTCCGTATGTATTGAGTTTCTTCTCGGGATCAACAGACATGACGTACTTCACGAAATCAAGATCGCCGAAAGGCACTCTTGCTTCAAGTGAGTTCACTGAAATACAGCGGTCAGCACGAAGAACGTCATACATATGAAGCTCTCTTATTCTCTTCTGTGCTTCCTTCTGGAATGCCTCTGCCGACGGAGCAAAATCAGTGTACTTGTATCCGAAAAGCTCATCGGATATTTCTCCCGTCAGAAGAACTCTTATATCCGTATTTTCATGAATGTACCTGCATACAAGGTACATTCCCATGCTTGCTCTTATCGTTGTGATATCGTATGTTCCGAGAAGAGCTATTACCTTTTCAAGGTTTGCAAGCACATCCTCCTTTGTGATTATTACCTCCGTATGCTCACTGCCTATGAAATCCGCAACCTGTTTTGCATACTTGAGGTCTATTGCATCCTCGCTCATGCCTATTGCAAACGTTCTTATCGGCTTGTCGCTGACTTTTGCCGCCGCCGCACATACGAGTGATGAATCGAGTCCGCCTGAAAGAAGAAACCCAACCTTTGCATCCGCAACAAGTCTCTTTTCAATTCCAGAAAGGAGCTTGTCATGTATTTTTTTACAAACCGTTTCGAGCGAATCATCGTTGTACGACTCAACGTCTGCGATATCGCAATAGCAGACGAATTTTCCGTCTTTATAATAATGCCCCGGCGGAAAAGGACAAACTTTATCGCAAAGCCCGACAATGTTCTTTGCTTCACTTGCAAATATTATCGTGCCCTTTTTGTCATATCCGTAATAAAGCGGACGAATGCCTATCGGATCTCTCGCCGCAATATATTCCTTTGTCTCTCCGTCATAAATTATCAGTGCATATTCGGCATCGAGCATACCGAACATATCAACTCCGTACTCACGGTACATCGGAAGAAGTATTTCGCAGTCGCTTCCGCTCAAAAATTGATATTCTTTTGCCTCAAGCTCTGATTTCATCTTCTCATAACCGTAAATCTCTCCGTTGCAGACAACATAGTTCTCACCGAGCCGGAACGGCTGCATTCCCGATTCCGTCATACCCATTATCGCAAGTCTGTGGAAGCCGAGAAGCCCTTTTCCGGTATCAATGATCCTGCTGTCATCGGGGCCTCTTGACACTGTCTTTTCAAATCCCTCACTGAACGATTCATAGTCGGCATCGCTGCCGCAATATCCCATAACTGAACACATAATTATTTCCTCCCGAATCTTATCAAAGCATTCAATAGGGCAAGTGCTGTTCTCGCGGTGCCACCTATCTTTATTCTCAGCCCCAGTCAGGGCTTGACCGTGTAACGCCCGGTAAACGTCGCACCTACCGGAAGCTTTTGTCTTCTTTCGGATTGAAGCTCGAAAAGTGTTATTCATCCAGTCTCTGCTGCACGGATTTCAGCATCCCGTGCTCTCTTTGAGTGAGCCTCTGCATTACTTCTCTTTTCTCTGACGCTTTTATGATTCATTTTCCGCGGCAAACACAGCTTATCTTATGTCTGCCGCGGTTTTTTGATTTGTTTTTCCGTTTTCGGTTTTATTTATTCAACATCCTGAAGCGCATCGAAGCCTTCTTCTCCGGTTCTAACCTTGACAACATTTTCAACGTTGTAGATAAATATCTTTCCGTCTCCGATATGTCCTGTGTAGAGAGCCTTCTTTGCGGTTTCGATCACCGTTCTTACAGGCACCTTGCTGACAACTATGTCGACCTGCACCTTCGGAAGGAGATTTGCTTCAACCTGTACGCCTCTGTAATATTCAGGTCTGCCCTTCTGGACTCCGCAACCGAGAACGTGTGAAACCGTCATTCCCGTGATGCCTATATCCATCATTGCCGACTTGAGTGCTTCAAATCTTGATTCCTTGCAGATTATTTCGACCTTCGTGAATGCAGGATCTGAATCGTCATAGCTTTGAACTCTCTTCACGGGGATCGCTTCTGCGGCAGGCGTATCGCCCGGAACCGCCGCTGCATTTTCGTATCCGTAATCAATGTTTTCAACTGCCGCCGCAAAGTCAGCATAAGCGCTCGGAAGACCGTGCTCTGTTGAATCAAGTCCTTTGATCTCCTCTTCTACGGAAACCCTCAGACCAACAGTTTTCTTTATAAGGATGAACGTTACCGTCATCGTTACGGCAGTCCATGCGAGTATTGCCGCAAGTCCGAGAAGCTGTGTTCCCAGAAGCTTCAGATTTCCCGTATAGAAGAAGCCTTCAAGTCCTGCAGGAGCATCTGGGTTTGCAAGCAAGCCTACCGCAACCGTGCCCCATACGCCGTTTGCAAAGTGAACGCCAACCGCGCCGACCGGATCATCAATGTGAAGCTTCAGATCAAGAAGCTCGACCGCAACCACCACAAGTATTCCCGATACAAGTCCTATCACTGCCGAGCCTGCCGCATCCACTGCATCACAGCCTGCCGTTACACCTACAAGACCCGCAAGAGAGCCGTTCAGACACATTGAAACATCCGGCTTTCCGTTCTTTATCCATGTAAAAATCATCGTTGTGCAGGTAGCAACAGCAGGAGCTATCGTTGTCGTTACGAAAATGGATGCAAGCGAATTGCCGTCCCATGCCGCCGCTCCGTTAAAGCCGTACCAGCCGAACCAGAGTATGAAGCAGCCGAGTGCACCGAGAGTTATCGAGTGACCCTGAATTGCATTCACCTTCGTGACCTTGCCCTTTTGATCCTTCTGATACTTTCCGAGACGGGGACCTACCATAATCGCTCCGATGAGAGCCGTTATTCCTCCGACTGAATGAATCGCCGCCGACCCTGCAAAGTCATGGAATCCAAGCTTCATAAGCCAGCCTTGTGAGTTCCACACCCATCCGGCCTCGACAGGATATACTACAAGTGAAATAATGCCTGAATAGATGCAATATGAAAGGAATTTTGTTCTTTCTGCCATTGAGCCGGATACTATCGTTGCGGCAGTTGCGCAGAATACAAGGTTGAATACGAACGACGGTGCATATCCATCCTCAAGAAAGCCCTTGAAGTCCGTCAGAATTTTAAGATTCGGCACACCGACTATTCCCATAACATAGTCCTCTGCCATCATAAGGCTGAATCCCAGCAATACGAACACTACCGTTCCTATGCAGAAATCCATGAGGTTCTTCATAATGATATTGCCTGCGTTTTTTGCACGGGTAAAGCCCGTTTCCACCATCGCAAAGCCTGCCTGCATAAAGAAGACAAGCGCTGCTCCGATGAGAAACCATATCCCGAACACCTCGCCTGTTACCGATTCATTGATCAGTTTGCTGATTTCTTCTATGGCCATAATAAAGATCCTCTTTTCCTGTTATTTAACACTGAACAGCAAATCCGCATAGCTCGGATAAGGCCAGTATGCTTTTGCCGTCTTTACCTCTGCCTGATCGCAAAGAACTCTCAGCTCGTTCATGAGCGGGATCAGGTCATCACGTATCATGTATGACTGTTCTTCAACGTCCGATACTGCGTGCACCCTGATAAGTGTCTTTGCAAAATCATCAAGCTTCATTGCGATGCTGTCATTGAGAGCTGAAAGCTTCTTCAATGTGCTTATTTCATATCCGCAGGAGATTCCCTCATCTGCAGAACGCTTTGCATTTACCGTCTTTGCAAGGTCTGCCGTATAAGCGGAGATTGCGGGAACGATATCCGTTTCAGCCATATCCATCATTGTGTTTGCTTCGATAAGAACCGTCTTGCAGTAGTTCTCGAGCATGATTTCGCAGCGTGATTTAAGCTCCACCATTGAGAATACTCCGTGGCCCGTGAGCATATCTGCATTCTTCTTATCGAGAAGATGCGGCATACAGTCAGGAGTCGTGCGGTAGTTGAGAAGTCCGCGCTTTTCAGTTGCTTCCTTGATCCATGCCTCGTCATAGCCGTTGCCGTTGAAGAGTATCCTTTTGTGATCCTTGACCGTATCACAGATAATGCCGTGAAGAGCAGTATCGAAATCGTCTGCCTTCTCGAGAATATCGGCAAATTCTTTGAGGCTCTCCGCAACAGCGCTGTTCAGCATGATGTTTGCGCAAGCAATGCTGTTTGATGAGCCGAGCATACGGAACTCAAACTTGTTGCCTGTGAATGCGAAGGGTGATGTACGGTTACGGTCTGTAGTATCACGGTTGAACTTGGGAAGTACGCTTACTCCGAGCTTCATCTGTGTCTTTTCCGTTCCGGCATAAGGAGTATCCTTCTCTATTGCTTCAAGTATTGCCGTAAGTTCATCGCCGAGGAATATTGATACTACCGCAGGAGGTGCTTCGTTTCCGCCAAGACGGTGATCGTTTCCTGCCGTAGCTACAGAAATACGGAGCAGATCCTGATAATCATCCACTGCCTTGATTACTGCCGCAAGGAAGAGAAGGAACTGTGCGTTCTCGTGAGGTGTATCTCCGGGAGAAAGCAGGTTGATTCCCGTATCGGTCGCCATTGACCAGTTGTTGTGCTTGCCGCTTCCGTTTACGCCTGCAAAAGGCTTCTCGTGAAGGAGACATACAAGGCCGTGCTTTGCAGCGACCTTCTGCATGATTTCCATTGTAAGCTGGTTGTGGTCTGTTGCAACGTTCGTTGTTGAGTAGATAGGTGCAAGCTCGTGCTGTGCCGGTGCAACCTCGTTGTGCTCTGTCTTGGCAAGAATGCCGAGCTTCCAGAGCTCCTCGTTGAGATCCTCCATGAATTCAGCGACCTTCGGCTTGATCACACCGAAATAATGATCGTCCATTTCCTGTCCCTTCGGAGGCTTTGCACCGAAGAGCGTTCTGCCTGTGAAGCGAAGGTCGGGGCGTTTCTCGTACATTTCCTTTGTGATGAGGAAGTATTCCTGTTCGGGACCGACAGATGTACTTACACGCTTTACATCATCCTTTCCGAAAAGGTGAAGCACACGAAGTGCCTGCTTGTTGAGTGCTTCCATAGAGCGAAGAAGCGGTGTCTTCTTGTCGAGTGCTTCTCCTCCATACGAGCAGAATGCCGTAGGAATGCAAAGAGTCTTGCCCTTTATGAATGCATATGATGTCGGATCCCACGCTGTATAGCCTCTTGCTTCAAATGTAGCACGGATACCGCCTGACGGGAATGATGATGCATCAGGCTCGCCCTTGATAAGCTCCTTGCCTGAAAATTCCATTATTACTCCGCCATCAGGTGAAGGTGAAATGAAGCTGTCATGCTTTTCAGCAGTGATTCCCGTCAACGGCTGGTACCAGTGTGTGAAGTGCGTTGCGCCCTTTGATACTGCCCAGTCTTTCATTGCAGTTGCGACCGCATTCGCTACATTGATGTCAAGCTCACGGCCTTCATCAATCGTTTTCTTGAGAGATGAATAAACGTCGCTTGACAAAGCGGCCTTCATTACTCTGTCGTCAAATACCATACTTCCGAAGTATTCCGGAATGTTCTTCATAATCATTTTCCTCCTTATTCAAATTCCTGTTTTATTCCCGGCGGAATTCCGGTAATTTTTTCTTAAAAAAGCGAAAAGGCGTCTTTACCGGTCACAGGACCTGTAAAGACGCCATTGCCTTTTTATATTCTGTTTTGCTTAACAAAAAAGCGACTTCGAGTCAGAATCACACTACTCAAAGACGCCCTTGCCTTATCGTGGGTTATTATACTACACTTTTTCAGCTTTGTCAACCCCTTTTTTTCACTTTTTCTGAAAAAAGTTTTCCGCTCCCCTATTGACAAAAATCGGGAATGGGTGTAAAATATGCGTAAATGAGCAAAGGCGTTCATTTTTCTGCAATATTTTTGCCGAAAAATGAGTGCCTTTATTTTTTATATTTCTGAAAGGATCAGTAAACTATGAAAGCTGAAGGACAAATAAGAATTCCTTCCGGATGCGCCATTGCCGCAGTCATATCAAAAGAAGGATATAAAATGTCAGGAGAAATCATCACACGCGCCATGAAACCTATGCATGACCGCTCCAACGGATTAGGAGGAGGCTTTGCCGGCTACGGCATTTACCCCGAATATAAAGAGTTTTACGCATTGCATATGTTTTTTGATTCACGTTCAACAAGAAAGGACTGCGAAGCCTTTCTGCGGGAGCGCTTTGAGATCGTCAGATCGGAAATGATCCCGACAAGGAAAATTCCCGCGATCACAGACGAGCCTATCATCTGGCGTTACTTCGTGGCACCGCTTCAGTCCGTGCTCAATTCAATGCAGCTGGACGAGCGTGAATTCGTTGCACGCACAGTAATGAAGATAAACAGTGAAATGAAAGGTGCTTTCGTATTCTCCAGCGGAAAGAATATGGGTGCATTCAAGGCAGTAGGCTACCCGGAGGACGTCGGCGTATTCTATAAGCTTGAGGAGTACGAGGGTTATTCATGGACCGCTCACGGCAGATATCCTACAAATACACCGGGATGGTGGGGCGGAGCACATCCGTTCACGCTTCTTGATTACTCGGTCGTTCACAACGGTGAAATCTCATCATACGATGCAAACCGCCGTTTCATTGAAATGTTCGGATACAAATGCACACTTCAGACAGACACCGAGGTAATTACCTATATTATGGATTACCTGCTTCGTGTTCAGGGGCTCAGCCTGACGGATGCGGCAAACACGGTAGCCGCACCGTTCTGGGAAACGATAGGAAAAATCAAGGATCCGGCAGAAAAAGAAAGACTTCTTTTCCTGCGCAAGGTATTTCCGAGCCTGCTTATCACAGGTCCTTTCTCAATAGTATTCGGATTCAACGGAGGTCTTATGGCTCTCAATGACAGGCTCAAGCTCCGCTCAATGGTAATAGGTGAAAAAGACGACAAGGTATTCATCGCAAGCGAAGAGGCAGCGATCCGCACGATGGAGCCTGATGCGGAAAAAATCTGGGCTCCCGGCGGCGGTGAGCCTGTAATAATCAAAGTAAGGGACGGTGCTTCAATATGAGTATAGAATATATTTATCCGGAATTTGAGGTTGTTCGTCGTCAGGAGCGCTGCATCGGATGCCGTGTGTGCGAAAGACAGTGTGCAAACGAGGTTCACGTATTCGACGAAAAGAACAAAGTAATGATCAGCGATGAATCAAAATGCGTCAACTGCCAGCGTTGTGTGTCGCTCTGCCCCACACACGCACTGAAAATCATAAAAAACGAATGCACATTCCGTGAAAACGCAAACTGGCAGAACGATACCATAAAAGAAATATACAAACAGGCAAACAGCGGCGGCGTGCTTCTCTCATCAATGGGAAATCCCAAGCCCTTCCCTGTTTACTGGGACAAGATCCTGATAAATGCTTCTCAGGTAACAAATCCGCCTATCGATCCTCTTCGCGAGCCTATGGAAACAAGAGTATTTCTCGGCAAGAAGCCTGAAAAGATTTCTCATGACAAGGACGGTAAAATCATTTGTGAGCTCACCCCCCAGCTCGAGCTCACGATGCCTGTCATGTTTTCCGCAATGAGCTACGGTTCAATCAGCTACAACGCTCATGCATCACTCGCCCGTGCCGCATCAAAGCTCGGCATTTACTACAACACAGGCGAAGGCGGTCTTCACGAGGACTTCTACTGCTACGGTGAAAACACTATCGTTCAGGTGGCTTCGGGAAGATTCGGCGTACACGAGGAATACCTGAATGCAGGTGCCGCAATAGAAATCAAAATGGGTCAGGGTGCAAAGCCGGGCATCGGCGGACATCTCCCCGGTGCAAAAATTGTCGGTGACGTATCCCGTACGAGAATGATCCCGGAGGGCTCTGATGCGATCTCACCTGCCCCTCATCACGATATATATTCCATCGAGGATCTCCGTCAGCTCGTATTCTCCCTCAAGGAAGCGACCGAATACAAAAAGCCTGTGATCGTAAAGGTCGCCGCAGTTCACAATATTGCCGCCATCGCAAGCGGCGTTGCAAGAAGCGGAGCCGACATTATTGCCATCGACGGATTCCGCGGAGGCACAGGCGCCGCACCTACAAGAATCCGTGACAACGTAGGCATTCCGATAGAGCTTGCGCTTGCCGCAGTGGATCAGAGACTCCGTGAGGAAGGCATCCGCGGAAACGTATCTCTCGTTGTAGGCGGCTCAATCAGGAGTGCCGCCGATGTGGTCAAGGCCATTGCACTCGGCGCAGATGCCTGCTACATAGCAACCGCCGCCGTGCTTGCACTCGGCTGTCATCTCTGCAGGACCTGCCAGAGCGGCAAATGCAACTGGGGTATTGCGACCCAGCGCCCCGACCTGGTAAAGCGTCTCAATCCCGACGTTGGAACAGAGCGCCTCGTAAACCTTATGACTGCATGGAAGCATGAGATCAAGGAGCTTATGGGCGGTATGGGTATAAATTCAATAGAAGCGCTTCGCGGAAACAGACTTATGCTCCGTGGCATAGGATTAAATGAAAAGGAGTTGGAGATTCTCGGTATTTCTCATGCCGGTGAATAAAATCATAATATGAAACGGGTTTATGTAAATGAAAAATGGTGTCTAGGATGCCACTTGTGTGAATATAATTGTGCCTTTGCTAATTCCGGTGAAAAAAATATGGTAACTGCCCTGAAGGACAAAAAGCTTTTCCCGAGAATTCACGTTGAAGAGAGCGACAGAATATGCTATGCCGTTTCCTGCCGTCACTGCACCGATCCGCTCTGCGTGAAATCATGCATTGCAGGAGCCATCTCCTCAAAGGACGGTGTTATCGTTATCGATCAGAACAAATGCGTAGGCTGTCTTACCTGCGTTCTCGTCTGCCCGTACGGAGCTCTTTCCCCGTCCGAATCAGGTGTTATGCAGAAATGTGAGCTTTGCCTCAAAAACAGCTGCGGAAAGCCGGCTTGTGTAACGGGCTGTCCGAACAGAGCAATCGTTTATGAAGAGAGGTGAGCATAATGGAAAAATATCTGATAATCGGCAACGGCACTGCTGCCGCCGCCTGCATTGAAGGAATAAGAAGCGTTGATAAAGAAGGAAGCATCACCGTTGTGTCAGCAGAAAAGCATCACGTTTACTGCCGTCCTCTGATTTCATATTATCTGGAAGGAAAAACGGACACAGAGCGTATGCTTTACCGCAATAAGGACTTCTACGATAAAGCAGGTTGTTCCGTGCTTTACGGAAGAACAGCCACAAAAATCCTCGAAGATGAAAAAGAGGTCCTTCTTGATGACGGAGAAAAGCTCCCCTACACAAAGCTCTGCATCGCAACAGGTTCGTCCCCGTTTATCCCGCCCATGAGCGGTCTTGATTCGGTCCCAGTGAAGTTTTCTTTTATGATGCTGGATGATGCAGAAGCATTGAAAGAAAGCGTCACAAGCGATTCCAGAGTGCTTATAGTGGGTGCCGGGCTTATCGGTCTCAAATGTGCTGAAGGTCTAAGAGGACTTGCCGGAAGCATCACCGTATGCGACCTTGCAGACAGGATTCTCTCGAGCATTCTCGATGTGGAATGTGCCGCAATCGTTCAGGAACATCTCGAAAAGAACGGCATCAGCTTTATGCTTTCGGACAGCGTTGCTCAATTTGAGCCGGATGTTGCGCATATGAAGAGCGGAGCCGACGTGCCGTTTGATGTTCTCGTTCTCGCAATAGGCGTAAGAGCAAATACAGTTCTTATCCGTGACATAAACGGTGAGGTCAACCGTGGCATAATCGTTGACGAAGGTATGCGCACAAGCAAAGAATCAATATTTGCCGCAGGCGACTGCACGGAAGGCATGGATATCACGATCGACAAAAACAGAGTTCTCGCTCTCCTGCCTAACGCATATTTCCAGGGCTTCTGTGCCGGAAAAAATATGGCAGGAGAAAAGCAGATCTTTGACAAGGGCATCCCCATGAACTCGATAGGCTTCTTCGGTCTGCACATTATGACTGCCGGAACACGCTTTGAGCCCGAAGACGGCGGAATGGTTTATGAGGAAAAGCAGGATGGCTCTGTCAAAAAGCTGTTCTGCCGCAACGGTCTCATGACAGGCTTCATTCTTGTGGGGAAAACCGAGCGTGCGGGAATATATACTTCAATGATAAGGGAAAAGACGCCGCTTGATACGGTTGATTTCGGGCTTCTTGCAAAAAATCCGACAAGTATCGTTTTTTCTGAAAATATACGTAGAAAAATGTTCGGAGGTGTGGTATAATATTATGGTAACAGATGTTTCACAGCTGGAATACAAGGATGTCAACGAGCTTCTTCGCAGTTCCTCGGAGGATGCGGAAATCACGGGCTGCTGCGGTCAGCGTTTTATCGCCGCAGGCTTCTCTTCAAAAAAGCTCCTCATAAAAGGAACTCCCGGAAACGCATTGGGTGCATACCTCAACGGCGCCGAGATCACCGTTATGGGGAATGCGCAGGATGCAGTCGGTGACACAATGAATAACGGAAAAATCATCATTCACGGAAATATCGGTGATGCCGCAGGCTACGCAATGCGAGGCGGCGAGATATACGTCAAGGGAAATGCAGGATACCGTGCAGGCATCCACATGAAGGAATACAAAAACAAGCGTCCGGTAATCGTTATCGGTGGAAAATGCGGAAGCTTCCTCGGTGAATATCAGGCAGGCGGGATAATAATCGTGCTCGGCCTCACTGAAGATGACAAGAATATCATCAGCAATTTCCCATGTACAGGTATGCACGGCGGAAAGGTCTTCATACGCTCAAGGGCAGATGACATATCATTCCCGGATAACGTTACAGCATCACCCGCAAGTGAAAACGATATGGCTGATATTCAGTGTTATCTGAAGGAATTCTGTGATTTTTTCGGTTATGATATGAATACTATTATCAATTTTCCATTTACTAAAATAGAGCCGGACAGCAACAATCCGTACAAACAGATGTACGTGGCAAATTAGAAAGCAGGTATTAAATGAAATATTCTCAACAGGATGTCACTCAATTCGTTATGGAGGAAGACGTAAAGTTTATCCGTCTTGCCTTCTGTGACGTATTCGGAAAGCAAAAAAACAAATCCATTATGCCGAGCGAACTTGAGCGTGCGTTTTCACACGGCATCGCCATTGATGCTTCCGCAGTAAGCGGCTTCGGCGGAGAGGTCAATTCCGATCTCTTTCTTCACCCCGATCCCGATACTCTCGCAATTCTCCCCTGGAGGCCTGAGCACGGAAAGGTCGTAAGAATGTTCTGCACCATCACAAGGCCGGACGGAAGCATTTTTGAAAATGATACCCGAAGCATACTTATCCGCGCCGTTGAAGAAGCTAAAAAAGCAGGCTTCAATTTCTACTTCGGCACGGAAATGGAGTTCTACCTCTTCAAACAGGATGAGAACGGAGAACCTACAAAAATACCGTATGACAAAGCCGGATATATGGACGTTGCACCAGACGACAAGGGAGAAAACGTCCGCCGTGAAATCTGCCTGACTCTTGAGCAGATGGGAATTCACCCCGAAAGCTCACACCACGAGGAAGGCCCGGGGCAGAACGAAATTGATTTCCGCTATTCCGATGCTCTTTCTGCCGCAGATAACGCAATGACATTCTCAACGGTAGTAAAAGCGATTGCTTCACGAAACGGGCTTTATGCGGATTTCTCACCAAAGCCTCTCGAAGGCAAGCCGGGAAACGGTCTTCACATCAATATGTCCGTCAAGGACAAGGGCGGCAGTGTTCATTACGCTTCGCTGATCGCCGGTGTGCTGAATATCGCATCGGACATCACTGTTTTCCTGAACCCCTGCGAGGATTCATACAAGAGACTCGGAAGCTTCAAGGCTCCGAAGTATATTTCATGGTCAAGCGAGAACCGCTCCCAGCTCATCCGTATTCCTGCCGCATACGGCGAATACAAGCGTGCCGAGCTCCGCTCACCGGACCCCTTCGCAAACCCGTACCTTGCATTTGCATTGCTGATTTATGCAGGGCTCTTCGGTCTGCAAAACGGCTGTGAGCTGCCCGAGCCTGCAAACATAAACCTTTTTACTGCGCCGGATGAAATTAAGAATCAGTTTTCAAAGCTCCCCGCTTCACTTGAGGAAGCAAAGCTCAAAGCAAGCGAAAGCGAATTCGTCAGACAATATCTGCCGCCGATGCTGATCAGAACATACTGTAACAGATAATCATTAAATCGAAAGGAGGACCCAGAATGACACTTGAAAAGCGATACTACCGTGCGCTTGTTGTTTCGTCCTCCGATAAATTCAATGAATTTATCATTCCGTTGCTGACAGCCGCAGGATGTGAATCCCTGACCTATGCGAACAGCATTTCTCATGCAAAGCGCTGCTCTCTTGAGAATCAGTTCGACTTTGTGGTGATAAATGCGCCTCTTCCGGACGATTCGGGATCAAAGTATGCAATAGACATCTCTTCCGACAAAAGCACTATCTGTCTGATTTTTCTGCGTGCGGAGGTTTATCCCGAAATACGCGGCAAGGTGGCGCCGTACGGAGTATTCACGCTTTCAAAGCCGACCTCAGCAACAGTCGTCACGAACACTCTCGATTTACTTCTCTCCGCAAGAGAGCGCTTGCGTATGCTCGAAAAGAAAACACTCTCGATTGCCGAGAAAATGGAAGAGATCAGCCTCGTTAACCGTGCAAAATGGCTTCTCATCGACAGACTGAATATGGCTGAACCCGATGCTCACAGATACATCGAAAAGCAAGCCATGAACACCTGCGTCACGAAAAGCGAGATCGCAAAGGAAATCATCAAGACATATTCGTAAAAACAAAATAATTCATGATGCGTATTCGGAAATACGCATCTTTTTTATTTCCGATACAAAAAGCCCCCGGAATCTCCGGAGGCTTTTAATCTCAATTATCAATCCTTTATCTTAACGTCAAACACCGTTGCGACATTATTCAGAATAAGCGCACTTGTCTGATACATCATCGGCTGGAGGAAAAGTTTTTTCGTTTTGCCGTCGCCGAGATGAAGTGTGATATAAGCCGGTGCGGTATTATGTGTGCCGAAATGTGAGCCGTTGCCATCGTCAAAGCAGAGCCATACAGGATTTTTTCCGTTTGCGGCAATGTCAAAGAAGCCGTCCTCATCAGGCTTATCAAGTATTGCCCACGCTTTGCTTCCGTCAACCGATTCCCTGATATACCCCTCGGGGGCATTGGTCGTATCCTCGACGGCCTTGGGCGGAGTCTGGAGCCAGTTTGCAAGCATGGATGCGAGGAGGAGCGGGCCGTACTTGAACGAATAGCCATCCTCACGCTTCTCAATATAGTGTCCCATTCTGCCGCTTACCGAATAATATGTGCTTCCGTCGGAAGCATTTCTCTTTGTCACACTGCCGTGCCTGACGTAATACGGTATTCTGACGATAAGCTCGGTATCTCCTGCGCCCTCAACGTGTATCACCGCATCGAACTTTTCAGGGAAAAGCGTTGTAACCGTTACCTTGATCGTTCTGCCGTCCTTATTGAGTGTGAATTCGCCGGGAATAAGGTAGTTGACCTTTATCTTTCCGTCAACGAGCTGAACCGCATGGCGTGCGAACTCGCAGAGTGCAAGGCCGCAGGTCTGCGTGCAGCACCACCATGCCTCCTCTACCACTGTGCCGTAGCCTCTGTAATTGTAATCTCTGTGACCGAAGCCACCCGTTACGAACTGATCGAAGAAAACGGCATTCCAGAGCGAATGTTCTGCAATATCGTACGCCTCGTCATCGTCGTACATTCTGCCATACTGAAGGTTTGTTATGACCCAATCTGCCGTTGAGCAGCCTTCCGTCCTGAACGACTTCGGGAAGCCCTCAGCTATCGAGCCGTCCGCATACGGCATCTGCTCATCGATAATGGTTCTTCTTGCCTTATTTGCCTCTTCTGTCCAGCTCTCGTCACCCGTTACCATTGCGGCTTTCTGCATACTTCTCAGAACGGTGAGATTACTGTGCGAATGCGAATTATGTATCAGGATTTTCTGAACCTTTGATTCAAGGTGCGCAAGACGAAGATATCTTTCGTCATTCGTCATTTCGTACATATAAATGATGGGTTCAATGTCGCATGGACACTTATACATGATATCATCCGTGATTTCCGCTTTCTTTTTTTCGACATACTCCTCATCGGAGTTGCAGCTCTCCATGAACTCAAGCATTCCCTCAAGCGTTTTCTCGATATATCTGTAAGCCTCGGGATCATTGGAATACTTATAATAAACCATCATTCGCCTGAGCATTCTGACGTCAGGAGCTTTAAGAATGATTCTTGACACGATGCTTTCAAGCCAACTGTCATCGCAATTTCCGAGGACAGAGTGCGCCTCTGACAGGAACTCAATCGTTCTGCCGGAAAGATCTGTGTGACACTGGTGCGCATGGCGTTCCCTGCCCTCGGGATGCTCCATGTCAACAAGTATAAAATCAAGATTGTCAAGCGGAAAACTTGACAGACGCTTTTCCGCAAGCTGAAGCCTGTATCTCAACTGCGATTCTGCAAGCCTCGGCGTAAAATTCAACGTGTTCTTCATGTTCTTCTCCACAGTATTTTTGTTTTTATTATAACATTTACAGATAGATTTGTCAAATTTTTTTGGGGAGAGGCTTTCTGAGAAAGCCCCTCCCCAAACCCCACCGAAAGCAAACAACGTTGTTGTGTATGATACCGCACATCTTCCTCAGCGATGGTCGCTTCGGAGATGTGCTTTGTTTGCCTGTTTTG
>JAZQMY010000067.1:0-43184 GCA_045627045.1 Clostridia bacterium | reverse complement strand
CCGGACATTCTTCTTGAACAATGCAAGGAAGCCGAAGCCACGGTACGTGAACTGTTTGAAGAGATCAAAGCCAAAAGAACAGACGTGAATTTTGAGTACACAATAGATGATGTGCTGTATCAAGGAGGCACATCAGGATACCACTTCAGAGTCAAAGTCAAGACCACTGATCTTGAAACAGGCAAAGACGTTATGGATAATGCGAGGGGAACTCATTTTATGTCCGTTGTTTTTGAATAACGTTTTCCTTGCCCGGACCGTTCTCGGGTAGCATAATAAAAGAGGAGTGCATTCCCTGCATTCCTCTTTTTCTTTCCATTTATTTCTTTCTCAGCCCGAATACCGCCGAGCCGCTTCCGCTCATCATTGCGGCATCACAGCCTTTGTCAAGCAGTTTCTTCTTTGCTTCCTCTATTTCAGGGCAAAGTCTCAACGAAACATTCTCCATCGCATTGAAAATGTACTTCGGAAGCTCAGGATCCGAATTTCTGAAGTGCAGAAGAAATTCGTCAAGCGAATGACCTTCCGCCCTTTCTTCCTCATCCATCAGCCTGTATATTTCCTTAGTGGATAAGCCTTTTTCAGGCTTCTCAATGAGTATTTCCCAATCCGTCACAGGCTCGAGAGGTTCAATCACTTCCCCGATGCCTTTTGCTGCTGCCGCGCCTCCGTAAACAAAGAACGGCACATCCGCACCTATTCCCGCCGCGATCGCCGCAAGCTCTTCCCTGCTCTTGCCAAGCTCAAAAAGCCCGTTCAGAGCGTTAAGAGTTGCCGCCGCATCAGAGCTGCCGCCGCCGAGCCCTGCTTCCACAGGGATTTTCTTCGTAAGGCTGACATCAACTCCCCACACTCCGAGAGCTTCTGCCGCTTTGTGAATAAGATTTCTTTCGCCGGATGTAATATTGAATTTATTTCCGCCTACAAAAGATATTCTTATCTCTTTATGCATCGCCTTTGAAAAGGTAAGCGTGTCGCATATATCAATAGTCTGCATTACAGTCTCGATATTGTGGTATCCGTCGTCCCTTTTGCCTGTCACATCAAGATAAAAGTTCACTTTTGCAGGAGCGTTAACCGTGGCTCTGCGTGGCATATCAGTTGTTATCAATATAGAGTATTCCGAGCGTTCTCGGGCCGCAGTGCGAATATACAACACTGCCTGCATGAGAATAGCAAATCTCATCAGGAGAAAGCTTTTCAACCTCTGCCTTTGCGACCTCGTAATCGGCATCATTCACAGCAGGATCTGCCGTTGCGGCATTCGTGATGAATACTCTTGTCTTGTCTATATTTGACATTCCGGCAATGGTGTCCTTGATGTAGCCTGCAAGACAACGCTCAAAATTGCCTCTGTACTTCTGGTCAGATACCGTAACGCCATCCTTGACAACAAGTCTCGGACGAAGCTTGAAAATACCTGCGGCAAAACTTTCAAGAGTTGAGCATCTTCCGCCCATGTAGAGGTAATCAACGGTATCTACAACAAAGCTTGCTCTTACCTTCGGCACGAGCCCGGTAATCTCCTCCGCAATTTCCTTTGCAGGCTTGCCCTCAAGCATCATATCTCCTGCCTTGCAGACAAGGAGTCCTGTGCCTGTGGAAAGATTCAGCGAATCGACTACAAAAATTCTGTCCGGTGCAAGCTCCTCTGCTGTCATTCTTGCCGCATTGTATGCAGAAGACATCTTGCTTCCGATGCCGATATATACGATATCATAATCAAGATCAAGATATTTCTTGAAGAAGAGCTCAAAGTCCATAGTTGAGAGAGCCGAAGTCTTGGGAAGTGTCTTTGTCTTCTCCACATATGCAAGTATGTCTCTCGGTGTTATATCAACCATATCAGTGAATTCTTTATCACCGAGATTTACCTTAAGAGATATAACATCAAGGTCGTATCTTTTGTATAATTCTTCATTAAGATCAGACGTTGAATCAGTCAGTATTTTTACTTTTCTCATGTTTTCTCCTGTTTTTCGTTAAAATTAACTCTGTATTATGTTATTATACACCATTATCCGTAATAATGCAAGTCCCCTTTTTTTACGCTCCGTTACGCTTTTTTACGCTTTATTATGACGAGGATAATTGCCGCTGCCGCAAGCACTGCCGCCGCAATGATGATCCAGATGAGGTAACCGTTTGAAGCCTTTTCAGGCGCATCGGGTTCGTCCCAGTCATAGGTCCACTTGATTATATTCTCTGCGCTGAAGCCGTACTTATCTACGATCGATGAAATAAGAACCGTTTCTGTCTCATTTCTTCTGTCAAAGAGCTTCTGAAGCTTATTCTCGTCTGCCTCAAAGAGAATATCCTCTGTTTCAAGCTCTGTTCCGTCTTCGTTTCTGAAATTGTGGTAAACGGACACAGCGTTTTCGGGATCATAGTTGCTGCCCTTTACAGTGAGCTTTGTAACGTCGGCTTTTCCGCCTATGCAGACATCGATCAGACTGCCCTCTGTATTGTATATGCCCGATACCTTTCCGCCTGTGTACTCAACGTCGCAAATAACGTTTATTACTGCGCCGCCCTTCTTTACTCCTCTTATTACCTGAACGTTTGTGGAATCATATGCAGGGGTTATTTTACCTGTGATTCTGAGGTTCATCAGGAGACCCTTGATGCTCGGGAAAACTGATGTGTTTCCGCCCTTGCCCTGAATATCAACGTTGAGTGTATATCCGTCGCCGTCATACACGCCTTCAAAGCAGTAGTCTGCATAATTGTTTGCATCGTTTCCCGAATAATCAAGTGAATCGTCAAGCTCCGACATATCAATATTGGCAGTCTGTTTGAAGTAGTTCTTCCGTGTGAGCACCTCAATGCCGTATTCGCGCTCGCTTACCATGAGCTTTGTTGCTCTTGTGAAAAAGTAGAAGTCCCTTGCGCTTGAAATCAGGTAAGGAGATTCCTTTGTGCCATGTCCTGCAAGATAGTTCAGATAATTCTCTGTTATGAACTGCGGTGTGAAGGTTGTGTAGCAGCCGCCGTAAAATACAAGAATGTAATCCGTGTCTTCTGTGATTTTTGTCTGGTCAGTCAGAACTGTTGAAGCCCTATTCATGAGAAGCACGTTGTAGCCCTCAGAAACCTCTTTTACCGTTCCGTCCTGATATGTTACGTCGAGCACAAGAGAAATGTCTTCCGAATCCTCGCCGACTTCATAGAAAAGCATTGATTTCTCCTTGTTGATCGATATTTCCTTGATATCTGCCGTATCCGTGTGATCAAGTGAGAACGCTTCAAGAATAAAGCTTGCGGAAGGTATCGTGATGTGTCCCGTGAGGTCCATTGCGGTGTAAATGATCTTATCTGCATAAACCTTGACGATATAGCCTTCGCTCTCATATTCGTTTGTATTATATATAAGGCTCTTTTTGAGCGTGTCATATACTCTTATCTGTGAAACGGAGCTGTTGTGAACCGTTCTTGCCGTCTTGCCGTCATTGCCAACGAAATTTACTCCCTCGCTGAAAGCAACGTGAGTATGGCCTGTGATGAATATTGCTTCCTTGTATTCATTGAGAAGTGCAACAAGTCTCGTATTGTGCGGTCTGTCGGGTGTGATGTGCAGAGGCTGAACGTAAACGCCCGGAATTACATCGCCTGCACCCCAGTTGAGGAAGTTTGCGTGCTCGTAAATAAAAATATTGTGACCTTTTCCCGAATATGTTTCAAGTAAATTCTCGAGCCAGTCAAGCTGCTTTTTTGAAAAGCAATCATCAATATTCGAGTAGTCTGTCTGTGACAGAGTATCCTCTGCCATAAATATAAAAATATCTCCGTTTTCGGCAACCTTATAGAAATAAAGATCAGTTCCGCCGGTGCAGTAGTCTGCAAGATATGCTTTGTAGTTTTCCTTGTTTCCCGTATCGTGATTTCCGATGCAGCCCCAGATTCTGCCTGTGTAATCAGAATTCTTTATCTGATTGACAAACTTTGTAAACTGCTCGTCGCAGCCGTCATTCGTGTAGTCTCCCGATATTGTGATAAGATCAATTCCGATCGACTGGAAATAATTCAATGCTCTGAGCCACTTCTCATCTGCCCATTTGTAATTAAGGTGAAGGTCTGACAAAGATGCAAAAACGAGCTCTGGTTCTCCCAGATTCTCCGACTTCAGGCGCTTGTACTCCGGGATTTCTGCTTCACAAATGAGGTTCTCAAGTGAAGTATCCGTATCCTTCGGCTCCTCGCTGTCGAATACGAGAATTCTCGTTGCACCGTCCGGAATGAGCATATGCTCCGGAATCACAAATACTTCCTCATCTCCCGTAACATCAGCCGTGCCGATATATCTGTAATCAGGAAGCACGCCGTCTTCATTTCCGAAATAAATAACATAGTAATCCCACATTGTGCAATCATTGCCGGGGTGGAATGTAATTTTTCCGTCAGCATATCCGGGGTCATCCTTGTGTTCGCCCGTAAACTCATAAGTTATCGTCGTCTTTTCTTCAGCAAATACCGTTCCCGTCTGAATCAGTGAAAAAATCACCGAAAGAACAAGGAGAACTGTAATAAGCTTTGATAAACTTTTTCTCATTGTTTTTTCTCTCCGAATCATATAATTTTATATATGATACCATAAAAAACCGATTCCTGCAAGCTTTTTTTCATTTCATATTGACATCACCCGGATTTTGAGTTAAAATATAACCAAAAACTTCACGAAAGAAGAAATTACCCTATGAATCTCCTGCTTCACACCTGCTGTGCTCCCTGCTCAATAATGTGCATTGAAACTCTCCGCAATGAGGGCATAGAGCCGACGCTGTACTGGTACAATCCAAATATCCATCCCGCAACAGAATACAAAATGAGAAAGAATACGCTTGTTGACTATGCCGCTTCCATCAAAGCCAGGCTTCTGATCAACAATGAATACGGCCTCAGGCATTTCATCACCGAAATCAACGGCGATTTTTCAGGAAGATGCCGCTTTTGCTATGATATGCGTCTTGATGAAACTGCCCGCTTCGCCGCCGAAAACGGCTTTTCGCACATTTGCACCACATTGTTTGTAAGCCCTTATCAGAACCATGAGCTTCTTATCGAAACGGCAGAGCGCTGTGCAAAGAAATATAATGTTGAATTCCTTTACAGGGACTTCAGACCGTATTTCCGTGAAGGACAGGACAGGGCAAGAGAGCTGGGACTTTATATGCAGAAATACTGCGGATGCATCTTCAGCGAAGAAGACAGATATATAAAGAAGAAGAAAAAGCCGTCAACTGAAGAAACGGCTGAAAAAAGCTTATAATCGTAATAAGAAAAACTCCGTATCGCCGCCAATGGCAATACGGAGTTTTAATATTTTATCTGAGACAGAACTATAAGCCGGGTTCTGTCGTGAACGGTCATCAATCTAGGCATACCGTCTCCGATATGCTCAAGCGGTGTTCAAGGCGTGACGGGCAGCCACATTTTGCCTTATATACCTTGCTTCAGATGGGGTTTACAGAGCCATCCGTGTTACCACAGATGCGGTAAGCTCTTACCTTGCCTTTCCACCATCACCGGAGAAATCTCCGGCAGTTTATTTCTGTTGCACTTTCCTTAGAGTCGCCTCCACCGGTAACTAGCCGGCATCCTTGCCCTATGAAGCCCGGACTTTCCTCCGATACCTTCGTACCTGCGACCGTTTGCTCTGCTCAGATATTGTCAGTATTATTTTGTTGTGTAAAGAAGCGCACCGCAGTTTTCGCATTCACCGAACAAACCATTCGATGTATTCTTCTTTCCGCCGCCTGTGAGTGACATATTGCAGCACTTACAGCTTGAACCCGTGAGCTCAAAGAGCGGAGGCTTATTCAGCTTTGCCTTTGCAGATTTATATTTCTTCATCAAGACGTCATCAACTGTCTTTTCGAGCTCTTCAACCTCTGCCTTTTTCTTTGCTATTTCAGCATCGATCTGGGCAACCTGCTTGTCATAGTCAGGCTTGAGTGTGTCATAAGTCTGCTTGCGCTGATTAATCGTCTTTCCGATTTCAAGAGCCATCTTTGAAGCCTTCTCAAGCTGAGCCTTCATCTTGCTGAGCTCGTTTGTCTTCTTCTCTGCAGAAGTCTTGATCGATACTACGCTTTCGCCGATCTGGTCTGCCATTTCAGGTGACGCATCATCAGGAAGCTCCTCAAGCTGCTTCATTGCCGCTTCAAGCTTCTTTGTGAGCGAATTGCAGCTCTTCTTTATTTCTGCATAGCTCTGCTCCATTTTGAGAACAACCGATTCCGTTCTCTGGTACATCTCCTGCATGGAATTAACTTCAGCAACTATATCCGTGATCTGCTTTCTGATGGGGAGCTTCTTCTTATTGCCTTCAAGCTCGCCCATACTAATCTCAATAGCCTGTATTTTCAACAAAATTTCCAACTGTGCGTCCACTGTTTATTCACCTTTGCTTCCCGCCGTACCGCTATCAGACCGATACAGCCATATATATTATTGATGTATTATTTTCAAATAAAAACTTTTGTCACTTCCATAACGGATCAAACGGTACCATTAGTACACTTACATTATATTTTACACCATTTAAGCGATTTTGTAAAGTGTTTTTTAATGATTCGAGAGAAATTTGTTCAGATCTCTGATGAGAGCAGAGAATTACATCCATTCCCATGCGTTTTGCGTCAACTACGGCGCTGTATTTTGCCTCTCCTGTAATAAAAATCTCAGCGCCTCTTCTTGCCGCTTCAGCCACAAGCGAAGAGCCTGCCCCTGCGCAGGATGCGGCAGCATTCAATATCCTGTCATCATCTGCCGTGGAAATTACGGGCGCACCCATAGCCTTTTCAAGTCTCCTTTTAAGCTCGCCTGCCGTGATTCCGGCAAGAGTGCCTATCCTTCCGAAGCCGATCGGCTCGCCGTCAAGACAATCTCCTTCAAGCCTCTTTGCATCGGAAATACCTGCCGCCGCCGCAAGGATATCGTCTGTTCCGCCTGATATCCTGTCATAATTCGTATGAGCCGCATAGAATGCTATTCCGTTTCTGATAAGCTTATATACCACTCTTCCCACAGGTGAATCCGTAGTAACCGACCTCAACGGATCAAAAATGAGCGGATGATGTGAGATGATCATATTACAGCCGTTCTCGATGGCAAAATCCACTGTCTCCTCCATGCAGTCAAGCGTCATCGCAATGCCCGTGACAACGCTTTCCCTGTCGCCGACAGTAAAGCCCGTGTTATCAAAGCCAGCCGCAAGCTTTTCAGGTGCTATGAAATTCATTATGGAGATTATGTCCTTCACTCTGCATTCGCCCATAAAAGTGCCTCCCTGTAACGTGCTGTTTTCTCATCGGCTTCCTTCAGTATCCTGCACGCCTGATCCGAATCGTTTTCGCCAATGTATTTCTTTATGTTTTCGTAGTGTTTTATCATGTATGCGATATACTCCGAGGCAAAAGGTATCTTTTCCCTGAAAACAAACGTTCCGAGCTCGTATTCTATATCCGAAAGCTCTTTTGCATTTCCGTAAACTACTTCTAACGTCTGATAGTATTTGCCGTTTTCGATCACGATCGCCCTGTCATATACTGAAAATCCGGCTTCGGAAAGTCTTCTTCGGAGAGGCTCGGCGTTGTTCATAGGCTGTAAAATCATCTGTGAAAAGCCTTTTGATGTCTCCTCGCTCTGAAGCACTATGTCTGCAAGCAATTCTGCTCCCATTCCTGCGGCAAACATAACGTCTGCATCCCCCGGAGAGAGAATCTTCAGCCCGTCACCGCATCTGCATTCGATTTTATCGCCGAGGCCGTACTTCTCAACAAGTCTTTCCGTCTTGTCAAGCGAAGGTCGGCTTATATCCGTCGCAATGACTTTCTCTGCTATCCCGGTCTGAACCGCATATATGCTTGCATAGCCATGATCTGAGCCGATATCAGCCATCGCTTTGCATTTTTTAACGAACGATAGAGACGTTTTGAGCCTCAAATTCACCAGATTCATGACCATTTCTGTCCCAGCTCCATAGGTTTATAGTTCTCTATGTATTCAATCGCATCATTTACGTCATATGAAACGTGATAAAGGTTTCTATAAACAGGCTTAGCAAACTTTTCCGAATAGCTTCTCTCAAACATTTCAAAAAGAGGATCAAAATACCCATCTATATTAAGAAATACTATCGGTTTTGAGTGATATCCGAGTTGTTTTGATGTAATTACTTCAAGAACCTCTTCAAGAGTACCGAATCCACCGGGAAGAGCGACAAACGCATCCGACCTTTCGTCGAGAAGTTTCTTTCTCGAACGCATCTCCGGCGTAATAATCAGCTCGTCGCATTCTTCGTATACTATTCCCTTGATATTCAATTTCTCGGGAATAATACCCGTTATCCTTCCATTGCCCTTCTTTATTCCTCTCGCCGTGGCACCCATTGTTCCGACAACTCCTGCGCCAAAAACGAGCGAGTGTCCTCTTAATGCCATTTTTTCTCCGAGTTCTTCGGCAATATCATAATATTTTGCTTCAAGCGAATCACTTGAAGACGAATATACACAGATATTCAATCCCATATTCTTCTCCCATTACTGTATATCGACGACTTCAAAGCCGGCATCGCTTACAGCCTGCCTGAGTATTTCGTCGTCAAGAGGCGCTCTTGATGTTACCGTAACTTTCTTTGTTTCAAGCTCAACCTTGACTCCGGATACGCCCTGAATGCCCTTCAATGCCATTTCTGTCGCCTTAGCGCAGTGCATACAGTGCATTCCTTCAACTGTCAGTATTTTTGTGATTTTCTTTCCGAATAACATTGTCATTTCTCCTCTAAATCTGTATTTTTTATCTTATATTCATGTAAAAAAATTATTTGCCTTACTTGTATCTCTTTATTATTCCTTCAGGCATATATTTTATCATCAGCTTTGAAATTATGCCTATCACCAGACCTGTCAGCGTTCCTGCAATAATCAGGACAGGCAGATAATAAGCAAGTTTTACCGTCTCAAGTGCAAACAGCGCAACCGCAAGCTGGCCGTCATTAAGAAGCACACCGCCTGCCGTACTCACTCCCACGATGCTGAACTTACCCGTTTTCCTGATGAGCACCATTCCCCAGAAGCTGAGCATCCCTCCCGCAAGGCTGTAAAGCATCGCCATAGGTGAGGAAAAAAGCAATCCTGAAAGAACTATTCTTAAGAGTTGTACTGTAAATGCCGTCTTGATATCAAACAAGAAGAGTACCGATGTGATTGCCGCGTTTGCAAGCCCTAATTTGGCCCCTGGGAAGCCCAAATCAATCGGTATCAGGAATTCTATATAGCTGAAAATAAGTGCCACCGCGGTCATTACGGAAACGTATGCGATATAAAGAGTTTTCTTCATTTCCATTACCTCTCCACCACGACCACAAGTTTATTCGGCAGACAGACGATCATCTCGTCCTCACGGCTCTTCTTTCCCGTCCTGACACAAATCAGATCAGGGCAATCGGCCTCCTCCACGAAAACCTCGCCGTCAAGAACAACCACCTTGTTTCTGCCTCGTTCCGTTTCTACCAAAAGCTCCGTATCCCTGTCCAGAGGAAGCCTCTCATACAGCTCATTGTCAACGTATATCGCCGCATATTTGCCGACGTCCTTATTTATCCTGAAAACTGCAAGCAGAATAAGTGAGAGTGCTATCAATGCTGCGGCAAGTATTATATCTTTTTTGTTCATTTGTACTGTCCGAAGCCCTCCGTCTCATCACGCGTTCCGTCAGGCAGAATCCAGAAGGCCTCTGCATCCGGGAATTTCTCAAGAAGAGTCTTTCCCTCATCAATATCCATAATGAATAATGCCGTGGAGAGTGCATCTGCAAGACCAGAATCACTTGTTACCACAGTTACCGAAAGATATTTTTCAGCCGGGAAAAGCGTTCCGGGATCAATTATGTGATTATAGTTTTTCCCGTTCACTATGTAATACCGCTGATAGCTTCCGCTCGTCACAACGGAAAGTCCGCCGCCGATTTTCAATGTAATCTCGTTTTCCGAATCCGAAAAAGGCTTTGTGATTCCGACATTCCACTTACCGCCGTCCGCCTTTTCGCCTATCGTCCTGACATTTCCACCTGCATTTATTACCCATCCGGAAAGTCCTTCAAGCTCCATTGCCTTTGCCGCCTTTTCAACCGCATAGCCCTTCGCAACAGCGCCAACATCAATGAAAAGCTCCGGATCCTCAATGAAAACTGTATTATTCTCTTTGTCTGTTATTATTTTTTCTATATCCGTATGAATGGCAGCTTCCTCAAGAATTCCCATTTCGGGGAGAGATGCTTTTTCGGGAGCATCAATTGCTTCCTCCCTCTTTTCGTGCCAGATCGAAAGCACGCTTCCTAGAGCCGCATTCACATTGGAATCAGTCAGATAAAAGATGTCCTTTGCAAATACGAGAAGCTCCGTTATTCTTTCGTTCGTGCTTACGGGTGAAACCTTTGCATCTCTATTCAGTGAGCAAAGGTTTTCAATCCCTTCATATTCCGAATAGATGTCAAAAAGCCTTGAATACTCCTCAAGAATTGCATAAATTTCATCTGCGGTCTCATCAAAGCTCTTTTTGTTTTCCGAAAAGCCGGAGATGGTTATCACCGTATCGAATGCGCCTACATAAACCTTCTGATAACGGTAAAGTGTATGACTGCATCCTGAAAGGCACAGCATCATCACAAGCACTGTGAACAATGCAACTATCTTTTTCATCCGGTGACCTCCTCTCTATAATAATATACCCATCGAATGCTCGGTGGGTAATTACATCGGATATTCTGTTTTACTTTTTATTCTTCAACTATGTATCTGTGTATTCCGGCAAAGTCGGAAACCATGATACATCCAACAGGACAGTTCTTTGCGCACTCGCCGCAGTTTACACACTTGTCGTAATCAATAACGGCAATGTTATCCACAACGTGAATCGCATCGTGCTGACAGACCTTTTCGCACTTCTTGCAGGCAAGGCATCCGTGTGAACACTTTGACTTAACCTGTGCGCCCTTTTCCTTACTGCTGCAGGTCACTATAACCTTATCAACATCAGCCATGAGGGAAATTATATGCTGAGGACATGTCTTTGTGCAGAGTCCGCATCCCGTGCAAAGCTTCGTATTTACGTGAGCAATGCCGTTTTCAATGCAGATGGCTCCGTTCGGGCAGACCTTTGCGCAGTCGCCGAATCCAAGACAACCGTATGTGCAGGCTTTCTTGCCGCCGTAGATAATCTTTGCAGCTACACAACTGTGTACTCCGGCATATTCTGACTTATCCTTACAGGTTTTGCAGTCGCCCATGCAGCGAACTGTTGCGACCTGCTCTATTACATCTGCCGCTTCGAGTCCGGTTATCTCGGCAATCTTCTTTGATACCGCATCCGCACCCGGAACACAGAGGTTTGTTTTATCCGTTTTGTCTTCGGCAATCGCTTTTGCGTATCCGTCACAGCCCGTAAAGCCGCACGCACCGCAGTTCGCACCCGGAAGCACTTCTCTTATTTTCTTTTCTTTTTCGTTTGTCGGAACGTGCATATACTTTGCCGCAATAATAAGAATTGCCGCGCAGATAACGCTTATTCCTGCCACTATTCCTACAACCAGAAGTATTTTGCCCATATTATCAATTCCTCCCCTGCATTACATGAAAAGATTATCAATAATTCCGGCAAAGCCGTAGAATGCTATTGAAACGATTGATGCCGCAATGAGTGTAATCGGCAAGCCCTGGAATGCCTTCGGAGGATTGCATCTTTCCATCTGTCCTCTTACGCCGGCAAAAAGAACCATTGCAAAAAGGAAGCCGAGGCCGCATCCGAGAGAGCTGACTATTGACTCAACAAATGTGTATCCGTCATTGATATTATTTACCGTTACACCGAGAACAGCACAGTTCGTGGTGATAAGCGGCAGATAAATACCGAGTGACTTGTGAAGAGCAGGCATATATTTCTTGAGTACGATCTCAACGAACTGAACAAGTGTTGCAATAACGAGAATGAATACTATCGTCTGCATATATCCGAGTCCGTATCTGTCGAGAATATATGTCTGTATAGGCCACGTTACAGCCGTTGCAAGTATCTGGACAAACGTAACCGCAATGCCCATACTTGCCGCCTGATTTATTTTCTTTGAAACGCCGAGGAACGGGCAGATACCGAGGAACTTGACAAGAACGTAGTTATTGACAAGCACCGAGGTCATAAGAATAACAATAAGATTCTTTATCATTTGCTTTCTGCCTCCTTCTTTTCACCGCAATGTCCCTGTTTGCCGCAAAGAGCCGCCTGAGGACAGCCTGAGCAACCGAATTCCTTCTTCTTGATCGCCTTTCCCTTTGATATCTTGTTTACAAGAGCAATGAGGCATCCGAATACAAAGAATCCGCCCGGAGCATTTGAAAGGATCGAAATATGATTGTCGGCAAGAACAGGTATCTCCATACCGAAGAATGTTCCCTGTCCGAGTGTTTCTCTTATCAAAGCCATAAGGCAGAGTGCAAGAGTGAATCCGAGTCCCATTCCCGCCGCATCAATAGCTGAATCAAGCACTCCGTGCTTGTTTGCATACATTTCCGCTCTGCCGAGGATGATACAGTTTACAACGATAAGTGAAAGGTAAATACCGAGTGCCTCATAAAGTGAGTTTGCATAAGCCTGAAGTATCATTGAAACAACAGTAACAAAGCCTGCGATCAATACTATGTAGCATGGGATCCTGACCTTATCCGAAATAACTTTTCTCAGTGCTGAAATGGCAATGTTTGAACAGCGCAGAACTGCCGTTGCGGCAAGTCCCATACCGATCGCATTCTCGATTTTGGTTGAAACGGCAAGTGTAGGGCAAGTGCCGAGTACGAGGACAAGTACAGGGTTTTCCTTGATAAGTCCCTTTAAGAAATTCTGAAGCTTACTCATATCACTTTGCCTCCTTGATTGTCTCAAATGCCTTCAGGGCATCCGTAATCGCTTTCTTGTAAGCTCTCGTTGTAAGAGTAGCTCCCGAAACAGTATCTGCTGCTTCAATATCGGAATTATTCTTTCCGACAAGGCTTTCTCCATATGTCTTTTCCTTGCCGAGTGTTTCGTTTGACTGAATGCATTCGCAGCCGATCACGTTTCCGTTTTCATCGATTCCGCATATTATCGTAAGACCTGTGCCGTAACCGTTTGTTACAAGCTTGAAAACGTAGCCGCCGTTCTTTGCGCTGTATGCTTCCTTTACTGTTGAAGGAAGTCCAGCAACAGCAAGCTTTTCAAATGATCCTCCGTCAGGCATTACAGTGTTGAGTGAAGCATTGGTCTTCTGAATCTCTATGTCCTTGATTATAGGCTCTGTCGCATAATTCACAATGCCCATAAGCGCCGCTACGGCAACACATATCAGCACGAGGACAACAAACGCCTTTACATTATCATTCTTCATGCTTTTGCACCTCCGAAAGGTCTTGAATGTGTAAGCTTATTGATGTAAGGTGTAACAATGTTCATAAATAGAATTGAGAATGATACACCCTCCGGATAAGCACCGTAAACACGGATAAGCACTGTCATTACGCCGCACGCAACGCCGAATATTACCTTACCCCACTTTGTGTAAGGAGTTGTTGCATAGTCGGTAGCCATAAATACGGCACCGAGAACAAGTCCGCCGGAAAGAACGTGATAAAGAGGATCCTTGCCGAGAACAAGTGCAAAAAGAAATACCGTTGCGATGAATGAGAGAGGAGCATGCCATGTGATGACCTTCTTGATGAGGAGATAAATTCCGCCGATAAGAAGTGTGAGTATGCATGTCTCACCGATACATCCGCCTCTCAGACCAATAAGCATATTCCATACCGGAGGAAGCTCACCCTCTGCTCCGTTAAGCACTGCAAGTGCAGTTGCAGACGATGTCATTTCAACTCCGTTCGGGAGTACCCATCTTGACATTGTTGTGGAGAATGAAATGAGCATTACGATTCTTGCCGTAATTGCCGGGTTTGCAAAGTTCTTTCCGATACCGCCGAAAAGCTGCTTTACAACGATTATCGCAACTGTGCTTCCGAACATAGCCTGCCAGATTTCAATATCAACAGGAAGGTTGAATGCAAGAAGCATACCTGTAACCGCTGCCGAAAGATCCATCACCGTGACAGGTCTTTTGCAGATTTTTTCAAATATCCACTCCGCAGCAACTGAAGTCGCAACGCAGACTGCAATTACAAGAAGTGCTCTTGCTCCGAATATGAATGCAGATGCAATCGCCGTCGGGCAAAGTGCTATCAGCACATCGAGCATTATTTTCTGTGTAGTTGTTTTATCATGAATATGAGGTGAAACCTGTGTAACTAACTGACTCATTTTTTCTGTGCCCCCTGTGCGCTCTTCAGCAATGCCTTTGCAAGCTTGTTTGTCTGAACAAGAGGCTTCTTAGCCGGGCAAACGTAACTGCAGCATCCGCACTCCATGCAGATACCTGTTTTAAGTTCCTGAAGTCTTTCTATATTCTTATTGTTGTATGCTATGTAAAGCTGTGCCGGCATAAGTCTCATCGGGCAATGCGCAACACATCTTCCACAGTTGATGCATTCCGTTTCCTTCGGAGGCGTTGCATCCTTCTCGTCAAATGCCAGTACCGCATTTGTATTCTTCATAATAACGCAACTGTCATCCGGCATCGAGATACCCATCATTGGGCCGCCGTAAATGATTTTTTTCGGTTCCTTTGCGTATCCGCCCGTGAACTCAACGATATCCCTGACCGATGTTCCTATCGGAGCAAGCACGTTCTGAGGATTTCTGATTGCAGAGCCGGAAACAGTGACCGTCTTCTCTATG
Organism: Clostridia bacterium; assembly: GCA_045627045.1. Classification (GTDB taxonomy): domain Bacteria; phylum Bacillota; class Clostridia; order HGM11327; family HGM11327; genus SIG351. The sequence continues at coordinate 28,374 of JAZQMY010000067.1, read as the reverse complement.
AGCGGAACACCTGTCCTGATGTATCTGTCTATTGCAACAAGAGTTGTGCAGTTGATTACAATGGCACCGACGTCAAGCGGAAGCTTTCCTTCCGGAATCACTCTTCCCGTGATGTTGTAGACAAGCACCTTCTCGCCGCCTGTCGGGTATGTTGACGGAAGCACCGCCAGCTCAACATTGTATTCTCCGATTCTCTTCTTCAGCTTCTCGATGCATTCGGGCTTGTTGTCCTCAATTCCTATGTAGATCTTCTTATCGCCGTAGAATTTTCTGAGGAGAGCTATTGCATCAATGAACTCATCCGTATTATCAAGAAGTGTACGTGTATCCGAAGTGATATATCCCTCGCACTCCGCACAGTTGATAATAATGTACTCAAGCTTCGACATATCCTTGATACCGAGCTTAACGTGTGTCGGGAAGCCTGCTCCGCCGAGTCCTACAACACCACTGTCTTTGACAGCATTGATGAATTCCTCAAATGTCTCAACATTCTTGGGAGCAATATCTTCTGACCATTCTTCTGTTCCGTCGCTTTCAATCACAACGGCAGGGGAATAATTTCCTCCGTTCAGCAGACAATCCTCAATCTTCTTAACCTTTCCCGAAATACTTGCATAAATCGGAGAGGACACAAATCCGCCGGCAGTTGCAATAAGCTGACCCTTCTTGACCGTGTCTCCGACCTTTACCACCGGAACGGCAGGAGCGCCTATATGCATTGACATAGGCAGAACAACTGTTTTCGGTACAGTCATTTTTGCGGCAGGGCTTGCAGCTGTATTCTTATTGTGCATAATGTGTATGCTTCTGAGCTTAAAAAACGCCATACTGTTATCTCTTTTCGTGTTTTTTCCATCCTGAATTTACAGGCAAACATTCACTGTATATTATATCAGTTTATTGTGCAAAAGTCAACCCGATTTTCTGATTCATTGATGAATTTTTATTTACAGATTTCAGTTATTGCATAAGCATATATCTTTGCCGCCGTAATAAGGTCCTCAAAAGGCATAAATTCGTTTGCTCCGTGCATATGCGTATCAACATCCGGCATTATGCTGCCGAAAGCAACGCCGTTTTCAATATCATGAACATATGTGCCGCCGCCAATCGCTATGCACTCCCCCTTTCTGCCGGAAAAAGCCTCATAAGCCTCAAGAAGCGTTCTGACGAACGCACTGTTCTCGTCAACGTGGTGAACAGGCGTAACATCCATGCTCCTGAAGGTAAAGCCGGCCCCCTCAAGCTGTTCTTTTATCGGAAGGACCGTATTCTCATGATCTGCCGAAACAGGGAGTCTGCTGTCAAACCATGCCGTGAGCTTTTTGCCGTCATAAATGAGCTTGTCAAGCGTCAGCGTCAGCTTTCCTGACATTTCATCCTCACGCTCAACGCCGAGACCATCTCCGCCGGTCTTTCCGTGCGGGAAAAATTCTTTAAGCCTGATGAATGCTGCTCTTTCCTCTGAATTTTCATCCGTGATTTCCGCCGCAAATGCTATTGCCGCAGTCAATGCGTTTATTCCTGTTTCGGGAGTGGAAGCATGAGCCGCTTTTCCGTTTACAGTGACCGTTATCATGTCTTCCTCATATCCGATATCTATTTCTGTTTCTGTTTTCTCTTCGGTCTTCTTTGCGGCGTCTATAATCGTTTCCTTATCAAAGCCCTTCAGCACTATACTTGCCTTATTCGGCACGGCATTAACAGCGTTTCCGCTTTCCATTGATACTATTTTCTTTGCCGTATCGCCGTCATTCACGGTGATTTCAAAGCACGGAGCAAATCTGCCCTTTTCAGTATTGATAAGCGGGAATTCCGCATCCGGAGAAAATGACAATTCAGGTGTCTTTTCCCTGTCAAAATAATAAGGAAGATCCTTTGAGCCGCATTCCTCATCCGAACCGATAATAAATCTGACGTTCTTTGAAACAGGCAGACCGAGCTCCTTTACAGCTCTCATCGCATAGAGTGCCGCTATTGCAGGGCCCTTGTCATCACTCGTTCCTCTGCCGTAAAGCATTCCGTCCTCGAAAACGAGTTCAAACGGATTCGTGTTCCATCCGTCGCCTGCCGGCACAACATCCATATGGCTCAGCATTCCGAGATAAGGCTCTTCTCCGGCAAAAAAATCGGCATAGCCTATCGCATTCTCTATATTTCTCGTTTCAAATCCGTATTTCCCGCACAATTCAAGCATAGCCGAAAGTGCTCTTGCAGGTTCTTTTCCGAAAGGACAGCCGTCCTCGGCATCGCCCTTCACGCTTGGTACAGAAACGAGAAGCGCAAGATCGTTTTTCATCTCTTCCGCAAGCAAATCAATATGATCTGAAATCTGTTTTTTAATATCCATATCTTTTTCCTCTAAAATACAGAACGGATACTGTTAATATCCGTTCATTTCAATCTCAAAAATTATTTTTATATTCGGGAGTGGCCTTGATCTCCCCGAGCGCCGTATCCAGGCAATCAAACACCTCTGCAAAGCGCCCCCATGACTGCCAGACTCCCGGATTAGTTTCCTCGGAACAGCCGATGTACTTCCATTCGTCCTCATCAAAGCAATGAAGTACCTGATACACAAATCTGAATGTTCCCCGATTGTCCTTCAATATTACAAACCTTTTCTCCTCGTCCTTTGATGAAATCACCTTCACGATCTCATAATCAAACGTCATGCCCTTGTCCTGCATATATTTCACTGCATCGCAATGCTTGAAATACGGTCTGATTTTTGCATCTGTTTTACGTACAAACAACTTGCCGAAAAAGCTCATAACAGCCTCCATGAAAAATCAATTCCGATTTTACGGTCTTTATTAAAAGTATATCATATATTATTCTTTTTTTCAAGCATTATACGCAAAAGTTTTTTTATTGAGCTTTTTTTCATTTTGTATTGACATTTTAAGGGTGTTCCTGTATAATAGAATTATATAATGAAAGGAAAATTTATATGGATAAAGTACTTGTTACCCGTCATCTGAAAGATATTCATGATTACATCGCTCTTCCGCAGGATGCAATAAATGAAGTTCTTGCACTCGTTGATGTAATAGCTTCAGATTACGATTTTGAAAAAAAGCTGAAGGGAATCGAGGCGTATTCAATCGCCGTAAAAAACGAAAATCCCGCATTGATAGATAAGCTCGCCGAAGAAAAGGGCGTTGATAAAAACCTTCTCAGGCTCACTGCCATTGAGCTTTTCACCATCGGAATGAAGGAGAGATATCTTGCCAAGGGCTGGGGAATGGATGTTTATTACGATTCGCTCCTCGATATCACCATCTGGGCAAAGGTTTGCTTTGCCAGAACAGGACGTTGGGGTCTTCTTGAATACAGCTGGCTCTTTGTTCAGATTATCGGCCGTGTGGTAAGGCTCGGAAGACTCCAGTTTGAGAGATTTCCTGTTCAGCCGCACGATAACGGCAGAGTTGTAGGCGGAGTTGTGCTTTACGAAGATATGCCCGTCATCAACATCCACATCCCTGAGGGTGAACCGATCACTGCCGAGAAAAGGCTTGATTCATACCGCAGAGCATACAGGTTCTTCAATCAGTCAGGCTATGCGATCTTTCACTGCCACTCATGGCTGCTCTACGAAAAGCATTATGATTTTCTTCCGGCAAAATCCAACGTCATCAGCTTTATGAACGATTTTGAGCTCGTTCACAACGATACCTCGGTCGGCAACAGCGACCTGTGGAGACTTTTCGGCACAGCATGGCCGGCAAAAGATAATGATTATTCTCTTCTCCCCCAAAAGACAGGAATGCAAAAGGCATACGTTTCGTACCTTCTCAACGGAGGAACGGGCGGCTGTTCAAAGGGCTTCTTTGCCTTCGACGGAGAAAAAATAATAAAATAAGGAGAAAAACAATATGGGGAAAAAAGAAATTCTCACTCCGAGCCCACTTCAGAAGGAATGGGCAGATTGTGAAATCGGTGTACTCATCCACTATGACATACCGGTTTTCCAGCCATCATTCGAATGGCACGACTGGAACCACACACCTGATGCATCTCTCTTCAATCCGACAGAGCTTGACACAGACCAATGGATCCGGGCAGCAAAGAGCGCAGGCGCAAAATACGCCGTCCTCGTTGCAAAGCATTGCACAGGCTTCTGCCTCTGGCCGACAAAGGCTCATCCTTACAGTGTAGCTTCTTCTCCGTGGAAAAACGGCAAGGGCGACATTGTTGGCGACTTCGTTAAATCCTGCAAAAAATACGGTCTGCGTCCCGGACTCTATTACAGCACATCCGCAAACAGCTATCTCGGCGTTGATAACCCGGGAACTCCTGTTGCAGGAAAAGTTACTCAGGAAGAGTACAATAAGATCGTAATCCAGCAGCTAAACGAGATCTGGAAGGAATACGGCGAGCTCTTTGAAATCTGGTTTGACGGCGGTTGTCTGCCTGTTGAGCAGGGCGGCCCCGATGTTACGGGACTTCTCAAAAAGCTTCAGCCGAACGCAATCGTTTTCCAGGGACCTATCGATATACCGACAGGCATCCGTTGGGTAGGAAACGAGAGCGGTATCGCTCCTGATGACTGCTATGCTACGATTAACTTCAAGCCCGAGAATTTCAACGGCACTGAGGATGTTGTTGACGGAAGAGGCGGTAATCCTTTCGGAAACACATGGAGACCTGCCGAATCAGATATGCCTAACAGAAGACGCAGCTGGTTCTGGATGGAAAATGAAGAAAGCAAGATCGTTCCTGCCGAGAATCTTCTCAATAACTACATTGTTGCTACCGGCAGAAACACAAACCTCCTTCTCGGCATGGTAATCGACAAGAGAGGTCTTTTCCCTGAGCCGGATGCTGCTGAATTTGCTAAATTCGGTGAGCTCGTCAAGGAAAATTTCTCAAATCCGCTCGCAAAATACGAAGGCGATATGTCAAAGGACAGCTACACAGTTACAACCGACGGCACACCTGCCAAGTACATCGTAATTGAGGAAGACATCACATACGGCGAAAGAGTTCTCGCTTACAACCTTGACAACGGCTTTACAGGCCACTGCATAGGTCACAAGAGAATCATTCCTCTCCCCGAAAACACAACGAGCGTAACCTTCACCGTAACTGAAAAGAAGGATACGCTCCACATGAAGAGCATAGCGCTTTATTGATAAACAGGCAAAAGCAAACGCACTCACAGTGTAAAAACCGTGGGTGCGTTGTTTTTTATGCTTCATATCCTGTCAATGCTTATTGTAGCCTGAAAGAAGGTCTTCCGGCTGAATAAAAAGCCCCTGAGACACCGCTTTGTGCGTAAGCCTCAGGGGGAAATAAAGCGCAATAATTTCAATAAAACAATAGTATACAACGTAATAATTGTTTTATTGTTTCAAAATTATTTTGTTAATTAATTCTATATGATAAAGCAATTTTTTCGTTAGAAATTTGACTGTTCAAACTTCCAATTTGTCTTACTTCAATTGTGTTAATCCTGTCAGATCAAAATCAGAATCCGTTGCTACGTATTCAAATGAAACAGATAACGATACTATTTTTTCGTTTTGTGCCAATGTAGCTATCCACTCTTTTTTCACTTCTGTTGCAGGAACGGTCATCATTACAAACGGAGAACCTCCTGCGAGATGAATATCTTTGTAGCTGACTATATCAAATAACGCTTTATTATTCTCAAAAAGAGTGTTGTGATATTCTTCGGCATATTTCAGAAATTCCGCATTATATTCCTCTTTTTCTGCTTCGTTCTTTGCTTTTTCTATTTTTTCTTTCAATAACTGACAATTATCATCTTTTAAAAAATCACATTTCAATATTGCCGTTACAATCAGGTTTTCTCTCAGCAGACCTTCGTCACTTTTAATCATTTCAATGGCTTTATCTAATTCTTCTTCATCACTGAACAGTTCATTATCAATCCTGCCTAAATCGAAGTTGATTTTTTTCAGTGCTTCCGGTGTCATTTTTTGCAATTTTGAATTACTGTCATGAACAATGTTGTCTCTGAGCCTTTTCAGTATTTCAATCAAGCTACTCTCTTCATCAGAATCAGTGTTACATTCTGCAGCAGAACCAGTCAATTCTGTCTTTTTCGGCTGAAAAGATTCTTTTGTTATTACATCCGGCATCGCCTCTGAGGGAAGTAATTTACAAGATTTTATTTCAGAAATTGCAGTAATCATTACTACAAGAACGATACACGCTGCAACGCACCACTTCACCCAAGAGCCTTTCTCTTTTCTTTCTTTTTTTACCTCTCTGAATTCCTCAGTCAAGGCAGGATCTATCATCCCTATGCAATCCATAAGTTTATCTGCTTTCATAGCATTATGCCCCTCTCTTCAAGATATTTTTTCAGGTCAGCTTTTATCCTCGATGCTCTTGTGCGCACTGCGCCTTCGTTCATTCCGGACGCCTTTGCGATCTTTTCGTATGAGTCCATATACCAAAATCTTCTCACGAATATCATTCTGTTGGTCTTATTCAGTGAGCCGACAAACCTGCTTATGTACTCAGCCGCTATTTTCTTCTCCGTTTCGCCGTCTGCCGTAGCGCCGGAGGGAATTATCTCCTCAAGTTCGTCAATGCAGACGTCGTAATTGCTCTGTCCTCTGCCTTTCGTGTTGTGTCTGTATCTGTCTATCGCTTTATTCCTGACAATTCCCGACACGAACGAGCAAAGCATATCCGGCTTTTCCGGAGGTATTTTGTTCCACACGGCGAGGTAAGCGTCGTTCACACACTCCTCCGCATCCTCACGGTCGTGAAGCACGTTCATAGCCACATTATTGAAAATTCCGCCGTATTTCGCAGACAGCTCTGCGATCGCATCCTCTGAGCGCTCAAAGAAGAGTCTGATTATTTCGCTGTCCTCCAAAACTTCTGCCTCCCTGATTTTCTTTTCACCCATATAGTCGTTTTTTTCAGGCTGTTGTTACATAGATTTTTCTGTTTTATTATATTTTACCATAAAATATCCGAAAAGCAATAAAAAATCCCCTGAGACACCGCTTTGTGCGTGTGCCTCAGGGGAAAAGGTGAATTTTTAGTATTTACTAATTCAGCAATTCGGATCAAAGTGTAAATCAAAATCTGTCAGAAGCAACAGATCCACGTCATTCCTGTCAGTAATATATTTCACCAATTCAGGTGAAATATCACCGGGCTTAATCTTGATAGAAATACACGGTCCGCTCACAAAGTTCAATTCATAAGAAACCGGTATATTTTCCAAAATCGCCTTGTCAGCTTTTTTTGCGAAATCGATTCTGATGTTTATTTCGCATTCCGGATAGGCAGCCCAATGGTCTAAGAGATACTCCCTCAGATTCCAAAGTTGCTCTGTGCTTTCGAAAGATTCAACCATCGTGCTTGCATTGTACGGTACATGACTCCTAACCTTTTCAATGTTTATGCCTTCCCAATCCGAAGCTTCAGTTCTTTCCGGACGGAAAACCGATCTGCGATTAAATTCTTTCTCAGGTATCAAAACAAAACGCCAATACGGATAGTCTTTTTTCTCAATTATTAAGTTCTTAAATTGTTTGCTTGTCGGAAGCATATACACAGCCGATGGGATGTTATCAACAAATTCTCCGTATATTCCGGCATCATGATATATTTTCTGATAATCAATTATTTCATAATATATACCATACTTGTCAAGCAATTTCGTTAATTCATCAACCGGAACCGGATCAGCTATCATAACTCCGTTCTCCAGTTCTTTTACCGATTGAAGTCCTATTGCCAGAAAAACATTGTTGTCCTTTTCTGCATTTTTAAGAGCCTCATATAATAATGATGATACTTTTTTCCCGTAATAGTCTTCTTCTCCTCCGGATGTATATATTTGTTCTGCTACAACATCTACGCCGCTTTGTATCGGTGCCCATACCACCAGGCTCATATCCGGCGGTCCGGCATGTGTCTTCAATCCCGTCAGCGCAAGCATTGCACCTATTGCCGCCACCAGCATCAGGCACGCCGCTATCTCCCACTTCACCCACGAATACTTTGCTTTTTTCTCTGTTTCAGCATATTCAGCCACTATATCGTCGTCTATCCTGTCAATACACTTCATCAGATCGTCTGATCTCATACGTTTATACCTCTTTCCTCAAGATATTTTTTCAGATCGGCTTTTATTCTCGACGCTCTCATCCTCACGGCACTTTCACTCAGCCCCACAGCATTTGCTATACTGTCGTATCCGTCCAGATACCAGAATCTTCTCACGAATATCATTGCGTTTTTCCTGTCGATTGATCGCAAGAAATCGCTTATACACCGTGATACCGCCTCACATTCGGCTTTGGATTCCGCATTTTCCGCAGAAGGTATTATTTCCTCAAGCTCCTCTATGCAGATGTCAGGCTCATTGTTCTTTCTGCCCTTCATATTGTGCCTGTACCTGTTCAGCGCCTGATTCTTCACTATCCGGCAAACGTAAGTAACGAGCGGAGACGGATTTTCAGGTGGGATATTGTTCCACACGGCGAGGTAAGCATCGTTCACACATTCCTCCGCATCCTCACGGTCGTGAAGCACGTTCATTGCCACCTTGATGAATACCTTTCCATATTTCCGGGATAACTCGGCAACCGCATCCTCCGAGCGCTCATAGAATAGTCTGATTATACCACTGTCATCCATAAATATTGCCTCCGTAAAAGTCGTCTTCACCCATATACTACACTTTTGTAAACGTTTGTAACGGAAAAATTCACTTTTCTTATTATTTTATCATAAAAATAAAAAAGCCGGAAGAAAATCTTCCGACTAATGGGGGATATCATATAATAAGAATCAACTTATTATCTTACAGAACAAGCAAGAGTAAAATTATCACCCAAGCTATTCGGATTTCTTGTGCTCTTCTGAACTACCTCAATAAGGAATAATCCTTACAAGCAGTATTCATTTTTAATAATCCGGATGTATAAAAAACACATTCATTACATTTTCACTATTTGTAAGCCAATAAATCAATTCGGGTTTCATATCGTTCACCATGAGATTTACTCTTATTATTTGAGTATTTGAGTATTTTATTGTGCAATAATCCGGCAGATCATTCAAAATATCTTTTCCATCTGAATTAACAAGATAAATTTTTATTCCTACTTCAAGTTTAGTCCCGGCAAAACGATCTTTCAGATGTTCCCAAGCATTATAAAGTTGTTCAGTGCTTTCAAATGAATGAATCCAAGTTTCTTTGTCGAACAGTTCCATCATCAGCTTTTCAACCTTAATTCCTTCCCAATCAGAAGCCTTGGTTCTTTCCGGGCGTTCTATTGTTCTTCTGTTGTAATCTTCCTCAGTGACAAAGCAGAACAACATATCCAGTGCCTGTTTTTCATTCAATTCAAGCAATTTGAACTGTCTGAGAGTCGGAAGAAGGATTATTGTCTGAGACATCGCATCCACAAATTCGCCGTATATTCCGGCATCGTGGTACATTTTCTGTGGGTCTCTCACCTCATAATAAATTCTGTTTTTGTCAAGCAGTTCCTTCCATTCCTCAAGATCAGTGTTGCCGGAAGTACCGATACTCATTGCAAGAAATGCATTCTTGTCTTCTTCCATCCCGGAAAGAACATCATAAAGTTCTTTTGTCACAACTTTGCCGAAGTAAGGCTGAACGTGACCGAATTCATCAAGTGCAGGGAAAAGATCTATTCCAGAGCTTACGGGTGACCCCCATACCACCAGGCTCATATCCGGCGGTCCGGCAGGTGTTTTCAGTCCCGTCAGCGCAAGCATTGCGCCTATTGCCGCCGCCAGCATCAGGCACGCCGCAATTTCCCACTTCACCCAGCTTCTTTCTGCCTTTTTCTCTGTCTTTCTCTCTACTTCAAAGTAGCGTTCCATTATTTTCCCGTCTATGCCGTTCATGGCATCCGTCATTATAAATCTGTCATTCATACAGTGTAGCCCTCTCTTTCAAGTTCTTTTTTCAGTTCATTTCTCATTGCCGCAATTTCCTTGTTCACGGTCGATCTGCTCACACTGAGCTTTTTTGCTATTTTGTCTATCGGCTGTGCATAGTAAAAGCGGCTCACGAATATATACATTTTTCTGTCCGGCAGACCTTTGATGTATCGGGAGATCAATCCCGAAAGCTCCTTTGTCATAAGCTCTGCATCTGCCTCGCCGCCATCCGCGATAAGCTCTTCAAGCTCATCGAACGGCTGTACCTCGCTCCCCGGCGAACGCTTCTGTCTTCCCTTTGCCTTGTATCTGTTTGACGCCTTCCTGCGCATTATCACCGCAAGATACGCTTGCAGATCATCCGGCTTTTCGGGAGGGATGGCATTCCAGAGGTCGTTATATGCGTCATTCAGACATTCCTCGGCATCGGCTTTGTCATGCAGAATGTTCATCCCGACCGTCAGCATATAGCTTCTGTATTTGCGGTCCGTCTGACGTATCGCAGACTCGTCCCGTTGCAAAAACAGTTCTATTATCTCGCCGTCTTTCAGCATTTCGTTTTCACTGCTTGTCGATCCCATTACGTTCCTCCTCTTATTCATCTCAAAAGCGCTTTCACCCATATAGTACACATTTTTTGCCTGATGTGTAAAGATTTTACTGAATTGGCCATTTTTTCTTCAGGCTTTTCTGTCCTAATTTTAATATACCAAAGAAAATTTGTCAACTTTTTCAAAAAAGTTCCGAAAAGGAGAAAAGATTTCGGCAAAAATCAGACACAGGGGATTTTCGTACTTCGTTCAATAACGGGATCTGTGATATGTACGTTGATGAGAACAAAGCTCTGAACGTATGCACATACTCCCCTTCAAGCGGAGAAAGCTTGATTACCTCCGGAACGGAAAAGCGGATTTCAGGAAGCTCTGAGGTAATAATCCACAGATTCAATAATAATCTGAAAAAGCACACATCAGCAAAAACAGGAACATACATTAAATACAATTTTCCCGTATAAATAATAATCTGTTGTCGCTGACGCGATCCCCCCGTATCAGCAATACAAAAAAGCCGGATCACTCCGGCTTTTTCTTATTATCTCACAAATTCTTTTCTATCTGTCCGGCAACGAACGTCAGATACTTCTGATATGCGTCCTCATGCTCCATAATGCAGCAATGATTCATTCCCGGAACAACAAGAAGCTCAATGTCGTGCCCTCTTTCTTTCATCTTTTTTACAAAAGGTCTCTGATAAAGCTCCGGCGAAATGCCCATGTCCTTTTCTCCGCCCACTATCAGGTAAGGGATCCTCGCAAAATCGTTTATATGAAGCATAGGATCTATCTTTGAGAGGGATTCGTCAAATGAAACGCCCTTTTTGATGATGGATGCATAAAGGCTTCTCGTACCAACGCCGCCGTTTGAAGCATAGCGATGCATATCCGTTACAGGGCAGTTACAAGCGACCGCAACAGGCCGTCTTGTTCCGTATATACTGTACATGAGTGCCGTCATACCGCCCATACTGCCTCCTGCAACCACAAACGGAATGTCTTCGCTTATCGAAAGCAATTCATAAACCGCATCAAGCACCCTGTCCATATATTCAATCGTTGCATCACTGCACCAAGCCCACGGACTGTAATACGGGAATACATAAACAATTCCCTTCTCTCCCAGGTCCTTTGCAAATCTCGGTGAGCTTTTGAATACCGTCAGATCCGAAAAGCCGTGACAGTTTATCACCACGCCTTTCACAGGCAGAACAAGTGTATCCGTATTTACAAAAGCAAGATCATCCAATAAATTTCTTTCCATAATATTACCTCTCTTTTTCATAAAAGTATATCACACAAGTTTCATTTATTCAAGCAAAAAAGTCGACAAAACGTCGACTTCGGTTTTTATTTTTCTTCTTTTTTTCTGCAGCAGGAACAATTTCCATCGCAATGTGAACAGGAGCAGTATTTTCCGGCTTTGATCTCCCGTACGCGTTTTCTTATCACAAAGAAGCACGCTGTTGCTATGAGAAGCACAAGCACTGCCGTCAATATTTTTCCTTTCATATTGTTCTCCCTTCGTTATTCCTTAATTATTCCTTCATCATCCGGCAATAAGCGTTGCAATTCCGAAGAATGCCGCTGAAACAGCCCACGCGATCACAAGGTGGAGCCCGAGCGCCAGCCATGTGAATTTCAGCGAGTTCGTTTCACGCTTGATAGTGGCAATCGTTGCAATGCACGGAACATAGAGCAGTACAAAAAGCATCATTGCATATGCATTTATCTGTGAAAAGCCAAGTGCTCCGAGTGCTCCTGCAAGTGATGTCATTCCTTCTGCCGAAAGAATATTTCCTATGCCGAAAAGAACGCTGAGGCTGGATACAACCACTTCCTTTGCGGCAATTCCCGCAATAAGTGCTACAGCCACCTGCCAGTATCCGAGGCCGCAGGGCTTGAACACAGGTGCTATGAATTTGCCTATCGAAGCAGCAAAGCTTTCTTCAATCGAACCCGTCATTCCGTTCGGGCCGATGTTCAGCATAGCCCAAAGAATTATTGATGCAATGAAAATCGTTGTTCCTGCCTTGGAAACATAATCCTTTATCTTATCCCATACATAAATTGCAATCGTATGGCTGTTCGGTGTTTTATACTCCGGAAGCTCTATAAGAAGTGTATTTGTCTTTTTCGGGCCCTTTGATACCTTCGCAAACTTTGCAACAAGTATTGATATTATTATTCCTATTACATACATCGAATATGAAACGATCATTGCGTTTTTTGCAAAGAACGTTTCCGCAAGCAGCACATACACAGGCAATCTTGCACTGCAGGACATATACGGCGTTGCTATTATCGTTCTCAATCTGTCATTCTTATCCTCGAGAGCACGTGAAGCCATTACCGCAGGAACTGTACAGCCAAATCCCAGAAGCATAGGAATAAACGCTCTTCCCGAGAGTCCGAGTTTTGACATGAGAGGGTCCATAACGTATGCAACTCTTGACATATATCCGCTGTCCTCAAGGAAAGCAAGCGCAAGGAACAGAATAAATATGTTTGGGAGGAATGTAAGTATTCCGCCAACGCCGGCAATGATGCCGTCAACAAGAAGAGATGTTACCCAAGCGCCTACGTTGAGCGAATCAAGTCCGTTTCTCACGGCATTGGAAAACCACTCGAGGCCTATTTCAAAATAGCCCTTCAAAAAGTCGCCTACCGTGAACGTCAGGAAGAACACAAACGCCATAATAATGAGGAATGCAGGCACGCCCCAGAACGGATGCGTGAAAACCGCATCAATTTTATCCGTAAGCTTGCTCTTCTTATCTTTGTTCACGAGGACTTCTTCCGTGATTTCCTCAATAAACGCATATTTTTGATTTACGATTTCAGTCTCAAGGCTATCCGGGACGATATCGTCTATTTCTATCGGGAATTTTGCAAGAATCTCATCATCATGCTCAAGCGTCTTGATCGCGAGCCAACGATGATTCGGGAACTCGGGATATTTATTCTTGAATCTGTCACGCAGAGCATCGATTTTATCCTCGATATCGTCCGAGTAAACCATTGCGTATTCCTTATGATGATCGTGAACGTGATGCCCCTCCGAGTGATGATGCTGAATTGAGTCCCTGCCCTGCTGGCTTGCGTGATGGCAAACAGCATGCATAAGGATATCAAGTCCGCTCTTTTTTCTTGCGCTGACAGGTATTACAGGAATACCGAGCATTTCAGGAAGTCTGTGGAGGTCTATTTCCATGCCTCTCTCTTCGATAATATCCATCATATTGAGCGCAAGCACAACAGGCTTACCGAGCTCGATGAACTGCAATGCAAGATAGAGGTTTCTTTCGAGTGATGAAGCATCCACAACGTCAATGATAATATCGACATCGTCTCCGAGGACATACTGTCTGGAAAGCTTCTCCTCCATCGTGTATGATGTCAGAGAATAAATTCCGGGCAAATCCACAAGCTTCATTTTTTGCCCTTCGAAATTATAGCTTCCTTCCTTCTTTTCCACAGTAACGCCGGGCCAGTTTGCAACCTTGAGCTTTGCGCCCGTATATGCATTGAAAAGCGTTGTCTTGCCGCAGTTCGGATTACCTATAAATGCGACGTTTATCGTGTCCTTCACTTTTCTTCACCGTGCCTTTCCTCTACCTGAATGCCTTCTGCAAACTCCTTGCCGATGGCAAATCTTGTGCCTCTGACCTTAATAACCATTGCGGCATTATGTTTTCTCGTCATAATCGTAACCGAAGTACCTTTTACCATGCCGAGCACCTCCAGACGTCTCTTTGCCGCATCTTCAAGAAATATCTTATCTACAATATAAGATTGATTGACTTTTCCTTCTGCCAGATACATATTATATCTCCGTTTCTATAAAGTTAGGGTTGCCTAACTTTCAGACATATTATATCACTGTATCGGGAATTTGTCAAGGTGGGAAATGTTATTTTGGATAAAGAAAAAGGGCTGAATTTCAGCCCTTTAACAATATTAAAAGTTAATAAATCCTAAATCCTGAATCGTAACTCCTGTGCTGCTCAAATCGTTATTTAAGTGAGACAACAAATAAACAAGCATGGAAGTTGCAAGTTCCTGATATGTATTTTTTGCTGTCACACCTGAAAAATTTGTAACATTATAGTCAAGTATTGAGTATGATCTGAAAGATTTTGCCGATACCGATCCGACCATCCGGTATCCATTACTTGTATCAACTATTGCCCAAGTGTAGCTACCTGAGATTTTGTCAAAAAATAAACCACCTGTATATGTTTTATAATTGACAGCCAACGTCAAAGATTTATCGTTTTTATTATACGATAACACTCTCAACATTAAACTTCCATCCGATGAATACGACCGTCCAATTTCCGCATTGTAAGTTGTTCCTGTATTATCGCCATTTTTTATTGCATATTGTTTCATTTTCTCAAAAGCATCTCTTTGAATAATCGGTGTTTCACTCGGCTTAGGCGTTTCCTTTGGCGTATTGCTCTCAGAGCTCTTTTTGCTATAATCAATTATTCTCTTTGTATTTCTCAGAATTATTGCTTTTTCAAGATCTGTCGGTATATATTCATATGTCTTTCCATTCTGCTCCTGAAGGAATAAAATATTATCCGGTTGATTTTTCCACTTAAAATTCAGACCATAACTCCACTTTTCATCGCCATCATAATATGTAATTATTAAAACTGAATTGAGATCGCCGGATTCCATTTGGACTTTGTCGCAAGAATCATCTCCATTTCCTTCAATAAAACGGTACACATATCCTTCATCAAAATCTATGATATAATAGATGTCATAAGAAGTCTTTGAACTAACATATGAATAAACCCCTGTATTTCCTTTTTTAGCAACACTGCTGTCGTGAGATGAATGATAACGTGCGTCATTTGGAATAATCGTTGGCTTTGGGGTAGGCGTCGGCGTCGGCTTTGGAGTAGGCGTCGGAACTGAATCAAACATATCAATATTTATCAGATCAATACTGTAACTGCTATGATCAAGATCACACTTAAAAGTCATTTCTCCATATACATTCAGTGTCTTAGTCCCCAATACACTATGATCTCCAACTTTATAAGCATAAAAAGTATGTTTTCCTGCAACTATATTTTCAAGTTTTTGGAAGCGGTTTCCATTTGACACCGTTCCTATTTCTCTGTCATCAATATAGATTTCAATATCATATTTATTGAACAATAAATTCCATTTTGAATAAATATCAAAATACACATCAAAAGTATCAGGTGTGAATGTCCATGAACCTGAAATTACTGTATCTCTCTGAATTTCAAAATCATCCCTATCCCATGAGCTAAAAGTCCAAGTACCCGGTATGCCTGTAGTTGTGCCATCGCTTGTAGTCCATGTAGTTTTCAAATCGTTTTTTACCGTTACTTTTTCATTCCAATTATAAGGACTGTTCTCATCTTTCGGTGCTTTTCCACCACCGGGAATTCCGAAAATTGCATCACCTTCTACAATGTATGTCACTCTATACATAGTAGGCGTTGGATCAAGTGTCTTTTTGGGAGCAGCAGTGTACATAGATGATGTACAACCTGATCCGACAATAACTGTACAAATCAAAACAACTGTAAGCAATAAATAAACTAATTTTCTGAACATCGCAATATTTCTCCTTTTTATATATTATACCACATCTCTTTTTTCTCCCGTAAAACCCACTTTATCTCTTCTGAAAGAATAAAATTTCATCATTTATCTCTTTTTCACTGTATATGAAAAGAAAAAAGCCTTGTTACAGGCTTCATTCATCTTCTTATTGATAATCATTGCCACAAAAAGGCGACACACCGTGCCGCCTTTTTATATCTTTTATACAAATTCCAATTATGTAACTATATGTTATCAATCTGCATACTTAAATACTACTTTTTTGTTTGAAAGAAGTATATTCTCTTCATATTCTTCGAATGACATAAATATTATTTTTAATCATTTGTTTTTATCATTTCTCCCACCTTAAACTTAGTTTGGTCAGACGGTACTTTTGATGGCATTGTATGAAAACCTTTATCCTGACAAAAAAATATGTTCAGCTTTTCGTTTTTGCTAGATTTTTCAAATCCAATTTCTTGAAATTCTATCAAAAAGCGACAATAACCTTATTTCTATTTTACTGATGAAAATTTTATATGCAATTTTGTATAATTCATTGATTGCCAACGCAAGAATCGACAAAAGCAAAAATACTATCAGGGAAATCACTACGGGATTACAGATTATGTTGAAAAAACGAGAAACGAAATTCCAAAGAATCATACGAAAAGACTCATGCTCTTGAATCAAATATACAAAAAAGGAAGAAGGAATGAAAGAGGAGAGAATTTTCTTAATTATATTGTTTTTAATCTTCAACATAGAAAATGTTATAAAGGAAGATACAGTCAACAATGTAGCAAAAAAACCATTGCATTCAAATAATTGCATATTTTCAGATAAAGTTCCTAATGCACTGATACTGTATTTATCATTTATTTTTTTGAATAACAAAGACACTATCACAAGAAAGATAAAGGCGATCGGTCCCAAAAGCAATTTGTTTCTAATGTCATATTTTTTAAGGTATCCAGCAATAAAGTACAACTGGATAAACCAAATTATACTGTGGGTAGAATATCCGTAATAAGCTGTGGCGTCAAACATAGGATTTGCCGATAACAGTAATGCCTGAAAAGCAAACCATGTTATAATTAATGCAAGGTGCTGCTTGCGATTTAATCCATTGATTATCATATTTAAAAGTGGAAAAACAAGCAAAAGAATCAAATAGGCAACAGGATACCAATAATGTTGCGTGGTTATCGGGAAAATGGATTTCAGTGCAGTTTTCACGGAAAAAGAGCCGATTAAAGTAGTTGCGCACAAAAACACTAAAATTGTGCAAAATTCAAGCCTGAACCAAAAACGCACAATACGTTTCCAGTTAAACTCGGATTCTATCAGAAAATATGCAGAAATCATAATAAATCCGTTGACTCCGATCAGTTGTACTATTTTAAGGACATCATAAGTAATCGCATCAAATGAATGTTCTGCAATATACATTTCTATACTTGTATAATCTAAATGTATTGATGTGATTAGAAACATGCAAAACATTCTGTATAGATCAATACCGTAGTTTCTGTCTTTTTCCATTATTTGCGAATTCATCTTAAATTTCTCTTTTTAGTTATTATCGTTCGTTTTTTATTCGGCTATGATTTTTATAATATAAGCATTCTGATCTACAAGATAATATATTATCAGTCCAGCAATAAGCGGAATTATATTATTTGATAAATATAATAATGCTCTCTTTGCTTTTGTTCTCACCATAAAACGCCTGCTTTTATTTGATTATGTATAATTATATCACATTCTTTTTTTCTCCCGTAAAACCCACTTTATCTCTTCTGAAAGAATAAAATTTCATCATTTATCTCTTTTTCACTGTATATGAAAAGAAAAAAGCCTTGTTACAGGCTTCATTCATCTTCTTATTGATAATCATTGACACAAAAAGGCGGCTTTTCAGCCGCCTTCATCATTATTTTTTCATATAAAACGTCTGTTTCGGTCCAGTATCCTGCATCAGGGTCGTCGGTTCCCTGAATTTTGTCAGGTACAGTATGGTATCGTAGAGATCGCCTGAGCATCCGCCGAAATGTATTGCAAATATTGTCATTATCAGCATTTTGTCCCACATCAGGTCTGCAAAAAATGCCGCCGCAAGCAATAATACGGAAAAAACAGTAAACGGTGCAAGCAAAGAAATAAGTGCAGTTTTTCTGTAAACGAATATGTCAGGCACTCCGCACCACGCACACGTCAACGATATTCCGAATTTCAGCTTATGTCCCGTAAGTATTCTGTACGCAATGCCGTGAACAAGCTCATGAAGAACTAAGTATACTATCAGCGAAATTATAAAAATCGCACAGCGGATCATATAGGCACCCAGTCCATACTCCTCGAACGGATCTCCCGGTCTGATCACAAGCGCAGCTATCACTATTATCACTACCGTGAGTATCAGTGCAGCAGCATTCAACAGCAATCCCAGCTTCTTTGACTTTGCGTCAACTGAAAATACTTCCTCATATCCGTCAGGAAGCGTCGTTTCAAAGTTCTTCTCTCTATCCATCTTTATGCTCTTTCAACAATAAGGCTCATTTCCTCAAGCTTTGACTCAATATCCCTGACAAGCTTGAACTGGTTTCTTGCTCTGTCTATATTGTGCTCGGGATAATGAATCTTGAAGTATGTGTCACCGTCGATGTAGTCGGAAAGGAATCTGATACCGCATTCGTAGGTCATGAGCAACACTGAAAGCGGGAGAAGCTCCTTCTCTCTCTTCGTTGCGCTCTTGCCTACCTCACCGAGGAAGCCCTTTGTGAATGCTTCAAACTTATCAAGACAACAGTAAACCGTATCAAGGTTTGTTTCATCTTCCTTTGCCGATGAAGCGCCGAAACGCATTGCATCGCCGAAGTCATAAAGCATTGAGCCCGGCATTACAGTATCAAGGTCGATTACACTGAGGCACTTTTTCGTTTCCGCATCAAAAAGGATATTGTTGAGCTTTGTATCATTGTGCGTAACACGAAGCGGGATTGAGCCATCCTTTATTCCGTCAAGAACAACGTCAACGTACTTCTCGCATGAGAGTGCAAACTCAATTTCTTCCTTTACTGAATCTGCTCTTCCCGATTTGTTTGCCGCGATTGAATTCTTCAGGTTTTCAAAGCGTTTTCTCGTATTGTGGAAATCAGGTATCGATTCGTAAAGCACTGAAGCATCGAATTCAGAAAGCTCATTCTGGAAAATACCGAACGCTTTACCTGCTTCAAAAAGAATATCGTTTGAATCGGGCAGATTGTATGAAATTCCGTTTATGAACTTATACATTCTGTATGACTTTCCGTTGAACACTCTGTAATTCTGACCGTAAACCGTCTTAATGATGTTAAGAGTGCCGACATCGGGATCGCCGCCTGCGGCCTTGATCTTTCCGGCAAGGAATTCAGTTACAAGCTCAATGTTCTTCATGAGTTTTTCGGCATCCTTGAAGATATTTGTGTTTATCTTCTGAAGAATGTATTTTGTTCCGTTGTCGATGAGATATGTATCATTGATATGTCCGTCACCGTACGGTCTTATCTGATCGTCTGACGTAATGTTTATTCCGAAAGAACGGCAAATTTCTTTAAGCTCAGTCATTTACTCTCTTCTCCTTCGGATAATAGCCTTCATCTGTAAGTCTCTTGAGAGCCGCCTTGACTGTTTCAGCGTCATCCTTGTATGTTACGCCGTACCACTGGCTCTTTGTCTTGTATACTCTGCACTTCTTGCCTTCAAGCTTTATCATGTTGTCGGCTATTGTCGGCAGATAAAATTCACCCTTGAGCGGATTTTCGAGCTTATCGAGGAACTCTTTGAAGTAAACCTCTGTCTTTTCGAAGATATCGGGTGTGAAGCCCCAAAGGTTCATTGAAACAGTTGTGTCAAGCGGAATTCCGCTGTTCTTGTCAAGACTTGTGTGCTCTGTTATCTTGGAAAGATAGCCATCCTCAACCTCGCAAACGCCTCTTGAAACAGTTCCCTGCTCTGTTATCGTTTTGCCGAGCTCATAGCCTACCATGCAGAGATCGTCCGATGAAACGAGGTGATCGTGCATCTGCTGCAAAGCCTCTGCGCCATAAAAATCGTCTGCATTTATCGTTGCGAAAGGTGTCTTTATGAGGTCTCTTGCACAAAGAACCGCGTGACCTGTTCCCCACGGCTTTACTCTGCCCTCCGGAACGCTGTAGCCCTCCGGAAGCATATCCATTTCCTGGAATGCGTATTCAACGTCAATGGCCTTCTCAAGCTTTGAGCCAACATACTTTTTGAAATCCTCTTCGATTGCTTTCTTGATTATGATAACAACCTTATTGAAGCCTGCCTTCTTTGCGTCATGAATTGAATATTCGATAATGCTTTCTCCGTGTGGTCCGAGTGGTGTCATCTGCTTCAAACCACCGAATCTGCTGCCCATTCCTGCCGCAAGAATCAACAATGTAGTTTCTTTCATATAATTATTCTCCTTATCTTGACATAATCTTATGTATGTATTATAATTATATTGTATTTTAATTATAATATATATATAGAAAAAGACACTATTTATTAGAAATCGGGTACAAGGATATGAATTTATACACTGAATGCAAAATCAATAAAAAAATCTCTATCCATTCGTTTTTCACTGCGTTTGAAGCACGCTTTGACAGCGGCTACTTCTTTGCGGGCGAAGCCCATGATTTCTGGGAGATGGTTTACGTCAAAAGCGGAAGCGTGGGAATCGTTGCCGGAGACAATATCTTCAGGCTGACGTCCGGTCAGCTGATTCTGCATCCGCCTATGGAATTCCACCGCATATGGTCTGTAGGAGATGAGCTTCCGGAGGTAACCGTCATATCATTCGGCGCAGAATGGAACGGTCTTCCCGAGAAATACGTTTTCTCGCTGAATGAATCGGAGAAAAAGCTTGTTTCGGAAGCGATGGAGCTTATCAGGCAATCATTTCTTATCAACAAGCGCTCCGTGCTGATACCTGTGCCCGAAAAATCAGCCGATGCGCAGCTTGCCGCATCCCGACTTGAAGAGCTTTTTCTGTATGCTGCCGCCTCCGACGTTGAAAGCAATCCGGAAAGGGAAATTTTCAGCAGCAAATACGCCGAAATAATCAGGGTTCTCTCCGAAAATACCGACAAAGAGATGACGATAGACGAAATAGCCCAGCTTTGCAATATGAGTCCCTCCTCGCTGAAGAAGGTATTCTCCCGCTATTCGGGAATGGGCGTAAAGCGCTATTTCAACGAGATGAAAATACGTCTTGCGGCTCAGTATCTTGCCGACGGTCTGAGTGTGAAGGAAACTGCGGCACTTCTTGGCTTTGCGGATCAGAATTACTTCAGCGCATTCTTCAAGAACATGACAGGGCAATCCCCGACGGGCAAAACTCGTCTGCAAAAGCAAAAAAGAGAGGGATAAAACCGTTATCCCTCCCCTTATTGTCAGCTGTTATTTCAATCAGCAACCGCATCCGCAGTCATTGTTATTGCCGCATCCGTTGCAGCCGAAGCCACCGAAAAGCACCACTAGGAGGAGGAAGAAGAACAGGAGGCTGTCATTATCCTCATCGAACATATTGCAGTTCATAAAAATCACTACGAGAAGAAGGAAGAAGAACAAAAGGCTTGTGCTGTCCATGTTGCTGCCGAAAAGATTTGAAAGACACATAATCATCTCTCCTTAAAATAATTTTTTGAAGTTTTTGATCACTTCGCTACAAAATATGCTATAATATATAAAACCGTTAACAAATTTCTATCTATGGAGGAAAATATAATGTATAATAAATTAAGATTCAAAAACGGTCTTCTCAAGGCCCTCACTCTCAGCTATGATGACGGTGCTTACGATGATATGAGACTCATTGACATTATGAACAAGTACGGTCTCAAGGGTACTTTCAACCTTAACAGCAGTATGTTCTTTACAGACGATCCCAACGCTCTTGAAGACCTTGAAAGAAGAAAAAAGAAATATCTGGAATCAGGCAACGAAATTGCCTGCCACGGTGTTTACCACTACAATCTCCCCGAGCTCTCATATACAGAGGCATTCAACGAAGTATATAACGACAGAAAAGAGCTTGAAAAGCAGTTCGGAGTTATGGTAAGAGGTATGGCATACGCATTCAGCGGTCACAACGCCCAGGCTCGTGAAATTCTGAAAAAGTGCGGCATCTGCTACTCAAGAGTAGTCGGAGCAAATCCTTATTTTGAGCTTCCTGAAAAGTGGCTTGAGCTCTGCCCTACCTGCCATCACGATGACGAAAGACTCTTTGAGCTTGCAGAAAAGTTCACAAGCGCAGAAAATACACCTGCCGCAGAGCCTATGCTCTTCTACCTCTGGGGACACTCTCACGAATTCCCGAGGCACAACAACTGGGACAGAATTGAGAAGTTCGGTGAAATGGTAGGCAAGCGTGATGACATCTGGTATGCAACGAACATTGAGATTTACGATTACATCGAAGCATACAGACATCTCGAATTCTCTGCCGACGGACACACAGTCCGCAACGGCTCCTGCATTGACGTGTGGTTCTCTGCCGAAAAGAAAAAGACGGTTATGGTACCTGCAGGAAAAACGATTACGTTCTGACAATGAATAACGATAAAAAAGGCACCTTTGAGGGTGCCTTTCGTGTTGTGTGAATATGAATTTCAATCAAGATTCTGATACATCTCCGTCAGTGCAGTGAACGGTAATTACGAGAGTTTGAGTTTTCCAATAGGGATCTTTTGTGATAGCATTCCACTCAGCCTTCGTGCCTGTGAATGTTATGCTTGTCAGGTTTGTGCAATCACCAAACGCATTACTGTTTATACTTGTTACACTGTTCGGTAAAATTATACTTGTAAGGCTTGTACAGTCATAGAACGCATACTCTCCTATGCTTGATATACTGTCTGGGAGAGTTATGTCGGTGAGGTTTGTGCAGCCTGCAAACTCAAACCAGCCTATATCTGTTACTCCGTCCGGGATAATCATACTTGTCAGTCTTCTGCAATTACTGAATGAGAAATCTTCTATATGTGTAACGCTGTCAGGGATCGTTATGCCTGTTAAAGCAGAACAGTTTTCGAAAGCACCTTCGCATATACTTGTTACGCTGTCCGGTATTGTTATGCTCGTCAGATTATTGCAATTACTGAACGCATATCGGCCTATGATTCTTACTCTTTCGGGGATTACTATGCTTGTTAGTTTTGTGCAATTATTGAACGCATTTTCACCTATGAACGTTACATTGTCAGGGATCGTTATGCTCGTGAGACTTGTGCAATTCCAGAACATCCCCTTACAGATATACGTTACGCTATCAGGGATCGTTATACTCACAAGGCCCGTACATTCCCTGAATGCATCATCACCTATGCTTGTAACACTGTCAGGTATCTTTATGCTTGTTAAAGCTTCACATCCATCGAAAGCACCTTGGCCTATGCTTGTTACGCTGTCAGGGATCGTTATGCCTGTAAGTTTGTAGCAACAACCGAATGCTTGGATTCCTATGCTCATTATGCTATCTGGGATAGTTACACTCGTAAGGTTCGAGCATAAAACAAACACATTATCACCAGTGCTCGTTAAGCCTTTGGGGAGATCTATACTCTTAAGACCGCTGGACCGGAACGCTCCTTCGCCTATGCTGTTCAATCCATCCGGCAACTTAACACTAAAAAGATTTTGACACATCCAGAACGCAAAATCGCCTATCCTTTTTACACCGTTGCCTATCGTTATGTCAGTCAGACTTGTGCACTCTTCAAAAGTATTATTTCCTATTTCCATTACGTTATCCGGAATAGTTATGTTGGAAAGAGCTGTACAATCTTTGAACGCTTCATTTCCTATTCTAATTACGCCGTTGCCTATCGTTATATCAGTCAGACTTCTGCATCCTTCAAATGCATTATTGCCTATGTATATTACACTGTCGGGGATAGTAATACTTGAAAGACCTGTGCATCCATAAAACGCATAATCTTCTATTCTCGTTACACTATCAGGTATCGTTAATGTCGTAAGGCTTATACATCCTTGAAACGCATTTTCTTCTATGCTTGTTACGCTGTTTCCGATCTCTATGTTTCGGAGGTTCATACAGCCTGAGAATCCGCCGTTTCTTGTTACGTTATCGGACATCTTAATATCCGTGAGGCTGTTACAATTCCATAGCACCCCATTGCCCATGCTCGTTACGCTGTCAGGTATCGTAATTTTCGTAAGATATGAACAGTCCCGGAACGCATAATCGCCTATGCTCGTTACACTGTCGGGTATCGTTATGCTTGAAAGGTTTGTGCAACAAGTGAATGCTTTTTCTCCTATGCTTGTCACGCTATCAGGTATCGTTATCCTTATAAGACTCGAGCAATCTTTGAACACTTCATTTTCTATGGCCGTTACACCGTTGCCTATCGTTATATCAGTCAGGCTTGTGCATCCTTCAAACACATTGTTGCCTATGTATGTTACACTGTCGGGAATCGTTATGCTTGAAAGACCTGTGCATCCATAAAACGCATAATCTTCTATTCTCTTTACACTATCAGGTATCGTTAATGCCGTAAGGCTTGTACATCCATAAAACGCATAATCTTCTATGCTTGTTACGCTGTTTCCGATCTCTATGTTTCGGAGGTTCATACAGCCTGAGAATCCGCCGTTTCTTGTTACGTTATCGGACATCTTAATATCTGTAAGGCTGCTGCAATTCCATAGCACACCTTTTCCCATGCTCGTTACACTGTCAGGTATCACAATGCTAGCAAGATATGAACAATCCTGGAACGCAAAATTGCCTATGCTCGTTACACTGTCAGGTATCGTTATGCTATTAAAGCTTGTGCAATGAATAAATGCTTTTTCTCCTATGCTTGTCACGCTGTCCGGTATCGTTATACTCATAAGGCTCGAACAATCCTTGAATACCATGTCACCTATTCTCGTTACGCTATCCGGGATCGTTATTTCCATAAGACTTTGGCAATAATCAAACGCATTATCGCCTATGTTCGTTACGCTGTCAGGTATCGTAATATTCGTGAGATTTGAACATCCCCAGAACGCATATTCGCCTATGCTCGTTACACTGTTCGGAATCATTACGCTTATCACATCCCAGCAATTATTGAAAGCATTGTCTTCTATGCCAGTCACTGTGTATCCGTCTATTTCTTTTCCTATCAGTATTTCTGTATCCACGCAAGAACCGAGTCCCGTAATATTACACGTTTTTCCGTCAGAATTCACAGAATATGCAAGACCGATTGATCCTATCAACGGTATTTCCGTAATATCCGTTTTTTCCCCGCATCTTATGCAGTGATGTGACTTGCTTCCTGCATATTTTTTCGTTGTTTCAACATCAATTATCCATTTGTCAGAAAAAGAATGTCCGAGTGCACTTATTTCTTGCTGTTTTGTAATTACAGCGTTGCAGACTGAACAGTGTTTTCCTTCCGTAAGTCCCGTTTCAATGCAAGTGGCATCTTTTCCGGCATCTATTACTTCCGTGTGTCCCTTTGCAGGTATTTCTTCCTGCTTAACTATGACTTCCCCGCATACAGAGCAATGCTTTCCTTCCGTAAGTCCCGCTTCGGTGCAGGTGGCTTCCTTTGCTGGATCGGTTATCACCGTATGACCGTCCTTGCAAGGATCACCGCAGGCCGTCAATAGAGCAACAGCCAGAATCAGCAGAAGAGCCGCAAATATTTTTTTCATAATGATCTCCTTCCGTAATGCATTTTCTTAAATTATACCATATTGTTCTATAAAGTCAATACAAAAATAAAAAAAAGACCGCAAAAGGTCTTCTTTCATTCTTTCATTCTGTCAATCCGGAAGTACTATTTTCGGCTTTTTCTCCGACTTTCTGTAAAGCACGAACTTATTTCCTGCTATCAGCACGGAATCAGAATTGGTTCTGTTTGTTATTTCTTCGCAGACAGCTCTTACGTCCTCATCGCTGTTATTCAGCACATAAACCTTAAAAAGCTCCCTTGCTTCAAATGCAAGATTCATCTGCTCTATCATGCTATCCGAAAGCCCGTCCTTGCCGATTCTGAATATCGGAGCCATTGAGTTTGAGAGCTTGCGGAGATAATTTCTCTGTTTATTTGTCAGCATTGTTTATTCCTGTTCCTTTATATTAGTCAATGAAGTCAAAGTCTATATCCTTTATGCAGACCTCGTCTCCGTCCTTTGCTCCTGCTTTTCTGAGGGCTTTGATAATACCCGTTCTGTCAAGAAGCTCCTGGAAGTGTCTGAGCGACTGATAATCATCAATGTTGATCCCTCTTGTAATCTTATCAACAAGCGGTCCTTCCACAACGAATACGCCGTCAGGATCACGTCTGATTTCAAAGGGCTCAACTGCCTCTGCTGCTTCTTCCGGCTCTGATTCGTACGTTTCAATAGGCGGAAGTGTCTGAAGTATAGCTGAAATGCTGTCGATAAGTTCCTGATGGCCCGACTCGTCATAAGCGGAAGAAAGGATCACCTTATATCCGAGCTCTTCACAATGCGCCTTGAGTCTTACGAAATTATCCTCATTCTCCAGCATATCAGACTTATTTGCGAGAACTATCTGCGGACGCTCAAGAAGTCTTTCATCATACTTTCTTATCTCATCATTGATCGTATCAAAATCCTCAACGGGATCTCTGCCTTCGCTGCCGGCAACGTCTACCACATGCACGAACATTCTTGCTCTCTGCACATGGCGAAGAAACTCGTGTCCGAGGCCCGCGCCCTCACTTGCACCCTCAATAAGTCCCGGGATATCCGCAAGAACGAATGAAGAATAGTCCTCCATTCTTACTACGCCGAGGTTTGGGCTGAGAGTTGTGAAGTGATAGTTTGCTATCTTCGGCTTTGCATAGGTGAGGAACGAGAGAAGCGTTGACTTTCCTACGTTCGGGAAGCCGATTATGCCTACATCCGCAAGCACCTTCAGCTCAAGCGTAAGCTCAAATTCATCTCCCGGAAGTCCAAGCTGTGAAAATCTCGGAAGCTGTCTGATAGGATTTTTATATTTGAAATTGCCCTTGCCACCCTTGCCGCCGTGAGCAATTATCGTTTTCTGTCCGCTGTGAGACATATCCGCAACAATTCTGCCTGTGTGAGTATCCTTTACGAGAGTTCCCGCAGGCACCTTTATTATTACGTCGTTACCGCCTCTGCCGTACATTTTGCAGGCAGCACCGTTCTGTCCCGATTCGGCAACGTATTTTGTCTTGTATTTGAAATCGATCAGGGTATTGAGGTTATCGTCGACAACGAATATGATATCGCCGCCCTTGCCGCCGTCGCCGCCATCAGGACCGCCCTTATCAACGAACTTTTCTCTGTGAAATGATACAGCTCCGTCGCCGCCCTTGCCTGCCTTGACTTTTATTTTTGCAACATCCAAAAACATCCTTGATGCACCTGCCTTTTATGTTTATTCAATGTCTTCTTATGTTTTATTACACAAAAAAGCTGCAGCAAAATTATACCGAATACATTCTGCCACAGCTCATCTTGTTCATTGCAATGTGATCTTTAAGATCAGCCTTCCATGATCTCGTCAGGATATACGCTGACCTGCTTCTTGTCCTTGCCCTTTCTTTCGAAACGAACAGTACCGTTAGCAACTGCAAACAATGTATCGTCTCCGCCGATCATAACGTTCGTTCCGGGATGGATCTTCGTGCCACGCTGACGAACGAGGATGTTACCAGCGAGAACGTACTGACCGTCTGCTCTCTTAACGCCAAGACGCTTTGATTCGCTGTCTCTGCCGTTCTTTGTGCTGCCCATACCTTTTTTATGAGCAAATAACTGAATGTTTATTTTCAACATGATTTTGTTCTCCTTCTTAATTTACTTTAATACGTACAAATTCCGGATATTGCTCTGCTATGCTTGAAAGCCCGAGCCACATTACGTTTATTATCGTATATGCTTTCTCAGTCCATTCCTGCCCGTCAGCTCCGGGAAGTCTGCATTCAACGTTACCGTCCGACACAGTGTAGGTATCTCTGATGCCTGCCACCTCGTCAAGCCCGATAAGTGCCGTCTGAACTATTCCCGACACCGCCGCACAGATAATGTCCCTGCCCGCTTCGGCGCTCCCCGAATGACCTTTTACGGAAAATCCGGAAATATTGCCGTCAGCATCAAGCTTCAGCAGTGCTTTTATCATAATCAGCCGAGTACGATCTGAGAGATCTGAACCTTAGTGAAAGGCTGTCTGTGACCCTGTTTCTTTCTTTCGTCCTTCTTGCTCTTATACTTGAAGATAACTACCTTGG
>JAZQMY010000066.1:0-27190 GCA_045627045.1 Clostridia bacterium | reverse complement strand
ACTTATCTGTATGGTCGCCGATGATCTTGATGGAGTTCTTGTTTGCACCTACTGTACCGTCGCCGCCGAGACCCCAGAACTTGCATGAAATTGTACCTTCAGCAGCTGTGTTCGGAGCAACCTTTTCTTCGAGTGAGTGACCTGTTACATCATCAACGATGCCAATTGTGAAGTGAGCCTTCGGGCATCTCTTTGCGAGGTTATCATAAACTGCAAAAATTGAAGCAGGTGTTGTATCCTTTGAACCAAGACCGTATCTGCCGCCGTAAACCTTAATCTTTCTGCCTGTTTCAGCAAGAGCTGCAACAACGTCAAGATAAAGAGGTTCGCCGAGTGAACCGGGTTCCTTTGTTCTGTCGAGAACAGCAATCTTCTTAACTGTCTCAGGAATAGCTTCTGCGAGCTTTTCAGCAACGAAAGGACGGTAAAGTCTAACCTTTACGAGACCAACCTTTTCGCCCTGAGCCATAAGGTAATCAATAACTTCTTCTGCAACGTCGCATACAGAACCCATTGCAACAATGATTCTGTCTGCATCCGGAGCACCGTAGTAGTTGAAGAGCTTATAGTCTGTGCCGAGCTTTGCATTAACCTTGTCCATATATTCTTCAACGATAGCCGGGAATGCCTCATAGTATGAATTGCATGCCTCTCTGTGCTGGAAGAAGATATCACCGTTTTCTGCAGAACCTCTGAGTACAGGATGCTCAGGATTGATAGAACGTGATCTGAATGCTTTTACTGCATCCATATCTACCATTTCTGCGAGATCCTTATAATCCCATGCTTCAATCTTCTGGATTTCGTGTGATGTACGGAAACCGTCGAAGAAATTGAGAACCGGAACGCGGCCCTTGATTGTTGCGAGATGAGCAACAGCACCAAGATCCATAATTTCCTGCTGATTTGTTTCAGCGAGCATTGCGAAGCCTGTCTGACGGCAAGCATAGATATCGGAATGATCACCGAAAATGTTGAGTGCATGAGATGCAACGCAACGAGCAGAAACGTGAATTACGCAAGGAAGAAGTTCACCGGCGATCTTATACATATTCGGGATCATAAGAAGAAGACCCTGAGAAGCTGTGTAAGTCGTTGTAAGAGCACCAGCAGCGAGTGAACCGTGAACTGCACCGGCAGCACCGGCTTCAGATTCCATTTCAACGATCTTTACGTTGTCGCCGAAAATGTTCTTTGCAGGTTCACCGAAAAGATTCTTGTTCGTTGCAGACCATGTGTCAGTAACTTCTGCCATAGGGCTCGAAGGCGTGATCGGATAGATGGCTGCTACTTCTGTGAACGCATAACTAACGTGCGCCGCAGCAGTATTACCATCCATAGAAAGCTTTTTTCTAACCATGTTTTTATCTCCTATATTAAAATTTTTTTGCATAAGAACACATAGTATTCTATATTGCATATTTTACCACTTTTTTTCAAATTTGTAAATAGCATATTTAATTTTTGTATTGTCTTTTTAAGGAAACTGTGCTAAAATATGAATAAAAAGCGATAATTTTCACGATATGATAAAGTTATCGCCAAATTAAAAGGAAGTATAAAAATGGATAACATCAGATATTCTTTTCTCATGATAGGTCAGTCAAATATGGCAGGAAGAGGCGACATTTCACAGGTCGAGCCGATACATAACCCATCATGTCAGGTGATGCGTAACGGTCTGTGGCAGACAATGTATGCGCCCGTAAACCCGGACAGAGCCTTCTCCGGAATCAGCCTTGCGGAAAGCTTTGCCGATGAGTTTCAAAAGTCAACAGGCAGACTTACGGGTCTTATTCCCTGCGCCGACGGCGGAACAATGCTCTCTCAATGGATGCCCGGCGAAATTCTGTTCGATCACGCCGTTTTTATGACAAACCTTGCAAGAAGAACATCAAAGATCTCAGGTATTCTCTGGCACCAAGGTGAAAGTGACGTCCATAGCTCCGAGCTAATTGCAAGCTATCCCGAAAGGTTCATTAAAATGATATCCGGGCTCCGAAATCAGACCGATACCGGAAATGTGCCGCTGATTCTCGGTGAAATATCCTCAAAGCTCACACTTGCGCCAGAGGAAAACATAGCGCTCTTCAACAAGAATCTGAAAATAATAGCTTCCGAGCTCCCATTATGTGCAGTTGCATCGGAAGAGGGTCTTTCGCTCAAAAGTGATAATCTGCATTTTACAGCGTCTTCCGCAAGAGAATTCGGCAAGAGATATTATGAATGCTATAAAAAGCTGGCAAACATCTGATTACGAAAGAAATCAGAGCCTTATTTATTAATCCAACCGACAAAAAAGCCCGGCAAAGGTTTCCAAAGGATTCCCGTCGGGCTTGTTCAATTTCAAAATATTCTTTTATAACTCAAATACAGTCAGATGTTCCTCCATCGCCTTGCTGATTCTTACAAGTGCATCAATGGCCTCTTCCCTCGTCCTGAACTGTACCGTGTCCCAACAGTTGGAAGCAATCTGAATGCACAAGCCGGTTTCCTTTACATAAATCTGACCATAGCACGGTATCAATTTTGATTTATCCGGATAGAGAAGCATCATTTTCCTGACAGGTCTTACCACTGTTCCGTCCGGGAAAGCATATTCAAAATCAGACAGACATTCCGACAACGCTTCCGGCAAAGTATCATTCACTGCAGCACTCAATGAATCCTCTATCTCATCGAGAACGTCGCACAAGGCATCATTCAGAATGTCGTCAAGCTTTTCCGAAAGCATATCCTCGATGCGTCCGGTCAGCGTATCGATCATTTTGTTATAATCCTTGTCTTCCGTGAAAACATCTTCAAGAGTCTCCTCGACCTCGTCGGAAATATCAGACAAAGCTTCGTCCAATGCCTTCCCTACCTCGCTGAAGAGATCCGACAGAACATCTTCCACGGCATCCTCCGCATCGTCAGAAACATCACTCATAGCATCATTCAAAGCATCCACGATTTTCTCCGAAATCATATCCTTTATGCTTTCGGAAAATTCATTAACTATTTCATCGTAATCCTTTTCTTCCATAATGATAACCTCCTGTTTCTGTTTAATGTCTTATGTCAAAAGCAATAAAACCGATTCGTAAACTCCGTTCAGATAAACGGATTGCTTCCCGGCGAAGCAGGCTCAGAGCCCATTGCTCTCAGAAGTTTCATACCGTTCTGTTTGCCCTCTGAAACAGCTGAAAATACAGCTGACGTTTCTCCTGAAAAAGATATTATGACCTCATTGGAGTGGCTTGTGCCGACCGAGGGAGTCATATACGAGATAAGCTCAACAGGAGATCTTTTCAAAGCCCGGTCTGCAATAACGAGACCAATTGCTGCCGGTGAAGCAGCCATAAAGCCGAAAGCCTTTCCTCTTTTTGCTCCGAATGCCATTTCCACAACGCTTCCCGAGCTTGCCGTAAATGCAAATTCAAGATGACCTGCATCGCTGATATGAACCTCCGACGCATTGCGATTGATGTTTTCAAGGGCAAGTCTTACCGTCTCTCTTGCGTTTTCGGGATCATCTGCCGCCATAACTATGTAGCAGCCGTGTCCGCCCCAGCCCTTTGTGTCTCTTGGGAGCTCCACCGAAACGGGAATTGCACCGGTCTCCTTGCAGGCATCGTCGCAGGCTATCACCTGCCCTGCTGCGCCTGTTCTTGATGAAATCAAAGCAAGGCTTTTCACATCTGCGTTCAGTCCCATCCTCGCTTTCAGCTCGGTGTCAGGCGAATTTATCACAAGACCTATGGTATCAAGAAGAGCAGTTCCCACAAACTCCTGCATCCCTGTCATATTGGTAGTATCTGAATAATTCATAGTAGTTCCGTTCATTATTTCTTATTATCTAAACTTTTATAACATTATACTATATTTCCGATAAATAATCAACTGTTTTTTGATAAAAGAAAAAGAGCAGAAATAAATCTGCTCTTTTGTATTTTGGTTTGTATTAACCCTTGATACCTGTGCTTGCAACGCTCTCCATGAAGTTTCTCTGAACGAGAAGGTACATAGCGAGGATCGGAGCAAGGCTGAGGAATGTACACCACATTGTTGGCTGCTCGCCGTTATAATCTGAAAGATAGTTTGACTGTGAAGCGGCAAGTGATGAGCCTGAAGCAAGGAAAAGGTGATATACACGCTGTGACATAAGGTACGTATCGCCGTCTGCATAAGCTGTGATGTATGAGCTTGATTCATACAAGTCATTCCAGTGCCATACTACTGAAAGTATTACACAAACAAGAACAGCTGATGATGTGAGCGGAAGCATGATCTTTGTGAACGTCTTGAATATGCCGCATCCGTCGATCATGGCTGCTTCTTCGAGCTCCTTAGGAAGTCCTGCGTAAACCTGACGGAATACGAAGATGAAGATACCTCCGTTAAGACCGCATCCAAGGAAGCAAGGAATGATGATTCTGTAAATCATATCCATGTCGTTCATAAGAAGAACGTACGTTCTGATGTTCATATCAAAGAGTGCCTGTGCAGGAACAACGAGTGTGAGAAGCACAAATCCGAAAAGGAGATTTCTTCCTGTGAACTTGAGTCTTCCAAGAGCGTATCCAACGAGTGCGCCTGAGAAAATGTGACCCAAAGTACAAGCTGCAACTACCTTTATCGTGTACCACAATGTTGTCCAGTAATCCATTGCCTGAACGCCGGCTCTCATGTTTGAAACATAGAGAGGTCTCTTCGGGATCCAAACAACTGATGCATCTGCAAAGTCAACGCTGGATTCGATACCCGTAATCACCATGTAAATGATCGGGATAAGGAATACGACTGCAAAGTCGATAAGCATGAGATATACAAAGCCCTTTCCGAGAACATCCTTCCAGAACTTTGAAGTCTTCATAAGCTTTAACAGACGCTGACGCTTTGATAACAATTCTGTTTTTTCGTTAAGGTCAACGATAGGTTGATTCATATCTATTTCTGACATATTTTACCTCCGAATCTATCAGCATCAGTCTCTGCCGCTGTTCTTCTTGATAATAGGATTCATTATCAAGAACACGACTGCGATGAATAACAATGACATTACTGCGTATACCCAGGATACTGCTGCAAGCGGGCCGCCTGTAAGAGTACTTACCTTTGAATCGTTACGCATGATGTAGTATGAAGAGAACGGGTTATCGAGATCGTTGAATCTGATGATGATCGTGTAGATGAAGCAAAGAAGCATCGTAGGTGTCATCATCGGAAGAGTGATCTTCCAGAACTGTTCCCACTCAGTAGCACCGTCGCAGTAAGCGGATTCATAGAGTGACTTGGATATTCCCTGCAAGCCTGTCAGGTAAAGCAAAATCTGAACACCTGTTTTCCACAGTGTGGTAACGAATGTATTGAAGAAGTCCATAACGTACTTAACAAGATCCGTACCGCCGATGTAGTAAAGCAGAGATCCGGGAACGCTTATCTGCAAGCCCTTTGAGATATAAGTTGACAGTGCATCATAAGCATATCCTGTTCCGATAAGAACCGGAATAAAGAATATTGCTCGGAATGTTGCCTGTCCTGGCATCTTTCTGTTAAGAAGAATCGCAAAGAAGAATGATGCGATGTTGATAACAGGAAGCTGAATGACTGTTGATGTAGCATAGCTTACGCACGCCTCGGCAAGTCTGCCGGAAGCATCTGTAAACTGTGTGATGTAGTTATACCAGCCGACCCACTGCATCGTGTAGTCCATGAGGTCTACGTACTGAGAGAAACTCAGCTGAATTGATGCAACGAGCGGAACCAGCTTAAAGATAGCAAAACCAATAATAAAAGGAAGTGAGAAGATAAAACCTGCAATGGCATATCTGTCCTGATATTTCAGTTTCTTAACCTTTCTTTTTGCCAAATGACCTGAAGTATCTTCTTCAAGCATATTAACGTCAATATGTTTATCAAATTCTGACATTTCAAATCACCTTAGCCTTTCACGTTTACTTTAAGATAACTTACAGGGTGAACAATACCGTCTGCTGTGTAGCAAGCGCTATTTGTATAATTTACATATACTCTTGTGCCGTCTGCATATTCAGTATAGTAAACGCCTTCTTTTACTTCGTTATGAGCAACCATCTCAACATTGTAGAGGTAACCGAACTCCTCATCGAGAGCCTTATACTTGGCAATTACGGATTCAGACCAGTCTGAATACTGAGCCGAGAAAAGAACTTCCATTTCAGTGTTTGCAAGTTCACTTGTTGACTCGTATGTAAGCTTGTAGTAAGGAACATATCCGTACTCAATCCACTTGAGAGTCTGGAGCTGGTCATCGTAGAATGTGTTTCCTGCGATTGATGTGTAAGGAATGTAGCTATGAAGAACAAGCTGAGCAAAAGGAATTTCTCTTGTTGTGTTAGCATAGCCGGTATCTGTTGACGGAAGGTCATATATCCAGTCTGCATACTGCAATGAATACTGATTACCGTACCAGATAGCATTCTTACCGAAGTCTTCCTTAGAGTTTGCAAGAACCTTTGTAAAGAGATCTGCGCAGGTAAACTTATCGAAGTGCTCCTCCTTGTAGTTGTAGTTGTAGATGTAATATCCGAGCTGTTCAAAGTTGAAACCGGAAATGCCTGAATTCTTGAAGTATTCAAAATAGATTTCTTCATATCTGTCAAGAATAACCTGAGGAGCAATCAGGTAGTAAGTAGAATTGATTGCTGTACCGCTGATGTTCTGAATTGCATCTCTTGAAGCCTTGAACTTTGTTGTTGATGAGTTTGCATACTCCATGTTAACTTCCATGAAGATATCAAAACCATATTCCTTGATCTTTTCAACAAGACTCTTGAGTCCGTTAAGACCGCCGATTCTTGAGTAAACCGGAATAACCGTGTTTGTAGCATCGCCGAATTCCTGCCAAGCAGAAATATTAACGAGCATATCCTTTACTCCATTATCATGGAGCTCAGTAACCATTGAGCTGATTTCAGCAAACGTTGTCATGATGATAGCCTGCTCACCGAAGATGTTCGTTGTTGACGTATTCATGTAGTAGTCAACTGCAAGAGGCATGCTATCCTCTTCTGAAATCACATCATTGAGAAGACCGTTCTTCTTGAGGTATTCCCTGTATTCCTTGGCCATACCGGAATAGTCAGATTCATCTGTATCAAGGAAGTGGTATTCAACTCTGTAATACTTATCTGTCATCAATCTGCCTCTGTATCTTGAATTACCGCCAAGGTGAGTAAGAAGCTCCTGAATGAAGAACTCAAAGTAAACTCTGTTTACGTTTGTAATAGCACCGCTCGGCGCATAAACGAAACCTGACTGTTCAACACCGTCTGTCTGGATCGCAAAGATAGCCTCGCCGTTCTTGGTGATACCGAGAACCGGGTAAAGGATAGGCATAACGCCGTTTTTTTCATTCTCAAGAAGAGTAGATACATTCGGTGTGTTAGCTGAGTAGAATGAAAGTCTTCTGATAGATTCGTGTGTTGAGTGGTGAGGTGTAAATTCAGCAATCGTACCTGAACCGTCAGGATAGAAGATATAACCGTCATCACTGTCAACAGCTGACATGAAGAACGGGAGAATATCAATTGCTACCCACTGTGCATCGCTGCCTGCATAGTTTTGAATGTCAGTGTCGAATGAAACAACGAATGTTTCGTTCTCTGCATCAAGAAAGAAGTCTATAACAGAGATATCGCCGATAGCTGATGACTGAGGATGTCTTCCGTTAAAGAAGTGAGCTGTAACTCTTACTCCGTTTGAAACAGAAGCATAATCGATATTCATGTAGTCGTACTTTGCATCAGCGCCCTTACCGTAAGGACCGATTTCAGTTTCATTGAGAAGTGATCCGCAGAAGAACTCTGTGAGACCGCCTGTTCCCTCAAATGCGCTGGATGTCTGCTGGAAGAAGAGTGAACGGAATCTCGCGCTGTCATCCTTACCAACTTCTACACCGTCATATCTTACCTCTGAAGACCAGATCATGCCGGTCTTCTTATTAAGTATTGCAATGTTAACCGTCTTTTCGTTGATGTACATTGCAAGATTGTCAATTTCTGCCGTCAACTCGAAATCGTAGTAGCGGCTGTCAACATCTTCAAGAAGTAACGGTGCTGCCGGATAAGCTCTTGAATCAGTTTCTGCATTTGCCTTCGCTGTCGGGCAAACTCCGATCATCACTGTAAGCAACAGCAACGAGCAGAGAATTGTACTGATAATCCTTTTCATCGTTTTTCTCCTTATCTGATATAAATATTTACAAATTCAACAAGTATCTGAACTACAATGTTAATGAGCTGTCCTGTAAGTCCGTAAAGGAGAAGGATGAGAACCCAGCAGAGCACGATACCGACAATCGTAACAACGATTACGCCGATCGTCTTTCCAAGTGTGAAGTCGTTCATTGACATGATGCTCAGGAACACCTGGAAGAAGCAGTAAGCCCAAACGAGGCCCTGGAGTGTAGTGATGATACCTGCGCTTGATGATGAGTAGAGGTGTGAAAGAAGTGCTATCGGGATCGTCAGTACGATGTACGGAACGAATGAATAAGCAAGTCCTGCATAAATCTCTCTCATCTTACACTCACCGCTCGATATTGTCGTAACGGCGTAGTGAACAACTATCCATGAAACGACCGGAGCAACAAGCATTGTAACTTCAAGCGTTGCGTTTACCTGATAGGGATCAACATAACCGGGGCAGGAATAATGTATAAGATACATTGATACGATTCTTACGACCGCAAAAAGTATCGATATAACTATCGGCGGGATATATGAAAAATGGTCTCTGTCAGCCTTTATGAGAAGGAATCCATCCATAGGATGAAATATTGTCATTGCTGTTATTTGTAATGGATTCATAGATCTCCTCCCCACGTTGTAACCTTAACGTGTATCTTATCAGCGTATTTCTTGAGTCTCTTGATTCCCATGAAGATCAGTATTCCTGCGCAAACAACAATACCGAAAATAAGGAAGAAGTACTTCTTTGTGATCGCTGATTTGTACTTTTCGAATGATGCTGAATAACCTTCAACATCCTTGGCAAGCTGATATTCAGTCATTGCCATCTTGTAATCTTCTTCTTTGAAGTAAGACTTTGCAATAGCCTTGTGAGCGTAAATATAGTTGATATCGAGCTTGAGAAGTTCCTGGTAAACTTCACGGGCATCACTGTATTCAGCTTCAAAGAAGTGTGTAACGCCTTCTTTCATCAAACGGCAGAACTCAGTATCCTGGAACACTGTTATGTAACCTGTACCCTTATCAAGAACGGCTACTGAACCGTCAGAGAAAAGATTGATTGAAACCGGAGTCTTGAACTTACCTCTGTTCGAACCTGCCTCGCCGAAGAAGGCAATGTTGTTGCCTGTCTGGTCATAAAGGAAGATGTTACCGAGAGTATTATCGAGTGCATACACGATTCCGTTATCGTCAACTGCGATATCTACGAAGTTTGACTGGTAGTGAGCAGCTGAAGAATAGTTTTCAGTATCTGTGAGCTGATGGATATCTCTGCCGAACTTTGTGTTCTGTGTGTCACCTGAAGTACCGTAAACGTTTGTACCTGTTGAG
Organism: Clostridia bacterium; assembly: GCA_045627045.1. GTDB lineage: Bacteria > Bacillota > Clostridia > HGM11327 > HGM11327 > SIG351. The sequence goes on along the minus strand of JAZQMY010000066.1, from coordinate 17,645 downwards.
TTGAGCTTTGAAATCTGCTTTTCATCAGTTGCCGTTACTGTTGCATAAATCCAGCCGTTGTCATCAATCATGAAGTTTGAATACGGCGGAGCTGAAAGCATGAATCTTTCAATTTTTTCAGCCTCAGGATTAAGCTTACTCCAGATGAAAGAAAGGAGGTTTGATGTTGTCCATGTCATACCTGTGTTTCCGATGTAGGAACCGTCAGGATTGAGCATCATAAGTCCCTGGAAGTCTGTCTTGAGGAGGAGGTAGATAACACCACGATTTGAGATGTAAATCTTTGTAACGTCGAAAGGATAAGACTCAAGAGACTTATCATCCGGCTTTTTGAATTGTTCTACGAAGTAGCCTTCACTGTCGAGATGTACAATTCTCTCGTTGCCTGTATCGGCGATGTAGATATCTTCATCATCATCCACATAAATACCCACAGGACCACTGAGTGAACGGGAGATTTCTTTGTAACCTATGATCTCTCCAGCATTGTTTTTTTCAGGTTCTCTGCAGATAGGGCAAAGCTCCGGTTCAACGTATTCATTCTTCTTTTTCAGTTCCTTGATCCGCTCTTCTTCAGCTGCTTTCTCCTCCGGGGTCTTAGCAGCTTCTATCTTAGCTTTTTCAGTGCACGCCTTGCAACCAATGTAAGAAGCGGAAAGAAGAAATTTGCCACTAGAATCAAGCTTAACAATACGGTTGTTCTTTGTATCACATACAAAGATGCGATCATTTCTGATGAACATATCTTCAGGTGATGAGAAAGTAGCATTTTCATCATCAAACTGTCTGATCGTTGTCTTAACGGTGTAAACCTTCGGAATAGCGAATTCGGAAGTTGTGCCGTTGTTATTGAAGATGTAGTAGTCGTAAGTACTTACGATTTCAGCCTTTGCTGTTCCCTGTGATACTGATGTTACTGCAATAACACATACCAGAAGAACAAGCACAGCTGAGATCATTCTCTTAAAATTTCTCATAACTGCTGCCTCCTTAACCCTTGATACCGGCACGAGCCATTGTATCAACAACCTTTGACTGAGTAATAAGGAGAGCTATCAATGAAGGCATGAATGTGATCAAGCCCATTGCAGCCTGAGCGCCCTGACGAGCAAGACCGCCTGAAATAGCGTTGCCGAGAGCGTAAGGGAAGTTCTTCTTTGCCTCATCAACGATGTACATGCTTGAAGGACCTGCAGATCCCCAAACGCCGTTGAATGCATAGAGACCGATAGTTGCAATAGCCGGTCTGAGAATCGGAACTGCAATTACGAAGAATGTCTTCAACTCGTTTGCACCATCGATTCTTGCTGCTTCAAGAAGCTCGTCAGGAATACCTTCAGCAAACTGTCTTGAAAGGAATACGAATGATGAAGAAGCAATGTTCGGAACAATAAATGCCCAGTATGAGTTGTACAAGCCAAGCCACATATAAATCTTGTAGCTCATGATGGCTGCTGTTGCAAATGAGATCATCATGGAGCCAACGACTACGTTGAAGATAATCGTTGCTGCTCTTACCTTGAGCTTTGCAAGAGAGTATCCGCAAAGGATAGATGTAAGAACTGTGAAGACCATTGATGCTGCAGTAGTCCAGATTGAGTTGAAGAGATATCTTGTGAGCGGGATCTCTGTATTCGCATAAACGATGACCATGTCAACGAAGTTCTGGATCGTCCAGTTGTGTGGGAAGATCGGCGGCGGATACTTGATCATTTCTTCAAGAGGCTTAAAAGCATTAAGCAATGTGTAAATAAGCGGAACTACGAGGAATGCAAAAAGAAGTGCAAGACCTATGAGCTTAAAGAAATTGCCAATAGTAAAAATTGACTTCTTCTCTTTTTTGCCGAATTCCACTCCACGTGGTGTATAAGTTTCAGTGCTAATAGTAATCTCCTCCCCTCTTATTACAATTCATCTTTACTTGAAAGCAGCTTCATAGTAATACGTCCGAGTGTGAACGTCATTACGAACATGAGGAGCTGCAATGCGCAGGCATAACCAAGCTCAAGTCGTGCGCCGGCGTAGTCACCAATGTGTAGGGACAACGTGTGAACACAGTAGTCAGGACTCGGGTTACCCGCGACAGTGGTACATATACCGCCTACGCCCATTGCACCGGTTATTGATGTAATGGCTGTATAGAGAAGCTGAGGCTTCATCTGAGGAAGTGTGATGTACCAGAGTTCCTGGTAAACGTTCTCGACGCCGTCGATTGCGGCAGCTTCATAAAGATCCTTCGGAACGTTCTGCAAGCCGGCGAAGAAGATAAGGAAGTTACCTCCCAAGCCCAGCCACAAGCTTATCAATATGATGATAGGAATAATATACTCTTTCGTCGCGCACCATTGGATAGGCGTGGTTATCATACCCATCTTGATAAGCGCATAGTTAAGATAACCAAGACGAGTACCGCCAAAGAGGTTAAGCCAGATAAGGCCGACTGCTGTGCCGGAAACCATGGTAGGTGTGTAGAACACAGTAACCCAGATTGACTTATACTTGAGGTTGTTAATCATCCATGCAAAGCAGAATGAAAGAACATATGCCGTAGGTCCTGTAAGAACTGCGAGAACCCATGTATTCTTGAAAGCTATCGGGAAGATATCATCCTCGAGGAACATATATCTGAAGTTTTCAATACCTGTCCATTCCGGCGGTCTTACATAGTCGTAGTATGTACAGCAATACCAGAGTGAAGACAGTACCGGTATAACTGTAAACAAAATGAAGAAAACAAGGAACGGAAGCATGAACGTCCAACCGATACCAACGTTGTTCCACCATTTCATGAGCTTGTTCTGTGTATTATAGACTTTAGCAACGGTAATCTCACCTTCGCCTACGTCATCAATAACTTCCTGCTCGATCTGGTTTTTCTTTTTACCAAAAGCCATTATTTTGCTTCTCCTTCCTCTTGTTCTTTTAATTTAGCCAATGCAGCTTCTCTCTGTGCTCTGTAATTTGAGAGCAATGTGATAGCTGAAATGTCATATTCCATCTTTGCAATTTCCTCTTCAGAAGCAGGCTCGATATCGTACTGGAGCTGCTTTCTTACGAGCTCAGGATTGATGTACTGAACCATCTGCTCGATAGAGTCTCTTGCATTCAAGCCCTGAATAAGAACCTGGTTGTTAGCGAAGTTTGCATATCTGTCCTGCTGATAGCTGCCAAGAACTGTTGTGCAGCCGAGGTACCATTTATACATTTCCTTGATGATTTCACGCTCTTCAGTTGTCCACGGCAATGCAAGGTAAGCTTCCATGTTGGAGCTGCACCATCTGTTTGCCTGACCGAACTTAGCGTCAACCATGTACTCGAATTCGATCTGAACTTCTGTTGATGTCCACCACTTGATAAGGTCCCAGCAGTATTCAGGATGTTCAGCTGTATCAAGAATCATGAAGCCGGAGCCGCCGAGTGCACCGTATGTTCTGTTAAGAACGCCGAGCTCATCATATTCACCCGGAATAAGGGTGATCTTCCACTTACCGAGAAGCTCAGGAGCTGCTACCATCAACTGAGTGTATGTACCCATATCACCCATCATGTAAGGGCAGGTACCGTTTCTGAATGACTGGAAAGTCATGATAGAAAGGTCGCAACCATATACCTGATAGTCATCAACGTCTTCAAGGAAGCACTGCATGTAAAGGTCTGTATCGTAGCCTGTTACAAGGTTATTGCATCTGAACGGATAACCGTTTCTCTGCATAAGACGAACGCCTGCGCCTTCAGGAACCCACTGGTAATTCTCACGATAGAAAGTAGGAAGAATTGTGTCGTAAACTTCGCTCCACGTATTCGGAACCGATATGCCCATATCTTCGAAAACGTCTGTTCTATAGAACGCAACGTTCATACCGCCTGTTTCAGGAATCTGGTAAACACCGTCTCTTGTGTGAGTGTTGTCTTGGTATGTTGCAGGTATCATTGATGCCTCGCAGAATCTTGATACCACTTCATCATAGTCATCAAACTGCTTGAGGTTATATCCGATACCTCTTATAGCAAAGTTAACCGCATCACCGCCGCCTACGTTCCAAAGCATATCCGGTTCGTTTCCGCTCATGTATGAAAGCAGGAAAAGGTTAAATCCGCCGAAGCCGATCTGTCCGGGAGTAAGTCTCAAGTTGATATAGTATTCAATCGGATTGCCGTTCTGGTCTACTCCGCCGAGGAAGTAACCATCCATGAGCTTAACGATCATATCTGAATACTCACGGTCTCTTGACATCCATACTTCGATTGAAGTCTTTGTTTTATCACCTGTGTTTGTGAAGCTCGAGTTGTAGTCCTTCTCAAATGAAACGATGAATGACTTCCAAAGGTCTTCAAGAACTCTCCAGAAGCTCGTCTTCGGATTGCTTACTTCGCCGTTAGGCTCTGCAATCTCTATGAAGTCAACAGCAAGAGTTGAGCTTTCAAGATCTGAAATCCAGCTTCCGAGAGTAGTCTGAAGATCTTTAAGAGTTGAAAGGTTTGAAACGATGTCTTCAGGCTTTTCAACGAATTCCTCAAGTGATTCAACATTTGAGCTGATGTTGTTGATAAGGTCAGAAGAGTCTGTTTCGCAGACAATCTTGAGGTTTTCGATCATAGTCTTAAAAGTCTCAATGATTGTTGTTACAGTAGGAATAAGCTCAGGGATTCTGGCTTCAAGTCTGTAATTGTAGTTTGAATCAGGATCGCTGCCGCAGATCTTATTGATCTTTCTTGAAATCCTGTTGAGCGCATCTTCCATCTCGTAGAATGTAAGAGCGATATCGCCCAGACCGCCCATTGTCATCTGCATTCCGAGAATGTGCTCGCCTGCTTCAAGGTAGAAGTAGTAAGGATCGCCATCTTTTTCACCCAGAGTTTCAGTATAGTAATTGTAGCTGTACTTGAATCTGTAAGTGTTGAGCTCTTCAAAAGGAGTATCACCGTCGAGCATAATTTTTCTGTAAACAGGCATACCAATCGTTGTGTTGTTGCATACACGAACTGAAATCTTGTAAAGACCTGTCTCCGGAACTGTGAACTTCCATGTAATGGTGTCTCTGTCCATGTACCATGAAGACTCACCGCCGACAATGTTGATGCATGAGTAACCGCTCACAAACGGAGTTGTACTTGTATCCTTGCTCTCCATGTTTCTGAGAAGGCTGGATGACTTTGTGTAAACGTAACCGTTCTCAAGAAGCTCGCCGTTTTCACCGTAAACGTAATTGAAGTTCTCTGCCTGGAAGAAATAAACGTCTGTGCCTGTAAGATCCTTTGTAGGATAGCTTGCATATACTTCTTCATAAGAAGGATATGAAACAGGAGCCTTCAGCGTGATATTTCCGAGGTACATATCTCTCAATGAGTAATTGAGTGTGATAGTGTGTTCTCCGGCTTCAAAGTATATCTTTATCGGATATTCATAGTAGCCGTCAGGATCGTTGAACTGGTACGTCTGCCATTCGCTGATCTCGACAAGATCCGCAGCGATTTGATCGCCGACCTTGTTCTTTTCCGGAGCCGCCTCATCCTTCCAGAGCTTCTTGAATGTAAGTGTTCTGCACTCGAGGAACGGAACCTCGCCATCGAACTCGATTTCTCTTGTTGCATCGATAGCAAGTTCGTAAACCTTCTCGTCGCCTACCGGGATCTTGTTGTAAGGAGTATTGATGTAATCAATCTCAATCTGGTAGAAGCCGCTTACAGGAGCTGTGAAAGTCCACTGGAAGCTTGAGTAGTCCTCTGTCCAGACAATGATATTGTCCTTTCCGAAGGCTGAACCAAGCGGGACTGCCGTACTGCTGATTTCTTCCTTGGTTTTGTTTCCGATCATGCCGGTAACTTTTGCCTCAGAAGGTGTAAGAACTATGTCCTTGCCGCTGTAATCTGTTGCATCCGGATTCAATTCAGCAAGCTCTCTCAAATAGCCTTTGAATTTTGTTTCAGCTTTTATTTCATCGTTATCTTTTGACGGTGTACCGAACTTCTCTGCAAGAGTTGCAGCTGAAGCATATGGCACGCAGCACATTGAAACGAGCAAAACAAACGCCGTCAGAATAACAACAAACTTTTTGCCGTGTTTGATAATGTTTCTAAGCAAATATAAACACATCCTTTCCGTACTTTTACATACTATGATTAAGCATAAAATCCCCACGTTATACGTATGAGGATATGGTAAGCCCATCATTGCGTATATATATTTTATCACAAAATACCCTTGATTGTCAATAACATTTTTTATTAAAATGACAAAAAACAGACCTTTTTTTCGTCATTTTTTAATCAAAAGGCATTTATTATCACTGTTTTTTTCCTATAAAACAGTGAAAACGCTCATTTATTAACGATTTATGAATTTTTAGGTTACTGTGACAGTTTTATCCGTTTTATTAGCTGAATTAACAGTTGAGTGTAAACTTCACATTTTCTTTTCGTAATTTATTTTCATTTTTACTGTTATTTATTATCACTTTGTTATGATTTAACATTGCGTTTTTTAACATTCCGAGTAATTTTCAGCTTCCGCATATGCCAAAAACCGCAGGTCTTATGCACTCGCACAAACCCGCGGTTTCTCTTCATTTACTTATAATTTACTTTATCAATACAGGCAGTGCCGCCTCAAAATTCACTCCGTAGCAACGATCCGTCTTTGTTCTGAGTGTCTGCCTGATAGCCTCTGCCACAAATTCAACTGCAGTCCGTGTCGAAGCCTCAAGTGATTTCCCGTTCAGAATTTCGGAAAGAAGTGCGCTTGCAAAAACATCGCCTGTCCCGTGATACATACCCTTCTCTTTTTTCGTGAGATAGTATTCAATTCTTCCTTTTTCAGGATCATAGCAGGCCGCACCGAGCTGCTTACTGTCAAAATATACTCCCGTAAGAACGATCTTGCCCTTACAGATAGCAGTCAGCCTCTGAATAAGTCCTTCAATGTACTCCCTTGTATAAGGGCCTTCCTTGTATTCCTCTCCGAGAAGAAGTATCGCTTCCGTAATATTCGGCGTAATTATATCAGCTTTCTCGCAGAGCATTCTCATGCCCCTCGGGAAATCATCCGTAAAAGCCGAATATAGTCTTCCGTTATCTGCCATCACAGGGTCGACCATGATGATTGCACCCTTGCTGCCATAGATATCGAATATTCTCTTCATTATATCTATTTGTTCAAATGAGCCGAGATAACCTGTATATACTGCATCAAAATCAATCTTTTCCCGTTTCCAATGCTCTACGATAGGCATAATGTCTTCCGTCAGATCCCTGAATGTGAATCCTTTGAAGCCGCCCGTGTGTGTTGAGAGGACTGCCGTGGGAATTATTGCAGTTTCAATTCCCGCCGCAGATAAAATAGGAAGTACCGCTGTAAGAGAACATTTTCCGAGGCATGAAATATCGTGTATTGCCACAATTCTTGTCTGTCGGTCATTTGTTTCACTGTACATCGTCAGAACGCACCGCCTTTATCGCTGATTTTATAGTTTTCCCAGAACTGTTCTCTGTACTCGGAGAACGTTCCGTTGTTTATTGAAGCTCTGATTTCTTCCATCATCTTTGTGAGGAAGCGCAGGTTATGCACTGAAAGAAGATTTGCGCCGAATATTTCGTTTGTCTTTACAAGGTGTCTGAGATATGCTCTTGAGAAGTTTCTGCAAGTATAGCAGTCGCAATCCTCTTCAATAGGTCTCGGATCCTCCGCAAAGCAGAGATTCCTTAAAATCATTCTTCCGTGCTTTGTGAAGACTGTTCCGTTTCTGCCGATTCTTGTTGCGAGAACGCAGTCAAACATATCAATTCCTCTTGCAACGCCTTCCACAAGGCAGTCCGGAGAGCCTACGCCCATGAGGTATCTCGGCTTATCCTTCGGAATGTACGGCTCGATTGTCTCTATCATGTCATACATTATCGGCTTGGGCTCGCCAACACTGAGTCCTCCGATTGCATATCCGGGAAATCCGATATCAACAGTTCTCCTTGCACTCTCGATTCTCAGATCCTTGTACATATTTCCCTGAATAATACCGAAAAGCGCCTGATCCTCTCTAGTGTGAACGTGCTTGCATCTTTCAGCCCACTTTGTAGTTCTTTCAAGAGCCTTCTGTGCCGTTTTATAATCACTGTCTGCGGCAGTGCATTCATCGAACACCATCGCGATGTCGCTTCCGAGGGCTTCCTGTATTTCCATTGACTGATCAGGTCCTATAAAATGAAGCGAGCCGTCTATATGTGATCTGAACCGGACGCCTTCATCGTTAATTTCCCTGAGGTGTGCAAGTGAGAATACCTGAAAGCCGCCGCTGTCTGTAAGAATAGGCTTATCCCAGCTCATGAACTTATGAAGTCCGCCCATTCTGTCGATCAGCTTGTGACCGGGGCGAAGATAAAGATGGTAAGTATTACCAAGTATTATCTGTGCCTTGATAACATCCTTGAGCTGCTGATGTGTGACCGCCTTTACAGTTGCCTGCGTGCCTACAGGCATGAAAATCGGTGTCTGTATTTCTCCGTGAGTTGTTTTAAGCAGACCTGTTCTTGCTGCTGTTTTTGTGTCATTAGTGAGTACGTTGAATTCCATATTATTTCTTTTCCGTAAAAATCATGTTCTGCGATCACATTATAAATGAAGAATCGCCGAAGCTGAAGAATCTGTATTTTTCTTCTATTGCTTCCTGATAAAATCTCAATACTTCTTCTCTTCCGGCAAGTGCGCTCACGAGCATGAGCAAGGTTGACTTCGGGAGATGGAAGTTTGTAATAAGTGCGTCAACAGCCTTGAACTTATATCCCGGATAAATAAAAATCTGGGTATTTCCTTCGCCTCCATGAACGATGCCGTCATCGGTCGTAACCGTTTCGAGCACTCTGCACGAGGTCGTGCCTACCGAAATAATTCTTCCGCCGTTTCTCTTTCTTTCATTTATATACTCTGCCGTCTGCTCGTCCATGTGATAATACTCGCTGTGCATCTCATGGTCTTCGATCTTATCGACCTTTACGGGTCTGAATGTGCCGAGTCCTATGTGAAGCGTTGTATAAGCAAGTCCTACGCCCTTATTCTGAAGCTCTTCAAGAAGCTCCTTTGTGAAATGCAGACCTGCCGTAGGTGCCGCCGCAGAGCCATTGATTTTTGTATAAACCGTCTGATATCTTTCTTTATCAGCGAGCTTCTCATGAATATACGGCGGAAGCGGCACAATGCCAACTCTGTCGAGAACCTCCTGCCATATTCCGTCATAGTGGAACTGAACGATTCTGTTGCCATCCGGGCAATGCTCAAGCACCTCTGCCGTAAGCTCGCCGTCGCCGAACTCAATTATATGTCCCGGCTGAATTCTTCTTCCCGGATTGACAAGCACTTCCCACTTGTCGTCGCCCTTGTTGTTCAAAAGAACGAATTCCACCTTTCCGCCGCTTCCCTTTTTATTTCCGAGAAGTCTTGCCGGAATTACTCTTGTATTGTTAAGAACAAGACAATCCTTTGGTGAAATATAATCTATAATATTCTTGAACTGTGTATGAGTGATGCTCTTATCTGCTCTGTTATACACAAGAAGACGGGATTCATCTCTCTTTTCCAGCGGAGTCTGCGCAATCAGCTCCTCCGGAAGATAATAATCAAAATCATTTACCTGCATTTATTTATCCTCTGTATTTTATTCTTTAACAAATACGTTCTCTTTGAATTCACATAATGCACCGCCGCCGGTGAGGTCAGTAACCGCTTTCTCAAGCTCTTCCCACTCTTCCTTTGTAACTATCTGCATTATTACGCCGTTTGAAAATGTCTTCTCTTCAACCGCAGTGCCCCTTGAAATAAGCATTCTTTCCACCGCCGAATAGTCATCATAATCCGTCTCAATAGTTCCCCTTGAGCCCTTGACGAATACCGCTTTCCCGGCAAGCCTCAATGCATCTGCCGCACCCTGTGAATATGCTCTCACCAAGCCGCCTGCACCAAGCTTTATGCCGCCGAAATATCTTGTCACAATCACCAGAACATTCGTGATTCCAAGCTTATTGATGACATTGAGAATGGGCATTCCTGCAGTTCCCGAAGGCTCTCCGTCGTCGGAAAAACGCTGTATTGCTCCGTTATTCAGAACGTATGCATAACAATAATGTGTCGCATCCGGATATTTCTTTCTGATGCTCTCAAGAATGCGATCTACCGCATCCGTGCTTTCAATAATGAACACGGATGATATGAATACTGATTTCTTTTCCGTAAACTGTGTTTCCGTCTCTTCAGAAACAGTAATAAAGCTTTCTTTATCCATGGCATCGAAAAATCCGTTATTTTTATTTTCATAATATTGTACCATAAAAGTGTATTTTTTGCAATACCCAAGTCGTTTTTAATGAAGTTCTGCATAAAAAAAGCACACTTCACATGAAGTGTGCTTTTATCATTCTGATGAATCAGTATCAGTTGATCTGTTTTTCTATGTTCTTCTGCACTCCGTTATAGAAAATAGCTGAAACGCCTGCTATAACGTAGAGAAGTCCTGAAGCCGTATTCTGGATTGATGATGAGATATTGAGAATATCTCCTGCATCTGCCCAGACAGCCTTGATTGTGGAATTGACAATATCTGCGGCAATAAATCCGATTGAGCCTTCACCAAGCCCGATAAGACCTATTATGCAAAGAAGCACAGCCGCAAAAATCGTATTGTAGATGTAATCCTTACCAAGCTCTGCTCTGTTGATGATATTCTCAATGTATTTCTTTGCGGCATTGAAGAAGAGCACGATAAGTGTAACGCCTGCAACGCACGCAACGATAACAGCAAGAATAAGCCAGATTTCAGCAATTCCTTCAGTTCCTGTGATTCCGATTGCTTCAAGAAGTCCTGCCGCACCCTTGTACTTGATGCCGCCGTAAACAAGTCCTGCTGCAACGCCGATAAGAGCGATGATCATAAGGATATAAACATAAACCTTAAGTACCGACAAAGCAGACATGACAAGCTCCGGACCTCTTGCAAGGTTTGCATCGCCTCTCTTTGAAACGCCGGCGAGCCATGTTTTCCAGAAGCCTACTGCCGCCATTATCTGTACAGGCAAAGCGCAGAGGCTGACAATTATACCCGGAAGCATTGCAAGGAACTTTCCGCCTGAGCTTATCTCCGTAAAGAGCTGAGCCACAGAAAAAACAGAAATTACAGTTGCAATCAATGCCATTACAAGGAAAAACCAGTTTCCCTCAAATTTTTTTACGTGTCTGAAGTTGACATCTGCAACAGTTTCGGGATCCTTGACTGTACGCTTATTTGACTTTTCTTCTTCCAGAGCCTCTTTAAGGGTTTCTATCTCAGCCTTAAGTCTTGCTATCTCCTCTTCGGGAGTTTCAGGCTTTCTTTTTCCGCACTGGGGACAGAATTCAGTCTCTGATGAATAGCCGCATTCACACATCCATGTTTCGTTTTCCATCTTTTTCTCCTTAATCTTTCACAAAGTTCAGATTTATAACTTTATTCTACCATTATGTTCTGAAAATGTCAATAGTATTTTTCGAATTAAAATTAATATTTTATCTTTTAAATTTATCTGTTGATTCTTTCAGGCTTTGCATATTTCTCGCCCTTCGTATCTACTCTGATTGAAGTAACGATAATGTCTGTAAGAGGCTTTCCGCCGCCGGCAGAAAAAGAATTATCATTTTCCGCAACGTTGAGTCTGTCAATTACTTCCATGCCCTTTATAACCTTGCCAAAGCCTGCATAGCCGCCGTCGAGATTTGAAACGCTTGCGTTTGTGCCTGTACAAATGAAGAACTGTGAGCTTGCAGAGTTTCTTACAGAGGATCTTGCCATTGAAATAACGCCCTTCTCGTGCTTGAGCTCATTCCACTTGTAGCCACTGTCAGTGAATTCATCCCTGATTGACCAGTCTGTATCATTATTGATCGTACCGTCCTTTGTTCCGAGCTGAATGCAGAAGTCCTCGCATATTCTTGCTACCTTGAGGCCGTCATAATATCCGGAATTTGCAAGGTCAATAAAATTATTAACCGTGTTCGGTGCATAGTATGGATAAAGCTCCAGTTCAACCGTGCCGTAGCCTTCAAATTCTATTGTAGCAATCGGAAGGTTGTCTGTTTTCTTCGGAGGTCTGTTTACATAAGCACTCACTCCGACAATTATTCCCGCAATCACAAGAAGTGATACAAGCACAATCAGAAATCTTTTGCAATTCTGTTTTTTCTTTGCCTTGATTTCTTCCATTTTAATTTTCTGTTTTCTTTTTGCCTGACTCATCAGTTTTATCTCCTTACATACGTCATTATTGTATATGATACAACAAAAATGATTTTTTTGCAATAGGCAAACTCTATTTTTTGTAACCTTTATTTTTCTGAGACATATTATGCAGTGACACCAAATATAGGAGGAATTACAATGTCATTTTACTCATACAAAAATAAAGGCAATGAAAAAAGTCCCGGTCTTGCAGATTTCGAAGCACTCAAGTGCATCACAGAACGTGTATGCATTCAGGTCAATAAGGTTTATGACTCATGTCTTCAGCAGGAAACAATGGAAGACGTTGAGATCCTTCTGGAATCCTTCCCTGCGCCGTCTCCCTACACGTTTATCAGCCTGAGAAACGCCTCAAGCGAAGGCAGACTCGATAACCTTATAGTCACACGCCTTCCCGACAGACCGAATTTTGCCCGTATCCAGGCTGATGTTCTCATTCCGCTCCAGGTCAGACTTGCCGATGCCGTCGGAACAGAATACACCGTTCCTGCCTTCACTTCAGTACATAAGGATGTGATCCTCTATGTTCCTGATGATTCGATCATTCCGTACAGACTTGAAGCTGTTGTCGGTGCAGTAAGCGTCACAGGCTCCATCGCTCCGAGCGGAGAATTATACTACCTCACAGCCGATATCTGTATGTCGATAATCGTAAAGGTCGTGGCAATGGTGGAGCTTCTCATTCCTTCATTCGGCTTCTGCGAAATACCCCCGTGCGAAGAATATGCCGATGAGGCCTGCGATGACTTCTTCTCTCTGCCGCTTTTCCCGCCGCAGATGGAAGACGTTCTGAGCAATAACACTTCACTCGGAAGTTCCTTCTACAACAGCAAGCTTGATAAGTAACAACAGGGGACCCTTTGGATTATTCCTAAGGATCCCTTATTCATTATTCTTTATTTGATATCAAGCTCCGGCGGAACATCTATCTCATCCGAAACATATCTGCCATTCTTTTTTCTCTGTCTCACGCATTCCGAAAGAAGATATTCTATCTGCCCGTTCACCGATCTGAAATCATCCTCAGCCCAAGCAGCTATCGCTTCATAAAGCTTCGGCGATAGTCTTAACGGGATCTGCTTTTTCTGATTATCATCCATATCAGTACAGACTTCCTGAATTTACTACCGGCTGTGCATCGTGGTTTCCGCAGAGAACTACAAGGAGATTTGAAACCATAGCCGCTTTTCTTTCCTCATCAAGAGTAACAGTATTATTCTGGGCAAGTCTTTCAAGTGCCATTTCAACCATTCCCACTGCGCCGTCAACAATCATCTTCCTTGCATCAATGTTTGCGGATGCCTGCTGACGCCGAAGCATTACTGCTGCAATTTCAGTTGCATAAGCAAGATAAGTAATTCTTGCTTCGATTATTTCAATGCCTGCTTCGTCTACTCTGCGCTGGATTTCCGCTCTGATTCTCGAAGCAACTATTTCGCTTGAACCTCTGAGGCTTCCGTCATCGGCAATTCCGTCGCCTGTTGTATCAACATTCTGCGAAACATCATAAGGATAAAGACGAACAATGTTTCTCAAAGCACTGTCGCACTGAAGAGAAAGATATTCTTTGTAGTTATCTACATTGAATACCGCCTTTGCCGTGTCCACAATTCTCCATGTAACGGCAATTCCTATTTCAACAGGATTTCCGAGGCAATCATTTATCTTCTGCTTATTATTGGAGAGAGTCATTACCTTGAGTGAAAGCTTGTTTGAAGCCATCTCAACTGTTCCGTTCGGCGTAATCGTAGCAACTGTTTTTACATCTCCGCTCTGATTAAGCTTTGTCTTTGCCGCAGGATTAACGCTCTGGCAGAAAGGATTCACAAAATAAAATCCCTGATCCTTGAGTGTACCGATGTACTTTCCGAATAACGTCAGAACAAGCGCCTCCTGTGGCTTGAGCACCTTGAGTCCGAGATAAGGTATCCATCCTATTGCAAGCCAGATCATTCCGACAATAAAGATAATCGTTCCGAGAACGCCTGACTCATTGTCAAGCATTATTCCACCCATTACAACGAGTGCAAGTGCAGCAAACAGCAAAAGCGTTGTCAATAAAAGTCCAATTGCACCGTTTTTCTTTTTGTTCAATACTATTTCTTTCATAATACTTCCTTTCATCCTGAAATGCAGGATTTATTGTGATATCATTATGATATCACAATAAATAATATTTGTCAATACCCTTTTTATAAAAAAATCCTGCAGAAAAGCAGGATTCAAAAGTTTATTTTGTTTTTTTAAGGTATTTAAGCTCTGATATTATTCTGCCAAAGCTTTTCGGAATTTTTGTGAAAAGTCTTATCACGTATCCGAAAGGAAGAAGCCACTTGTGTTTTCTGTAAAAAGGATGTCCGAAAAGGAACATTTTTTTATCCGGAAAAAGTCTTCTGAAAATATATTTAAGCTTTGCTTTGCCCTTACCTGACCCGTTTGAGGAGGAAATAATTTCAATCCTGTGCTTTACAGATTGTTCAAGCGTACCGTACGTTCCCGATTTATAATAAAAAGACAATAGTTCTTCTTCATTTTCCGTCAGAACAGGTTCAGCATCTTCTGAAAAAAGCTTCATAGCAAGATTATAGCTTGCAAGGGCAAAATCATAGATACCAAGCTTCTCCATTTCTGCAAAATAATAATCAAAATCAATATTCTGAAGCTTTGTGCAAACAAGATACTTATCTATCAGATTTCTGATACCGGTTCCGGATACAATATAATGCTTGAACTCATGAGCAGTAATATACACAAGAAAATCGGAGTCGGAGAAATGATATCCGTACTGATTTCCTTCATCTTTGATTAGTTTGTTTTTGATTTCAGAAAAATACGGAAGAAAAGCAATTATATCCTCATGAAGCTCATCAAAAAGCTGCCTGTGGAATTCGTAATTATAAAAAGGTTCCTTATGAAAAGAATCACATGCACCAACGTTTTCGACCGCATAATCAAAGCCTTCGGAAACCATATAATCTTTAATGATCGCGCCTTTTTCAGGATCAACAAGAATATCGTTGTCCGACATCTGACGGATTCCGAATTTAGGATAAAGCTCTTTGATTATTATTCCTTTGAGAGGAACATACCATATTCCGTTTTCTTCAAAAAAATTGAGTATTTTTGATCTTTGCGTATCAAAAAGTATAGTTTTTCTTATATTCTGTTCTTTGGCTTTGGAGAAACGCTCATTTTTTATCCCGGCACTTTCAAGTGCAGCTGCAACAGTTGCCGTAATGCTGTGTTTTTTCGATATCTGAAAAAGCTCATCAAGGTCCATCTCCGAGATCCGCTTTGAATCAGACACAGTTGAATTGACAGCATTCCTTACGAGATACAAAAGATCAGCTATATTCTTTTCCATTATTATTTCCTCTTGAAAAACTTATGCCAACATTTCCAGGCTAAAATTTTTGCTTTCATGAACGGCACTCTGACCGGATAAATCAACACCCAGAGCCTGCTGTAAAAGACGTACCAGAAATTATCAAGTGAAACTTCCTTCCCCTTACGAACAAAGCCCGTCATAACTCCGATAATCTTCTCATCAGTAATATCAAACTCTCTTTTAATGCAGTTATCCCCGATAATAATGTATCCCGCAGGCAAAACCTTTGTTATCCTGTGCATAATAAGTTTATCACCGCGCCTGTAAAGGACAACATCATATTTTTTAAAACGTTCACCATCAATTTTCTTTCTGATGGTAAAAATATCACGTCCCTGTTTTATTAAAGGACGCATACTTGCGCCGACATTTGTAAAAGTAAGAACGTCATGTTCTTCCAGATAACGTTCAATGGTTGTATTAATCATCTATAGCGCCGATCTCGCGAAGCTTTGTGAGTACAGAAGAAACGCTCTTTGCTATAACATCTTCAGAAGCATCATATCTTTCAAGCATCTTCTTTATTATTTCCTCTTCAGTTGTATCCTTCGAAAGACAATCAATTATAAAGGCAGCTGTCTTGTTTGATCTTACCATTCCGTTAAAGTTCTTACCGGTGCTGACCATGATCTGCTCGCCGTCTGATTCGTGCACAATAAATTCTTTTTTAAGTTTCATATCAAAAATCTCCTTTTCCGTCATTCATACCTTTGTAAGCTACCTCGCAAGCCTCAGGCTCCATATTGCAATAAAGATCATAAAGTTCAATTTTCTTTGAAAATTCATCAAGCAAAGAAAGAATTCTGATGAGAACAGCAGGATTCTTTGAACGATAAGCCTGCTGAATAAGCATAGGCTTGACCTTAACAGCGCTAGTCTGCTCAATAGTATTCTCTGTTCCTCTGTGCAAAACCGCAAGAGCCTTCAGCCTGACACAGACATTTTTTGAAAGCCTGTGCTTACCGTTCCACGGAGTACCGTAAACAAAAGCGCCATCGTCTGTAACCTTGATCAACGGCTTATCATCATTTACCATGAAAGCTCTATCGCCGAAATGCTCTCGCCACAATCTAGTGTGAGTAGATTTACCGGTTCCGCTCTTGGCTGTAAAAAGATAAGCTTCATTATCAACGCTGATAACGGATCCATGAAAGAGAAAAACACCATAAGCAGGCATCAACTCGGAAATCTTTCTGTAAACAGACAAAGTTTCAAGATATTTATCGCTGAAACTTCTGACCGCTTTACCCTCAAAACGATCCTCTGAAGCAGACTTCTCACGCTCATACTCAATGTCTTCTTCTGATACAGAAACAGAAAAATCAGGTTCAGCATCAACAGTATAGTCCTTCAGAAAATTCACAGTTTCCGAAAAAAGGCAATTAACGGCTATATTTACGTCTGCAAGAGATACGATTACATTATACATAAGTACTCCAAAATAAAATATACTTTATTATATCATTGAACAGGGAATTTGTCAATAAAAGGAGTAAAAAAGTGACAGAAAAAACAAGGTATTCCGATTATCATAAATAGGAACCCTTGCCTGATAAATTTAAAATAAAAAACTCGCGACTATCGGCAATAAGCAGCTTTGCTGCGTTTGTTCTCTCTCCGGGTCGTCATGAGGCATTGCCGAATAGACGATAAAAAAAGAGCTTGCTCAGCCCTTTTTTTAAATATAAAAAACTCGCGACTAGCTACTCTCCCAGGTCGTCCCCAACCAAGTACCATCGCCGTGAAAGTGCTTAACTTCTGTGTTCGGAATGGGAACAGGTGTGTCCACTTTGCTATCGTCACGAGCTTTAATCTTTTTAGATTCTCGCCTTTCGGCTTAAACCTTCAATACTGCATAATCTCAACATTTCAGTAATCGACTTTTCTCAATTTTTCTTCCTGATTAAGCCCTCGACCTATTAGTATCAGTTAGCTCAATACGTTACCGTACTTACACACCTGACCTATCAACCTCATCGTCTTTAAGGGGTCTTACTCTTTTCAGATGG
>JAZQMY010000065.1:0-2099 GCA_045627045.1 Clostridia bacterium | reverse complement strand
GTATCGGCGTCATATTCCGCCTCCTGATCTCTCATAAAGAGAATACGAGCTACATCGTTGTATTTCTTTTTTCTGCCTGTGTTCCGTGTATATGCTCTGATACGTTTAAGGCATTGATCGTAGGTTTCGATAATGCTCTTTACCTCGGCAAGCCCTTTGGGATTCAGCTTTTTCTCCCAACCCTTTTCGCCTGCAAATGTAAACAGATCCGAAGTCTTTGCCGGCTTTGCTTTAGCCTTTTTGGTGTTCTTTTTGAGCATCATTGCATAATACGGCAGCTTTTCTACATTCGAGCTGACTGTGCTCCAATCGGTATCGGCAAAGTATTCTTTGAACTGTTCCTCAAAGGTAGGCTCATACCACAAGTGAACGCCCTCGGATTTTTCAACTATATCCTTGTACTGCAGGAATCTGCTTCTCTGAACGCTTCTGCCGTTAAGATATTTCGACAGATTAGGCTTGATACCGCTTTTAACAGAGTCTATTTCCAAGCCCGTCAGTATTTCAAGCATCTCAATATCACTGATATATTTTTCCCGAAGCTCTTCGTCAATACTTTCATCGAAGGCAAGAATACTTCTGCTTAATGCGGCGTTTGAAATCTGACCTATACGAGCCGAAAAGGTACTTTTTACAGTCTGAAATCTGCTGTACCAATCGGCAAAATCTGATTTGACGGGTTCTGCCGAGGGTATCTGCAGCAGAGGTAGATTGTTGATATGACTGTATAACGGTCGGTCTTTTGAAGTTGAAATATAATGAGAAGTTACACAGTCATTGATTATCGGATCAGCTATTATCTTTATCATATCTCCGTCGTAATCGGCACCGCCGAGGCGTTCGGCAATAAGACCTGACGGATTGACCATAACCACATCTGTAAGCTGTGAAAAATATTTTTCCTTTATACTTGTTGAGTCATCTGTCGATTTTGTTACGATAACCTCCTCATTTCTTGCAATATGCGGACTTCTCAGAAGTGTAAAGGAGTGTACTCCTTCCATAGGATAGACATTGCCCGGAGTGAATATTGTTGTATTTCGCGCATCGGGAAGCATCTGAAATTTTGCCTTTTTCTCTTCATCACCGAATACATAATACGGAGAAAGACTGCGGAGCATTTCATACAAATCTCCCGACAAGAAACGGTTTTCACCTGAAACAATCAATCTGCCTATTGCATAATTTTCAAGCAGCTTTTTCGCCATATCGTCAAGCTGTTTTGTGAAAATGCTTTCATTGATAAAAAGCGGATTGGCTCTTAAAATAGCGGATAGATGGTCATCTTTGCTTTTTCTGCCGAAAAATTTTCGCCGTGCCTTGCTGATGAAATAGTCAAGTCTGAACTCCTCATCGGAACAAAGAGAATAATACTTCTGCTCTGTTGCCTTTGTGAGCCAATGGCGCTCATCATCCTGCGGAGGGTGATCCCAACCGAGGGGTAAATCAGCGGGGCGAAACTGCTCGGGCTGAACAGATAGAGTGCAAAGGAACTGATAATTGAGCGTTATTTCGTTTTCGGGCAGCTCTTTGCTTACATTGGTGATATACAGCGCATGATTGAAAAAACGGCAGACAAGGCAATAATCACGATAAAAATTCCAATCCTCATTTAACCACGAAGCGCATTTGAACTGACTTTTTGTCAGAATCATTTTTATATTATTTACATTATGAGCCTTACCCCATATATCAATTATCTGTGTAATGCCGTATTCGGCGAAAAATGCTTTGAAATCAACCTGATGAATCATTCCCTTGATATACGGCAGTCTTATCTGAAACGATGTATGACTGTGCCTGTTCTGTTTGCCATAGAGTTTTGTGTTTATTTCCTCTGCAAATTCGGGAGCAACAAAGCCCTCTCCGTCAAACGCTGTTACATCAATATCATCTGTCTTTTCGATTCTTTCGTATTTTCTTACGCTGCCTTTACCCGTTACATCACGAACGGTAACAACGGGAACATCTTTTACAATAACAGACGGGTTATCAACGATAACAATATTATCCGCATTTCCAAACAAATCGGTTTCAACTCTTTTGCCTGATGAAAACATAAGTCCGTTATACGCATACAGCTTGGAAAGCTCACAGTT
>JAZQMY010000064.1:0-3089 GCA_045627045.1 Clostridia bacterium | reverse complement strand
CGGGTGTTACTTCAGGCGTAACCTCGGGTGTTGCTTCAGGCGTAACCTCGGGTGTTACTTCAGGCGTAACCTCGGGTGTTGCTTCAGGCGTAACCTCGGGTGTTACTTCAGGCGTAACCTCGGGTGTTACCTCCGGCGTCACTTCAGGTGTCTTTTCAGGCTGAACGCAGGCAGAAAAGACAAGAATCAGTGAAATAATCAGTAATATCTGTAAAAATTTCTTCATGATATTTCGTTCTTTCTTTTTGTAGTACATTACTTTATATTATACTATACTTGCCGTAATTAGTCAATATAAAACTGCATACCACACCTTCAGAACGGTATTTTATTTTCTTTTTGCCTGTGTTTCACAGTAGATACAGCGATAAATTTTCTTTTCTCTGTCTGCCAATGTAAAAACGTGATCGAGCTCCTGCTCTGTTGACGTTATGCATCTCGGGTTCTTGCACTTGATTACATTCACAAGCTTTTCAGGCATTCCGATAGTCATCTTCTTTTCAAGCACGCCGTCCTTTATGATATTTACCGTCGCTTCAGGATCAACAAAGCCGATAACATCAAAGTTTATCGGGATATTTCCGTCTATTTTTATGATATCCTTTTTGCCGAGCTTTTTGCTTGTGACGTTTTTGATGATCGCTATGGAGCAATCAAGCTCATCGAGGCCGAGAAGCTCATAAAGCTGCATGCCTTTTCCCGCCGCAATATGGTCAATTACAATTCCGTTATTGATAGAATCTATCTTCATAATCCGTTTTCCTCCAAAAGCTTGAGAATGAGTGCCATTCTGATATATTTTCCGTTAAGCACCTGCTTGAAATAGCACGCTCTGGGGTCGTTGTCCACCGCAACGCTTATCTCGTTTACTCTCGGCAGAGGATGCATTATGCAAAGATCCTTCTTTGCGTGCTCAAGCTTTGACGGTTCAAGCACATAGCTGTCCTTGAGTCTTAAATAATCTTCCTCGTTGAAGAAGCGCTCTCTCTGTACTCTTGTCATATAGAGAATATCGAGCTTCGGCATTGCAGAGATAAGGTCCGTTGTTTCTTCATAAGGAATGTTATTCTTCATTACAACGTCATTCTTGACGTAATCGGGGATTTTCAGTTCCTCAGGTGAAATAAGAACAATCTTTATTCCCTCGTATCTTGAAAGAGCGTTTATGAGTGAATGCACGGTTCTTCCGAATTTAAGGTCTCCGCAGAAGCCCACTGTAAGATTCGTGAATCCGCCTTTTTCTCTGTAAATCGTAAGAAGGTCTGCAAGTGTCTGCGTAGGATGATTATGACCGCCGTCTCCTGCGTTTATTACAGGAATCGAAGCGTTCATAGCCGCAACTCTCGGAGCACCCTCCTTCGGATGACGCATTGCAATTATATCCGCATAACAGCTGACTGTCTTTGCTGTATCGGCAACGCTCTCGCCCTTTGCAGTTGAAGAACTGTTTGCTTCCGAAAAGCCGAGCACATTGCCGCCGAGCTCATACATTGCCGCTTCAAAGCTGAGTCTCGTTCTTGTCGATGGCTCAAAGAAGAGAGTCGCAAGCTTTTTTCCGCGACACTTTTCAGAGTATTTTTTCGGATCGGCAATAATGTCGAGTGCCGTTTCTATCAGTCCCTGGATCTCCTCTACCGAAAGATCTCTGATATCAAGAACACTTCTCATATTACTTACCTATCCATGATTCGTCAGAAGGATTATTTCTGAACTGAATGAGTCTTTCAACGTCCTCCGGTCTGATATATTTTTCATCAGCCGCAACCTTTGCTATTACATCAAAATTTGTGAGTGAGTAGTTGATAACGTTTGCCTCTGCGAGTCTTTCAATGCCCTTCTTCATTCCGTAAGTAAAAATGCTTACAACGCCGAGAACATCTGCGCCTGCCTCTCTGAGTACATTTACTACTTCGATTACGCTTCCGCCTGTTGAAATAAGGTCCTCAACGACAACGACCTTCTGACCCTTTTCAAGCTTGCCTTCTATCTGATTCTGTCTGCCGTGATCCTTTGCGCCGGAACGAACGTATCCCATAGGCATGGAAAGGATATGTCCCGTGATAGCAGCGTGAGCAATGCCTGCCGTTGATGTGCCCATAAGAACCTCTGCTTCAGGGAATTTCTCCTTTATAAGCTTTGCGAGGCCGTTTTCCACATCAGTTCTGACTGAAGGAGCCGTCAATGTAAGTCTGTTGTCGCAGTAAACAGGGCTCTTTATTCCGCTTGCCCATGTGAAAGGTTCTTCCGGGCGGAAGAATACTGCTTTTATTGATAAAAGATCTTTTGCAATAAGTATTTCTGTTTCGTTCATATTTCTATCCTCTTTTCATTAGTCTGCGAATTCTTTCAGGCATCTTTCATAAGCCTCAACAGGGTTTTCTGCCGCAGTGATAGGTCTTCCTACAACAATATAATCCGAGCCTATCTCCTTCGCCTTTGCAGGAGTTGTGATTCTCTTCTGATCCTGAACGGCGCTGTCCGCAAATCTTATTCCCGGTGTGACCGTAATAAAATCATCCGAGCAGATTTCATGCACCTTTCCTGCCTCGAGCGGTGAACATACCACGCCGTCAAGTCCTGCCGCCTTTGCGTTTGCCGCATAGCTCATAACAACATCGGCAATAGGCTTCTCAATGAGCAATTCATTCCTCATTGTTTCTTCATCAGTTGATGTAAGCTGTGTAACTGCAATGATAAGCGGTCTTGTTCCGTCCTCTCTTGTGAGTCCTTCAACTGCCGCAGACATCATCGCCCTTGTGCCTGCCGCATGAACGTTGACCATATCAACATCAAGATGTGAGAGAACGCTCATTGCCTTTCTTACCGTGTTCGGTATATCGTGAAGCTTGAGATCAAGGAAAATTCTGTGACCTCTCTTCTTTATTTCCTTAACTATTTCGGGGCCTTCCGCATAGAAAAGCTCCATACCTATCTTTACGAAAGGCTTCTTTCCTTCAAATTTGTCGAGAAAAGCAAGTGTTTTTTCCTTGCTGTCAAAATCACATGCAATTATTACATCTTTACCCATTTGTTTTTTCGTCCTTTTTATTTTCTCAAAGCGCCTATTATTTCTTCAAGGCTGTTAATTC
>JAZQMY010000063.1:0-44594 GCA_045627045.1 Clostridia bacterium | reverse complement strand
GACAAGCGTACCAAGATACTTCTGCGTCATTCCACGCAGGTTGCGAATAAAGCGAATTCTTTCACCGATAGCCATAATACCACACTCCTGCGTAAAGCATTCTTTGCAGATAGTATAGCAGAAATGTTTAGGATTGTCAAGATGAATCAAAACAAATTTGCTTAATATTTTCTCGCAAACCTGTTGACATTAACATAATTGCTTAGTATAATAAAGACGACGCTACACCTGGAATATGTCTTCCGATCTTTTCTTTTTGACGGAGCCAAAGTAACAAATAAAGGCTGAAATTAATATGCTGAAATAAAAAAGTCCGGACAGAACTTTGAAAGAAAGTTCTGTCCGGTTTCTGTTTTTATTCATAAAAGCCGCCTCACTCTCAAGTGAAGCGGCTATGGATATTACTATACTGTTTTTTTGAGTGCTTCCCCAAGCACAGGTGCTATTTTCTGTGCCATCAGGTGGAAGCCGTGATCATTCGGGTGGCAGGTATCAACCGAGCAAAGCTGTCTGTCTTCATCCGGGAACATCTCTATTCCGTCAACAAACCAAACGTTCTCATCTCCTGCATCCTTTGCATGCTTATATGTCTCATAAACAATATCTCTTCTTGCAATATCGTCCTTTGAACATACAATGGCAGGTCTTGAAAGGAAAACCACAGGAAGATCAGGTCTTCTCTCTCTTATATACTTAAAGAACGGCTCATGAGTTTCTTTTAGGAATGCGGCACTCGGAGCATTATAATCGTAGTCCATTACTAGCACACTGATATCCAGTGAAGCAATATATTCCGCCATATTCAGGTCGCCCTTTGCGTTTGCCGAAAAGCCGAAATTATAGAAATCGCAATCAAGCTTTCTTGAAAGAAGCGAAGTATACGCATTGAAGCCTACCGACGGGCATCCGCCCTCCGTAATCGAAGAGCCGTAAAAAAGAACTGGCTTCGGATATTTGTAAGGTGTAGGAGCTTCAACCTCGGCATCATCGTCAACTCCGATTTCCACGCTGGAAATAACAGGATTTCTCGGGAGCCATACGGTGACATCCTCCATCACATTTTCCTTTGTGTACGTTGCTTCAAACTCCGTAATACCGTATCCGCCCGGAGCTATTATTCCGAGATAAGTCGAGGTCTGTCTGTCTCCTGAAAAAACATAAGCAGAATGGCTTCCGAAAATAGGTATTCCCTGATCGGGATTTACGCTTGTCAGCTTCATTCTCACCGTGATATGTGCTGAATTTGTTCTGACTGCAACTCTTACGCCCGGAGTACGTATTCCCAAGCCTCCGAGCCTCGGTATTTTTTCTATAAGTTCATCAGGCAGGCGCTGAAACTTCTTTTTCTTCTCAAAATCAACTATTCCGAAAACCTTTACAGGTTCGTCCAGAAATGAATAAAACTTCATTTTCTTGTCCTCCTTGAATGGATATCTCTGCACGAATTACAGATATTCTGATTTTAGCACACAGAGTCTTATTTGTCAAGTTTTTACAACGAAATTTTTTCACAACGTTTGACAAATCATATCATTCATGGTAAAATAATACTATACTTTACTTGGCAGGTATTTTTGTGATCGACAACGATATTATTCAGTCAGTATGGCCCGAATGGGTTCTTGAAAAACAAATAGGAAAAGGTTCTTACGGAACAGTATATAAAGCAGTGCGCTGTGATAACGGTGTTACTGGCTATTCTGCAATAAAAATAATTAATATTCCTCAGGATGAATCCGAGCTTGAAACGCTCGCTTATGAGGGCTTTGATGTTGACGCCACAAGAACGTACTATCTCAGTATGGTTGATAATTTTATCAACGAAATCAAACTGATGGAATCCCTCAAGGGCATGGATAATATTGCCAGTGTTGAGGACTACCATGTACTGGAGAAAAAAGATGAATTTGGCTGGGTAATATTTATAAGAATGGAGCTCCTCACCCCGCTGACAAAATACTTATCACAAAAAAGGCTTTCAGAAAGTGAGATAATCAGGCTTGGAAGAGACATCTGCTCTGCACTGGAGGTCTGCCGTCAAAAAAAAATAATACACAGAGATATAAAGCCCGAAAACATATTCGTAAACAGCTCCGGCACTTTCAAGCTCGGCGACTTCGGCATTGCAAAAGAGCTTGACGATATGACCGGAAGCATAATGCTCAGGGGCACAATGAACTATATGGCTCCTGAGGTCGCAAGCGGAATAAGGTATGATCACAGAGTCGATATTTATTCTTTGGGGCTCGTCCTTTATAAGCTTTCCAATAATAACAGGCTTCCTTTTACCCCTGACAAGCAGCTGCTCACTCCCGAGGAGCGCCGTGAAATAGTCGAAAAAAGGCTGACCGGGAAAGCCATTCCCAATCCTGCCAATGCCTCCAAAGAGCTTTCAAAGGTAATACTCAAAGCCTGCTCTTTCGATCCGAAAAACAGATATAAAGAAGCATCTGAACTGAAAAAAGCTCTTCTGAACGCAGATGAAAACAGATTCGTCTCATTTTTCAGGGAGAAAAAAGCTTTGCTTGCGGGAATTGCCGCAGGCGCAGTTGCTCTTTTGTTCATGTCGCTGATAATCATTGCTTCGTTCAGAAATATTCCTCTGGAAAATGATCATTCGCCATTGCCATCATCTCTCGTTGACAACAGAACACCGGAAGCGACCCCGACGAATACTCCAGGAAAGACAAACGAACCGTCGCCGATGCCGTCTCCTTCAAGGACTCCTGAGCCGTCTCCTTCGGATACACCAAAGCCCGAAATAACTCCAACGCCTGAAGCCGTATATGATCCATGCCTTGAAGGACACTCTTTCGGAGAATGGATAACCGAAATAAATCCTTCATACACCGATACCGGCTTAAAATCAAGGATCTGCTCGTTATGCGGCTATTATGAGTCCGAAGATATCCCCAAGCTGATATGCAGCCACCCCAGCCTTGAAACGTATTCGGCCGATCTTGATTACCACTATTATACCTGCGAAATTTGCGGAGAGACAATATCTCATGAACCCCATACATTCACACTGGATGAATACACTCCGCCGACCGGAAAAGAAGACGGTTTTGAAATTTATAGTTGTGATATCTGCGGTTACGGCATAATAAACGATATCCCGAGATATGAAAATGTACTCTGTGATGATGAAAGCACGCTTTATGTCAGTCCGATAAATGACAATGAATATACTGTCTTAGGAAGGAATTACAATAGTGGCGATTTCAACGGCATAGTTGAAATTCCGTATATGATAAACAGCCACTACATCACGGAAATATCTTCAGATGCTTTTATGGACGATGCTCAGATCAAATCCGTAGTCATCCCGGGAAGCATAAAAAAAATAAATTCAAACGCCTTCAACCATTGCACAAACATAAATAAAATCACTTATTACGGCATTGCTAGCAACTGGATGGCACTGAACGAAGATAATCCGTTTTTAGGCATCCCAACGCTGACAGTCAGATGTCTTGACGCATCATTGCAATATTCCTATGGTATTTTAGTTGAATAAAGGAGAAAATATGTCAGAAAATTCCACAGACTTTACCGGTTCCGCATGGGAATCCCTCTACGGAGTAATTGAAGATCCTTATTTCAGAAGAAAAAATGCTTCGCTTATTTACGAAGCACTCGATCAGAACCTCAAGGTCGTTCCTTTTTGTATGTTTCTGAAAAGATATATATACAGAAGAGCCGGGCTTACAGGCGATATAAACGAGATTCAGGATGATGTCTATTATATAATAATCCGTGATTCTTTCAAGGATAACCACACTCCCCGTTCATTCGCTCCCACAAGCGCAAAGTTCTCCCAGCTTGCCGGCAACTGGCTTACTCAATACAGCGCCAAGAGAAGCACTGTTTTCCTTCTCGGCTTCGGATTGAAGATGTCCCTTGAGGATGTTGAGGTATTTCTTGTCAAGGTGTTGAGGGAGCAATCATTTGATAAATACGATCCGTTTGAGGTTATCTGCCGCTACTGCTTTCAGAATCGCTTCGGCTTTCCGAAGTATGATGAGCTAAACAGTAAATTTGAAAGTCTCTCTCCGAATGATGTCTCTTTTGATGCATTGCAGAGCCACACTGAGTTTTCGGATTTGACCTCCGAGGACAAGCTGATGGAGTATCTTGCTTACCTGAAATTCACTTACTCCGTTTCGCATTCCGGAAATATGCTTATCAGGCAATATGCAGAGCTTTTTGAAAAGGCAAAGGAAAAAGCAGCCGTTCTGATGAATACGATGGAGGTTGATTCGGAGCTCATCAGCAGCGTTCTTTCTGATTCACCTGTCAAAAAGAAGCATTACTCAGCCGATATGATTTCAGCAGGCGATATTGAAAAGCTGATTTCAGCCGCAGTGCCTGTCGACAAGAGCGGCAACCTGATTTCCTGCAAAAAATCAAAGCTCAACCTTCAGTTCTCCGGCAAACGCTTCAGCCGTCAGAGGGTCAATGAAATACTGAACAGCGTGATCAAGGCGGACAGATTTGACTTCATTATACTGAATTTCTTCATCATTTCCCAGACAAAGTTCGCTTCGGTCAAAGACCGCTATATGGCATTCATTGATACTTCAAATGAAATACTTGAAAAAGCAGGCTTCGGAAAATTGTACGTTGTCAATCCGTATGAGTGTTTCCTCATGATGTGCTCGATCACCCCTGATCCGCTCGAAACATATTCCGATGTTATTGAAAAATCATACCGTAAATTTTAATTTTATTTTGACAATTTAATATGAGTATGTTATAATATTGATATGGAAAGCTTTTTCCTTATCACTTTTCAGAAAGGATAAAATCAAATGAAAAAAATTAAAGTCGGTATTGCCGGTGCAAGAGGTATGTCAACTGTTATGGGTCTCCGTGCTCTTGATGACGTTGAGATAACAGCACTTTGCAACCTTGATGAAGATGTTCTCAAGCAGGAAGCTGCTGAACTCGGAATAGAAAAGACATATCGTGTTTTCGACGATATGCTCGAATCAGATATTGATGCAGTAGTTATCGCTACTCCTATGCAGTGCCACGTTCCTCAGGCCATTGCCGCTCTCGAAGCAGGCAAGCACGTTCTGAGCGAAGTTACTGCAGGTGTAACAATGGACGAACTCTGGTGGCTCTGCGAATGCGTTGAGAAGTACAATGGCATCTACATGATGGCTGAAAACTATATTTATACTCCTCAGATCCAGCTCATCAACCAGATGGTAAAGAAGGGCATTTTCGGCGAACCATACTACGCTGAATGTATGTATCTTCACAACATTGACGGTCTCTTCGTATATCCGAACGGCAAGCGTTCATGGAGATCTTACTGGCAGTGCGGCAAGAGAGGTAACTTCTACCCCACTCACAGCCTTGGTCCGGTTATGACTTGGCTCAGCGATGACAGAATAACAGAAATTTCAACCTTCAGCCCCGGTGTAAGAAACGAAATCGGTCTGAAGCAGGACAGCGGAACGACTACTATGTGCAGAACAGAAAAAGGCAGACTCATCAACCTCCGTGTTGACTGTATGTCACCTCGTCCGCACAACATGACATATTATCAGCTCCAGGGTACAAAGGGCATCTACCAGAGCTCATCAGGTCTCACAGATCAGGATAAGCTTTCAATCGAAGGACCAAATAACCATCATAGCTGTATGCATTGGGAAGGCCTCGACAAGTACTGGGATTATCTGCCTGAACGTTACAAGAAGGCTACTGATGAGCAGAATCATTCCGGTCACGGCGGCGGCGACTTCTTTATCGTTGAAGACTTCATAAACGCCATCAGAACAGGTGTTCAGCCTGACGTTAACGTTTATAAGGCTTGTGAATGGACTGCAGTAGGCCTCCTCTCAGAGCTTTCTGTTGTAAACAACGGCAGAACTATGCAGGTTCCGAATTTCAGACCTAACGCTCCCATCGAGGACAAAATCGTTAAGCTCTGATGAATACAGAATTTGATATTACATTATACGGTGCAGTTGGTGACGGTGTTACTGACTGCACCGCTTCGATACAGAGAGCATTTAATGACGCCGCAAAATGCCGCGGCAAGGTAATCGTTCCGCCTGGAACATATTCCGTATCGCATCTGCATATGCACGGTCAGGCAGTGTCGCTTGTCGGAGCTTCCTCATGGAGCTTCAGAAGTCCGGGAAGCTCAACATTTGTCCTGAATGACGAAAACGTCTCTTCGCTTCTCGACATCACCGGAGCCTTCGGATGCTGTATCTCCGGAATGAGCTTTGAAGGCAGAAGTCTCGGCAAAAACATCCACGGAATTTACGTTTACTGGCCCGAATACAACGGCGGCAGTGAGGAAGACACGCCCACTTTAGATGATTGCAGGGTGAACGGCTTTTCGGGTGACGGTGTTCATCTTGAACATATCTGGTGCTTCTCTGTGAGACATTCCATGCTCTCAAGAAACAAAAATGCAGGCCTTTTCATTGATGGATGGGATGCTTTTCTTTCCGACAACTGGTTTACGGCAAACGAAAAAGGCGGTATTCTCGGCGGCGAAATCTGCTGCTCAATCACCTGCACCGGAAACAGAGTCGAATGGAACAAATCAGGCGGATTCATATTTCCGAGAGGCGATTCCTACAACATAACAGGCAATTTCTTTGACAGGAATTTCGGGCCTGCTCTTTCCCTCGGAAAAAGCGATGCCAAAATCAAGCTTGTAACCGTTACGGGCAATATTTTCCGCAGAAGCGGTGCCTACAACGAAGGCGAGACGCCTGCAGAATATGCGAGCTGTCATCTGAAAATGCAAAACTGCATAAATACCGTCATTTCAGCCAACTCAATGCAGGCAGGCGTAAACGACGGAGGTGGCGGAATTCTCACTCCGCATAATAATATCATAATAGGCGGATGCTACGGTTGTATCGTCAAGGACAACACAATGATCCGGGGTGCAAGAGATGAAAGCATTATAATCACCTCTGCAAATGACAGCTGTATCATTGAAAACAACATTTCACTCCCCGCAGCAACCAATCCTATTGCCGACATTTAACAAAAAAACAAAACTGCCCGAAGAGATTCATTCATCTCATCAGGCAGTTTTTATTTTTCATTATATTTTTCTTTTTATATCTCCGAAGGCTCTTCTTCTTTCTGCTCCGGCTTCACATCCGAAATTTCGGATGCCTTTGTCTTTGTCATCAACAGTGCAAGAATCGCTATGACAAGAACGAACGTAACCGCAACGCCGCCCTCAAGCCCGAATTCTCCGCCGTTCCAAATATAGTCAGACTTTGATTGAACATACTCAGCTGCAAATATTGAAGGCTGAGTTGTCATTCCGCTGACAGACACTCCGAATATATTTCCCTGCGTGAAATTCCATGCCGTATGAATTGCGGCAATTCCCCATATGCTTCCGCGCTTGAGGAAATAAACTGCGGCAAAAATTCCGAAAAGTGTCAGATTCAATGCAGCAAGGAGTGTAACGCCATTATTTGCAAGATGAAGGAATGCAAAAATAAGGCTGCTTATGAGAATCGCCCAGAAATAATTCGTTCTGCGTGATACAGAGACCATATAATATCCTCTGCAAAGCACTTCCTCGCTCATACCCTGTACCATATAGCCAAGCAGGAACGCAATGATTACAGGTGAAAAGCTGAAATTTGAAAAATCGACCCTGACACTGCCCTTTACAATGCAGATCGCCAATGCCGCAAAAAGCATCAACGCTCCAATCACAAGACCGATAAGGTATTCTCCTACGGCGTTCCCCTTCCTGAAGCCCAGAGAAACGATCGGTCTCTTCTCAAGCTTTGTGCAGTACACTATAACGATTATAATCGGTATGGCAGTCAGGAAAAGCAAAAGCAGTGAAAGACTTCCTATTACCTCATTGATCACATCCATATACGAATTCATATAATTCGTCAACGCTTCAACGCCGTAATCCGATTCGGTGAGAGTTTTTACAATTTCATCCAACTTTGATGAAAACTCTGTATTAAAATTCAACACTAAAATCGCCGCCGCTGACATAGGAATCGACTGCACAAATGTCGATATCATCTGGATAGCTGCAAAAATAAGCGTTTCAAGACCTATCCCAAAGCCTTTTCTGCCTTTCTTCGCATCATCAAGAACTTTAGTTCTCGGAATATACTTATCAAGAAAACTCATAAAATATCCCTCTTTTGTTTTTTCTTAATTATAGCATATCACTTTGTATTTGTCAATAAAGAAAGGCATTCGTGCCGTTTTGAAAAAAGGTATTCAGAAAAATAACTTTTTTCATTGAAATATTTTTCAAAATAGTGTATAATAGTAAAAATAAACATCTATTAAGGAGATAATTCAATGAGTAAAGCAGATCTCATTTTTATTGATATGGTCAAAGACATCCTGGAAAACGGTTACAGCACCGAAGGACAGAAGGTTCGTCCCGTCTGGGCAGATACAGGCGAGCCGGCACACACAATAAAAAAATTCGGTGTAGTAAACAGATACGATCTTTCAAAGGAGTTCCCTATTCTCACTCTCCGTCCCACATCAATGAAGGTTTCGATCGATGAAATACTCTGGATCTGGCAGAAAAAATCAAACAACATCAAGGATCTCGGCTGGCACATCTGGGATGCATGGGCTGACGAAACAGGCTCCATCGGCAAAGCTTACGGCTATCAGCTCGGAGTAAAGCACAAATATCCCGACGGTGAATTCGATCAGGTCGACAGAATTCTTTACGATCTCAAGCACAATCCGCAGAGCCGCCGCATGATCACTAATATTTTCGTTCACAGCGACCTTAATGAGATGCATCTTTATCCGTGCGCATACAGCATGACCTTCAACGTTACAGGCAACAAGCTCAATGCAATACTTAACCAACGTTCGAACGATATTCTTCCTGCAAACAATATGAACGTAGTTGAATACGCAATTCTCGTTCATATGCTTGCCCAGGTATCAGGTCTTGAGGTCGGTGAATTTGTTCACGTTATCGCTGATGCCCACATCTATGACAGACACATTCCGCTCATCAAGGAACTTATCACCCGTGAGCCTCAGCCTGCTCCTGTCCTCAAAATCAATCCCGATGTCAAGAATTTCTATGATTTCAAACGTGAAGACTTCGAGCTTATTGGCTACAATCCCGGTCCGCAGATAAAGAATATCCCGATAGCAGAATAAGAAAGGCTTTTACATTATGAACAAGATATGGCTCATTTATTCAGCTGATAAGAATTGGGGACTCGGAAAGAACGGAGATCTTCTCGTTCATATCCCCGAGGACCTGAAGGACAGATTCAGAGCGCTCACAAGAGGCAAATCCGTCCTTATGGGAAAGAAAACGCTTCTCTCACTCCCCGGCAAAAAAGGACTTCCGCAGAGAATGAATTACGTTCTCACGAGAAGCACCGATTTTGAATGTGAAAACGCAATAATCGTACATTCGTTAGATGACTTTTTTGAGAAATCAGAGTCTCTTGAAGGCGATATTTTCGTAATCGGCGGCGGAGAAATCTACAGGCAGCTCCTGCCCTATGCCGAAGGCGCTTATGTCACAAAAATATATGCCACATACGATGCCGATACTTTTGCGGACGATCTTGATGAGCTCGGCTGGAAGATAAAATGGCAGTCAGGAATAATTCACAGTGTGTGCGGAGTTGATTTTTCATACGTTGACTACATCAACCCTTCTCCGCTCAGATACAATAAATAATTTCAGGAAAAATCATGTCAAGCAGAAAAAACAAAAAGAACAGACAGCTTGAAAAACTTATCACTTCAGAGCAAAAAAACGCCGCAGTAAAGCCCGCAAAAACAGATTCAAGTAAAAAGAGCTCATCCGTCTGGCAGGATGCCGAAAAGCCGCTTTATACAGTGCTTTTCCTTGTTGCCGCCATTGCGGTGCTGAGCTTTGTATTCAGGCTTATAATGAACTCGGTTGTGACCGATATCTGCACAAAAGCAGATCCCTCTCTTGCAAATAACGTCGAAGCACTCAAGGAAGCCGCTTCGGCATACATTGAATCTCATCCCGTCTTTACCGTTATAAGCAGAATGACGATAAGCCTCGCGGTAATTGCCGCTCTTGTGTTCTTCTTCCCGATGATCGAGGACACAACGCATTCATCGCTCGGGCTTCGCAAAACACTTCAGACAGGCGCAGATCTGGGACTCGGATCCATTTTCGGAATTGTATCCGTATTTCTTATATTCAATATATTCATACTCCTCGGTTACGCCGGAATCACAGGCGATCTCGTATTCAACTATTACGAAATCATCTGGGGAATTGATATAATCCTGACGTGTATATTTGAGGAGCTGTTTTTCAGAGGTTATCTGATTTTCAAGCTGAAAAAGTACGGCACTGTGCTCACTATGATAGTGACATCCCTGCTTTTCACATTGTTCAAGGGCATTCCGAGCACGGCAATCCCAACATACCTGACATTCTTTGCAATGGGTATGTTCCTCTCATGGACAACATTGAGATTCAGCTCAATATGGTTCGCCTTCACATTCAGGCTCTTCTGGACGCTTATTTCAGGCATAGTTCTGCCTGTCTATTCAGCGGCAGTACCCGGAATCGTTGAGCTTGAATTCTTCAAGGAAGGCTTCCTTTCCGGAACAAAGGCAGGATTTGAAAACGGCTTTCTTGCAACAATCATTATACTTGCCTGCTTCTTCACCGTAAAATACATTGCGGACAGAAAGAAAAACGAAACAAAACAAAGAAGACTCCACTCAGACGGCACGATCCACTGATCCACTGTCGTCTTCGGCAATAACTCACTTTAAGGAGAAAAAATGGAAAAAATTAAATTATACGTCTCACCGGACGGCTCTGACAAAAACTGCGGAAGCTCATCCGCACCTCTTAAAACACTCCGGGGCATCAGAGCAAAGCTTGAGGAAATACTCGCAGACGGAAAAAAGCCTGTTGATGTATTGTTCAAGGGCGGCGAATACGATGTTTCAGACGATATTCTCGTTCTTGACGAAAAGATTTCAGGCTCGCCCGATGCCGAGCTTCGCTTTCTCGCTTGTGGAAAAGAAAAGCCTGTTCTTAACGGCGGTATCAAGCTCAACACAAAGGCTTCAAAGAAGGTTGCTGACAAAGCCGTTCTCTCAAGAATTATCGACCCCGAAGCAAGAAAGAAGCTTCGTGCAATAGATATTTCAGACTGCATCGACAAAATTCAGTCATATGAGACTTTTCAGAAGCCGTATGCTACGGTTTACACACTCTCCGGCTCATCTCTCTTCACAAAGAACGGATCTCATATGTATCCTGCACGTTGGCCAAAGAAAGTGAATCCTCTTGATTGGAGCACTGATGAGGGTTATCTCTTTGCGCAGTACATAGAGCACGAAGAGCCGTTTATGTCTGCTCCGTTCCACATACGTCTTGATACAGGTGCAGTTGACCACATAAATAGATTCTGGAGTGAAAGCTCAAGAAAGTCTTCATGGGTTTCCGGCTACTTCTGGCATAACTGGAACTACAAGACTTATCCTATCTCTGACATCGATATCGAGGCAAAGACGGCAACCTCATCGGCAGGAACAGGACTCCACTACCGTTTTGAAAAGGAAGATGAGTACAAATACAGAAGATTCTTCTTCTTCAACATCTTTGAAGAGCTTTCCGACAGCATGGAGTTTTTCATCGACTACGAGAACAAGCTCTTCTATTACGTTTCCGATGATAATAAGGATGATATCCGTTTCTCACTCAATCCTACGACTTTTGAGCTCAATAACGCAACGAACGTTACATTCAAGGGACTTACCGTCACTCTCAACGCAACAAGTATGTTCACGCTCGAAGGCGGAAACGATATCACTATCACGGATTGCGTTCTCTCACACTCAAGTAAAAACGGTATTTCAAGCAACCGCACAACGGGTCTTTCCGTTCTTAACAGCACGCTCTTTGACTTCGGCAGAAATGCCATCGTAAACAACGGTTCAGGTGATCCGAGAACACTCACTTCAGGCAGATTGCTTGTCGAAGGAAACGATATCTACAACAATGGTACATTCGAGCGAGTATATAACTGCGCAGTCAATATTGATTCAACAGTAGGTGCAGTTATCAGAAGAAACAAGCTTCACAACACACCTCATATGCTCATTTACCTCCACAGCATCGATACAGTCATCGAATACAATGAAATTTACGATGCAGTCCGCGACACAGACGACGGCTCCGCAATTTATTGGGGCAGAGCAGCAGATATCATCGGCACAACGATCAGATATAATTATTTCCACGATATCGGTCAGAAGAGAACTTCAACATGGGGGCTCGGCTCGGTCTATGCAGATGATATGGCTACTTCAGCCGCAATTTACGGCAACCTCTTTGTACATGCCTGCGAATTCGGTGATGAAGTAAACTCTAACACGGTTTCACACAACTGCAACACGATCAAGCTCAACAATGCTTCATTCTCCGACATTCATGACAACATATTCCTTATTGGAACAACTCACGAACGTCCTTGCGAAGATGCAAGACACCGTGAAACAATAGAGTTCCTCAAACAAACTCTCGGAGCATATCTCCCCGGCAATACAGATTATCCGCAGTGGAGAAATCAGCTTCAGAATATCGGCTTCTTTGATAACGAAACCTCAGGTCCTTCTGCTCTCTGGTCAGAGCACCTCAAGGGCACGGCATGGGAAAAGATGGTCGAGCTTCTCTCCTACGAGTATTTCGCACACGGCGCTGTTGATGAAAACGGAAATAAATACGGAATTCCCGAAATCAGGCAGAAGATCATAAATGAAAACATCGACAGAGATGGCGCAAATAAGCTTTTCCATGAATATGTAACAAATGTTTACGCTAAATACGGTGAAAACTATACGCCTAACAACTTCAGCAGAAACATCGTTATCGGCATGGATCCCAAGCATCTCACCGAAGACGGAGATATTTTCGTCTGGACTGCACACAAAAACAACGCCTATATCTCTGTGGAGGAAGCCGAAAAGGTATTCAACGATATCTACAACAGTGATTTCTCGATGACAGAGTACGGAAAAGAAAAGATCAACGGTATCATTGACGATATCGATTGCGTAACTACTTCCCCAGTAGAGTAAATAATTATCCATAAATAATATCAAAGCGGCCTTGCAGAAGCAAAGCCGCTTTTGACATACATAACAAAAATGTGCTGTATCGTGCACCTTTTATTGTATCGGTTCTATTGTTTCATCATCGCTCATTTCTCTCAACGAGGCATCAAATCTTATCCTGACGTTTGTGTTTCCGTTTTCACGGTCTTCACGGACATATTCCGCAGTCATGCCGAATGCTGAAATGATTCCCGAATCATCTATTCTTATATAGATTATCGCCTCATCAAAATCAATATCGGCAAGCCGCATAGCCGCATTTCTGAATTCATTCTGTGCCGACTGCTCATCGAGTGAAATGCTTTCCGAAATCGAGAGCTTTTCAATATGTGATATCAACTCTCTTATCTCTCTGCCGCTCTTGACAAACGTGTATTCCGTATAGCCTTCTCCGACATTGACTGCCGCCGACAGAATATCATCCTCGCTTACGGGAAAAGCTATGTCAGTCCGTTTCAGCGCATCAGCGTCTTTTCCCTGATGATCATCATTTATCAGCTTTGTTCTGACTTCATTGCCGTTGACCTTCGTAATGTGCTCTGTTACCGACAAGCCGTCCTTGTAATACACATCAACTGCATCGTAAAGCCCGAAAACGTTTGATGAGGTGTGGAACAGAAGCTCTTCCGTTTCATCTGACACTATTATCTTACCGTCAAATTCAAACGGTATATCAAGGCTGATCCTTCCCTCTGTCGAGATATCAAGTTTTCCAGAAAATTCGTATTTTTCAAGCTGTTTTGTGTTTTCGTAGGCAGACATATAATAATCATAGTCTGTCGCATACCACATCGGAAGCGGCGTTCTTTCAGGCGGATGCAGTGTATCTGTCGGCCCCGGCTTTACAGAAGAGCCCATTTCAGGAGACTGAAGGCTCCTTCCGGGCGCATTCGGAGAGCATCCTGCCGCAAGCAAAAAAGCTGCAATAAATATTATGCAGAAAAGCGTTTTTTTCATCTATTATCCTTTGTTTTTTCCATTTTGTGTAATATACCATAAAATTCCTGCTTTGTCAATATTTTTTATCAAAAAATCTCATTTGTTTGGATTTATTTTGGTTTCAACAGCTTTTTTATATAAAATTTTATGAAATTATTAAATAAAATTCTTGACAAATTCATTTTTATGATATATAATTTAGAAGTTGAAATTTAAAAGTGTAATTTTTATTTCACTTTTTGAATAATAATTTTTATGGAGGTTTTTAATATGAAAAACGAATATCTTTTGAACGTACTTGAAAACGTTAAGAAGAGAAATCCGGGCGAACCTGAGTTCATTCAGGCAGTTACAGAAGTTCTCTCAACTCTCGAGCCTGTTGTTGAGAAGCGTCCCGATCTCGTTGAAGCAGGCGTAATTGATCGTCTCGTTGAGCCTGAAAGACAGATCATTTTCCGTGTACCGTGGGTTGATGACAACGGCAAGGTTCAGGTTAACCGTGGTTTCCGTATACAGTTCAACTCTGCAATCGGACCTTACAAGGGCGGCATTCGTCTCCATCCTTCTGTTTATATGGGCATCATCAAGTTCCTCGGCTTCGAGCAGATCTTCAAGAACAGCCTTACAACACTTCCTATGGGCGGTGCAAAGGGCGGCTCAGACTTCGATCCTAAGGGCAAGTCTGATGGCGAAGTAATGCGTTTCTGCCAGAGCTTCATGACAGAGCTTTACAGACACATCGGTGCTGACTGCGACGTTCCT
This sequence comes from Clostridia bacterium, assembly GCA_045627045.1. Lineage (GTDB taxonomy): Bacteria > Bacillota > Clostridia > HGM11327 > HGM11327 > SIG351. The sequence goes on along the minus strand of JAZQMY010000063.1, from coordinate 29,756 downwards.
GCCGGTGATATCGGTACAGGCGCAAGAGAAATCGGCTTCATGTTCGGACAGTACAAGAGACTTCAGAACGAATTCACAGGCGTTCTTACAGGTAAGGGTCTTACATACGGCGGTTCTCTGGCAAGAAAGGAAGCAACAGGCTTCGGTCTTTGCTACTTCACAGCAGAAATGCTCAAGGCTAACGGCACAAGCTTCGAGGGCAAGAAGGTTATCGTATCCGGTTCAGGTAACGTTGCTATCTATGCTAACCAGAAGGCAACAGAGCTCGGTGCAAAGGTAATTGCTATGTCCGACTCTAACGGCTACATCTACGATGAGAACGGTGTTGACCTCGATGCCATCAAGGAAATCAAGGAAGCTAACCGTCTCCGTATCAAGGAGTACCTCAAGTATCATCCTGAAGCTAAGTACGTTGAAGGCTGCAAGGGCATCTGGACTATCCCCTGCGACATCGCTCTTCCGTGCGCTACACAGAATGAAATCGACAAGGAATCTGCTGAGATCCTTGCAAAGAACGGCTGTATTGCCGTAAGCGAAGGTGCTAATATGCCTTCAACTCCTGAAGCTATTGACGTTTACTTCGCAAACAACATGCTCTACGGACCTGCAAAGGCTGCAAACGCAGGCGGCGTTGCTACATCAGGTCTCGAAATGAGCCAGAACTCAGAGAGACTTTCATGGTCTTTCGAGGATGTTGATGCTAAGCTCCACGAAATCATGAAGAAGATCTTCGCTTCTTGTGATTCCGCTTCAAAGGAATACGGCATGCCCGGCAACTACATGGCAGGTGCTAACATCGCAGGCTTCCTCAAGGTTGCTGAAGCTATGAAGGCTCAGGGCTGCTGCTGATAAAGCAAAGTACAAACTGAAAATAAAACGGTCAGAGTATCTTCTGACCGTTTTTGTTTTATATTCTCATTTAATACCGCTTGGATTTATCTTATTACGTTTTTCAGGTCGGCATCGTTTTTTATCCAATCATTCTTTTTCCAGTCATCCTTAATTTTATCGGGATTGATCACAGCCTGAGGATTGTTTCTGTTCAGCTTAACGTATTGTCCTATCGTGAGTCCCGAATATTTTTTGAAAAGCCTTGAAGCATACTTCTCATCGCTGATACCCACCGATTGAGATACCTCCGAAACAGACATCTTTTTTGTCCACAGAAGCTCTTCCATTTTTCTGACCTTTTCTCTGTTGATATAATCCACCAATGTCTGCCCCGTCTGCTGCTTGAACAGTCTGCTGAGATGACCGTAGCTGACATTCATCGACTCCGCAACCTTCTCTACCTCAATCTCCTCACAGATATGACCTGCAATATACTTCATTGCCTGCTGACAGTAAAAAGTGTGGTTATAATGCTTCGTTCCCGAAAGCTGCATTTCAGCCATGTGAAGTGAGCATTCGGTAGCCATTGAAAGGATGTCCATTATTATCGACGTAATTTTCAGATTTCTGAATACATCTCCGTTATCCTCGTTGTCAATTATCTGCCTGATTTTGATGTTCATTGATGATGCAAGCTCTTTTTCAAACCTGATCGGAATAATTGCCGTTATGCTTGTCTGATCATAAATTCTTGCGGACATTTCGAGAACATCGCTCTCCGTGAGGTCGTATGTTATCTGCTCGGGCACTATCGAAAATGTGACATGCCTGTGCTTGTCTCCTACCGTTTCGGAAAAGAGTTTTTTCTTATGCAGAGTAGTAAACACTTCCCCTTCCGAGCGCACCTGCTTCTCCGAATTATCAAGATCGATAGTCATAAGAGAGCCCTGCTCGATTGCCGTTATCTCAATCAGGTTCTCAAACTGAGGCATATACCATTGAGAATGTTCTGACGCCTCAAAAATGTGAGCATTATATAGCGTCGGAATACTTGTAAATTTAACTGCAATGAACTCCATAACCGATACCTCCCGTTTTCAATAAAGTGCACTTATCAAGCAAAATACTTTTTTTATATTTGAAATCTTATTTCAGGAAAATTATATCATATTTTTCTTCTTTTTGTCAAGATAATGTATTGATTTTTCAAAAAAATGATGTATAATTATTTTGGAAATAAATAAATCAGTATCAATACTATTTTGTGCCGAAACACAGAAAGGAAACTAAATGAGCTTCACTGAATTAAAAACTGAAGTGATGACGAAGCCTGAATATTCAGCCCATCTCGTTCACACGCTCTTTGTTGACGGCTTCAACAAAGACTCTTCACAGTCAAACGTTCTTCGCCGTGCCGACGGTGATGTCAATGTATTTATCAAGCACAAAAAATATGTTTATAAAAATGACCGCATTCTCGGATCAATGAGAGGTGTTCTCGGGCCATCCGAAATGGTTTCCCAGGAAAACGAAAAGCAATACGGTCAGATAGGTCAGCGTTTTTTCTGGACATGTCACAGTCATTATGCACCGAATTACAGCACTCTTCTCTCAAGAGGAATCGACGGAACCATTGACGTGATCAATGCTTCCAAAAAGGAATTCAAGGACGATCAGTCTAAAATCGATTTTCTCACTGCTGCGGAGAGAACTCTTTTAGCAATGTCAGCCGTCATGGAAGAATATTCTGACATTGCAGAAGAAATGGGTCTTACGGAAGCGGCCGCAAACTGCCGCATTGCCGCACACAAAGTTCCCGAAACATTTGCTCAGGCTCTTCAGCTTGTGTGGATGCCTTATCTTCTCTTTATGTATGAAGAAAGATATGACAACGCATTCGGAAGAATGGATCAGTATCTTTACCCATTCTTCAAGGCCGATATGGAAAAAGGCATAATCAATCATGATGAAGCCCGCGAGCTTGTTGCCGCAATGCTTATTAAAATCCACGAAGCAACATACATCATGGGTGGCGATGACGTAGCCAATATCGCAATAGGCGGTGTCAAGCCGGAGGATGGCAGTGATGCAACAAACGAGCTTTCATACGTTATTCTGGAAGCAGTCAATCAGTGCCACATTCCAGGTCCGAACCTTTCGGCAAAGCTTCACAAAGACACAAAACCCGAATTCATAGATGCCTGCCTCAAGGTAATCGGCACAGGTCTTGGCTATCCTGCCCTAATGAATGATGACGTCAATATCAGAGCGCTTTCCCGCTACGGATACTCCCTTGAGGATTGCAGGAATTACTGCATGGTAGGATGCATCGAAAACTTCATTCAGGGAAAACAGCCGCCGTGGTCTGACGGAAGATTCAATTCGCCGAAATACCTTGAGCTTGCTCTCAATAACGGCATCTGTATGCTCACAGGAGATCAGATCGGCCCAAAAACAGGCGATGCTTCGGAATTCGACACAATGGATAAGTTCATGAAGGCTCTCCACGAGCAGCTCGCATACGGTGCAGATCAATATGTTAACTTCCACTATAATGTCAACAAAAACGTAGATGCCCCGAACTTCCAGCAGCCGTTCCTTTCATGCTTCTGTGACGGATGTCTTGAAAGAGGTCTGGATATCAATATGGGCGGAGCAATTTATCCTTCTGCTCACGGTGCTTGCTGTATGGGTATTGCTACTATCGCAGACTGTCTTGCCGCTATCGAAAAGCTCGTTTATGTCGATAAGGTTATGACGCTTCCCGAAATGGTATCTATTCTCAAAGCCAACTTCGAGGGTCACGAGGACGAAAGACAGCTTATGCTCAGCTGCCCCAAGTACGGCAACAACGATGATTTCGTTGATAAATACGCAAAATGGTTCATCGAAGAGCATTATGATATTTTCAAAGGCAAAAAGACATTTGACGGCGGCTCATTCTATATCGCAATCGCTTCAAACGTCCAGAACATTGATGCAGGAAAATCAATCGCCGCAACTCCCGACGGCCGTCTTTCAAGAGCCGAGGTCAGCGATGCCGCTTCACCTATGCACGGCATGGATGTAAACGGTCCTACGGCAGCATTTCTTTCTCTCTGCAAGCCAGACTACACAAAGTCAGCAACAGGAACGGTAGTAAATCAGAAATATCCGCCGTCAATGTTTACAGATGACGAAAAGAGAAAAAAGCTTGGTGCGTTGATAAAGGTTTACTTCGCAAAGGGCGGTCAGGAAGTCCAAATCAACTCCGTTTCAAGGGATGTTCTCCGCGATGCAATGAGTAATCCTGACAAGTATCAGTCCATGGTTGTTCGTGTATCCGGCTTCAGCGCATACTACACGAGACTCGGTAAGGACGTTCAGACAGATATCCTGAAGCGTACAGAGCATGCCGAAATATGACAGGAAAAATAAGTCACATACAGCGTTTTTCCGTCGGAGACGGCCCCGGAATCAGGTCAACCGTTTTTTTTAAGGGATGTCCTCTTCATTGCCTGTGGTGTCATAATCCGGAAACAATTTCACCAGATCCTGTCCTGATGTTTCACCAATCACTCTGCACTTCCTGCGGAAAATGCGCTTCTGTCTGTCACGCCGCAGTCCACGTTATAAGCGAAAGCGGCAAACACATCATCAGTAGAAGCAATTGCATTGCCTGCAGAGAATGCGTTAAGCATTGTCCCAAAAAAGCACTTGAAATAAGTGGAAAAGAAATGACCGCCGATGAGGTCTTCTCAATAATAAGCGAAGACAGAGATTTTTACAGAGAATCAGGCGGCGGAATAACTTTTTCAGGCGGCGAGCCTCTTCTCCAGCCTGAATTTGCCCGTGAGCTTGCAAAAAAGTGCTTTGAAAACGGTATTTCCGTTCTGATCGATACTTCTGCGGCCCTGGGTTTTAAAAGCTTTGAGCCTGTTCTTGACTTTGCCGACACTTACTACGTTGATCTCAAAGCGGCAGATGATAAAGATTACAGGCATTTCACAGGAGGAAGCATATTTCCCGTGACTGACAGTATCTCAAAGCTTGTCAAAGCAGGGAAAGACGTTACGATACGTATCCCCGTAATACCGGATCACAATTTCAGCCTCAGCTATATGAAGCGTATGGCAGATGTGATAAGAGAGACCGGTGCAGTAAAAGTTGATCTTCTGCCGTTTCACAGTCTCTGCAAGGAGAAATACAAGGCGATAGGCAAAAATTACATATATGCCGGAACAGAATCCCTGAAAGCAAGTGATCTTTTTCCGTTGCTCGAAGCTTTTGAAGGCTTTGACGCAAGAGTAACAAACTAAAATATAATCTGAAAGGATAAAAATATGCCATTAACAAATAAAACAGCAAAAGCGGCACTCTTTATGGGTGTTGAAAAGCCATTTGAAATCAAGGAATACGAACTCACACAGCCTGAAAAGGGCATGGCAGCCGTTAAGCTTACTGCAAGCGGTATATGCGGCACCGATGTTCATTTTATGGACGGCACGCTCGGAACAGGAACTCCGGTCGTCCTCGGTCATGAATTTATAGGCAAGGTCGAAGCCATCGGCGAAGAGGATTCAAAGGAATACGGAATCAATGAGGGCGATACTGTAATAATCGATATTGCCTGCCCGTGCGGTGATTGTCTGCTCTGCCATGACGGTGACGATGCAAACTGCATTCATCTCGGCGTAACAAACGGAGGCCATCCCGATGATGCTCCTCATTTTCACGGAGGTTTCGGTGAATATAACTACGCTCCGGTAAAGAATCTCATAAAGGTTCCGGATTGTCTTGATCCTGTCACAACAGCAGTATTTGCCTGTGCCGGCCCTACGACACTTCATGCAGTTTCTCTCGGAGAAAAAGCAGGAAACGATTTTTCAAAAGCAACAGTTGCAGTGGTTCAGGGTCTCGGTCCCGTCGGAATGTTTGCAGTGCAGTATTTCTCTGCAATAGGCATCAAGAACGTTATCAGCGTTGCAGGAAGAAAGAACGAAAAGCGTGAAGCTCTTGCAAAAATGCTCGGTGCAACGGAGTGCTACACTCTCGACGCAACGTCTCCCGAAGAAATCGCCGCAAGAGTAAAAGAGCTTTCAGGCGGTCTCGGTGCTGATGTTGTTTTTGAAGGAAGCGGTGCAAGATATGCGGTTCCTCAGGGTCTTAACTGGCTGAGAAACAGAGGAGTATACCTCATTGCAGGTCAGTATTCAAGTCAGGGACCAGTTGAAATCAATCCCGAAGTCATCACATTCCAGGCATTGCAGCTCATCGGTTCTTCACAGTATTCAGTATGTGATGTTAAGAACTACCTTGAATTCCTCAAAAAGAATCCGTCCATTCTCCCGAATATCCGTGCTCTCGCATCAACATATTCCGTTGAAGACATCGACAAGGCATTCTATGACCTCAGACATCAGAAGGCAGTCAAGGCACTTCTCGTATAATATAAAATAATATCAAAAAAACAGGACTGAAAGGCTCGACCTTCAGTCCTGTTTCTGTTTCATTGAGTGTTTATTTCAGATTATTTCAACATTTTTCCGGCTTTTCATATTTTTCGTTGAAAAGTATCTTTGCTTCAGCCGTATATTTTTTGATAAACTCCGTTTTCGCTTGAGTATATCCGTCCCTGTCATGCTCAAAGCGTTTCCACAGACCAAGCTTCAGCGTTTCATATTCTTTTGCAGCCTCTGAATGAGACAACAGATAATCCCTGAAATAAAGCTCATCATTATCTCCTTCAAATCTCAGATGCAGATGAAACACTCTTTCCGCAAAACCGTTTTCCGTATATCCCTTATTAAATGACATTCTGTTTTCAGAAAAAGACATTCTGATATATTCCGATTTGATTATCTTTTCCGCCGCAGAATCCATGCTTTCATTCTTATCTATTTCAACAAGAATATCAACTATCGGCTTTGCCATGATTTCTCCAACCGCCGTGCTGCCTATGTGGCTGATTCTCACAGTCCGCATATCTTTGAGTGCCTCATCAAGTTTATTCTTCTCTTCAGCAAAAAAATGCGCTCCACTCTTCTTTGTGAGGTTCAAGTACAATAGGAAAAAGCTTCCACAGCTCTTCAAGTGTCATCAGTGATAATTTTTTCATCTTAATCTTCTTCTATTATTTTTTCGGCGCACTTGATTCCGTCAACCGCCGCAGAAACGATCCCCCCTGCATAGCCGGCGCCTTCTCCGCACGGATAAAGTCCGCTGACATTTACAGACTGAAGTGTTTCGGGATCTCTCGTAATCCTCACAGGAGAAGAGCTTCTCGACTCCACACCAGTCAATACCGCATCATATGAATCATAGCCTTTAATCATTCTTCCGAATTCAGGCAAAGCACTTCTTATTGAGCCTATCACGAATTCAGGCAGACACTCCCTCATATCCGTGAATTCCACACCGGGTCTGTATGAGGGCATCACATCGCCTGCGCTCGTTGATTTTATTCCCTTTATAAGATCACCTGCAAGCTGACACGGAGCCTTGTAGCCGCCTTTACCGAGTCTGAAGGCCTTTTTTTCGATATCTCTCTGAAAATCTATTCCGGCAAGAACGTTATCAGAGCCGAGATCCTCAGGAGCAATGCCGACAAGCAGTGCCGCATTTGAGTTTTCCGCATTTCTGCCGCTTTCGCTCATTCCGTTAACAGCTACCATGCCCTCCTCGGATGCCGCCGGAACAATAACGCCGCCGGGGCACATACAAAAGCTGTAAACGCCTCTTTTTCCGTCAGGTCTGCACGAAATCTTGTAATCTGCCGCACCGAGCCTCTCGTTTCCCGCAAATGAACCGTACTGTGCTTCATCAATAGTCTTTCTTTTGTGCTCTATTCTCACTCCGACGGCAAATGGCTTCTGCTCCATTCTGACGTTCTTCTCATGAAGCATTTTTACGGTATCTCTTGCGCTGTGCCCAATAGCAAGGATAATGTCATCAAATGTTTCTTCCGTCAATTCGCCCTTTTTTGAAAGCACAGCAGAAGCTATTCTTCCGTTCTCAATCTGTATTTCAGAAAGCCGTGTTTCAAAAAGCACCTGACCGCCGAGACGAATTATTTCGTTTCTCAGGTTTCTGATTATTTCAACAAGTCTGTCAGTTCCGATATGAGGCTTTGCCATAAAAAGGATATCATCAGCTTTGCCGTCTGCCATTTTCGCAAAGGTTTCAATCACAAAACGTATTCTTTTATCCTTTATTCCGGTGTGAAGCTTTCCGTCTGAAAAAGTTCCCGCTCCGCCCTCGCCGAACTGAACGTTTGAGGATGTATCAAGTATTCCCGTCTTTTTGAAAAAATCGACATCCTTTTTTCTCTCGTCAACAGGTCTTCCTCTCTCAATCAGGACAGGCTTTATGCCCTTCAAAGCAAGGACATACGCCGCAAACAAGCCTGCCGGGCCGCTGCCTACAACAAGAACGCTTTTTTCCTTATCGTTTTTCCTGTCCGGAGGGCAGTATCCTTCCTTCTTGGAAATGCACACATTTGTACTTCTGCATTTTGATACTGCTTTTTCTTCATCGCCTGAAATTTCCGCTTCAACCGAATAAACAAAAAACACGTTATCCTTTTTTCTTGCGTCCACAGCCTGCTTTATGATTCTGTATGATTTGATTTTCTGCTTTAATACCTTTTCCACGGCGGATCTTAAATCTTTTTCCGAATGATCCACCGGGAGCTTCACTTCGCTGACAGTCAGCATATAATAATTCTCCGTTTTGAAATTTGTTTCTGTATTATACAATATAATTCCCGATATGTCAACAAAAAAGAAGCCCGGATATTGTCCGGACTTCTCTTGGTATCGGTTTTGTGAATTATTCTTCTTCCTCTACCATATTCTTCTTTGCTTCCTCGATCACCTTTGCGGAAATCATAGGAGGAACTTCTTCATATCTTACAAATTCAGCCGTAAACGAGCCTCTGCCTTGAGTCATTGAGCGGAGATCGGTTGCATACTTGAATATTTCAGCTTCCGGAACTTCCGCATTGATTGCCTGAAGTCCCTTGCCGGCTGCATCCATACCCATAATTCTGCCGCGGCGCTTATTGAGATCGCCTATGATATCGCCCATGTAGTCATCGGGAACCGTTACGGAAATAGTCATGATAGGTTCAAGAAGAACCGGGCTTGCTTCAACGAGCTTTCTGAAAGCAAGCTTTGCGGCTGTCTTGAATGACATTTCGTTTGAGTCTACCGGATGGTAAGAGCCGTCATAGAGAATAGCCTTGAGTCCTGTGATCGGGTAGCCTGCAAGCGGACCTCTGTCGATCGCTTCTGCAAGACCCTTTTCAACAGCAGGAATAAAGTTCTTTGGAACTGCGCCGCCTACGACCTCTTCACCGAAAATAAATCTCTCGTCAGAATCCGTGATAGGCTCAAACCTTATCCATACATGACCAAACTGACCGTGTCCGCCGGACTGCTTCTTGTGTCTGCCTTCAATGTTTGCAGTCTTTCTGATGGTTTCTCTGTAAGCGACTTTTCTTTCTATCGGCTTGATGCCAACGCCGAACTTTGCTTTGAGCTTTGAAGCGATGATATCCATCTGCATTTCGCCTGTGCCGGAAATGAGAGTCTGGAGCGTTTCAATGTTCTTATCCACGCTGAAGGTCTTATCTTCGTCCATGAGCTTTCTGAGTCCTGAGAATACCTTATCTTCCTCGCCTGCCTTCTCGCATTCGATCGCAACGCTGATGGAAGGAGCCGGGAAATCAATAGGCGGGAACTTTACAGGATTATTCTGGTCACATAGTGTATCGCCGGTGCCTGTCTTGACAAGCTTTGATACCGCACCGATATCGCCGGCTTCAAGAACGTCAACGGGAATCTGCTTATCACAGCAAACCTTATATACAGTGCCGATTTTTTCAAGGCAATCCTGATTCGGATTGTAAACCGTCATGCCTGCCGTAAGCTTACCTGCCATGACCTTGAACAACGAAAGCTTACCTACAAACTGGTCAACTACCGTCTTGAATACAAATGCCGCAAAAGGAGCATCAGGATCACAAACGATTCCAACCTCTGCGCCGTCTTTTTCTGCCACAGGAGGCTTGATGTCAAGAGGTGAAGGCAGATAGTGAGAAATCTGTCTTACAAGCAGGTCAAGTCCGGAGTTGTTATATGCAGAACCGCAAAGGACCGGAATAAGTGTGCCTGCAATGGTACCCTTTCTCATGGCCGTTCTGATCTCTTCAGATGAGAGAGCGCCCTCATCAAAATATTTAGTCAGAAGATCATCATCCGTCTCTGCTACTGCTTCTGTAAGGAGTTCAAGCACTTCCTGAATCTGAGGCTTCATATTCTCAGGTATCGGAATTTCTTTTGCTTCAGGTGTTCTGATATCGTGAGCAGTCATATGAACTACGTCGACGATGCCTATGAACTTACCGTTCTCATATATAGGAAGCTGGATAGGTGCAATGCTCTTGCCGAATTTTGCCTTGCAGTCGTTGACGATTTTTTCATAGTCAACAAATTCCTTGTCAAGCTGGTTAATGAACATCATCATTGATACACCGCGCTTCTGACAAGCTGCAACAGCCTTTTCAGTACCGACTTCAATGCCGTTTGAACCATTCAGGATGATTACTGCGCCGCCGGCAACTGTCGTTGCTTCGATCATTTCGCCTTCAAAGTCAAAGTATCCCGGAACATCAATAAGATTGATCTTGCAATCTTTTCTCATTAACGGAGCTACAGATGCCGAGAGCGAAATTTTACGCTTCTTTTCTTCCGGATCGAAGTCGGATACTGCAGTTCCGTTATCGACCCTGCCGAGTCTGTCTGTTACCTTTGCGTTGAATAATAAGGCCTCTGTCAATGTCGTCTTTCCTGAACCGCTGTGCCCAAGTATTGCAACGTTCCTTAAATTCTTTGTTTCCATAGTGCTTTCCTCCTGTCAGCATAAATAATTGTTTTATCAATCAAACACCGTTTTCGGTGTCAATTTGCTGTATTATCAGAGTCCTGCGCCTTCTTCTGTCACTTTCTGAACAAGTAATGTACAGTATTCCGCATCAATGAGGCTTACTGTTTCAACCATTGTATGGATGTATCTCATAGGGTATGAAATGCATCCTGCCGGAACGCCCTTGCCCGTAAGCTGAATGGTTGCAGTGTCCGAACCGCCGCCCGTTATGAGCTCGAGCTGGCACGGAATATCATTGTTCCTTGCAGTATCCACAAGCATCTGCTTTACCTTTGGACTGCATACAACGGAATGATCCATTATCTTGATTGCAGGACCGTTTCCGCACTTGACGGGATAATTCTTGTGGCCGTTCATTTCGTCCGCAAAAGTTCCGTCAACCGCTATTCCTATATCCGGCATAATACCGAAAGTGGCAGTCTGTGCGCCTCTCATACCGACCTCTTCCTGAGTTGAGAATACAAAGTAAGTATCATACTTGTAATTTTTCTGATTCTCAAGAGCCTTGATGAGAATTGCGCAGGCAACTCTGTTGTCAACATAAGGTGAAGATAACATATCGTTTGCAAGCTCCACAGTAGGTGCGTAGTAAACACAGCTATCACCGAGATGTACGTATTCTTCCGTTTCTTCTCTTGATGAAGTTCCTATGTCGATGTAGAACTTTTCAAACGCGCCGTCTGACTTTGTGTACTTTTCTTCATAAGTCACAACGCCGATAACGCCGTTCTTGAACATTACCTTCTGATGTGCTACTCCGGCAGTGCCGAGGCAGCCGAGTGGAGCTATTCTGATGTAGCCGTTGTCCTCAATATATGTTACTATAAGTCCGATTGAGTCCATATGAGCCGCAAACATGATTTTTTTATCTGATGAAGCTCCGTTTTTCTTTACTATAAGGTTGCCCAAAGCATCTGTTGAAATTTCATCTGCATAGGGGCGTACCTTTTCTTCTATATAATCCCTGATTGCGCCTTCATCGCCTGTAGGTCCGAAAACGCCGGTTATTTCCATAATAAGATTTTTCATTGTCATAATATACTAATGCCTTCCGGAATAAATTATCTGTTTTTTAAGTAAGCACGAACAAGTGCCGTCATGTTTTCGTAGTCCCTGATATCTGCAACAGATACGGGTGAGTGGATATATCTTGTCGGTACGGAAATGGCCGCAGTTTTCACGCCTTCCCTTGAGAGGTGAATCACGCCGGCGTCATTTGCGCCGTATTCGGCTCTCTTGACCTGATAAGGAATCTCTTCCTTATCTCCTGCTTCCATAATAGCCGCGATAAGCTCTCTGTCATAAACTGTTCCGTAATCGGCAAAGCTGATTGCCGGTCCGTTTCCGAGAACTGTAACCTTATCGCATTCTTCCGTATCCGGAACATCTGCCGCCGTAGTTGCCTCAAGCACGATTGCTATATCCGGCATCACTGTGAACGCCGCAACCCCTGCGCCTCTTGTTCCTATCTCCTCCTGAACCGTGAAGCAGAAATACACGTCATCCTTGTATTCTTCCTTCATGAGCTCAAGAAGTGCCCTTACTCCGAGTCTGTCATCAAGTGCTTTTCCCTTGATCTTGTTATCGCCGAATTCTTCAGCTTTTGTGATAAAGGAAATATAGTCACCTATTTTTACGCCCGTGTCTTCCTTTGACGAAGCACCGACATCAATATATAATGACGTCATCGGGATAACATTTCCTCTCTCACCCGGGGACTGCAAATGAATTGCCTTGACTCCTATTATTCCGGGAATCCTGTTCTTTCCCACAACTACTCTTTTTGCGAGCAAAACTCGCGGGTCTATTCCGCCTACTGCCTTGAATCTGATGTATCCGCTGTCATCAATGTAGCTCGCCATAAGGCCGACTTCATCCATATGTGCGGCAAGCATTATTTTCTTTTCGCCGACAGTACCCTTCTTATATGCAATAACGTTTCCGAGATTGTCTGTTTTAACTTCGCAGTATTTTTCTGCTTCTTCCTTAACAATAGCACGAATCAGGTTTTCGTTGCCAGAAACACCGGAGGTGTCGGAAAGCTTTTTCAATAATTCATCCATTGTTCCCAATCCTCCCCAAAGCTTGCTATGAATAATGCTATCATCTTTCCTGCCGTATCAACGGTTACGGGATTGATTACTTCATTAGGTGTGTGCATATATCTGAGCGGTATGCTGAGAAGCAGAGATGCCGTGCCGGCGCCTGCGATCTGGATCGCTCTTGCATCTGTTCCGGTAGGTCTCGGATTTGCTTCTATAACATATCCTATATGATTGTCATCTGCGGCTTTACAAAGCTTTTCGCAGAGAGTCGGATGAATGTTCGGGCCGACTGTCACTGAAATTCCCTTATCCATGGGAACTGTGTTTCCCGATGAAACCGGTGCATCCGGTGTTGCTCCGTGAGTAACGTCGATTGCAATGCCTATATCCGGTGCTTCACGGAATGCAACCATTGATGCACCCTTTGTTCCGATCTCCTCCTGAACGGTTGCGGCAAAATAAACATCCGCATAGTAATGGAGCTTATCAAGTTCTCTCATTGCTGCCGCAAGAATCGCAACGCCTGCTCTGTCGTCCATTGCTTTGCCGTAAACAAATCCGTTCTTCAGCTCTGCGAGCTCACTGTCATATGTCACGACATCTCCGACAGAAACAAGCTCATTTGCATCATTGAGTCCGGTGTCAACATATAACTGATCAAGCGGTATGCTTTTGTTTTGTTCCTCAGGCTTCATTATGTGCGGCGGCTTTGCACCGAATACACCCCTGATATCTTTCTTTCCGTGGATAATTACTTCCATTCCCGGAAAAAGTCTCACGTCCACGCCGCCATTTGCAGCCACTCTGATAAAGCCGTTCTTTTCAATGTACGAAACAAAAAAGCTGACTTCATCCATATGAGCAGTAATAAGCACCTTGGGTACTTTTCTGTCACACTTTTCGGAATGCTTTATTCCCGTGACTATATAATGCTCATCAACGGACGTTTCATCACAATATTTATCAAATTCTTTTTTGACCTCTTCCGCAACTGCTCCCTCATATCCTGAGCCGCCCGAAAGCTTAGTCATAAGTGATAAAAATTCTTTTGTCAAAATCTTTCCTCCGATTTCCCTTTACATTTTATATTGTATCACAAAGTATTCTTTTTTTCAATATATTTTGAAAAAATATTTTTATTTTTTGAAATCATTTTTGTTATATTTTCATTTTGCTTAACAAAATAATTAACATATTTCTCACATATTTCTCCTCCATAGCTTTTTTCTGCCTTCATTTCCGCATTCGGCGGCTATACCAAGCTTTGCAAACAGCAGCAGGACCTTCCTTGCATCAGCTTCCGTCAGGTGGATTGCTTTTGAAAAATCCTTCACTGTAAACACATTATTTATCATTTCCGGGAAAAGTTTTTCATAATCGCTCTTTTCCTCAAAAAAATAAGTCTTTTCAATCGCATCCGGAACAGTATCGAGCTTTGTTGCGTCTTTTTTTCTGTCCTTTCCTCTTCCGTCAAGAAGCTTGTATTCAGTTCCGCTCAAAAGAAGCACCATCACTCTGATCCTTCCCGAAAAAACGTGCTCTCTTATTCCGTAAAGCTCCGCAAGTGCATTATACACTGTTTTTGGGCGTGACGTTTTGTGAGGCGGCAACATTTCTCCCGACAAATGGTCCTTCCAGATAACATTTTTTTCACAGAAAACAGGCAGCACCACCGTAACATGCGCATCATCACCGTACGCTTCAAGCTTTCTTTTCAGTCGATAAGCCTGATGAGTCTGAATTTCAATGACCTGCGGCTTTTCTTTTCCGTCTATCATTACGTCCGTCACAAAGCCCTTGAATTTTCTCTCATGGCAGGACTTATCCCTGCAAAGATAAAATTTCAACGTACTGTGGAGCATTTTTTCAGACAATACACCTATTGATGTCTGTTCGTCAATATACTTTTCTGCAAGCGCTTTTGCTTCCTGAAATCTTTCGTTATCCGTCACACTGAATGGCTCCTTGATATCCTGTCCTATTCTGCTTATTGTATCACAAATGACTTACAATGTCAAATTTCGATACCGTTTTTTTGTATACAAAATTAAATTTGAGGAAATACTCTATCTGCAAAGGCCTTTAGCAACACAAATAAACGGAAGGATACAAATCCGACAAATGAAAATGAACAAAGTTGAAATATGCGGCGTCAACACGCAAACGCTTCCCGTTCTGAAAAGCAAAGAAATGTCTGCTCTATTCAGAAAAATGCACGACGAAGGAGACGAAAACGCCAGGCAGACGCTCATTAACGGTAACCTGAAGCTTGTTCTCAGTGTGATCAAGGGCTTTCAGAACCGCGGTGAGGATATAAACGATCTTTTTCAGATAGGCTGTATCGGGCTGATAAAAGCCGTGGATAATTTTGACCCGGGACTTGAGCTTTGCTTCTCCACTTATGCTGTGCCAATGATAGCAGGCGAGCTGAAAAGATATTTAAGAGACAACTCCGCAGTGAGAATAAGCCGCTCACTGAGAGATCTTTCCTGCAGGATACTTCAGCTGAAAAACATCAACGGTGAGCTTCCTTCAATAGACGAAATCGCAGAAAAGCTGGGTGCAGACAGAGAAAACGTGATAATGGCACTTGAATCCATGCAGGATACGGTGTCCCTTTCCGAGCCGATTTATTCAGACGGCACCGATGCAATATTTCTTGAGGATCATCTCTCCGATGAGAACGATCTTGAGGAGGATGTCACAAACAGGTTTTCACTTGAAAAAGCCGTATCCCATCTTTCCGAGCGTGAAAGGAAAATACTTGCAATGCGTTATGTCAGAAACAGAACGCAGACCGAAATAGCCGACGAGCTCGGCATTTCCCAGGCACAGGTTTCAAGGGTCGAAAAGGGCGCCATTGAAAAAATCAGGAAGCAAATATAAAAATTAGGCGGCTTTTCATCGAAAAAAGCCGTTTTTTGTTGATAATATTCAGATTTTATGGTATAATTTCATAAATTAACAATTTACAGAAGGTAAACCTATGAAATTTGAAACCGTAGCACTGATAATCATCTCAATAGCAGGCGCAGTATTCGCTTTGCTTTTCTTTCTCACAAGAGACCGCCAAAGAAACGGCATAAAAAGAAAAAGCACCACTCTTCGCCAGGAATTGAACGATATCGGCGTTCTTGAAACGGCTGAATATTGCTTCACACACGTTGAATCCTTCAGCAAGGAAAGAACACTCGGCAAGCTTGCATTGCCTCTTACCCAGTCAAACACAATATTCAGCTATGAAGGAAGAGTTGTTGCGGGAATTGATTTTGCGCAGATAACAGTGGATGAAAAAGAGGAATCAATCAAAGTCACGCTCCCGAACGCCTGCATTATCGATACCGTTATTGATGTAGACAGCTTTCAGCTTTATGACGAAAGAAAGAAGCTTTTCTCCAAGGTCAGCATTGAAGACCTGAACACAAGCCTTGTAAACATCAAAGACAACGAAACAAATAAAGCCATTGAAAAAGGTCTTCTCGAAAAGGCCGATGCAAACGCAATCAAGCTTGTCAGAGGGCTCGTCTCAAAGAAAAGTGAAAAGCAATGCTCCGTCTCAACAAAGAAAACCATACATTTCGACAATATGATATAAAAGCTTTTATTGTCAAAGGGTATTGACTTTTTCGCTGTATTGTGTTAAAATATTCATTGTTGAAATGAATTCCCGGGACTTTGTCGGAAAGGATCAGCAATGCGTGAAATGTTTATGAGTGCCGCTCTCGAAGAAGCCAAAAAGGCGTTCGACGAGGATGAGGTGCCTATCGGTGCCGTTGTTGTATGCGACGGGCGGATCATCGCAAGAGCACACAATATGCGTGAGCAGCTCAAGGATCCCACCGCACACGCCGAAGTGCTTGCACTCAGGAAAGCAGCCGAATATCTCGGTGGTTGGAGGCTCTTCCGCTGTGACCTTTACGTAACAATAGAGCCCTGCCCTATGTGTTCCGGAGCGATTATGCAGGCAAGAATCGCAAATTTGATTTTCGGCGCCGCTGATGAACGTCAGGGTTGTTGCGGAACAGTTTATGATATTTGCAATGACAATCATTTCAATCATAAAGTCAACGTCACAAAGGGCGTGCTTGAAAGCGAAGCAAGAGAGCTTATGTCCTCTTTCTTCAAAAGAAAAAGATAACATCCGTGGAGAGATACCCAAGTGGTTGAAGGGTCTGGCTTCGAACACCAGTAGGCGGTACCCCCGTGCGAGAGTTCGAATCTCTCTCTCTCCGCCAGCATAACCGTGCAGTTGTCATAATGACAAGGCGCGGTTTTTTATTTCAAAAAATAAAGGCGTTCCATTCAAACGCCTTTTCGCAATTTCAGTTTATTTCTGCAAATAATCCCGAAGGAACATTATTGCCATTTTATATCCTTCAAAGCCGTAGCCTGCATAAGTCCTTACGCAAGCCATTCCCGCATATGAAATTTTTCTGAATTCATCCCTTTTTGAGATATCCGACAAATGGACCTCAACTGCAGGTATGCTCACTGCCTTCAATGCATCAAGTATTGCAATGCTTGTATGTGTATAAGCCGCAGGGTTGATCACAATTCCGTCAAAAACTCCGAAAGCCTCCTGAATTTTGTCAACTATTGCGCCCTCGTGATTCGACTGGAAGCACTCAACCTCAACGCCCGCCTCATTTGCCGCATCACCTATATAAGTCAAAAGAGCTTTATAATCTCTCGTGCCGTATATTGAAGGTTCTCTTATTCCCAACATATTTATATTCGGGCCGTTTATAACCAAAATTTTCATATTTGACCGTTAATCCTTTCATCAACTGCCGACAGTACCTTTTCTGTCGAAAGCCTTGCATCCTCATCAATGTCGACCTCAGCATCAGCAAACCTTCTATAAAGAGGTGCCCTGACAGAATAAAGCTCTTCAGGTGAATATTTCTTTGAGATAGGTCTGTCTTTGCTTGCAAGCTTTAAAATATCTCTTTTCAGCCAGACTATCGTTCCGTTCTGATGCAGAGCGTTATAATTTTCTTCTCTGACAACAGTGCCTCCGCCCGTGGAAATCACCTTTCCCGAAAGCTTTCCTATTTCCGAAATCACTTCGCATTCAATGTCCCTGAAAGCCTTTTCTCCGTCCGAAAGAATTATTTCAGACGGCTTTTTCCTGTATTTCTTCGTGATTTCTGCATCCGAATCGATCACTTCCCTGCCTGTCATTTCCCCTATCATACGTGCAACAGTGCTTTTCCCACACCCCGGCATTCCGATAAGAATAATATTTTTCATGGAAGAGTTCAGCTTTTTCCAGATGCGTTCCGTTTCCGAATCGGATACTTCAGTTCCCGTGAACATTTCCGAACTGCATTTTGCCTGCGCAACAAGCATATACAAGCCGTTCTCAAAAGGTATTCCGAGCTTCTCCGCCTGAAGGAGAAGTTTTGTCCTTGATGGGTTATATATCGCGTCAAAAACGCCCCTGCAATCCGGGAAAGCGGTCAGATCAAGCGGAGCTTCGCCCGTTTTCGGGTACATTCCGAGAGGCGTTGTGTTGACAATGATTTCTGCATCCTTATGAAGATACAGATTATTGTAATTGTTTTCTCCTCTTCTGCTGATGATCACCGGCTTTGCTCCGAGCATTTCAATTGCAACGATTATGGATGCCGCCGCACCGCCGTTTCCGAGAACAAGCGTTTTTCTTCCCTCAACCGATATTCCCGAATGGCGCACAAGCTCAACAAAGCCTCTGACATCAGTATTATCCCCGAAAAGTCTGCCATCCTTTCCTCTTATTACAGTATTGACGCTACCTGCCCTGATGGCGGTTTCACTCAATGAATTCATAAAAGGAATCACCGTTTTCTTGTAGGGAATCGTGACATTTATCCCCGTCCATGAAGAATTCTTAATGAAGTCTTCAACTTCCGTCTCTTTTTTCTCGTAGAGCTTATACTCATACTCTCCGAGCATACTGTGAATCAAGGGAGAATAGCTGTGAGAAAGCTTTTCTCCAAGTAAACCGCAAACTTCCATCAGAATAACTCACTGTAACTTCCGAGATACGTGTAGCTTTCACACGCCTCCGGCAGTTCCCCGAAAAGCTGAAGCATCTTCGGAGAATAAATCGGCATTTCAAGATCAAAGTAGAACATAAATTCAAATTCTCTGCTCGGCAGTGGTCTGCTCTCGATCTTATTCAGATTTATTCCAAGAGAATAAATTCTTGAAAGGAATTTATATAGGGAGCCCTGCACATGCGGAAGTGTGAGCATCAGACTTGTTCTGTTTGCTCCCGGATAAATTTCAAGGTCCTTTGAAATGCACACAAATCTCGTATAATTGTTGTCCGTATTTTGAATCGACTCCTCAAGCATTTCAAGTCCATAGCACTTCACGCACGGTCTTGATGCAATCGCCGCTATATCGTTTCTGTCTGACGATGCGACCATTTTCGCCGCAATGGCGGTATTTTCGCACGGAATAATCCTGACATTCTTCAATTTTCCGAGGAAATGTGAGCATTGGCTCAATGCCTGCTCATGAGAATAAATTTCCTTTATATCTTCAAGTTTTGTTCCCGGCTTTGCGAGAAGATTGTGTTCTATTTTCAGCCGAAGACTGCGAACGATATGGAATCTGTGCTTCATCATCAGATCATATACCGAATTAACAGACCCTGCATTGCTGTTTTCGACAGGAATTACGCCATATTGGCAAAGTCCTGTTTCAATAGCCGAAAAAACAGCTTCAAAGCTTGAAAAATACATTATTCCGGCATTTCTGAAGAGCTTGTCACACGCATACTGCGAGTTTGCGCCCTCCACTCCCTGGCACGCAACCACGGCTCTTTCCGGAAAGAGCTTCGGAGTATTGTCAATAGCCGACTGTATCTGCTCTGCAAGTTTATTTTCGCTCTGTATTATGCGGTTCTGATAGCTCTTGCTCAGCTCCATTATAAGAGAATAAAGCTGAGGAGTGTAATCCTTTATTTCATCGGGAGACAAATCTGTAACCGCATTGATTTTTTCACGTTCCCTTTTCTGATCATAAACAGGCAGATTATTTTCTTTTTTATACTTTGCAATTCCCGAGGAGATTTCCATTCGTTCCGCAAAAAGCCGGACTATCTGTTCATCTATTTCATCAATCTTTTTTCTGTAATCCTGTTTATCCATTTATTTCTCTCCTCCTTCCCAAGAGCGCATCATAAACGGCAACAGCCGCCGCCGCTTCCACACACGGAACCGCTCTCGGTACAATGCACGGATCATGCCTGCCTGAAACAATAAGTCCGGCACTTTCCCCTGTCGTCAGATCAACGCTTTTCTGCGAGGATGCTATCGACGGTGTCGGCTTTATCGCCGTTTTGAACGTAAGCGGCATACCGTTTGTAATGCCGCCGAGAATGCCGCCGCAATTATTGGTTTGTGTTCTGACGGCTCCGTCAACCATGCAGAACGAATCATTGTTTTCGCTTCCGTAAATTTCAGCCGCATCAAAGCCCAAACCGAATTCTATTCCCTTGACGGCAGGTATTCCGAAAATTATCTGTGAAATTCTGTTTTCCATTCCGCCGAAAATCGGATCACCGAGTCCTGCCGGCAAACCAAGCACGGCACATTCGATCACTCCTCCCACGGAGTCTCCCTTTGACTTTGCCTCGGCAATGCATTCAATCATTTTTCTGCCCTGCAAATCATTAACAACCGGGAAAATTTTTTCGTCCGTTGCTTTTTCAAGCTTTCCCGAATCCTTTATATCCATAACAGAATATATTCTTGATATTATGCTTATTCCGTTTTTCTCAAGAAGCTGTTTGCATATTGCGCCCGCAATGCACAGCGGTGCCGTGAGTCTTCCCGAAAAATGGCCACCTCCTGCATGATCCTGATTTCCCGAATACTTGATTTCCGCAGTGTAGTCTGCATGGCCCGGGCGCGGAATTCTTTTCAACTGCTCATAGTCCGCAAAACGTGTATCAGTATTGCGGATTATCGCCGTTAATGGTGTTCCGCAGGTGGTATCCCCGACAATGCCGCAAATGAACTCGGGCTCATCAGCTTCTTTTCTCGTTGTGGAATACTGATTTTTTCCGGGCGCTCTCCTTGATAAAAAACTGTTTATTTTATCCAGATTGATTTTTTCGCCTGCCGGAATGCCCTCAAGTGTCATTCCTATTGCAGGAGAGTGAGACTGTCCGAAAATCGTAAGCTTTATATTTTCTCCATAACTGCTACCCATCAGCATACCTCCAATGTTTCAAGATCATTCCAGAAATCCGGATATGATTTTTCGGTGCATTCCGCATCCGCTACCGTTACTTCATCTCTGCATATTCCTGCCGCAACTGCCGCCGCCATAGCTATTCTGTGGTCATTGAACTGAGGAATCATACCTCCTGAAAGCCACGTCTTTCCATGTACCGTCAGCCCGTCTGCATTCTCTTCAATGTCAGCGCCCAGAGATCTCAGCATTTCACATGTTGTCCTTATTCTGTCGGACTCCTTGTATCTCAATCTCGAAGCATTCACTATCCTCGTTGTTCCTTCTGCTCCTGCCGCAAGGGCACACAGTGTCGGAACAAGATCAGGAATTGACGATGCATCTATCGTCTGCTCAAAAAGTCTGTTTTTCTTCACAAAAACCGAATTCTGTTTAATCTTTACTTCCGCGCCGAATTTCTCAAGTATGCGGAGTATCTCTTTATCACCCTGCATTGAATCAAGCTGAAGACCTCTCGCCTCAATGCCTTTTTCAGACATTGCCCCCATACAGAGGAAGAATGCCGCATTTGACCAGTCCGATTCAACGCATGCGCTCAAAGGTGATAAATACTTCTGTTTTCCCGGAATGAAATACTCATCCGAAGTCTTTTCAAAATGTATTTCGGCATCCGATATTGCCTTTTCTGTCATCAAGATATAATCAGCCGACTCAATTTTTCCAGTTATCCGAAGTCTGCTGTCTCCTTCAAGAAGAGGCAGTGCAAAGAGGAGTCCCGAAATGTACTGCGATGATACGTCTCCGGGAATCGTGAAGCTGCCTGCATTCAGCCTGCCGGAGCAGTGCAGAAGCTCATTTCTCTGCTCGATTTTCATTCCGTTTGCCGTCAATACATCAATGAGCGCACCCAACGGGCGTGTCGGGAGCTTACCCTCCATATGAAAGCATACATCCATCCCCAATGCTCCTGCAACAGGAAGCAGGAATCTCAACGTAGAACCGCTTTCACCGCAGTAAAGCTCCCGTGTGCCTTTGTCATTCCCTGAAACCGGATTTATAATGAAAGCTTTTTTGCTCTCATCCTCCGTGATTTCAGCCCCCATGGAATTCAGACACCGCACCGTTGCAATTATGTCCTTTGATCTGCCCGTCAGATATAGTCTGCTTTTATTCTCTGATAATGCGGCACATATGAGCATTCTGTGAGCAACCGATTTTGATGACGGAACATCAACCGTTCCCGACCTTTTTCCGGGTTCAATCACTCTTGTCATCTTGCGCCACCGGCCTTGAGCCACTCTTCGACTGCATCCTTGCCGATTTTTTTCAGAATACAGCTGCCTGTCTTCTCAGGCACCACAATAGTCATCCTGTCACCGTTTCTCTTTTTGTCAGACAGAGCAGTCTTTGCCATATCTTCAGCAGAATACTCTGTTGTAATCGGCAGGCCGTACTTTATGAGCAATTCATTCAGCTCATAAACCGACTTTTCGTCGCATATTCCGAAGGCATTTGCCGCCTTTGTTATCATTGCCATTCCCGCCGCAACTGCCATGCCGTGCGGGATAGCGTAATCACTGCAGGTCTCTATTGCGTGACCGAACGTATGACCGAAATTCAGCATCATTCTGCATCCCGTATCGCGTTCGTCCTTTTCAACGAAATCTCTTTTCATTGAAACGCACCTGTAAATTACGTCTTCATACTGGCATCGTACCGGAACATCCGATATTGATCCAAACAATTCTCTGTCGCCTAACATTGCGTACTTGATTATTTCAGCACAGCCGTTCCTGTATTCCTGATCAGGCAATGATTCAAGCGTATCGGTATCGCAGATAACCAGCATCGGCTGATAAAATGCGCCTACCTGATTCTTTCCGCCTCTCAGATCAACGCCCGTCTTTCCTCCGACGGACGAATCAACAGCCGCAAGGAGCGTTGTTGGGATCTGAATGAATCCTATTCCCCTCTGATAGGTCGCCGCCGCAAAGCCTGCAAGATCACCTGCCACGCCTCCGCCGAGCGCAACCACCGCATCGCCTCTTGAAACGTGTCCTGCGTTCATAGTGTTAAGAAGCTCGCCGTATGTGATAAGATTCTTGCTTTCTTCCCCCTGTGGGAAAACAAATTCAACCGTGTTGAAACCTGCCTTGTTGAGACTATCCCTGACTGTTTCCCCGTAAAGCGAAAATACGTTGTCATCGGAAACGATTACAAGCGTTTTGCATGAAATCACCTCTGAAATGTATTTTCCCGAATCCTTTATCAGACCCGAGCCTATCATGACATCATATTCTTTTGAAGCACTGACACGTACTGTTTTCATTTTATCCGTCAACCTCTGTTTTTATCTTTCTTCCTTCCTCAAATAATCTCTTCAGACCTTCTGCATCCGAATTTTCAAGTGCAGTTCTGTATTCCTCAAGATTTCTCATCAGAATGTCTATTTCTTTTACAAGATTGTCTCTGTTATCAAGACAAAGCTCCGTCCACATCTCCGAATTCAGGCACGCAACCCTCGTCATGTCCTTGTAGCTCCCTGCCGACATCCCTTTGTGCTCCTTCGCGCAAGGGCTTTTGATGTATGAGCTTGATACAATGTGTGCCAGCTGAGATGTGTAAGCTATCATTTCGTCATGCTTTTTTGCATCTGTAACCGTAATCTGCGAAAAGCCGGCAGGCATAAGGAGTTTTTTGATCCTTTCAAGGAGAAAAATATCAGCCTTATCGGGTGGTACAATGAGCATCGGAGCATTTTCGAAAAGCCCCTCAACCGAATTTGCAAACCCGGAATACTGCGTTCCTGCCATCGGATGGCCGCCAACGTATGTGAAGCCGTATTTTGCAGCAGATTCCATACATTTTGCAACCACTTCACGCTTTGTGCCGCAGCAATCCACCACAACGGGTCTCTTGCCTATCTTTTCTCCGTTTTTTTCAAGATACTCAACAGTTGCCCTCGGGAAAATGCACAGAAGAATCAAATCGCATTTCGGAAGCATCTCCGGCAGAAGCTCTTCTTCTGCGGCGCCGCTCATAATCGCATATTGCGTTACAGAAGCATCCCTGTCATAAGCCCACACCGTATGTCCTGCCTTTGAATACGTCTTTGCAAAGGAGCCTCCAATCAGCCCGAGCCCGACAATTCCTACATTCATACCGATGCCTCGCGGACTTTTCTGACCTTTCTGACAAGCTCTGCGTATTCCTCCGGTCGAAGCGACTGTGCTCCGTCGCAAAGTGCATGAGCCGGGTCATTATGGACCTCAATGATAAGTCCGTCACAACCGCAGGCAGCTGCCGCCATCGCCATTGGCGATACCATTCGTGCAATGCCTGTTGCATGGCTCGGATCAACGATTACCGGAAGATGTGAGAGCTCATGGAGCATCGGCACTGCGGCAAGGTCGAGCGTATTCCTGAGGTAATCGCTGTAAGTCCTGATTCCTCGTTCGCAGAGAATTACGTTCTCGTTTCCGCTTGCCATAATATACTCTGCGCTCATAAGAAGCTCTTTCAGCGTATTTGCAAGGCCTCTCTTCAGCAGGATAGGCTTTCTTGTCTGACCAAGCTCCTTGAGAAGGTCGAAATTCTGCATATTTCTTGCGCCGACCTGAAGAACGTCAATGTCCTCGAAGAGCGGCAGATCCGAAATACTCATTATCTCCGTTACGATAGGAAGACCTGTTTCCGCACGGGCCTTTTTCAGAAGTTCAATGCCTTCTCCTTTAAGTCCCTGGAAGTCATATGGCGATGTTCTCGGCTTGAATGCACCGCCCCTGAGCATATCAGCTCCTGCAGCCTTTACAGCCTTTGCTACCTCTATGATCTGTGCTTCGGATTCGACCGAACACGGACCTGCGATCAGGCACATATTACCTCCGCCGACCTTGACATTGCCGACTGAAATAACCGTGTCATCCGGATGGAATTTTCTGTTGCAGCATTTGAACGTTTCCGAAACACGCTTCACTGAATCAACGATATCGAGACTCTCAATGAGTTCCGTATCTACCTTACTGGTATTACCTATCAGTCCGAGCACCGTCTGGTATACACCTTCGCAGATATGGACTCCGAGTCCCGTACCTTTAAGCCACTCGACCAGCTGATCCTGTTTTTCTTTGTTTGCATCTGGTTTAAGCACAACAATCATTTTCTTTTACCTCCTAATATTATAAAAAAAAGTGCGGTCCATGTCAAGATGTCCGCACTAGATTTACGAATTATTCTCATAAATTTTTGCAAAACAAATTGACCCTACTATATCTTATAGTAAAAGCTGAAGTAAAACCAATAAATTGTTGCAAAAGAATTTATGTTTTTCATTGTTTTTCTCCTTCTGAACTGATATCGCTGTTTACATTCGTGTATCCGAAAGAGCCTTTTATAACCGATCTCTTTCCCTCTTCAACAGCTACTTTCAACATTGACATATCCGGCTGGACATCGCCTTTACACACAAGGTCGCCTGTCTCGGCTTCCATTTCATAGGTATCAATAATGTTTCTTGCTATATTGACCCTTGATTTCATACTAATATGGCAGTGCGCCGTAAACATCTGGAGCAGTGAATACCATGAGCTTCCGTGTCTGCCTGTCATCATATAAAGCAACTCGCGTTTTTCAACGGCCGTGGAATTCTTTATCCTTGCAATGAGTGCCTGCTCAACAAGGTCATCATCATCCTCCGGCACATAGTTTTCAAACATATCCGGAAAGAGAAATGAAAGATAGTACGGCAGCGGATTAAGCCCGAGTATCCTGAACCATTCGCTTCCCATATATAAATCGGGAGCAGTTACTCCGCTTTCCCAGTTCTGAATTGTTTTCTTTGAAACTCCGAGACCTTTTGCCATGAATTCCTGTGTCTTCTTCGCATCGGCTCTTGAGGCTGACCAGATTCTTGCGAAGCGGGCCTCACGTTCATCAGTAGATTCATTCTTATTCATAATCATTTCCTCCGCATTTTTATAAAATGCTCATTCCTACATTCCGTTCAAGAAAAATATTTCACTAATTTCTTGACTTTCAGCATAGCTTTTTGCTTTGTAGCTGTATTATAGCATATGAAAGTGAAATTGTCAATACCATTTTTGTGAAAATTAAAAAAATATTTTTCGCAATCATGTTTTTTCTGTTCTATTCGGGCGCAGTAACCCCTGCTTGAAAAAACAGCAATTTCATTCTTTCCCCGGAATAATTATTTTTTCATTGAAAAATAAAGCATTCTATGATATAATTTTCTTGAAAACGGAGGCAATATAAATGAATTTTTTCAAAAGAAGGCGAGTACGCCAAAACAATGAATATCTCTGCGGAGGCTGGAGCAAGCCCGAAAACAAAGAGCTCTCCCCCCAGCTTATGGAGATTTTTTCCTCTGCCGTAAGAGACAGCGAATATTCAGACCTTGAAGCAATAAGTCTTGAAGGCACACAGGTGGTCGCAGGACTTAATTACAGATTTCTCTGCCATAAGAAAGATACGGATGAATATTATCTGGTGAGAATATACAGAAATCTCGAGCAGGAGTGTTCTGTCACTTCAGTAGAAAAACAAAAATAAAAAGGAAGGTATTTTCATGAAAAAAATCGTCGCAATTCTTCTTGCACTCACGATGCTGGCTTTATTTTGTGCTTGTGATGAACCCGTCTGCGGCGGCTGGATCGAAGCAGAGGACAAAACCGTCACGATCAAGCTCAAGGATATTTTTGACAAAGCCATTGCAGAATATGACGGCGTCGCTCTTGAGCCTGTAGAGCTTATAGCAACGCAGGTAGTTGCAGGCACAAACTACAAATTCCTCTGCAAAGGAACACCTGTTACGGAAGAGCCTGTCGAAAAGAAGTTCGAAGTAATCATTTACAAGGATCTTGAGGGAAGCTGCTCAGTTTCAACCGTAGTTGAGCTTGAAAAATAACAGCTGAATTGAGGTCGCAATGAATCATTACAAATCATGGTCAGGTCTGAAAAAGAAGCTTGAAGACCGCCTGGCAGATGAGCTGAAGGGGCGGATAACGTATTTTCTGACATACTATCACAAAGTCCATAATTCATACGGAAGAGCATCCGTGAGGCTTGACGGAAATGATCTGATAATATTCTCGTGGACGGAAATGATAACTCAGGAGAAAGATGCACATGAACGTTGGAAAGAAACAGGCGACTTTGGATGGAACGCACCTGAGCTGAAAGAAAAGTGGAACAAAAACGCCGAGCTTACCGAACAGGACTTCACGGCTTCTGCAACGCAGTTTCTCAACATGGATATTAAAACGGCGCTTGAAAGCCCGGATTACATTATCCGTCTTTTTGCAATAATGGATAAACGGGTAGGAAAGCGGACGCTTGAAAAGATCAAATCCGAAGGCTCATGGAAGGAACTGCCGGAATGGATAAGGCAGATATACGAAATAAGACTCGGAGAAAAAATATAAGCAGAAAAAGGGACTGTAAAAAGTCCCTTTTTGCAATAATTTATCATGTTTTTCTCTTTGCTCTGTCGCCGCACTGCGGGCAGGTAACCATTATCGTTCCCTTGCCTCTCGGAACACGCATTTTCTTGCCGCATTTTTCGCAGGTAAAATATTTATACTTTCTGAAGTTTGAAATCTTAATACCTATGCGCTGAAAAAAGTGTCTGACAGGTGTCCAGGCTTTGAGGAAATAATAATTTTCCTTCTGCCTTGCCGCAATATTCTTCGAAAGCATCCTGAATACAAAGTAAGCAAACAGCAGGATATATATCACTGTCAGAATAATGGATCTCCAAAGAAGGGATACAATGTTGAGCAGGATAAACAGTATAACAAATGCAAACGAAAATTCATCCGCACCGTATCTTCCCACCATAAATTTTCTGAACCAATTCATAAAATACCCCTTTCCGCTATCAGTAATATTTTACCACGAATCACGAAGAATTTCAAGAGCTGTCGCGGAATTTTTACACTAAAGTCATAAAAAATACATATTACATGTCGTCTTCCCTGTCCGGAAGCATCAGCTTGAAGCCCGAAACCTCGTATGTGGTACGTTCCTCGCCTATTCCTGCTTCATTTCTCTTTTCATATACTCTGCTCTGTACTCTGCCAGAAACGTTGATATGCGTTCCGACGGTAAGTGCGGAAGCTTTTCTCGCATTGGAGCCCCAGAATATCACAGGAATATAGTCCGACTTGCCGTAATTTCTGTTCACTGCAACAAGCAGATCCGTTATCTCCTTCCCGAAAGGTGTCTTTCTGTAAACAGGAGCCTTGCAGATGTATCCGTCCAGCTCTGCATTGTTGATGAAGCCTTCAAATGGCAGTATCTGTCTGCAGAAAGCCGTCACTATCAGCTTGCTTCTCTTGTCCGTATTAAGTTCCTCTGTTTTCATATAATAATTGTAGGAGCGCAGCTGTCCCTCTATCCTCACAAATGAATTGTTATCTATTCCATTCAAATTGGCATCTGTTCTTATGTATTTCTCCGGTATCGTCACCGGTATATGATCTGTTGTAAGGCTGAGTCTCCTTACGGCTATTGTTGCTGAATAAAAATTTTCTTCATAAATCGTATGTGAAAGGATAGGTTTGCCCTCTATCTTTCCTGCCAAAATAATACTGTTTGTTAAAGCCTGCATAATCTTTTGTCTGATTTCCGTCCTTTCATTAATTTGTGCCATGCTGCACACCGCTTTTATCCACGGTATAATTTGTTTTGTATATGAGCTGTGAAACCGGAACGAAGGTGTAGCCCTCATTCAGCAGTTCTTCGATCACCGCCGGAAGCACATCTGTTATCACCCGGGAATTATTGTGCATAAGAATGATCGAGCCTGACTGAACGCCGTTTCTGACTCTCTTTTTCACTTCATCGGCGGTAACGCCTTCCTTCCAGTCAATCGAGTCCACGCTCCATTGTATGCATTCAAAACCGTTTTCATTCGCAATTTTAATGAGCGAATTATTATAGCTTCCGTACGGGGCACGGAAAAGCCGAACCGCAGATGAGCCGGCAAGCTTTTTCTGCGTTTTCCACGTCGTTAAAAGCTCATTTCTGATTTCTTCTTCCGAGAGCTTCGTCATGTCGGGATGCGTCAGTGAATGATTTCCTATCTCATGCCCGGCAAGCACAAGCTTCTTCACATCCTCCGGATATTCATTTGCCCAGAAATCGGTTGTAAAAAAAGTGATTTTCACTCCGTACCCGTCAAGAATCTCAATTATTTTCTCCGTGTACTCATTTCCCCACGCCGCATCAATGGTGAGTGCTATTTTCTTGTCATTTCTTGCAACCGAATATATCGGCACAAGCTTTTCTTCGGATGCCGTGATGCTTCTCTCGGTCACCGTTGTCACGATAACGCTCACCAGAAGCAGAATTATCAATGTTACGGTCGGCGAAAGAAATATCCTTGCCGCCTTTTTTATTGCTTCCGAAAAGCCTTTTCCCAATGTCATTAAAAACACCTTCCGTTTCTTCTTTTTGCTGAATTATATGCAAAAGTTAATAATTTAATGCTTGATTTATATTGTCGTTCGTGTTATAATAAACAATATGATGGATCAATTATATAATACTGGACATAAAATAATATATTTCGTACGTCATGCCGAAGATGACAGCAGATACCGTGGCGGCTGGAGCAAAAGGCCATTGATCAGGGACGGTGAATTACAGGCAATCCAGCTTTGCAACAAGGTCGCGGACAATGCTGAAGCGCTGAATATCAGAACCGTAATCAGCTCCGATTTGCCTAGAGCGATTCTTACCGCC
>JAZQMY010000062.1:0-30369 GCA_045627045.1 Clostridia bacterium | reverse complement strand
GCTTGGCTCTCTCAACCATGCTTGCGTATTATACAACTGATTTTGTATTTTGTCAAGCACTTTTTTCACTTTTTCAAAAGCTTTTTGCAAATTGTTTTCAGATGTTTCAATTTGCCGCTTTCTCAAACGTGCCTGCGTATTGTACATCTTTTTTCTGTTTTTGTCAAGCACTTTTTTGCTCTTTTTTAATGTTTTTGTATATTTTTATATGAAAAGGGCTTCCGTTGCCGGAAGCCCTTGATGTTTTTATCAGATTTTTGTTCTTTTTCTCCGTCAGATTCTTCATTCAGCCGATTTTGTGCCTGATACTCACTCTGCAAGGCTTTCCACCTTTGCGGCGCTGTCAAGCATATCACGGAACATTCCTTCCTCCTCTGCCAGATCGTCAAATCTTCCCTCCTGCACCACCTTACCGTTATCGAATACAAGTATTCTGTCTGCATTTCGTATCGTTGACAGTCTGTGTGCAACAATTATTACAGTGTGTGTCTTCATCAGATCCTCCATTGCAGCCTGTATGTGCCTCTCCGAAATATTATCCAGTGCACTTGTTGCCTCGTCAAAGATAAGAAAATCCGTCTTTTTGAGTATGGCTCTTGCTATTGCGACTCTCTGCTTCTGTCCTCCCGACAAGGATACGGCGCCGTCGCCTATTACCGTTTCCGTTCCGTTCGGCAGATCATATACGAATTCATCCACCCTCGCTATGTGCATAGCCTTCCTGACTTCAGCCTCTGTTGCATCTGGGTTGGCTATGGTGATATTGTTCCATATCGTGTCATGGAAGATATACGGCGACTGTGGAACGACTCCGAATGAGTCTCTGAGGTCATGTCCCCTGTAATCCTTTATATTGACTCCGTGAAGCCTTATTGTTCCTGCCGACGTCTCGTAGAGCCTTAAAACAAGTTTTGTGAAGGTACTCTTACCGCTTCCGCTGGATCCGACAAGTGCAATACTCTCGTTATAGTTTATGCTGCACGAGAAGTCTGTGAATATGGGTTTATTGTCATACGCAAAGGCAACGTGCTCGAACTCTATTACGGGCAATCCCTTTTCTTCTGCGGAGCTCTTTTCCTCTTCTATGTTGTGCGCCTTCTCCGATGCTACCTCCGGCGTGGAGCTGTTTTCGTCCATCATTGAGAATATCTGATCGAGTGAAACCTCTGCGTTGTTCCTTGTGAAGCCCATCGTGAGCCATGTATTGAACGTGCCGAGAAGTGCTGACATACTTGAGAGAAACGCATAAAGAACGCCTACCGTGATTCTGCCCTTAAGGCACGCGATTCCTCCCACTATGTAAACCACGGCAATACCCACGTTCTGCCAGAATTCCGGTCTCTGCTGTTCGACCATTACCCTGACATTATACGCAATGCCCTTCTCCTTGAGTGAAATCAGGTACTTATCAAACTTTGATATGGTTCTGTTTTCTATGGAGTAAATCTTAACCGCATCCATTCCATGAAGCATATCGTTTATGTAGGTACTCGTCTCCGTTTCCGCCTCAATGTACTTCTTTGATGCTTTCTTGATTTTATCTCTTGAAAGCCTGTTTACGACCGCCATTGTTGCCGCAGTGCCGAACAGAATTATTGTCAGCACCCAGTCATAGCTCAGAAGTGCATAAAGAGAAATCAGAAATGATACTATCTGGTACGGAAGATACGTAATGACCGCATTGATATACGCCTTTACGTTCGACATAGGCGAGCCCATGAAGTAATTGAATATCTTTCCGGACGGTGTCGAATCGTAAAACCTCATGCACAGATTCTGTATGTGGTCAAACAGATCCGACCTCAGGTCAAAAAGTGAGCCCTCGATTATTCTCAGATTTGCTCTCATACCCATTCTCCACGATAATATTCTTGCTCCAGAAAGCAGAACATAATATACCGCGCAGATGATCACGAACAAAAGCTTTTTATCGTATCCTTCTATCAGATGCCCGAAGAACGCCTGGTCTCCTATACCGCTGTCGATAATATACTTGATAACAAGCGGCTGAAGAGCAACACCT
The DNA here is from genome assembly GCA_045627045.1 of Clostridia bacterium. Taxonomy (GTDB): domain Bacteria; phylum Bacillota; class Clostridia; order HGM11327; family HGM11327; genus SIG351. Next base: position 28,346 of record JAZQMY010000062.1, on the reverse strand, counting down.
ATTCCGGCGATGCCCGAGCCGATTATGGCTATGATCGCATCCTTCTTGTAGGATTTCATGTATTTCCACATGATTTTCCAGAAGTTATGCTTGATTATGACCTTTTCTTCTTTTTGTTTATCTTTTTTCACTGTATTTCACACTCTATTTCGTCAGGAACGGCAATAACAGGCTTTCTGTTCTTGTTCATATCGCATACTATGTGTCCGTACGGAGTCGGAATGCTGACGTAAGCATAATCAAATCCGTAAAGTCTCGGCTTCAGCTTTATCTTCCTGTATCCGGGTTCAACAAGCTCAAGCCCTGAGAACTGAATCATATACTGATATGCAGGTGTGCCGCCCCATGCGTGGCTGTAATCAAAGCCGTATCCTTCCTCCGGTTTATACCACCCCTCACGAAGACCCTTTGAAAAATCATCCGCAACTTCTTTCCACTTTTCCATTGCCGCAAAGCCAAGCTCTTCAAAAAGTCCCGTTTTACGGAGTGCGCACAGAACAAAATGCATAAAGTACGGCTGTACATCAATAAGCGTGTTATCGCTCATTACCACTCTCATGATTTCTTTTGCCTTTTCGCCCTCGCAAAGTCCGTAAAGCACCGCAAGAGTATTGCTGTGGCGTGAATAATAACGCTTGTCGGGGTTCTCCGGCAGCCAGCAAGATGATGTCTCGTACTTGTCATTCAGACCATCAAAGTATATTCCTCTCTCGTTGTCAAAGAGAAGCTCGTTAAAATGAATTTTAAGCGAAGCGGCCTTCTCCTCGTATTCGGCTTTTCTCTTGTTATCGCCGAGAATGTCCATAATAAGTGCGGCTTTGTTCAGTGCTTCATAATAGAAAGCATTGAGGCAGGTCTGACCGAGGCACTTCGGCGGATGATGCATTGATATTCCGTCAACGACCATCCAGTCTATGAACATATAGTCCGTAGGCTTGTCAATTATGCCGTTTGTTCCCATAAAGCCGTCAAATCGTCTGAGCAGGATCTCTATTGCATCCTTGCAGTCGCAGAGGAGCTGTCTGTCGCCTGTGTACATATATGTCTCATAAAGCATCTGCACCCAGATAAGACTGTATGTGGTGTGGAACATTCTGCCGTTCATGTCTCTCAATATTTCAGCAGTCCTGAATACGTCAAGTGCGGGAAGTCTCATATCGCCGAAGCACATTGCAGTTATGAGCGCTTCTATGTAATAATCTCCCGTGCAGGCAAGAAGCTCCTGATGTGACGGGCTGTCAAGGTGTGTTGTCTGGCGGCAGATTCTCGTTGTCCATTTGCAGAGGTCGAATATTTTGTTCATCTTTTCGTCACTGCATTTGAAGAAGCCTTCATCCTCCACAGGATAGCAGGACTCAACAATATAAGGTCTGATTTTCGCATCTGCACCTGATTTATTTTCCACATCCGCAAGGAAGCCGCCTATCGAATGGAGCTGAAGTCCCTGAAAATCAGTGTCCTTCGTAACCACAACATTCTCTGCAACTCTTCCGCCCGGAACCTTCTCAAATGAATAAACCGTTATTACGCATTCGCCCTCGCAGCTGATGTCAAGTCCTACGTGAGCAGAATACACTCTGTCAAAGAATACTCTTATTCTCTGCTTTGTACCTGCGGGAACAGTTATTTCTTCATCAGATGAAGGCTTGATTTTTTCAAGATGGAGCATCGGGATCGGTGAATCAACCGTGTTCCAGATATTCTTTGTTCTCTCGGACGGCAAAAAGCTCTCCTCATCTGCTCTCTGATCGAATACGAACGGAGCGGGTCTTGTTGCGTTCTTTCTTGAAAGCCACGTTTCATCCGTTGAAATCTCCGTTTTTGATCCGTCATCAAACGTAACCTCTCCCCAAAGCATAAAGCCGCCGTGGCCCTTTGAGAAATCGTTCATCTGAACCGGCTTGAGAATTACATCCGCACGGAATGAAAGCTCATTCCGGTCCACATCAACAGAATAGATGTTTGAATATCTTCTTGCATTCGGCACATGGCTTTCAAAATCATGGTTTTCGTTCACAGGGCCCTCTCCCACAAGCTCTCCGTTAAGCCAGAGTCTGAAAAAGGTGTCTCCTGATGTTCTTATATATATATTGCTGACTTTCTTGTCAAACGTATAATCCTTTTTGAATTCGGCAACACAGAAATTACCCACTCTCGCAGGTGAATCAAACGCTTCCTCCGAAAGCTGAAAGTCGGAATACTTTTTGCTGTCAAGCCATATCCAGTTTTCCGTCATAAAAATCTCCTTTTGTTTTTCTTAAATTATACCATTTTCTCTGCATTTTATCAACAACAATTTTGGCATAAAAAATACCGTCACAAAAGACGGTATCATATATTTATCAGATTTTTTTCTCATCAGCTTTTCTGTTTTTTCTTTTTTCGCGCCTTATCCTTCTTCGCTCTTCCCTCTTCTTTTTTCTCTCGTAAAGAATCGGAAGCAGATTTGCTCTTCTGCAGAGTGATTCTGATATTTTTTCCCTGTCGCCTGTGAATCTGCTCACAAGCTCCGAAAATCTCTGCGGCTTGTCGACTATGAACGTCCTCTCGGATTTGAGATAATACGAGACATAAATATTCAGGTCTTTTTTCTGCTTGAGGCAAAGAGTTGCAAGAAGAGTGAAGCCCGGAAAGAACTGCGTAAGCCTGTCGAGGTATCCGTCTGATGAATCCTCCGGAAAAATGATAAGCGACTGTCCTTTGCAAAGCGTTTCAAGGCTCTTCTTGATCGTGGTCTTGAATCTTCCGTCTCTGTATGTCGGGATAAGCTTTATTCCCTGATAGAAGGCGTTCACAAATGGGCACGCCACAAATGCCGCCGCCTTTGAAATATATCTGTTCCAGTGCTTTTTCTGATTGAGGTAAATTGAGGAAAGATAGTCGTATGTGGATTTGAGTCCCATTGTCATCTCGTAAGTTCCCCAGAATCTGAACGGCTTATCATAGTAAAGCTCATAAAGCACAGGGGCAGATGCGCCGACATGGTTGCTCAGTATCACAGAATCTTCGTCAGGTCTTTCGCCGAGATATACGAATTTCGGCTTCGGCACAAACGCCTTCAGCACCGATTTGACATTCTCAAACCACTTTGCTCTGTCATTTCTGTTTCTCACAGTAGCCTCTCCTTTTTTATAATTACTCATTATGCTAAAAGTATATTACTTTTATTTCAGTCTGTCAAGAGAAATAAAACGATATTGGAGAAAAATACTATGTATTGACAAAGAAAACATTAATTGGTATAATTTTATAAAAAAAATATTACAAAAAATAATATTATATTGAACTGACGAATATAATTATCACGAATCAGTCTGATGTTCGAAGGGAGGACTTCTATGGATAAAATTTGGGAGACAATGCTTTCCCGTCACTCGGTGAGGCAATATACAGACAGAAAAATCGAAGAAGAAAAAAGGCAGGAGCTCCGGAATGAAATCAATCGGATAAATTCCGAAAGCGGTCTGGATTTCCAGCTTTTCTGCGATGAGCCTGAGGCATTTGACGGTCTTGCACCTCATTACGGCAGTTTTTCGGGATGCATGAATTATTTTGTGCTTGCAGGTGAACCGAAAAGAGATGAAGCCATAGGCTATTTCGGTGAAAGGCTCGTTCTTAAGGCGCAGGAGCTCGGATTGAACACCTGCTGGGTCGCAGTTTCGTACAGAAAAGGAAAAATCAAGCCTGTTCTGAAAAACAACGAAGAAGTTTATGTCGTGATAGCTCTAGGATACGGAAAAACAAACGGCATTCCTCACAAGAACCGCAAAATATCTGATATTGCCGAAATAAACGATTCAACACCTGATTGGTTCAGGAAAGGCGTTGAAGCCGCAATGCTCGCACCTACCGCAATCAATCAGCAGAAATTTTTATTTGAGAAGACAGGCGAAAGAACCGTAAAGGGTGCCACCAGACTGGCATTTTACGGCAAGATGGATCTCGGAATTGCAAAATATCATTTTGAGCTCGGTGCAGGCAAGGAAAATTTTGATTGGGAATAAGGAGATAATATGAAAGTATTGCTTATTAACGGAAGTCCTCGCACAAGCGGAGGCACACACTCCGCTCTTTGCGAGATGGTAAAAATATTTGAAGCTGAAGGCATAGATTCTGAAATAATAAACGTGGGAGCACTTGCTGTCAGGGGTTGTGTGGCTTGCGGTTACTGTTCAACGCACGGAAAATGTGCATTCGATGATATCGTGAACGAAATTGCCGAAAAGCTGAAGGAAGCAGACGGTCTTGTGGTCGGCACGCCTGTTTATTACGCGTCCCCGAACGCAACGGTATCAGCTCTTCTTGACAGATTGTTTTTCAGCGCAAAATACGATAAAAGAATGAAGGTCGGTGCGGCAATCTGCTGTGCAAGAAGAGGCGGCATCACTGCGGCATTCGACGAGGTTAACAAATATTTCACGATAAGCGGAATGCCTGTTGCTTCCGGTCAGTACTGGAACGGCATTCACGGCAACAGTGAAGCCGAAACGACAGTCGACAAGGAAGGACTTCAGAGCATGCGTGTGCTCGCAAGAAATATGTCTTTCCTGATGAAGAGCATTGCTCTCGGGAAAGAAAAATTCGGTCTTCCTGAGGAAGAACCCCGTGAGTGGACAAATTTTATAAGATAAACACCTGTTTGCAAAGCAAAAAATTATAACCGGCAAAAGATTTTTCTTCTGCCGGTTATTTTCACTTTTATCTTTTCTTTTCAAAAAGGTCCCTGTGTTTATTGAAAAAGTCAAAATAGATTTTTGTATTTTCAAGTTCCCACCAGTTTTTTATCTCAACCGGCGATGAATCAAGATCGTAAATTCTTGCACCCTCAAGTGCGAGCAGGAACGGCGAATGTGTCGCAATTATAAACTGACAACCGCAATACCTCGACATTTCCTCGAGCTTTTTCACGAGCAATAGCTGCATTGCCGGAGACATACTGTTTTCAGGCTCGTCAAGGCAATAAAGAGTTGAATTTTTCAGCCTGAGGTCAAAGTAATCAAGTGCTGTTTCTCCGTTACTGCGAAGCTTCGTCTCCTCTCCTGCGAATTGTCTGATGAACTTTCTTCTTGAAAGTGATCTGCTTCTTGCATTCACCTTGAATCTGAAGTCCTCATATTCATCCAATCCCGTAAAACGCAACGGCTCACCTGAAAGGCTTTTTGCCCTCTCGGTATTCCATTCGTCTCTGACCTCAGAGCGTTTTTCGCTCACATCATCGTTATTTGTTCTCATCGTCAGCATATAATCAAAAATGTCATCGCTCGTAATCATTCTGCTGCCGTCGGGAATTCTGTGAATGAAGCCTTCGTCATCGTAATCCATTTTGTATGAGCATTCGGAAACATACATATCAAACATCTCCGCTTTGTTGAACGGAGCGATCCTGTTCAGCTCAAGCTTTTCGGATATAATATTAAGAAGTGTGCTTTTACCTGATCCATTTGAGCCGTAAAAAATAGTTACATTTCTGAAATATATTTCATAAAGCTCTTTTCTGTCAAATATTCCGCAGGGATACGGATTATCTATATATGCATATTTTCCTCCGTTCTCTGTAGCCTTGACTTTGAGCAATTCCTCTTCTCTGTCCGACGGTAAAGTAAAACTCTCAATAAACATCATTTTTCTCCAATCATTTTATGTTATTATTCCATCATTCTCTGAATAACAGAAGAATAAAAAAGATAAACAAAAAGAACTGTTATATTATTAGCGTCTTCTTCATCATAAAACCATTACAAGTGTTCCCGCCGCGATCAATATGCATCCGACAACGGATTTTGCATCAAATTTCTCTTTGAGAAATATAAACGCCATAATGAGCGTGAATATCACGCTCAGCTTGTCTATCGGGACGACCTTTGAAACCTCTCCTATCTGCACTGCTCTGTAATAGCAAAGCCATGATGCACCCGTTGCAAGGCCGGAAAGAATAAGAAATATCCAACTTTTCTTTGATATTTCGCCCAGTCCGCTCTCCGCTCCCGTGATAAACACCATTCCCCATGCCATCAGCAGAACCACTGCAGTTCTTATTGCCGTTGCAAGATTGGAATTCACCCCATCAATTCCCACCTTGGCAAGAATTGATGTTGCCGCGGCAAAAAATGATGAAAGCAATGCCAGAATCAACCACATAGTTTTTCCCTCTTATCAGATATATTTCAATATTTCATCGGGCGAATGAGCGATGTACTTTGCTCCCGCCTCAATGAGCTCGTTCTCCGTGCCGTAGCCGTAAGCTACTCCCAGACCGTCGATTCCGTTCAGCCCTGCGCCCCTGATGTCCTCGTTTCTGTCTCCTATCATCAGGGTCTGGTTCTTTTCGGAATTGCTTATCTCAAGAGCATAGCGCACCACGTCGACCTTGTGACTTCTTGTGCCGTCAAGTGTCGCCCCTGCAACAAAGTCAAAATATTTTTTCAGATCAAAGTATTCAAGAATCTTCTCTGTGAAAAATTCAGGCTTTGATGTTGCAAGAATAAGTACTCGGTCCGTTTTGCGGATCTCTTCAAGCACCTCTCTTATGCCATCATATACTCTGTTCTCATACATGCCCTTCACTGCAAAGTATTTTCTGTAATAAGCAAGAGCCTTTTCGCATTCTTCTTCGTTCAGATTGTAGTATTTTGCGAAAGAAACAACAAGAGGAGGGCCTATGAACTTCAGGAGAACCTCTCTGTCGGGATCATTAATCCCGAATTTTGAAAGTGCATAGGCTATTGAATTCATTATTCCTTCTCCGGAATCGGTAAGCGTACCGTCCAGATCAAAAAGCAGATATTTATACATTATCCGTATCCTTTTTATTTCTTCATCTCAAGATATTCTTCAAGCGTTACGCCTGCCTCGTATATCTCCTTTGCGACATCCACACCAACATATCTGTAATGCCACGGTTCATAAATTATGCCTGTGACACTGCTCTTATCATTGGGGTATCTCAGGATAAAGCCGTATTTCCAGCTGTTCGCCATAAGCCACTTCTGTGTGCCTGTTTTTTCCTGTGAGCTGTTCAGATTCCAGTTTGAATAGCATACGATATCGACCGCAAGTCCGAGCTCATGCTCACTTGTTCCGGGCACAGCTGTGCCTTTTGCCGTTTCTGCATATGCGGCTTCATAGGTATAGCCCTTATTCACAAGCTTCTGAACGTTATTATTGAAAAGTGTCGTCTGTGTCTCGTTTGTTCTGAATGCCGAGCATACAACAGGATCGTTTCCTGCCGCCTTGCAGTCACTTAGCATCTTCATCAACGCATCGTAGCATCTCTCATCAATACTGAGAGAACTGCTTATCTTCTTGAGCTTGATACCGTCAACATAGCCCGAAGGAATGCTGTTCCATGGATTTACCAACATAAGGTTCCAGCTGTCTGTTTTGATTTTATCCGTTACCTTTTGCTCCACAAGTACCTTTCCGCAAACAGAGCAATGCTTGCCCTCTGTGAGTCCCGTGCTTGTGCTTGTTGCCGGAACTGCCGCATCAACCACAGCAGTGTGATCGCTCAGCGGGATTTCTGCCGTTTCATATGCACCGCAGGCACAAGTCCTCTTCTTTGAGCCCTTTGAGATACAGGTTGCCGCTTTGACAGTTGTCCATGCGCCGTAAGAATGACCCGATGCAGGAATGATTGCCTGTGCAGCTATCACTTCGCCGCAGACTGAGCAATGCTTGCCCTCTGTCCAGCCGACTTCCGTGCAAGTTGCCGCAGTTCCCTTATCTGTTGCTTCCGTATGGCCTGTTGCAGGAATGATTGCCTGTGCAACTATCACTTCGCCGCAGACGGAGCAATGCTTACCCTCTGTCCAGCCGACTTCCGTGCAGGTCGGGTTTGTGCCTTCATCAATTACCTCCGTGTGGCCTGTTGCAGGGATGATTTCCTGTGCAACTATCACTTCGCCGCAGACGGAGCAATGCTTGCCCTCTGTCTTACCTTCTTCCGTGCAGGTCGGGTTTGTGCCTTCATCAACTACCTCCGTGTGGCCTGCTGCAGGGATGATCTCCTGTGCAACTATTATTTCGCCGCAGACGGAGCAATGCTTGCCATCTGTCTTTCCCTCTTCCGTGCAGGTCGGGGTTGTGCCTTCATCTATTACCTCCGTGTGGCCTGTTGCAGGGATTATCTCCTGTGCAACTATTATTTCGCCGCAGACGGAACAATGCTTGCCCTCTGTCTTTCCCTCTTCCGTGCAGGTCGGGTTTGTGCCTTCATCTATTACCTCCGTGTGGCCTGTTGCAGGAATGATCTCCTGTGCAACTATCGCTTCGCCGCAGACGGAACAATGCTTTCCCTCTGTTCTGCCGACAGAACAGCATGATGGCTCTATCGCCGGGTTGACTGCTTCAACGTGTCCGTTTTTCGCACACTCATCAACAGAACATCCTGCAAACGCAAAAGCCAGAATGATAATCATAATAAGATACGCTGTGATTTTCTTCATTTTTTGTTTTCCTCTTTTTTAATAATCAGTTTATTCTATCACATTTATACCGATTTGTCAATAAAAACCGCTCTCTGGCTGAGAAAGCGGCTTTGTCCTTATCCCACAAATATTACCGGTATGTACCCTGCAAACGATCTTCCCTTCGCCGTCACCTCAAGGACAGCTCTCATCATCGGCTGAACATTTTCTCCTGCTGTCACCGTGAACTCTGCCTCTGCCCTGCCGTTATCGTGTCTGTTGATATGCGGCAGATGGAGTGAGCTTGGTCCTTCAACCTTCATGCCATCGGGACACAGCCATCTGAATTCAAGGAAATACGGAATACTTCCGAATGCATCAACGTTATTTATAAACGTTATCTTTATTTTTGAGGATTCATTCGGCTTGATTCTTATTCCTGCCTCCGATTCATATTCCGTAACCGCTTTTAAGGTCGTAAAGTCTGTCTCAAATGAATATCCCTTCAGAAGTGAAAGTCTCTGAAGTGTCGGATTCCACTCTCCGTTCATCATTGTATCATATGCATTTTCCGGTATTTCCGTCATTCCCTCTGTTATCCTGAGCATACCGTTATTTGCCTTGATCACGGACGGTGCAAGATCTGCCACTCTTTCGGTAAGCGCCGTGCAGGTCTCCGGAACACCGTAGAGAGTGCCTCTGCCTATCGATACTGTTACGATATTGTCTCCCAGATGCTTTCTCCAGTCATCCGGTATACCCTTTATTCCGTAAAGTATTCCGAGCGTTGCGCCTACTGTCGCGCCCGTGCAGTCCGTATCGTCTCCGCAGTTTATTGCCGTTATCATTGACTTCTTGAAGTCGCCCTCGCCGTAAAGAAGTCCGAGCACTGTATATGCCACGTTCGAAGGTGCTTCAAACCAGCCGTCACCTATATCGCTGTTGAGCTTCTGGATCGCATTTCTTGTCTCGACTGCCGTCATTCCGCCGTCATAGCACTCAAAAAGGAATTTTATGCTTTTTGCTACTCTTGAGTCATCGGGAATTCTCGAAAGTCCTACGTTTATTATCTTTCTGATGTCTTGCTCCACAAACGCCGCACTCTGCATTGCCGCAACGAATGCCGCCGCATATGTGCCTTCGCCGTTTCCGTGGTCTACCATCGCATCCTCGATAGCATACCTTGCCGCACCGTCAGGGCATCCCGGGCAAAGCGTTGCCCATATTTCCGTTCTTATCCATGCGCCGTTTGAATCGCTCCAAGTGTTTTCAAATGTTCCCGAAAGCGGAGGAACAAGTCCGCTTGCAAGATTACCCTTGCCTGTGCCGTATTCATTCCAGTAAGGTGTAATAAAGCTGAGCCAGAATTCGCCGAGCTTTGCCGCATCAAGGCTGTACGGGCCGAGCTTTTCCATTGCGTGGAGCCATACAAGCTGTAAATCGAGGTCATCATTCGGGAGTACAACATTTTCTGCCGTCACAAAACCCTTGATATCCTGCATTTCCTTGCAGCCCTCATAAGGTGTGCCCATCGTGCCGCCTATGTTCTTGCCTATCCAGCAGCCATAGACTTTTTCTTTATATTCATTATAATTTATTTTCATGCCCGTGTCCTCCGTTTTTTATTCCATTATACCCCAAACATCCGTCAATGTCAAGCATTGCAGAGTTTTTTGCCGAAATAAAACACAATTTTATCTGTTTTTTATTTTATGGTTGTAATTGTTCAAAAATAATGGTATAATTATATAATTAAATACGGCATATTATCCATATGCCTTCGTCAGAAAGGAGCTTTTTATGTCAGACAACACACATTTGGCCGAAAAAACAAAGCTTTCAAATAAAGAAATCTTCAAATCCGTATTTGTTTTCGGGGGCAAGTTCTTCCTTGCAAATCTGCTCACAAGCTTTATTATTGTAGCTTTTCTTTTTATTATAGCAGTAATAATTGGCTTTGATTCAGATAAAGGTCTTTCGTTTTTCAAAAGTCCTGTTGTTCACACGATAATGCTGCCTCTGATAGTATGGTATTTCGGATACATTGCTTACAGTAACGGCTACAAACAGTCTGTTTCTGGAAAATATGACAAGCGAAAGATTTTTCTTGCCTGCATCCCGATAGTTGTTGTTCAGACTATTTTTGTTCTTCTTGCAATAAAGGAGTCTGAAAACGTTCTTGACTTTTACCCGATGAAGACTGTTGCTCTCTTCTTTCTGAACCCGTACTCTATCGTATTCAATCTGCTTCCTGACTTTATGCCTGAAATTATGCTTCCCTTCGTAGTAGTTGAGCCTGTTGCAATGATAATTGGATACAGACTTGCCGAAAAGAAGGAAATCGAGGATCATTCAATTAAAGAGGATGCGCAGGAATTCCGCAGAAGGCTTGAAAAAGAACAGTACGAAAAATACAATTCCGACAGCAAAAACTGATAAAAGGACTAATTATGGCACTTAACGATAACGAACTGAACATTGAAAAAAAATATCTGAAAAAAGTATTCGGCAGGATCTGCGAAGAAAACGAAGAGCTTTCCGTTGCTATAAAGGATAAATACTCTTCAATAGTAAATGCAAACAAAGTATTCGGAGAGGATGTACCTATACTTAACGGAGAGGTCGACTTCGATGAGGTCGTTGAAATATACAAATTCAACGATATAGTCGAAACCGAAGAAAAGCACTACAACGATATGGCGGCAAGGCTCCGTATTCTCCGACAGATGTACGATTCGGCATACTTCGGAAAGATCACGTTTCTTGAGGACGGAGAAAGGTTCGCCGATGACTACTATATCGGCATTTCAACGCTGAGAGATGAGGATTCGGATTTTCTCGTTCTCGACTGGCGTGCCCCGGTATGCAATCTTTATTATGAATGCGAAAGCGGACCCTGCTCATACGAATGTCCTGCCGGCACTATCTCCGGCAACCTGACGGCTAAAAGACAGTTCGGCATTTTCAGGGACAATATCAATTACGTATTTGATACAGACGTGCTGATTGAAGACAAGCTTCTTTGCCGTGTTCTCTCTGAAAGCCGTGACAAAAAGATGGGCAATATCGTAAAGAGCATCCAGAAGGAGCAGAACACTGCCATCAGACTTCCCGAAGCAAAGGATCTCGTTGTGTTCGGGCCTGCAGGAAGCGGAAAAACATCCGTTGCAATGCACAGAGCCGCATATGTTCTTTACAAGCACCGTGATACCATCAAGGCAGGAAATATTCTTGTGCTCTCACCTAACAGTGTTTTCAGAGACTATATTTCCGACGTACTTCCCGATCTCGGCGAAGCAAACGTAAACATCATGACCGTATCAGAGCTTTTTGCGCCGCTTCTCTCCGACTTCACCATAAGAACCCATGCTGACTTTATGAACGCTTCTTTTGAGCGTTCCGAAAAACAGGATTTCTCATCCGCAGCCTTCAAGAACAGCACTGCATTTCTTGAAATTCTGAAGCGTTACGCGCATTTCATAGACAAAACGGATTTCACGCCTAAAAATATAGTCCACCGCGGAAGAATTATTCTGTCTGCAGAGGAAATCAATCAGCTCTATTATCACGATTGGGCAAAGATGAGCTGTTCCCAGAGGCTCAAGCGAATCGCATCAAGAGCTTATTCGCTTCTTGAAGGTGAGCTTGAACGCAGACGTAAAGAGATCGCAGATGAAAACGCAGATCTTTTCACATGGGAAATTGAAGAACTTCAGACGAAACTTATCAATGAAGAATTTTCTGATGTCCGCAGCAGAATCGATTCACAGTTCTCGCTTGATACAAAGAAGCTTTATGCTGATCTCTTCAAATCAAAGGCGTTCTTTGAAACGGTGAAAGACATTGCAGGCATCGACTTTGATACATTCAGTTCAATGCTCGACAGTGATGCATTTATGAAGAGCAACGAGCTTGAATTTGAGGACTTCTACCCTATGCTCTTTATGAGATGCGTTGCAGACGGTCAGAAGGTCAGATTCGAAGACCCCATCAGATTCGTATTCACGGATGAATTCCAGGATATTTCGCCTGTGGGACTCTTTGTGCTTTCAAAAATGTTTGACCGTGCCTCGATGACACTCGTCGGCGACACAAATCAGACGATAGACCGCTCGGCACAGATTTATGACGAAAACGTTCTTTCACTTTGTCTCGGAGATAAAGCCGACATTTTCCGCCTGACAAAGAGCTACCGTTCAACCGCAGAGATTTCGCTGTATGCATCACGCCTTATTTCAGATGCTTCAACCGAATTCATGGACAGACACGGAGACCCCGTTGAAGAAAAGCATTTTGATTCATATGATGAGAAGGTAAAAGACCTTCTTGCGGAAATACCGGAGGTAAAATCAAGAGGCTTCAACTCAATAGGCATCATCTGCCGCACAAAAGCTGATGCAGATAAGCTTTATGAAAGAATAAAGGGCGAATCCGAGGTATCTCTCATCATTTCCGATTCAGACAGGTACTCATCCGGCACTACGATCCTTCCGTCGTATCTCTCCAAGGGACTTGAATTTGATGCTGTATTCATATTTGATGCAGACAGCTATATTCTGCCCGATGAGCTCAGGCTCTACTACACCGTTTGCACAAGAGCAATGCACAAGCTTACGGTTTTCAATTAAAAGGATAAAAAAGGACCCGATGAAAATTAAAAATTCATCGGGTTTGTTTTTTGCTCAGTAAACGGTTACAGGATAATTATCAATCATATCACAGGATGAAAGTATGTATTCGATCCCGTATTTTTCAAATCTTGCGCTTTTCACCTGCTGGGGCTTGTGCACATGACCGAAAATAACCTTATTGACACCGTATTCACAGAGAACGTCATTCAGCTCGGTCCTGTTTTCAAAAGCAGCACCGTACATAGGTATCGGTGGATAGTGAAGCATCACGTAGAACTCCTGATCGGGATATCTGCATTCCGATGAGAGCTTTTTTGCGCTGTCAAGAGACATTCTCAGCCGGAGTATTTCCCTGCGGTATATCTTTTCATCGTGAGCTGTATAATCATTGCTTCCCGGTACCGCCCAGCCTCTCGTTCCGCAAAGTATGATGGATTTCTGCTTTTCGTCATCATCGATCACCATACTGCTGTTCTGGATGAAAATAATGCTTTCATCCGTTTTTTCTTTCATTTTGGCAAGTGAAGTCCACCAAAGATCGTGGTTACCTCTGATCATTACCTTTTTGCCGGGTAGCTCTGCAAAACGTCTCAGCTCCTCCTCCGCTTCGCAAAGCTTCATTGCCCAGCAGAAGTCTCCGCAGTGAAGCACATAGTCTTCAGGTCTGATGTTTTCCTGCCAGAATTTTCTGATAGCGTCATAATGTCCGACCCAATGACTGCCGAAAATGTCCATAGGTTTTTCGGTACCGGCAGACAGATGCAAATCGGAAATCGCATAAATTCTCATCAGAACGTAATCTCTTCTTTAAGCACTTCGTGAATATCGGCAGGTGTGAGCTTGGAATCACTGCATACGTACTTGACATACTTTACATTCTTGTTTCCGTAGTATTCGATAAGAGGGAAAGTCTTTGACTTGTATTCCTCAAACCTTGCCTTAACCGTTTCCTCGTTATCATCGCCTCTGATATAAAGCTCTCCGCCGCAATCAGGACATTTTTCATAACCCTGTGAAATGTGATAGATTTTCTTGCAGCCTCTGCATGTGCGTCTGCCGAGAAGTCTGTACATAAGCACTTCCATAGTTACGCTCAACTCAACGACATAATCTACCTTCATTCCATTTTCCTCAAGTATTTTTTCAAGCGCTTCAGCCTGAGCAATCGTTCTTGGGAATCCATCGAAAATAAAATTCTTGTTTTCGCTTGATTCAACGGCATAACGTACTACGTTGATGACCGTTTCATCCGAAACGAGCTTTCCTTGATTAATGATTTCCACTTCCTTATAAAGCGGATGGTTGGGATCCTTAAGAATTTCTCTGAAAATATCTCCTGTCGAGATTTTCTTGAAACCAAATTCTTTCACGAACAAATCGCCCTGTGTGCCTTTGCCTGCGCCGGGTGCGCCCAATAATATAAGATTCATATGATGTCTCCCTTCAATAATTTATAATATATACACAAGTATTATACTATAAAAACGGATTAAATTCAAGTGGGAAAAGAGTCATTTTTTATATTATTAAGGCAGACATGGTAATCCGCTTTGCATTCATATAAAAAAATATTGACAAATCACTTGTAAAATAGTACAATATGTATTATCATGTATTTTTTATACGAAAGGAACTATTATGAAATTATTTATCGCAGTCACGCTTTGTAAGTTCATATACTTCATAGGAAGCAAGGTCGGAAGAGGCTCCAGCCTTCCGGGAAAAATCGTTCTGAAGCTTTTCCCTTCAATACTCAAAAAGATCAGGCTTCCCGATACCGTTATAGCCGTTTCCGGCAGTAACGGAAAGACATCCACAGTTGAAATGATCGCCCACATCATGCAGGATAACGGGATCAACGTTATCTGGAACAAAGAGGGTTCAAATCAGATTGAAGGCGTTGCAACATTCCTTCTCAACAACTGCGACACAAAGGGAAACGTTAAGGCAGACGCCGTTCTTCTTGAATCCGATGAGCGCTACGCAAGGCTCACTTTTGCCAACTTCACACCTACGCATTTCGTTATCACAAATCTTTTCCGTGATCAGATGACAAGAAATGCTCACAGTGAATGGATATTTGATATTCTCAAGGATGCCGTCAAGCCCGAAACCACTCTTATCCTCAATGCAAACGATCCTCTCGTTTCATGCTTTGCGCTTGATCACGATCCCGAAAAGGTTGTGTGGTTCTCAATGGATGAGAACAAATATTCAACAACAGAGCCTCGTGGCGTTTATAACGACGGAAAATTCTGTCCCAACTGCAAAGCACCTCTTGAATATGAATATTACAATATGGCTCACATCGGCAAGTTCTCCTGCCCTTCCTGCGGTCTGAAGACAAATGAAGCTCTTTGCCGTGTAACTTCCGTCGATCTTGATGAGAAGAAGATCGTATTTGACGATGAATACGAGATATCGCTCAACTTTGCAAGCACATTCAACGTGTACAATCTCCTCGCCGCATTCACGCTCTCCTCTGTTCTCGGTCTCGACAAAGCGAAAACCGCCAGTGCACTCAATAATTACATACTGAAGAACGGCAGAGTGGTTGAATTTTCTCTCAACGAGCACAACTGTATGCTTCTTACCTCAAAGCATGAGAATTCAGTTTCATACAATCAGTCAATCGATTATGTATGCCGCTATGACAAGCCGTCAAAGGTTATGTTTCTTGTCGATGCTATAAGCAGAAAATACTACACAAGCGAAACAAGCTGGCTTTTTGATATCGACTTTGAAGCTCTTGAAGGCTCAAAAGTCAGCGAAATCGTTCTTGCAGGAAAATATGCATACGATCTCGCCGTAAGATTTGAATTTGCCGGTCTGAGCATAAAGACAACCGTCGAGCCCGATATCGACAACGCCATGAATCACATTGCTTCCGAAGGCAGTGAAAAGGTGTTCTTCATCACCTGCTTCTCGGATAAGGACAAAATACTTGTCCGTGCAATGAACAAGTAAAGCAAGGAGGATGAAAAGATGAAAATATTATACATTTATCCCGATCTTCTGAACCTGTACGGAGAATACGGCAACGTTGCGGTTCTCTCAAAATGCCTTGAGGCAATCGGTGCAGAGCCTGAAATCTATCACGCAGAGCTCGGAATGGAATTTGATGTGAACGATTACGATATGATTTATATGGGCTGCGGCACGGAAAGTGCTTCAATGAAGGCGCTTGAAGAGCTTCGTCCCCACAGGAAGGAGTTTGAGCTTTTCATTGAAAGCGGAAAACTTATGATTCTTACGGGAAATTCATTTGAGCTTTTCGGTCAGTACATCAATGATGACAAACTCGGTCAGACAGAAGGTCTGAAAATCTTCAGCTATGGTGTCAACCGCACTCACAAAAAGCGTTTCCTTTCCGATGCAATTTTTACTTCAATGGAAACGGATAAAAAGGTCATCGGCTTTATCAACAAGTGCTCCACAATTGTCGGCGTAAGTTCTCCTCTATTCAACGTTGAATACGGTCTCGGCAATGACAATCTGCCCTCAACAGAAGGCTTCACATACAAAAACGTTCTTGCTACAAATCTCATCGGACCGCTTCTCGTCAGGAATCCTTATCTTCTTGAATACATTGTCGGTCTCATTGCAAATGCCGCAGGTCTTGAAATGTGCGCTCTTCCGCTTGAGAACGAGAAGAAAGCCTACGAAATCGCTTTGAGAGAGCTTGAAGCACTGGAAAACAAATAATCAAAAGCAAAATATAACAAAAACCGTCGGAAAGGATCCAGCTCCCATCCGACGGTTATTTTTTACTTTCAATAAGGCATTATTCCTTGATTTCCTTATATCTTGTGATGCCTTTTCTCTTGTGCTCACTGTTTCTGTGGTAGCGCTCGATTATCTCTCTGTCATGGTCTGTTGCTTCGCCTGTAAGAATATACTTATCAATAGCTGCATATGTTACGCCCATTTCCATCTCATCTGTCTGACCCTCAAAAAGTCCTGCAGAAGGAGCCTTCCTGATAATGCTTTCAGGTGCGCCGAGGAATTCGAGGAATTCATATACTTCCTTTACTGTAAGGTCTGAAATAGGATTGAAATCCTGTGCGCCGTCGCCCCACTTTGTAAAGTAGCCCATATACATTTCGTCTCTGTTGCCTGTGCCTGCAACAAGTCTGCCCTCTGAAGCACCTATGGTGTAGAGAGTGATCATTCTCAGACGGGGAGCAATGTTCGTAATTGCGGACTTGTTGAGCTCCGTGAACTGTGAAAGAGTCTCTACGAAATCAAGTTTTTCCTTTGTGATGTCAATTACTCTTGTTTCAATGTTGAACTTCTCTGCAACTGCCATTCCGTCATCCTTGTCGCTTCCGAAATTGACCTTTGATTCGCAGGGCATAATAATGCCTACCGTGTTGTCGCAGGCAGCCTTACAAAGTATGCCTACAAGTGCGCTGTCCTTTCCGCCGCTGTTACCGAATATGATTCCCTTTGAATGGCTTTCCTCAACGAGTTTTCTGATAAAATTTACTCTGTTTTCAAATTCTGCTGCATAATCTCTCATGCTGTTTCATCCTCTTTTGATTAGTTTCTGCAAAAGCAGTATGGTTGAATTATAATACACAAGTACCGATTTGTCAACAATTTTTCTGCATCCGGAAGCATTTTTCATAAATATCCGGCGATACCTTGAAAGTCTTCCCCGAATATAATTAAAACATTTTTTGCTTCCTCAGAAAAGCCGAACATTGAAGTTTCATCAAGGCAGGAGCATTGCATTCTTTTGCCGCACATTATTCCGTGATTTGTCTCTTAAAATAATCAAATCGGCTGCCCGGACCGCTCTTCCGGAAATCCGTATTTAATCTTCTATTATCACATATTTGTTCACAAATACGTTCAAAAAGGTATTGACAAAACAAAATATCAGTAATATAATATCCTATATAATATTGTATATGGCATTTCAGCCGATATTGCCATTTATCCCGGGTTTTCAGTATCAAACTGCGGGAAAAGGAGGTCATTTTTTGAACAAGGCTACTGAATTATTTGGTTCAATGGTGTTTGACGATTCCACCATGAAAGCAAAGCTTCCAAAGGAGACATATAAAGCTATCCACAGCACGATCGTTACTGGCAAGCGTCTTGACCTGGATGCCGCAAACGTTGTTGCAAACGCTATGAAGGATTGGGCTATTGAGAAGGGTGCTACTCACTTCACTCACTGGTTCCAGCCTATGACAGGCATCACGGCAGAAAAGCATGACAGCTTCATCTCTCCCGATGCCGACGGCAAAATTATCATGGAATTCTCAGGCAAGGAGCTTGTAAGAGGCGAATCCGATGCATCATCATTCCCGTCAGGCGGTCTTCGTGCAACATTCGAAGCAAGAGGCTACACTGCATGGGATCCTACTTCATATGCCTTCATCAAGGATGACACTCTTTACATTCCTACGGCATTCTGCTCATACGGCGGTGAAGCTCTCGATAAGAAAACTCCTCTCCTGCGTTCAATGGAAGCCATCAACAAGCAGGCTATGCGTATTCTCAGGCTCTTCGGAAACACTTCTGTTTCGTCCGTCAAGACAACAGTCGGCCCCGAGCAGGAATACTTCCTCGTGGACAAGGATCTCTTCAATAAGCGCCCCGACCTCATCTTTACGGGCAGAACGCTTTTCGGTGCAAAAGCTCCCAAGGGTCAGGAGCTTGACGATCATTACTACGGCGCGATCAAGCCCCGTGTAAAGGAGTTCATGAGTGATCTTGACAACGAGCTCTGGAAGCTAGGCATTCTCGCTAAAACAGAGCACAACGAAGCCGCTCCTGCACAGCACGAGCTTGCTCCGATATTCACTTCAACAAACATCGCAACAGATCACAATCAGCTCACAATGAGTCTTCTCCAGCAGGTCGCAGGCAGACACGGTCTCGTTTGCCTCCTCCATGAGAAGCCGTTTGAAGGCGTTAACGGAAGCGGTAAGCACAATAACTGGTCTATCCAGACAGATACAGGCATTAACCTTTTCGAGCCCGGAGAAACACCTTTTGAGAACGCCCAGTTTCTTCTCTTCCTCTGCGCAGTAATCAAGGCAGTTGACGAGTATCAGGATCTTCTGAGAATCTCCGTTGCCTCCGCAGGCAATGACCGCAGACTCGGTGCAAACGAAGCACCGCCTGTTATCGTGTCAATATTCCTCGGCGAAGAGCTTGAAGCTATTCTCAACGCCATTGAGAATGACAAGCCATACGATGTGAAGGAAAAAGAGCTTCTCAGGGTCGGAGTACACGTTCTTCCGAGATTTGCAAAGGATACAACAGACAGAAACAGAACTTCTCCTTTTGCTTTCACAGGCAACAAGTTTGAATTCCGTATGCTCGGCTCATCCGAATCAGTTGCAGAAGCCAATATTATGATCAATACTGCAGTTGCAGAAGAGCTCAAGCAGTTTGCCGACGTTCTTGAAACAGCAGAGGATTACGAATCAGCTCTCCACGATGTTATCCGCAGCACGATCAAGGATCACAAGAAGATTATATTCAACGGAAACGGTTACAATGATGTCTGGTACAAGGAAGCAGAAAAACGCGGCCTCATGAACCTCCGTTCAACACCGGATGCACTCGCTCACCTTCTTGATGAAAAGAACATCAGGCTTTTCACAGAGAACAAGGTATTCAGCGAAACTGAAATGCGTGCACGTCTTGAAATCATGTATGAGAATTACTGCAAGGTCATAAATATTGAAGCACTCACAATGCTCGATATGGTGAAGGGCTCTGTCATTCCTTCAGTATGCAAATACATCGGATTCCTTTCACAGACAGGCAATTCAGTAATGAGCCTCAACGGAGAGGGTCACTCAGTTCCGAAGTACATCGGCGATACTATCGATAATCTTTCGGCACTTACAGATACTGCTTATGAGCTCACAGGCAAGCTTGAAGCTTCGGTTATTGATGCAAAAAAGATTTCCGTCTTCTCCGACCGTGCAATGGCATACAGAGAAAACGTCATCACGTTTATGGACGAGCTCCGTAACACAGTTGATGAAATGGAGCGCCTGACTGCAAAAGATTACTGGCCATACCCCAGCTACGGTGATTTGCTTTTCAGCGTAAGATAAAAATCGCAGAGTGAGAATCTACTTTCTCACTCTTTTATTAAGCTCAGAAAGGAAACATTTTTATGATTTTTGAACACATGGACAGGATTGTCTTTGCAGGCGATTCCGTAACCGATATGGGCAGTGCCTGCCCGGTAGGCGAAGGCCTTTTTGATAACGTAGGCAGAAGCTATGTCAGAATAATTGAAAATATGCTCTCTGCATTCTATCCCGAGGTTTATGTCAGAGTAACAAATTCAGGCATTGGCGGCAACACCTCAAGGGATCTCCTCAATCGTTGGGACAGAGACGTGAAGAATCTTAATCCGCAGTGGGTTTCAATCTGCATCGGCATCAACGATGTTTGGAGGCAGTTTGACACTCCCGCGATCCCCGATGGCGCAGTGCTTCCCGATGAATACGAAAGCAATATTGAAAAAATGATTCTTTCAGTAAAGGATTCAGTCAAGGGAATCTTCATCCTCTCCCCTTATTACATGGAGCCTCTTGCCGATGACGTCATGAGAAAAAGAATGGACGAATATACGGCTATCTGCGAAAAGCTCGCCGCAAAGTACGGCTGTACTTTCGTGAATCTGCAGGAAGTATTCAACAACTACTTCAGGTTCAGACATTCTTCCTACATCGCATGGGACAGAATTCATCCAAACCAGGTCGGTGCAACTGTAATTGCCCGTGCATTCCTCGACAAGTGCGATTTTGACTGGGACCACAAATATTGATGGATAAAAGCCTTACATTTAAAACCGTAAGGCTTGTTTTTTAATGTAATTTCTCTTGCTTATATCCTCATGTCTTTGCGTTCACCTCTCACTTTTTGTGCGGAGTTGGTTAACAAATTACAAAAAGCAGATCTTTCAGTATATCGAAAGATCTGCTTTTCAATATCTTTTATCGGTTATTCATCCCGTCATGACTTTTGTTTCCTGAGTTCATTGACATACGACTGTGACAAAACATCGCTTCTGTAAGTTGAAGGTGTCCCCTTGAGTGCCATAACGTAGAATTCGTACACTTCTTCGTATCCTGCATCCTGAATGTTCTTAATGTAACTGGTCCAATCGGATTCCGATGCCTCGTGGGAAAGGAATTTGACAGTAAAATTTTTCGCAATAGTCTGAAGTGACTTGATTTTCTTCGTCATATCGCCTGATTCTTTGCCAAGCACTTTTTTCGCCGTATCGAAAAAGCCCTTATAGCAGATAGCATTATTCTTTTCTGCTTCAGAAATGATCTGATTAATATTGTCTTCGGACTTTGACATAGATTCATCCGGCCAGTAAGCAGTCTTGCTCATAGGATATGCAGTTACGTCTGCATAGAACCACGTTCCTCTGAGCATCTGATCCATTCTGTTTTCCCAAACAAGAGTATCGGTAATACCACACTTAAGCGCAACCGTCGTACCATCCCCCGGCAAGACAGTAGCAAAAGAATCACTGTAATTATCGATATACTTCTCATAGTAGGGATTTTTATCTATCCACCAGTTTTCGTCTCTCGTACTCCACCAGTAGTTGTTTTCGTCCTTTACAAACGGAAATCTGTTATCATGGTTTGAGAATACCACCTTGTTGTCCTCATCAATGAGGTAGCTGCCTGCATCTTCAACGTTATCAGCAAAAGGAGTACCCTTTCTGCCGAACTGATAAAGGTAGTATCCCTCATCAGAAAGAGAAGAATTCCAGAAATCAATTATCCTTGAAGTAAATTTCGATCCTAATGCATTGCCGACCGCAAGATAATTCGAATCAAATTTTGTTCCTCCAACCATTGAACTTACATATCCTTTATGGTTAATCCATTTATCACTCGTTCTCCATGTTTCTGATGACCAACAAGCTAGCTTATCTTCTCTCGCATAGCCCGCTATACCCGTAGAAGCACTGTCCACATCCATGCCTTTGACTGAAGCATTATAAAGAGCATCGGTTGTATCAAGTGTAAAGTTTGCAATGCGGTTTTCATATTCTATGTTTGTACAAACAAGAGATTCGGATGCAAGCATATTTACATCCTTGAGTATCTCGAGATATTCGTCCCAATAAGGTGTCCATAGTGGTTCACCGTTCTTCGTTGTCCACGAGAAATCGGCATTAAAATCAAGGCCGTAGGTCGTAGCAACAAATTGCAGAAGATCTGCGCCGTTTTCGTCTGTAGTCTTGAAAGGAATACGAAGATTCGGATCAATAGCCGTTGTAGATTCATCATTGAAATGCTTGTAAGCCATAAGAAGCTCTATAAAGTCATCCCATTCCGTAGGTTTCTCATCCCAAGATACACCAATTGACCTGAGTGCGTCTCTTGAAAAGCCGAGATAGAACTGCACAGGCATCATTTCTCTGCGTGGAAGAACATAAAGCTCGCCAAAATCCGTCATCAGATACTGCTTGTATTCTTCCCAGTATTCCTTTTCATCTCCCCAAAGCCAGTTTACGTAAGTATCGTAAAGTGGTCCACCCTCGCTTACATATGGTGCAAGATCAACAAGATATTCAGATATATCAAACCATGCGCCGTCTATTCCTATACAAGAGCCATATAGAGCCGGTAAATAATCAGGTCTTGTTTTTTCAGAAATAAACAGCGAAACAAGCTTGGATCTGTACTCGTCCCTGTTTGCCGGATTCTCCATCATTTTATTCTGACAAACCGTCCATGTATCAGCAAAACCGGTAATCGCAGGAATAATATATCCGACCTTGATATGAAATGCATCAAGCATCCATTCTTTTGCACTGTCTGACCAACGTGTCTGGTAGTCTTCCTGATTGAAGAGGTTGAACGTAATTACATCATCCCACATGCCGGTAGAATCCTTCTTATCAGAATAATCCGGATTGTAATCAGTAAAATTCTGTGAAGGCGTCGGATCGGGCTTGGACGGATCATTTGTATGATTCGTTGTGCAGCCGGAAAGCAGTGCAACAGAAAATGCAACTACCAATAATACTGTTAATAGTTTTCTCATAATAGTCTCCTGTTTAATATTTTCAGAAAATATAGCTTTATTCCATATAATATGATACAACAGCAGTCACATTTTGTCAAGTATTTTTCACTATAATTGGATAAGAAGCATAAATTTATATCATTTTTATCCACTTTTATTTTTTCTCTGCCTGTTTATTTCATTCAGCACTACGCTTGGGAAAGCATTCGCCCTGCTCTGATCGGTGCAAAATGATTGCCAGCAGTCTATAAATGTGATCCTGACCGGCATCACATTTATAGACCGCTCAACACAAGAGCCTGCAGGGAACAGAAAAATAATATTTCTCCCCTGCAGGCTCTTGTGTTATTTATTTAGCTTTTTTGACAAACGTTTTGTTCTGTTTGTTTTATTTTGACTCTTGAATCATATTTGTCTTTGACTGGGATAATACATCCTCTCTGTAATCCGTCACACAACCGTAAAGCGCCCGGCAATAGAAATCGTAAACATCCTGATAGCCGGCTTCCTGAATGGATCTTATATAGTTGACCCAGCCTGCCTCATTTGCTTCGTCTGAAAGGAATTTAAGCGTGAAATCCATTGCAAGAGACTGAAGATGATTGATTTTTCTCGTCATATCGCCCGAATCTTTTCCGAGCAGCTCTCTTGTTGATTTGTAAAAGCCCTTATAGCATACGGAGTTGTTTTCCTTCGCTTCTGACAATACTGTTTTTATATTCTGTTCATAGCGTGCCATAGATTCCATAGGCCAATAAGCAGTCTTTCTGTTCGGGTAAGCCGTCACATCCGCATAGAACCACGTTCCGCAGCGGAACTGACTCGAATCATTCTCCCAGACGAGTGTTTTATTGATTCCGAGATAGTCAGCCAACGTTGTTCCGTCGCCTGCCATGATGCTGCTGTATAGTGATGAGTTCATTTTCGAAATATACTGATAGTAGTAGCCGCTTCTTGAATACCACCAATCTTCGTTTCTTGTCCGCCACCACTCATAATCATCATTCTTTTCAAACGGAATGAGATTTGAATGGTTGGAGAATACTACATTTCCTTCTTCATCAAAAAGATAATTTCCTGCCTCTTCGATTGTGTCCGCAAATGGAATACCTTTCTGACCGAACTGATAACGCAGATAGCCTTCATCTGAAAGCGAAGCATTCCAGAAATCAATTATTCTGTTGACAAACTCGTTTCCGAGCGCATTTCCTATGGCAAGGTAATTTGAATCAAATTCAGAGCCGCCGGTAAGCGAGTATGTACAGCCGTCCTGCGATATCCACGTGTCAGATACCTGCCAGACATTTCCGTCTCCGTAATTCGTTGAATGTGCGGAGAACCATTCGGCTGTCGCATAAGCCGCAATGCCCGAGAACATACCCGTATCTTCCTGACTGCGGACAGATTCCAGGTAAGAAATGTCACTCCTGTCAAGCGTGTAATTTGCAATATAGCCCTTTTCATTTATGTTTGTCAGAACAAGCTCATTTGCCGCCAGGGTTTTTACTTTCTTGAGTATTTCAAGATACTCGTCCCAATAATAAGTCCAGAGCGGTTCGCCGTTCTTTGTTGTCCATGAGAAATCGGCATTGAAATCAAGTCCGTATGTCGTGGCTATGAATTCAATCAGGTCTGCTCCGTTTTCTTCGTAGGTTCTGAAGGATACTCCGTTGTACTCCTCCCCTTCAAGGCACATTTCTTCTCTCAAAGTCTTATACTGCAGGAGCATTTCGTAAAAGCCGTCCCAATCAGTGGGCTTATCGTCCCATTCAATTCCGAGCATATCAAGCGCCGTAAACGAATATCCGAGATATTTCTGCACAGGCATTATTTCTCTTCTCGGGATCACAAAAAGCTGACCGAGATTAGTCACGAGAGCCGTCTTCATTTCCTCCCAATACTCAACGTTGTCTCCCCAGAGCCAGCGGACATAGCCGTCATAAAGCGAGCCGCCCTCCTCAAGATAAGGGGCAAGGTCCACAAGGTATTCTTCAAGAGAAAACCACGCTCCGTCAGAGCCAATGCAGGATGCATAAACCGCCGGAAGGTAATCAGGTCTTGTCGCCTCTGAAAGGAAAAGCGATACAAGCTTTACTCTGTAATCATCTCTTGCAACAGGATCATCCATAAGCTTATTGCTTGATACCTGCCAGGTGCTCTCAAAGCCGTTTATCGGAGGAATAATGTAGCCGACCTTGATGTGAAAACTCTCAAGCATCCACTGCTTTGAATATTCGCTCCACCTTGTCTCGTAGTCGTCTGTGTTGAACACATTGAAAGTAATGACATCATCCCACATTCCGCTTTCATCCCGTACTGTAGAATAAACCGGCTTTGCGTTTGAGAAATTATCTTTTTCCTCAGGAGTCGGTTCAACATCAGGTGACTCTTCCGGACTTGGATCAAGAGTTGCAATCGGGCTTGATGTCGGCAGAAGCGTTCCTTCAGGTGTTGCCGTGCCGGATTGAGTACATCCAGACCAAAAAGCCGTCAGAAGCAGCACTGATAATATCAAGGCTATCAATCTTTTCATAAAAATATCCTTTCTTAATGCTGAATGCATC
The DNA here is from genome assembly GCA_045627045.1 of Clostridia bacterium. Lineage (GTDB taxonomy): Bacteria > Bacillota > Clostridia > HGM11327 > HGM11327 > SIG351. The sequence goes on along the minus strand of JAZQMY010000062.1, from coordinate 2,705 downwards.
TTTGTTTTTTCCATTAAATTATATTATACAGCATTATAGAAAAATGTCAATAGTCTGTGTGCCTAAAATTCGTTTTTTTCTGTATTTTAAGGCAAAAAGCGGACTTTTCATTAAGAAAAGTCCGCTTTGGGTGTTTTTTTATTTTCAATTAAGCCTTTGCTGCTCTCTTTGCATTTACTGTTGACTGAGATGCAACGCCTTCCTGATACTTCGTAGGTGTACCCTTGAGTGCATCTACATAGAAGCTGTAAACCTCATCATAGCCGGCATCCTGCAAGCTCTTGATGTAGTTTGTCCAGTCAGATTCAGAAGCTTCATGTGAAAGGAACTTAACTGTGAAGTTCTTTGCAATCGTCTGGAGTGCAGTGATCTTCTTTATCATTTCGTTTGATTCCTTGCCGAGGATATCCTTTGTTGAACTGTAGAATCCCTTGTAGCAGATTGAGTTATTGTCTGTTGCTGTGGCAATTGTTTTATCAATATACGGCTTAGCCTTTGACATTGACTCTGAAGGCCAGTATGCAGTCTTGCTCATAGGATATGCAGTTACATCGGCATAGAACCATGTACCTCTGAGCATCTGATTCCAGCTGTTCTCCCATACGAGAGTATCTTCAATTCCGCACATTACGGCAACTGTTGTACCGTCTCCGGCTTCAACGTTTGCAAATGCAGTTGCATTATAATTTGCAATGTACTGCTCGTAGTGAACATCTTTATCTATCCACCAGTTTTCATCTCTTGTAGCCCACCAGTAGTTCCCGGAATCCTTTACGAATGAGAATCTGTTCTCGTGATTTGAGTAGATGACCTTGCCGTCTTCATCAATAAGGTAGCTTCCTGCGTCTTCAACATTATCAGCAAAAGGAGTACCCTTTCTGCCGAACTGGTAGCTGAAGTAACCTTCATCGCAAAGTGAAGCATTCCAAAAATCGATGATTCTTGATGTGAATTTCGGTCCGAGTGCGTTACCGATTGCGAGGTAGTTAGAGTCGAACTGTGAACCGCCTACAAGAGAGTATTCATAGCCATCATGTGTAATCCATTCATCAGTTGAGCTCCAATACATCGGATTTCTCGGGTCTGATGACCACCAAGCGAACTTATCGTCACGGACATAGCCTGCAATACCTGAGGAGCCGCCTGCCGCATCCATGCCTCTTACGGAAGCCTGATACATAGGATCAGTCGTATCAAGAGTGTAGTTTGCAATGCAGTTCTCGTATTCAAGGTTTGTGCAGACGAGGCCTTCTGATGCAAGCATGTTTACATCCTTGAGGATCGAGAGATATTCATCCCAGTAAGGTGTCCAGAGCGGTTCGCCGTTCTTTGTTGTCCATGTGAAATCCGCATTGAAATCGAGTCCGTATGTCGTGGCAACAAACTGAAGAAGATCCGCACCGTTTTCATCCGTTGTCTTGAATGGAACGCTGAGATATGAATCCAACGTTGAAGATTCATCACTGTAGCCCTTGTACTGTCTGAGAAGCTCTACAAAGCCATTCCAGTCGGTAGGCTTTTCATCCCAGGATATTCCGAGAGCATTGAGTGACTTCTGAGAATATCCCAGAAAGAACTGAACAGGCATCATTTCCCTTCTCGGAAGAACGAAAAGCTCATCAAACTCTGTCATAAGATAATGCTTGTATTCTTCCCAGTATTCCTTTGCATCGCCCCAAAGCCACTCAACGTAGCCTTCGTAAAGAGGTCCGCCCTCACTTACATAAGGTGCAAGGTCTACAAGGTAATCAACAAGGTCAAACCATACGCCGTCTGAGCCCATGCATGAGCCGTAAACTGAAGGCAGATAGTCAGGTCTTGTCTTCTCTGATATAAAGAGTGATACAAGCTTGGTTCTGTATTCATCTCTGTTTGCCGGATCTTCCATCATCTTGTTCTGGCATACTGCCCATGTATCCGAAAAACCGGTTACTGCAGGGATAACATAGCCAACCTTGATGTGGAATGATTCGAGCATCCATTCCTTTGCGTAGTTTGACCAACGCGTCTGGTAGTCTTCCTGATTGAAGAGGTTGAATGTAATTACATCATCCCACACACCGGAAGGATCCTTCTTATCAGAATAATCCGGGTTGTAATCAGTAAGATTCTGTGTCGGTGTCGGATCGGGCTTTGACGGATCCTTTGTAGGATTCGTTGTGCAGCCTGAAAGAAGAGCCGCAGAAAGAGCAACTACCAATAAAACAGTTAAAAGTTTTCTCATAATAGTCTCCTATTTTATATTATTCAGAATATATACAATTTTCTCGGTTAAATATAATACATCAAAAACAACAGTTTGTCAAGTCTTTTTCGCTCAAAAAGTTTTCAAACCTTGGTTTTATCATAATATTTCACTTTTCTTTTCAGATAATGGTTCTGCAGAGAGCAAGAGAAGCAGAATATGATTCACCTCTGCATTATCAGCAATGGAATTTCGTTCGAATTTGCGTTTTTGTCAAACAGTTCGGAATGTTTGTCCGCAAGCTCGTTGTAGTAAGTGTCAATGGCAACTCTTGCGTTATCGGCAATTCCCATTCTGCCAAACATACGCTTCACATACTTACCGTATGAGCCGTATCTGTTTTTGACTTCCTGCTTCTGCCGTTCGTTAAGATATACTCTCGTTGAACGGATTTCTTTGAGCAAATTCTTTGCATCGTCAGTACGCTGTGCTTTGCTGTCATATCTTTCGGAAAGCCAAT
>JAZQMY010000061.1:0-13824 GCA_045627045.1 Clostridia bacterium | reverse complement strand
GATTTTTTTCGGGGTTCCGGAAGGCACAATTTAATATGGAGAGGTATCGAAGTGGTCATAACGGGGCTGACTCGAAAGTGCGGTCAACTGATAACATTTCGGGATTTAAATCCCATCGTTTTCGCCGTTGATAACTTCCATAACATCGCCGACATCGCATTTAAGAACTTTGCATATTTTCAAAATGATGTCCATCGACACCGGCTCACTCTTATTCAGTTTCGTCAGGGTTGTGGTAGAGATCTCGGCTGCCCTGCGAAGATCGGCTTTGGTCATGTCGAGTTCGACGAGCTTGAACCACAGTTTTTTATACGATACTGCCATTGATAGCACCTCATTGAAAAATTGATATAAAATCCTTTTATCATTATAGCACATTTTTCGACATATTTCAAGCGTTTATCGTGCATTTGCTTGATTTTTTCTAGTTCCTGATGCTATGATTCGTGAACTTGCCCCCATTTGCAGAGGAGTATTTCGTATTTTACTCCATCGCCTTTTTCTTTGTCTATTGCGTCGCAAAATATGCACCGAGAAAAGGGCGAAAGCGGCTTGACAATCATCTGAAAGAGAGGTATACTACCACAACCTTCGGAGCGGGTATAGTATGGGCTTTTGAGGTGTGACTTCTGGAGCGTTTTGAGTTGCTCGACTCCGCGTTGACCACATGTGAAGTGAGCTGCATACAGCCGCGTAAAAAAGAGGTCAGATTTATGTTTGACCACATAAAAATCTGACCACATGTTTCTACCATATCTGACCACATATGAATATTTATTACTGGAACATCGCGAAAAAAGATGCTCAAAAAACGGTCGAAAAAGGGGCAAAAATGGGCATCTACCATATCCGGACGTGGAAAATATGGAGTATTTACGCCTAAAAAACACCGGAAAAAATCGAGTTTGGAGCGGATACGCCTATTTACGACTAAAAACGACCGGAAAAAGATTTGCGGCATCGTTGGGGTGGTAGAGGCCGCAAGTTCAAGTCTTGTCACTCAGGTACTATTTCAAAGTAATACCTACCGTTTCCTGTTACTAACGAAATACCATCGGCATTTTGCTTGCTGAGCCTATAGGCTCACTGAACAATCTGCCAACCGCAGCTTTTTCTCAGACTACCGCTTATGCAGTCGCCAAAAGCACAGTACCCGGAAGCATCATGACCTTATCCGTAAGATCCGTTCTGTACAATTTCTTCACCAGTATTGCCTCCTTTGAATAATATGTGCTGAGAGCAAAAATCCGTTACTATTGTCTTCAATTTGAAGACAATATATTACTGCAATATTTTCTGCTCATCCTTACATTTTCAAGAAGGTCAAAAAACTATGGCTTTATCTGGTGGTTCTGGCGACAACAACAGCATCTTGTGGCTGATAGTAATCATTCTGCTTCTCTCTTCTTCCAACGATTGCGGATGTCAAGATAATAACTGCTCATGCAATTCCTGTCAGAACAACAGCGATTTTATCTGGCTCATCGTACTCCTGCTTCTCCTTTCCGGAAATGATAACGGCATAGGATACATTTTCAACTAAGCATTAAAGACACAAAAAACTGCCGCAAATGATAGTCATATCATTTACAGCAGTTTTAATGCTTTAAGTCATGAGCTTAATGAATTAATTGTTTTTCTTATAAGGGATAATCTCTTTGATTTCTGTTGAGAGATAGTTCTCATCGTTGCCGTATGCACTATCCTCAAACGAAATGATGTACCACATATATGTACCCGGGTTTTCCACTTCATACACAGGTGTCTGTGTTCCTGCATACAATGAATATGATACATTCTCTCTGTGATCAATTGCAACGTAGCTTTCCGGTTCGAGGTTCTTGTCGTTCGAGCCATAGAGTGTCCATGAAACAGGTGAGCAGATAGGATTACCTACTACAAAGCTGTATGCGTCTATCTGAAACTCAGGCTTCATCTTGAACATAAAGTCTATTGTCGTATCCTCATCGCCGCCCCACTGGAGTGTCATCGTAACACCTGTCTCAATGTCGCCGTCAAAAAGACTCTTGACAATAGTATCCTGATGATCAGGATACATAAGAATCATCTTGGGATTAACAAGTCCTGAAACTATGGTGTACTTTTCAGGATCAGCAACCTCATTTCTTTCGACAAGACCTACGCAATCTCCGTCTACACCGTAAAATATAACATCGCCGCACTGGCATGTTTCGCCGCCGTTATTCTCTGTGATAACAAGCTTGAAATACTGATAGTAACCCGGATTTTCAATCGTATACTCAGCATAATCTCCCTGTGTTGCGGAGAGATTTGCATCAGTCACTGAAGAAATAAGGTCATCCTCCGTGATGTCATAATCTGCAGAAGCGTAAAGCTTCCAGCTCTTTGGCATGCATGAATAATCAGCAGATGTATACATTCTGTATGTCGTGGGCTTGATAGGAGCGTATGAAAATACAGTAACGTATGTTGTAGCCGCATCAGGATAATTGAAATATGTATCAAGGTTCATATCAAACATTTTCGGTGCCTTCTGAATAGTGTCCCAGCTGTCTCTCGGCAAAGCAGGCTTTTCAGGTGATCTTGCCTGTTGATAGTACATAATGCTGTTGAGCACGACCATACCGTTTTCATCAGCTTCAGGCTGTTCATACTGAGGTACTTCTGCAAGAGGAATAACTACCTCAGGGATATTTACTACCGGAGCGGGAGTAGCTGTTGCTTCGGGAGAAGGCGTTACTTCCCCTGCATCCGGTGTTGCATCCGGTGTTGCGTCAGGTGTTGCATCGGGTGTATTCGTAGGCTCTGTTCCGCATGCGCAAGCAGCAAAGAGGCAGGCAAACACAAGCAACACAGCAATCAATGATTTAAGAGTGTGTTTCATTTTTTATTCCTTTCTTTTTGGCTGTAATATCAACCATTTTGTTAATTATAATCCCTTAATATTTTTTTGTCAACGGGTTCAGACAATTTTGACTCATTTATACAATAAAAAGCCCTCAAATCTGTTTATTTGAGGGCATAATATACAATCTTTTTTGTTCTTTCTTTCTATTAATTGCAGAATGTCGCCACTGTACTGTTCGCAGGAGCAATTTCTTTCAGCAGCGCAAGGCTCCTCTCATCAGTTAAAAAGAATGAGTCCGCCTCTGCCATTCACTATCATGGCACCGAGGTATCCGTCATATCCGGGGACCTTTGTGTCCGTATCTTCCTTACCGCCGACATAAAGATGAGCGTTTTCCGAATTCATCTTTACAAGAACAGGCAAGCTGAGAATCGAATCATAAGGCATCTCGTCTATCTGTGATACGTTCGTTACTACTATCGCATGACCGTTGCCGTCCTTCTCCTTGAAGCATCCGACAAGGTATGTATAATTGAGTCCGAACTTGTCTTCAAGGTCTGCTATGCCGTCAAAGCCCGTATATGTCTCATCAAATACCGCAAACATATCACCTATTTCCGTAAATCTTGCAAATGCGCCTTCATATTCATATTTGCCGTAAAGCTCCGCTATTGCAAGAACGTCTTCATTCGTCGTCTTGGTCTGTGTCCAGCCCGAGCCCTTTTCGTAAGTGTCCCTGACAACGACGTTTCTCTTGTATGTCTGATAATTAATGCCCTTAGCACCGAATGCAAGTCCTACGTATGCTCTCCAGTTGAACATTTTCGGATTACTTCTCTCTCCGGTCGTATTGTTCTGCACAGTCATCCAGAATTCAGAACCGTTTTTCCGTGCTTCCTCTGCAAAGCTTCTTACAAAATCAAGTGTCTTTTTCTTTCTCTCATCGTTGTCATCGCCTATTTCGGATGTCAGGAGAGCTACGTCAGCACCCGCAAAATACGATGTGTCCTGAGGAACCGTTTCCGTTCCTGTCTTGCTTGCGGAATACTGTCTCAGAACGACCTCCATTACGAGCTTCCAGCCCAGATCAGCATAATTATTCTTGTATTTCTCGCAAATCGTCGTATAGAGTGCCGGATTGCCGAGTTCAGCCTCGTACTTTATGTAGCTTCCATAGAACATCGGGTTATTCTTCGTGTATTCAAAATCGTTGAGAGTGAATTCTCCGGTTTTTATGTTATACACTACTCTCTGTATTATCCTTATGCCGAATCTTGCGCACCACTTGCCGTATTCGTGATAAAGATCAGTATCGATCTTTGCAAGCTCAAGTCTTACCATATTGAAACCGGCGTCTGCCATCATCTTTGCATCTGCCGCAGTTTTGAAAGGATATTTGCCGTTATCGCAGGCAAGTGTCGTGAACAAAGGTTCTTCGTATGTAAATATTTCTGATCCCGAAACCGTATCCTTTGCTTCTCCGACTGTATCCGTCAGGTCGTCATAGCCTATGTACTCGTTAACGAAAGCATATATTGCTCTCATATCTGCATAATAACTCTTTCCGCCGAGAACAATGTCTCCGTTATCTACCGCAATGATATAATCCATATCGGATGAAAAAGTATTTATTTTCTCATCGTATGAGGTTTCAACTGATGAGCCCGCAATGATTATCATATTCGTATCTACGGTTTCCGTATCCGGAACGGCATTTATCTTAGTTCCTGAAACCTTTTCCACCGCATTAACAAGAATGTCTACATCCTCCTTCTGCCATTCTTCCCATGAGGCAGGATATACCACAGTATATTTCCCGAGGTTCTTAATCTGAACGGATGAGCCTCCTGCCTTACAGCCGGAAAGTGTGCCGAGAAGTGAAAGAACAAGTGCTATTGTAAGTATAAGACTTAAAGTTTTCTTCATTTGTTTTCCTTTCGATCAATAATATTGATTTTATATTATATTTTATTATAATATTTTATGAACATTTTGTCAATGCAAATTTACTTCTTTTTATCCAGCATCACGAGTATTCCTACTCCGTCTCCCGTAGGAAGGCTGTAATACCCGTCTTCGTCCGGAAGTATCTCTTCCGTTTTTCCGTCCCTGTAAACAGACACGTTTTCACCGGAAAGCTTAACTTTAAGACTTCCTATCTGAGTATCATCATACTTTCCGCCGTCGTGAAAGCTCACGTTTGTCAGGATAAAAGCCGCTTTGTCTTCGTTCTCGTAGCAACCCGCAAGGTAAATGTCCGTATCATCCGTTTCTTCAATGTTCTCGATTATATATGAGAAATCGTACGGTGATTCAAGCCACGACCAGTACTCTTCTGACTTTCTGTTTATTGTAAATGCACCCTTATAATCATAATCCTCAAGATATTCCGCAACGTCAAGTATTTCCCTGTTTGCTCTCTGAGCCGCATAGAAATTTTCTCCCCTCGTTACCATATCCGGCGGCACAACTGCCGAATACCAGTCTGCCCATTCGTTATCACCATACTCCATGCCGTAAACGAAATAGATTATACTGTCGGGATCAAAACACATCGTATAATACATCTGCCATCTGTACGCCTTGTCGGTATTAAGATCAACGCATCCCGGATAGCCTATGTGATTATAGGATTGTATGTAGTACCATACCTCCTGCCCATGCAGATCTGTCGACTGCTTTGAAAGCTCATAAGCATGAAGCATCTCAATATCCCGATTGTAATAAATATAAGGATAATAATCAAATCCGGAAACATCATTGTCTGCCCAGACCCACAAATCATTGACAGGCTCCCACATTCTGAGACTTCCTACCATGTTCACCCACGACTTCCAGCCATACTGTGAATACTTTTCCTTGTAATCCTTCAGCATATCAGCGACTAATGGTATTTCCTCGCCCCAAGGCTCATCCCAGATATTGTGTCCCAGGATTACAGGGCAATCATAATAAAGCTCCGGAAGCATAACGCCTCTGTTCATAACGACATATATTCCGTACCTTGCAAACAATCTTATTGATTCATGCAGATGATCATACTCATTCTGTATCTGAATGGTGTACATTATCCCGTTGAAATTTGCATCTGCCAAAGTTTTTACCTTGATGGGAGTATCAAAAATGCTCGCCCACGTTGAGCCCATTATTATGACAGGAGGCTTTTCATGATAAACAACCTTCACACCATTAACACTTTCTGTCGGAACAGAATACTCATCATAAACGTCATCCCAACCAAGAACATTATTAACAAAATCGTAAACCGCATTTGAATCCGCATAATAATTTTTGCCACCGAGAATAATGTTTCCCTCGCTGACCGCAATAACATAAGATAAACCGTCGTCAAATGCCTCTACTGCGTTGGAAATCACCGTCTTTGTCTCTCCGCTTGCAAGTATTATCCTTTTTCCTGAGGTACAATCCTTATCGCTCTTTATTTCAGGGCGTTTTCCGATAACCTTTTCAATCGTATCGGCAAGCATCGTCGGAACGTCCATTCTTATTTCAGTATAAGCTGAAGGGTACACTATCGTATAGCTTCCGAGGTCTGCTGTTTTCACCGTTTCTTCTTCGATTTCGGGGAAAGGAACAGGCGTTGCCTCAGGTGTTTTCGTTGCTTCCGGAGTTACAGTCGGATCTGCCGTTTTTTCAGGCGTACATCCTGCCGCAAATACGATCAGAAGCAAAGCAAGCGTTATTGTAATAATTCTTTTCATATTTCTCCATTTATTTTACAGTGATGAGTGCCGCAAAACCGTTTCCTGCCGGAATAGAATAATATCCGTTTTCGTCAGGTGTAAGCTCGCTCGTCTCGCCGTTGAAATAGCAGGACACCTTATCACCGTTTATCTTTGCTTTGAGATACTTTACAGGCGTATCGTCAAAGAGCTTTTCATCGGGATAGTTTATATCCGTTATCAGATAAGCCTTGCCCTTGCCGCCTTCTTCGTCAAAGCAGCCGACAAAATATATATCTTCGGCATCATAACCGGTTATTTCCGTAATTACATCCGAGAAATCATAATACTCATCAAGACGAGTGAAAGCATCAGTGTCTTTCCTGTTGATCACAGCACAGCCCTTCTGATCGTAATTCTTCAGAATCTCAGCTTCGTCAAGTATTATCTTATTTGCTCTCTGAGCATCGTAGTAGTGCTGACCTCTTGTGAGAAAATCCCTGTCAATAACTGCCGTTTCCCATCCTGCGCACCAACCGCCTGTACCTTCAAGCATATTGCCGTACTCAAAGTAAATAATTCCATCAGGATCAAAGCACATTGTATGCTGCATCTGCCAGAGGTACGCCTTTGAAGTATTCATTACAGGAGAGCCGACGTGATCGTATGACTGTATATAGTACCACATATCAAGACCATGGATCTTTGCGGCGTTCCTCATTATCTCATAAGGATGCAATCTCTCTCTTTGTCTGCCATAGAAATAAGAAACGAAATCGTAAGCATCAAAGCCCGAAACGTCCAGATCATTCCATATCCACAAATCACAATCAAACGATTTAATCGATGACTCAATGCCGACAAAGTTTATCCAGGACTTCCAGCCGTACTGTGAATACTTCTCCTTATAATCCTTCAGCAGGTCAAGCAGCATAGTAAAATCCGTTTCCTCAGGCTCATCCCATATATAATGTCCCACAATAATCGGGCAATCGTAGTACAGCTCCGGAGCGAAAACACCCCTGTTCAGAACAAGATAAATACCGTATCTTGCGCACCACCGTACCAGGTTGTGAAGGCTGTTCTCGGTTTCCTGACAATATGTATACATGAAACCGTTGAAGTTCGCCTCGGCAAGATATTTCACCATTTTCACGTTGGTTACGGGGCTGCTCCATGTTGAACCATAAATGAATACCGCCGGTTTTTCGTGATATGATACGTTAAGTCCACTGACCTCACTCTTTGCCTCTGTGGTCACATCTTCAACATCGTCATAGCCGAGGTAATTGTTTATGAAATCATATATTGCGTTCGAATCGGCATAATAGTTCTGTCCGCCAAGAATAAGATTTCCGTTTGAAACGGCAATAACATAAGTCAGCCCGTCCTCAAACTGCGAAATTCCTTCCGAAAGCACTGTTTCGGTCTTTCCACTTGCAAGAATTATCCTCCTGCCGTCTTTGCATTCTGCATCCGTCTTCATTTCGGGGCGTTTGCCAGTTACCCTCTCAATATTGTCCGCAAGCATCAGGGGCATATCCATTCTTATTTCCGTATAGTCAGAAGGGTACACTATCGTATAATTCCCAAGCTCCTTTATCGCTATCGTCTCGTTTCCTAAGTCGGGCAATTCCTGCACAGGCTCAGGTGTTGCCGCCGGTGTTGCTTCCGGAGTGCTTTCGGGCGCTTCTGTTTGTGCCGGTGCGCATGAGCAAGCGGCAAGGAGAAGCGAAAGCAAAATCAATACCGTCATCGGTATAGTTGTTGTTTTTTTCATCTGTCTGGCCTTTCTTTTGTATTACTGTATTTATTATATTATACCTCTCCGCAATGCGTTAAGTCAATTGCAAAAAGCGTCCAAAAATGCGTGGCATTCTGATCTGAGTTTCTGAAATGCAACTTTTTTGTCTTGCCAGCCTTTCATATTGCAAAAAGCGGTTTTTTTATCAAATGTATTCTCTGAACGCAACAAATCTGAATTCAGAGTGCTTTACTACCGTGCCGTCTTCGCAAAGTTTCTCAACAGAAATTCTCTTGGTAGAAGCGCAAACGACTTTAATTCCCATTCTTTTCAATTCTGACACAATATAAAATGTCAGCACATATTCCCCCGTGCATAACACGACAATGTCTTCCCCATATTCAGCCGTTGCGATAATCTCTTGCATACGCTTAAGTTCGCTTTCACCGAAAGCTTTTATGCTTTCCGAAGAAGCAAAAGCATCGACCTGCGGAAACGGCAAGTCAATTATTCTGCCGAATTTCTCTGCAGCATCTTTTTGTGTCTGCGGCCAACACTGCACCGGATGATTAGAATAATTTATAAACATTCCACCACACCTTTCTTTTACTATTATATCTATAAGGAGGACGCATAATGGAAAAGTACATAACGGATGAACGCACCGGGCTGAAATACGAGTTGGTCGGAGATTATTACTTCATTGCCGGGGATGATGAGACGGAAGAACGCCCCATCGGGATATGGGGAGCAACGGCACTTGCGTTATCTGAAACAGCACTGCAGAACAGTTTACGCCAAGCTTCTGACGAGCGGAAAGCTGAATGAATACCTTGCCAATCTGAACGAGCAAGCAGAAAATATGTTCTTTCGGATGGTAAAAGAACTTGCCGAAAAAGAGGGTATCACAGAGACACTCAAAGCGGAAGATCAAATGCTTTGGGTGCAGCGGATGAACACAGTACGGGAAACGGCAACGAAAATCGTCAATAATGATCAAATCTACACATAACAGACGCACGGCGGCAGGGATTTTTCCCTGCCGCTTTTTGATTATTTCGGAAATTGAGCACAAATTCAAGCACCCGTTTATTATTCAGGTGTTTTTAATCCTAATTATATCTGAAACATCCTGTAAAGAGATAAATGCGTTTTCGTCAATTTCACGCACTATCTTTTTTAATCTGTTTATTTGAAAGTGGTTTATAATGAAGTATACAATCTTTTTTTCCTCTTTTGAATAGCCTCCCATTGCATTTACGATTGTACCGCTTGCTTCAAAAACATCGGAGAGCGCTTCTGAAATCTCGTCTGCTTTTGTCGTGACAATCATAGCACACTTTGACCTGTCGAAACCTTCTACGATATAATCTACTGTTTTTGATCCAACATAATATGTAACAATTGAATACAAAGGTAAAATCCAACTTTGAATTATGAGACCGCAGATAATATACAGAACAGTATTAAACAGCAGTACAAATGTACCGATTGAAACGCCAATCCGTTTTGCAAACACCACCGAGAGGACGTCAATACCATCTATTGCTCCACCGAAGCGAATTGTCATTCCGCTTCCGATTCCGGATATCACACCTCCGAAAATTGCACACAGCAACAAATCGGAGCCTGCGAGGGGAGAAATGAATGACACATCTATCGGCAGAATATTCATAATCAAGAAAGACACAAAAGAGTAAACACCCACTGTAAAAACAGAATAGATTGTGAATGCAACCCCTTGCCTTTTTATGCCAAATATAAAAATCGGAATATTCAGCGCAAGAAGAAATACTGAGAGTGTCAAATATGTAGGCGTCACCTGATCTAACAACATTGACAGTCCGGAAATCCCACTGTCATATAGTTTTACAGGAAACAGAAAAATCGTAACTCCAAACGCATTTATTATACCGGCTATGGCAAGCATAGCAAAATTAAATAATTTAAGTTTTTTGATTCCATTGCCCAAAGAGATTTTTATTGTTTCTTTATTTGTTTTCGTTCTTTTTGCCATAAAACTTTCTCCTCCCCCAAAAAAGAAAACTGTGGTGTTTTTCAGTATTATATTAAGATACTGTCATTTTATGATTAAATACAGCTATGCGGTTCAAAACCCATACATACACCAAATATAAATATAAGCCGGAATGACCGCAGAAAGTGTAAACGGAATACCAATCTTAAAGAAATCCGAGTTTTTAACAGTGTATCCTTCTTTACGAAGAATACCTATTCCGGTTATATTGGCAGATGCACCGATAGGTGTGCAGTTTCCGCCGAGAGTTGCGCCGGAAAGCAACCCAAAATATAAAAGTGTCGGGTTCATATTTAACGCAGAAGCAAGTCCTGCAATTACCGGAATCATTGTGGCAACGTATGGAATGTTATCTACAAACGCCGAAATAAGAACGGAAGCCCATACAATAACAGTGTATAACAAGAATATGTTACCTCCACCGGCTTTTGCAAGCAGATTTGCTGTTGCGTCTATTACGCCTTGTTCGGCGATACCTCCAATCATCAAAAACAGCCCAAACAAGAGCCCTATCGTTTCAAAGTCAATTGCTTTCAGCGGTTCGATGACCGCTGAAAGCTTTTTCTTTTGAATTACATTGGTTATGATTCCCACCGCCATCAAAATACAGCAAATCAAGCCATTTGTGATATCGGGTTTATTGGGAATGAAGGAAGCAATGACAAGAAATACAATTGTGCCGAGAAGCAAAAATGAAGGAACGTAATTTGTGACTTGGGTTCGTGGGTATCCCTTTGGGATAGTTGCCTTTTCTTTATGAAAAATAAAATAGAGTATGATTGCAGAAAAGATCGCTCCGATTTCTACGGCAAAGAACATACCGGGTCTTCCTTTGTACCAAAAGAAATCCACAAAACTCATATCTAAAGCAGAGCCAAGCATAATAGCCGTCGTATCCCCTACAAGAGTTGCCGCACCCTGTAAGTTTGAAGAAACAGCAATCGCAATGATAAACGGAACCGGATTTGTCTTCAGCTTTTTACAGATTTCAAGAGCCACCGGAGCCACCATTAGAACCGTAGCAACATTGTCCACAAATGCTGAGATAATCCCGGAAAACAGTGCAAGAGCGACCGCTGCCCATTGGACGGACGGCACGTGTTCCATCAGTAAATCGGCTAAAAGAGCGGGCATTTTGCTCTCAATAAACAGCGAGACAATTCCCATTGTCCCGGCAATCATCAGCAAAACATTAAAGTCTATGCTATCAATAATATTACTCCAAGATAACATCCCTGATATAATAAAAATCAATGCTGAAGTTAATGCAATAATGGGACGATATTTACTAAAAGCCAGCATCAGAACATATGTAACTGCAAACAGAATTATTGCCGGAACCATATTAAACCATTCACTTTCTATTATTATCTGTCATTTGTAAGCATCACTCTATTGTTTCTACCCGAATCGTGTTAGTCTTTCCCGATTCGCCGAGAGATGTACCACCGGTTATGATGATTTTGTCGCCGCGCTTCAAATTAAACTTTTTTGCAGCTATACGCTTTGCCGAATAGAATAAGACTTCAATAGACGGATACATTTCACACATAACCGGAGTTACTCCCCAAGAAAGTGATAGCGTTTCCCAAACTTTTTCATTTACGCACAAGGCAAGAATATCGATTGGAGGACGAAATCTGGAAACCATTCGTGCGGTTACGCCCGACAAAGAACATACGACAATGGCTTTTGCATCAATATCCATTGCCATTCCGACGACCGCATGAGAAACAGCATCCATCTCGTTTCTGATTGAAAACTCTGTTTTCAAGAATCGCTTGTTATAATGAATGCTTTCTTCTGTGGTCTCGGCAATGCTTGCCATCGTTTTTACTGTCAGAACGGGATATTTTCCCATAGCAGTTTCTCCGGACAGCATAATGGCGCTCGTACCATCGTAAACCGCATTAGCCACATCGGAAATTTCTGCTCTTGTGGGACGGGAATTATGTATCATCGATTCCAGCATCTCGGTAGCCGTAATTACTCGTTTGCCCAGCAGACGGCATTTTGTAATTAGTTTTTTCTGAATCGCAGGCAATTTTTCAAACGGGATCTCAACTCCCATATCGCCGCGTCCGATCATAATCCCATCGCATTCCGAGCAGATTTCTTCAATATTATCTATGCCGGTGCTGTTTTCAATTTTTGCAATCAGACTGATTGTACCGGCGCCGTTTTGTGTCAGGAACTCCTTAACATCCAACAAATCCTGCTTGCAAGAGACAAAAGAACAGGCAATATAATCAACATCATTCTTAATTCCGAAAAGCAAATCCGCTTTGTCTTGTTCGCTCAAATAAACTTGCTTTAATACCTTGCCGGGGAAACTCATGCTCTTGCGGTCGGAGATTTCGCCGCCGACATCTACACGGCAGATAATATCTGTTTCATTGACATCAGTCACTGTAAAAGAAAGAAGTCCGTTATTGACAAGCACTTTGTCGCCCACATTCAATTCTTCGGCAAGACGTTTATAGCTGACAGAAACGCATGATTTATCTCCTTTGATATCTGCGGTTGTAAATGTGAACGAATCGCCGTCATTCAAAGTAACAGGACCATTTTCAAAAACACCGATACGATACTCAGGTCCTTTTGTATCAAGCATAATAGCAAGTGGAGCGTTAAGCTTTTCACGTACTGATTTCACTGCGTCAATCTTCTTTTGATGCTCTTTATGCGAACCGTGTGAAAAATTCAGACGTGCAACATTCATTCCCGCCAAGTACATTTCTTCCAATACTTGGGGAGATTCGCAGGCGGGACCTATTGTGCAGACAATTTTCGTTTTTCTCATATCAATACCTCTATTATATTATTTTTATCGAAAGAAAAAGCCGACAGAACACAGTGTTCTGTCGGCATAGCAATTCATGTAAATCGCAAGACGCTTTATCCTACCGATAAAAATAGATAATTAATAATTATCTATGACAGACTCCACCACTTATATCAGTTATTTAATTATAGCACAAAAACATTAGCTTGTCAATAGCGAAAACATGGCTTCGTAATCCGACGGCGGCTCCTGGCGGGGCTTTTTTGCATTTTATGGCTATATTTTTGTAATCGGTATCGTTTTCGTCTGCGGGAACTGCTCCTTTGCGGCTTGACGGACGATCCAGTCACCAGCGATGGTGAAAAAGAAACCGTCTCTTTTATCGGCGTACACGTAGCGGATGACATCATAATCGTCATCGCCGGGTGTGTAATGAATCTCTCCCCAGAGCGTGGTCCTGCACAGATTGCAAGGCAGCTTGAAAAGGAACAGATTATGACGCCTACGGAATATTACCATTCCATAGACAGGAAAACTTCAAACGATCTTCCCGTTAAGCCGTTCCTGTGGGCTGATTCTACAATAGATAATATCCTTGCCAACCGTCAGTATACCGGATGTGCCGTAAATTTCATTACCACGACCATTAGCTATAAGGTACACAAGACAGTTTACAATCCGGCAGAGGAACAGCAAATCATCCCCAATATGCAAGAGCCAATTGTCTCAGAAGATGTATGGGAG
>JAZQMY010000060.1:0-30949 GCA_045627045.1 Clostridia bacterium | reverse complement strand
ATCACGAACTTTGATGTAAGTCAGCCTGATCTTGAGAAGCAGTCGGTCATGACAGGCCATTATCCGTGGCAGCATTATGGAGGAATGGCAGGCTTCAAGTCGATAGGTGTTGAGACCGGCGAAGGCATTTCCGCAACGCAGTTCAGAGTAGCCATGACGAGAGGCGCCGCAAAACAGTACGGAACACCGTGGTTTACGGACTTCTCACAGTGGTTCGGAGGCTATCTGCTCGATTACAGAGAAGGCGGCCCCGGTTACTATAAGGAAAACAGCTCGGCCACAGGCGGACATTCACTCAATCAGATGGAAAGAACCGTTCTTTATGAATTTATGAGTGGCTCGGATTTAACTGTTGCGGAGGGGGGCCAATGGATAAGCTATTATGGTGACGGAACGCTGTCTCCTTATGGCGAACTGATGCAGAAGATGTATAAGTTCACGACTGATTACGAGAATGTCGGCACGACTTACACGCCTTTTGCTTTCATTATGGACAAATATCACGGTATGGGACATTCCGGCATCAACTATGTATATGATATGTTTGCTCCGAATGCAGGAGATATATTCAATTATGATATTCTGAATAAGTACATCTGGTACAAGTCCCTTGATGGAACGTGGTCCGGTGAGGAATCAAGCCAGATGGTAAACACGCAGTTTGGTGACACATTTGACTTCTTCCTTCAGGATGTTTCAGCGGAGCTTATCGAAACTTATCCTGTCCTCATTTTTACCGGAAACATAAAGATGACTGATGAGGAGCGTCAGAAATACGTTGATTATGTAAAGAACGGTGGAATTCTTGTTCTGAATACTGCATATACATCACAGTTCGAAGGCCTTGAGGTTGAAATCCCAAGCTATATTGATAAGGTTGAGGATCCGGTAACAGGCAAGCTTACTGAAGTACCTTACACAGAGGTCAAGTATGGCGACGGTAGCTTTATGGTATACGGCAGAGGCGGCAAGTTTGATGTAGTGGAATACAGAGACGGCACGCTCGAAATGGTATCGGCAGGCGACTGGAAGCTCGGTGGACTTTACCAGATACTCACAGAGCTTCACGAGAAGTTTGTTCCGTTTGAGTTCTCACATCAGGTAGGCTACACGATGACTGTAAAGGACAAGACGATCTATCTCATGGTATACAATAATGACGGCGTGACGAAAATGGTGAATCTTCCGGAGGAAGTCGATGAATCGAAGGGCTTTACTCTTGACATTGAGTACACAGGAGGCTATCTGATTCATTCGGCAGAGGATATATACAACGGTCACGAGGTCAGACTCAACGGCAGCACGCTTTCCGTCGATCTTGAGGCGGGCGGTATGGCTATTATTGAGCTGAAGATAGGAAAACAGTAATTGGGAAGATTATAAGTAAGGGGGCTTTCAAGAGAAAGCTGAACTACTTTGTATGCGAAGAACACGAAAATCTCCTTCGGCTATGGTAGTCTAGGAGATTTTCTTATTTCCCACGTTTTATTCAGGTTAAAAACTGCAAAGCAGATTAAGGGATTCCAAAACCGTAGGTTTTGGCAGGGTGCAGGGGCAGTGCCCCGCAAATATCCCCCTATAGGAACGGCTTTGCCGTTCCCATTAACCAAAGAGTCTGCGTAAAATAAAGTTATCTT
This sequence comes from Clostridia bacterium, assembly GCA_045627045.1. Taxonomy (GTDB): domain Bacteria; phylum Bacillota; class Clostridia; order HGM11327; family HGM11327; genus SIG351. The sequence continues at coordinate 29,312 of JAZQMY010000060.1, read as the reverse complement.
CCTGCAAAGCCTACGCAGGAAGATAACGGGATAAAACGTGTCGGACTTCACGAAAGTGAAACCAAATAATTAAAGATATAATTCATGCACATCTCCTTCAGTGATGGTCACTCCGGAGATGTGCTTATTTTCTACGTTTTATTCAGTTTACGATCTGCGAAGCAGAAACGGGTCAAGGGGATGAAATCCCCTTGCAGGGTGCAGGGGCAGTGCCCCGCAAATATCCCTTGCTTCCTATTAACGAAAAACTCCCGTTTCTGAATGAAGCGGGAGCTGAAAATCGTTATTCTGTCATCAGACGTTAAAGCGGAAAAGAACGATATCGCCGTCCTTAACGACATATTCCTTACCTTCTGAACGTACAAGACCTTTTTCCTTTGCGGCAGTCATATTCTTATACTGCATGAATTCATCATAGCCGATAACTTCCGCTCTGATAAAGCCTCTTTCAAAGTCAGAGTGGATTTTTCCTGCGGCCTGCGGAGCCTTCATACCCTTGGTGATAGTCCATGCTCTTGTTTCCTTTTCACCGGCAGTAAAGTAGCTGATAAGACCGAGAGTAGCATAGGATGCACGGATGAGCTTATCAAGACCTGACTCATCAAGACCGAGCTCATCAATGAAGATAGCCTTTTCATCATCATCAAGCTGGGCGATTTCTTCTTCTATCTGACAGCTGATAGCCATAGCCTCGGAGTTATTTGCTTTTGCGTACTCCTTGACTGCTTTTACATAGTCATTGTCTTCCTTGCCGACATCGTCTTCGCCGATGTTTGCAACGTATATAACAGGCTTTTCTGTGAGGAAGCAGTATCCTTTGATAAGCTTTTTCTGCTCGTCATTGAGAGAAAGACTGCTGACAGGCTTTTCTGCTTCGAGCGCTTTCTTGATTTCAACGAGAAGATCATATTCTTCCTTAACTTCCTTGTCAGCCTTGAGACGCTTTTCTGCATTTGAGATAAGCTTGTCGCAAAGCTCCATATCTGCAAGGATAAGCTCAATATTGATCGTATCTATATCACGGAGCGGATCAACGCTGTTGTCAACGTGGATTATATCAGGATCGTCAAAGCAACGAACAACGTGAACGATGGCATCAACCTCTCTGATGTGAGCAAGAAACTTGTTTCCGAGACCTTCACCCTTGCTTGCACCTCTCACAAGACCTGCGATATCAACGAAGTCCACAACGGCAGGAGTAACCTTTTTTGCCTTGTGGAGTTCGGCGAGAATGTCAAGTCTCTCGTCAGGAACGGCAACTGTGCCGATATTAGGCTCAATAGTGCAGAATGGGTAGTTTGCACTCTCGGCTCCTGCTTTTGTGATTGCGTTAAATAATGTTGACTTGCCGACATTAGGCAAGCCGACTATTCCGAGCTTCATTTATGTAATGACCTTAAAGGCTTTATTCAAGCCTTCCTTTCATTTGTTATCTTTTTTCTATTATTATATTATACAATATTGCAACAGTAATGTCAAGATAAAATTTGCGTATAAGCTCCACAATATGTCTGCTTTTAGAAAAAGGATGCTTATAGTGTGAAAACTTTATTATGCTTTTTCTATGGTTTCAATTAGTATTGTCAGCTTTTTTTAGTGCTATTGTTGACAAATACATACAGTTTTGTTATAATTAATATATAAAAGTGAAAGGAATGTTATTTATGGATACATTATTTATTGCTGCAGATGAAATACCTGCAGGTGCCAAATTTTATACTTTTACAAAGAAATTCAATGCTTCAAAGGGCGCAAAGCTGACGGCGAAGGTTTCGGCAAACACAAGATACAATCTTTATGTTAACGGAGAATTCGTTTGTGACGGCCCATGCAAGGCTTCACAGTTCGAGAGATGCTATGAAGAGCCTGACATTACTCCCTATCTTAAAGAAGGGGAAAACGAGATAAAGGCTGATGTCATTTATCTTCCTTTTGCAATGTATATTGCTGCATATAAGGGCACAAATGCGTGCCTTTGGTTCGACGGTGAGCTGGTAGAGAATGGTAAGGTAACAGAGATTAATTCAGATGAAAGCTGGGCTTGCGTTCGCGATGACGGCCATAAGCTTATTCCTGCGCAGAATGTTCATTCATCTGTTCATCCTAACGAAGAAATCGATGAGGCGCCGCATATTGTTCCGGTAAAGATAAAAGTTCTTCCGAGACAGCCGCATCTTGAAACAAAAGGCTTTGATATTTGCGGAGTTGGCGGCGAATATATGCTTTCACCAAGACAAATTCCTCTTCTTAAGCCTGCTGACAGTAAGAGATTCAGAGTGGTAAAATCAGGCAAGGGCTTTATTGAGCTGGATGCTTCCGTATATACGACTGCTTTTGTGAACCTTTTCTTCAAGGGCACAAAGGGCGGCACAATGAAATCCGTATATGCAGAATGCTATTGCCACGAGGACGGATCAAAAACACTCCGTGACGACGAATCCGGTATACTGAGGGGCAGCTTCGATATTATTCACCTGAACGGAAAAGAGCAGAGCTTCACAACATTCTGGTTCAGAGCATTCAGATACATAAGAATCGAATATGATTGTGAAGAATTTGAGCTTGATTATGAAAAATCGGGTTATTGTCCTTTCTTTTATCCTATTGAAGAGAAGGGTACATTTGAGTGCAGCAGAAAAGACTTCAACGATATGTGGACGGTTTCAAAGAACACCGTTATGTGTTCGACGCATGAGCTTATGGTTGATTGCCCGTACTATGAGCAGCAGCAGTATGATCTTGACAGTTTCCTCGAATCACTCTATTTCTATCGTATGACCGATGATATACAGATGCAAAAAAAGGTGCTCTCAAATCTTGCCGCTTCTCAGCTCCCTGATGGTATGCTTCAGGCAAACTATCCTTCGGTTCTGCTTCAGGTTATTCCGTCATTCTCACTTTTTTGGATAATGAATCTGAGAGAATACGTGCGTTATACGGGTGATATCAGTTTTGCAAAGAGCCTCACGGGTACTATGATCAAGATCCTTGAGGGCTTTGATAACATTATTGACGAAAATGGCCTTATTCATCAGAAAAATTATTGGCCTTTCGTTGATTGGGTACCCGGTTGGCCTGCAGGAGTTCCTGTCGGCGGATACGATGAGCCTCTCGCTATGCTTGACCTCGTTTACATTGCGGCACTTGATGCAGGAGCCGAAGTATTTGACGCTGTCGGCAAGAAAGCGTTTGCAAATGACCTCAGGGAAAGAGCAGAAAGATCCCGCGAAGCTGTAAACAGATGCTACTGGGACGAAGAAGAAAAGATGTATCACGATACGCTCACGAGAAGAAACTTCAGCGAGCATACTGCTCTCTGGGCTGTGCTTTCCGATACTATCAAGGGACAGGCTGCGCTTGAGCTTATCGACAGAGTAATGGAGAAGAATGTTGAGCGCTGCACGTTCTCTATGAACTATTTCGTGTTCCGCACGCTTGAGAAGGCTGGAAAATACGATTATATGAAGAACGTTATAAAGGGCTGGAACATAATGCTTGACAATCATTGCACAACGTGGTGTGAAAACCCCGGTGCTTGCCGTAGTGAATGCCATGGCTGGTCAAGCGTACCGATTTACGAGTTCTCGGAAGTCATTCTCGGCGTTTACCCGGAAAAGGATGGCTTTGAAACGGTAAGAGTAAAGCCTGCGTTTGATGCTTATGAGGGCATATCTTATGCAAAGGGCACAGTTCCGACGGTCAAGGGCACTATATCAGTTTCGTGGGAGAAGAAGGACGGCAAAACAGTGCTTGATGTTGAGACACCGGAGGGCTCCGATATGCAACTTCACATTGTTCTACCCGGCAAGGACGAGATTTACACGAATAAACACGCTTATCACGTGGAATTCTGATAGGATTGCAATCAAATCCCCTCTTTTTGAGGGGATTTTTCATATTCCCGAAAAAATATGAAAAAATATGCCACAAATCTGAAATCAAGAAAGAGTGAATAGTTGAATCGGCAAAAAATGAAAAGATATAATGGGTATCTGTTTCTGACATTTGCGAGGCAAGTGATTGAATTCCGCTCGAGGCTTTGCAAGGGGGTTCTTTGCAAGGGCACTGCCCCTGCACCCTGCCAAAACCTGCGGTTTTGGAATCCCTTAATCTGCTTCGCAGTTCGTAAGCTGAAAAACGTGGGAAATAAGAAAATCTCCGAGGCTACCATAGCCGAAGAAGTGCGTGGGTTATATCTTTAATTATTTGGTTTCGCTTTCGTGAAGCCCGGCACGCTTTATCCCGTTATCTTCCTACGTAGGCATTGCAGGAAAATAACTTTATTTTACGCAGACTCTATGGTTAAAGGGAACGGCAAAGCCGTTCCTTGTGTGGGACTTTGCAAGGGCTCTGCCCCTGCACCCTGCCAAAACCTGCGGTTTTGGAATCCATTAATCTGCTTCGCAGTTTGTAAGCTGAAAAAACGTGGGAAATAAGAAAATCTCCGAGGCTACCATAGCCGAAGAAGTGCGTGGGTTATATCTTTAATTATTTGGTTTCGCTTTCGTGAAGCCCGGCACGCTTTATCCCGTTATCTTCCTGCGTAGGCATTGCAGGAAGATAACTTTATTTTACGCAGACTCTATGGTTAAAGGGAACGGCAAAGCCGTTCCTTGTGTGGGACTTTGCAAGGGCGCTGCCCCTGCACCCTGCCAAAACCTGCGGTTTTGGAATCCCTTAATCTACTTCGCAGTTCGTAAGCTGAAAAACGTGGGAAATAAGAAAATCTCCAAGGCTACCATAGCCGAAGGAGATTTTCGTGATTACACGCAACAACGTAGTTTGCTTTCGAAGGGGGTTAAAGGGGGAAGGGCTTTCTCAGAAAGCCTTTCCCCCTTAAAACTAATCCTCACAAATATCAATAAGCCATTTTTCTGAAACAAGCACGGTTTGTGCCTGTTCTGTGACGGGCTTTTCACCCTGCCTGATCACGAGCAATTCCGCAATGCCTGTTTCTTCGCCTGTCTGCTTCATTCCCGTTACAAAAATGATAGTGTCTTTTTCGTGCCACACATCTGATGAAGGAGTCATGACTTCAAGCACGGTTTCGCCGTTGAAGAAGCTTCCTATAGTCAGATTTATGTCCACAGCGGAGTTGCTTATTGCGATCCCGCAGACTACCACCATTGCGGTAATTACCAGTGTCGCAATGAGACGTTTGCTGATAACGATTTTCTTTTTATCGGTGACCATGTTATTCTGCCTTGAATTTGTCCATAAGAGCAAATACCTCATCGGTAAGTGCTTTCATATTCTTTGCGGCAAGCTCTCTGTCGTGATCCGCAGAGAAGAAGTAAAACTTGACCTTAGGTTCCGTGCCTGACGGGCGCATGAGAACAGTTGTGTCATTGTCCATGCGGAAAGCAAGAACGTTTGACTTCGGCAAATCAATAGGTGTTTTCTCCTTTGAGCCTCTCTTGTAGGAGTAGCTGAGGAGATAATCGTCAAATTCGGTTACCTTGCCGCCTCCGAGTGTGTCAGGTCTTGCATTCCTGAACGCATCCATTATTTTTTTCATTGTCTGCATGCCTTCCATTCCTTCAAAATAGAAAGAAGAAACGCTTTCCATTGAATAACCGTACTTTTCGTAGAGAGCAAGAAGTCCTTCGTAAACTGTCATGTTTTTTGAAGCGTAGTATGCCGCCATCTCGCAAATGATAACAGATGCGATTACGGCATCCTTGTCACGTACAAACGAACCTGTGAGATAGCCGTAGCTTTCCTCAAAGCCGAGAATGAACTGTCTGCCTTCGCTCTCAAACTGCTGGATCTTGTCAGCAATGAACTTGAAGCCGGTGAGTACGTTTACGGTTTCAACGCCGTATGCATCACCGATTTTGTCGCAGAGAACGCTTGTAACTATTGTCTTGACGTAAGCAGCGTTGTTTTTGAGAGAACCGTTTGCTTTTCTTGCCATAAGAATGTAGTCAAGAAGGAGCGCTCCGACCTGATTGCCTGTGAGAGTGTGGTATTCACCGTTGTATTTGGACATAATGCCGATTCGGTCGGAATCGGGGTCCGTTGCAACGAGGAGAGTTGCTCCGAGCTTTTCTCCGTAAACCTTGGCAATGTCAAATGCCTCTGCAAACTCCGGGTTCGGATTCTTGAGACCGGGGAAGTCGCCGTTCGGCTTCTGCTGTTCCTTGACGATAGTGAAGTCAAAGCCGAGACGTGTGAGCATCTCACATACAGGTTCGTTGCCGCAGCCGAAAAGAGGCGTGTAAACGATTTTGATTTTTGATTTGTTCTCGTTGAGAACGTTTCTGTCGATTATTGTAGATTCAACGAGATTATAGTACGTTTTGAGAAGATCTTCAGGCATTTCCCTGAAAAGACCGAGCTTGACGGCAGTCTTTTTCGTCATTACCGGGATGGTGAAGAAGCTGTCAATCTTTGCGATCTCTTCAAGCACGAGATCGCATATTTCAGGCATAAGCTGTGCACCGTCTGAACCGTAAACCTTGTAGCCGTTGTACTTGGCAGGGTTGTGGCTTGCGGTTATCATTATTCCTGCATCTGCCTTGAGGTAACGTACGGAATATGAGAGAACAGGAGTCGGCTGAAGTCTGTCAAAAGCGTATGTTACGATGCCTGCCTTGTTGAAAATGGATGCGGCGATCATTGCGAATTCCTTTGACATATGGCGTGAGTCAAAAGAAATGGCAACAACAGGCTGTCTGTCAGTGATAGCTTTCTTGAGGTAGTTTGCAATGCCGAGAGTAGCCTTGCCGACAGTGAATATATTCATTCTGTTAGTGCCTGCGCCGAGCACACCGCGAAGACCGGCAGTGCCGAATTCAAGCTCTTTGTAGAATCTGTCATTTATATCGTTTTTATCATCCTTGCCCTTGAGAAGATCGTCCGAAAGAACTCCTGAGGCATCAAAGAGACAGCCTCTTTTTCTTATGCGGAGATTTTCAAGCCAATCGTTGTATAATTCTATAGTATCCATAGTATAGCACCTTTCAGATTATTGACCAAATTATTTCATTATATATTATACACTATTTTGAGAAGAATTTCAAACGGAAACGTAATAATATTTTGTGTTTTTTGATTAAAAATAATAAATCTTTTTTCAGAAGGTCGGTATAACGGAATATCCCGAATAATAAATTGACAATTTGTGCTATCGGTGATATAATTATAGTAGAGAAGTATGCATTGATAATACTTCTATTACGATATATGAGGTTTAATTATATGTTGGAATCACCTGTTCTTGTGGTTATGGCGGCAGGCATGGGAAGCCGTTACGGCGGACTCAAGCAGATAGATGCTATGGATGACTACGGGAATACTTTGATAAATTTTTCACTTTTTGATGCGCACAGAGCAGGCTTTGAAAACGTGCTTTTCATCATCAGGCACGAGATAGAAAAAGACTTCATGGAAGTAATGGGATCAAGACTCTCCCGATTCAGGAATGTTGAGTTCGTTTATCAGGAGCTTGATGATTTGCCTTCGGGAATGAAGATCCCGTCGGGAAGAAAGAAGCCCTACGGCACAACTCATGCGCTTTTCTGTGCGGCAGAAAAGCTTATGGGAAAGAGCTTTATGACGATCAACGCAGATGACTTCTACGGATTCGATTCTTACAGGCTTGCTTATGACTTTCTCACGCAAAACACACTCGATAATACTCACGGAATGATAGGCTATGACCTTGTCAATACGCTTAGCCCTTCGGGATATGTTTCAAGAGGCGTGTGCGTAACGGATAAGGACGGATTCCTCTCACACATTGACGAGAGAAAGAGAATAGTGCTCAGGGACGGCAAGGGTGCATTCACGCTTGATGAGGGTAAAACGTTTGAGACGATCCCCGATAACTCTGTGGCTTCAATGAATATGTGGCTTTTCAACAGAGGATTCATTGACAGCATTTCGGAATCATTCCCTGAAAGATTGAGGGAAGGGCTTGAGAATATGCCGCTTGCCTTTGAGGAGACGATAACAGAGGCTGTTACGCATCTGCTCGATCACTCAACAGTCATGGTGATCCCCACAACGAGTGAATGGTTCGGTGTGACTTATAAGGAAGACAAGCCTATGGTTAGGGCAGAAATAGAAAAGCTTCGCAGGGAAGGCAAATATCCTGCGAGGACTTTGTGATAAAACAGAAAAGAAAGGTTATCTGCAGTATAGCAGATAAGGCGGAAAAATGTTAGCATGGGATAAGTATGTGCTGCTTGCAATTTCATTTGCGGCAGCGGTTGTTTGTTACATCACAGACAGCCTTTTTGCAAAGAAAATATCAAGAACGGGTACGGACTACTTCTTCTTTCTCACAATAAGAGGTGTTACAATAGGTGCTCTTATTCCTGTTCTTTCAGGTAAGATAGGAACAACATCATGGTTCTCAATTTTGTTCGGCGTGCTTTTCGGCGTAATATGTCTTGTTCAGACATTTGCGAACCTCAAGGCTCTCGAAATGGGACCGTTCTCATATACAGAGGTCATCGTTGCTCTTTCAACAATCATTCCGACATTGAGCGGACTCGTGCCGTATTTCGGAGAGAAGATCGTTTTCACGCAGTGGATAGGCATTGTGCTGATGGTAATCTGTATTCTCCTTTCAACGGATAAATCGGCTGATGACAAGCAGAAGAAGGCATCGCTCAGGTGGCTCATCGTGTCGCTCGTGGCATCTGTTCTGAACGGCTTTGTAGGCGTAATGCAGAAAATCCACCAGAGCACGACTCACAGTGACGAGTCTGCATCATTCCTCATTTCCGCATTCATCGTATGGACACTTGTTACGTTTATCGTGTTTATCGTAAAGCGCTCAAAGAAGAATGATCCTGATTCAAAGCTTTCATTCCGTTTCTGCGGATTCCACATATTCGTAATAATCGGTTCCGGACTTGCAATCGGCATTTCTCATGTTGTAAACCTTCACCTTTCAGGTGTATTTGATGCGGCTATACTTTTCCCGATAATCAATGTCGGCCCGCTCGTGCTCACAACTATTGCAGGAACGATCATATTCAAGGAAAAGCTTTCAACAAAGAGATGGATAGGCATTGTGATAGGTATCATTTCAACTCTCTTTGTCAGCGGAATCATTACCTTCTGATAATATGAGTAAGTTACAGATTGCACTTATCACGGTCGGAGTTATACTCCTGCTTGTGTGCATTGCGGCAGCGGCGGCTGTTTGCTACATAAGAAAAAACGGCGTGAAGGATTACGATAAAACGGGACTTACCTACGCTGAATATTCTCTTTGCGGCGGCATGGAGGACGAAACTTACATCGTCAGAATAACGGTGACCGGCCCGAAAACGGCAAAAATCGAGCTTTATGATCAGGAATCGCATGGCTCACCCGTAAAAAAGAAGCACAAAACGGTTCAGAAGAACAAGATTGACGGTCTGTACGAAATAATAGAGAAGTACTCAATGCAGGATTGGAAGAATCTCCCCAAGAGCGAGATATTTGCTCTTGATGAACCCACGGCAAGAGTTGAATTCGTGATATCAGGCAAAAGCTACTCTTTTTCGGATGACATGGAGTTCCCGGAAGGCGCCGGCGGCGCTATGAGAGAGATAAGGACGTACATAGAAAACCTTTTTTGATAAGGAGATAAAATGAAAATATTGCTTATTGACGGTCAGGGCGGAAAGCTCGGCAAGGAGCTTGTTGAAAGGATCAACAGCTCTTTCCCGGAAGCGGAGCTTGTGGCGGTCGGCACAAATGCGTTGGCAACGTCCGCAATGCTGAAGGCAGGCGCAAAAAATGCCGCAACGGGGGAGAATCCCGTAATTGTGAACAGCCGTGACGCAGATGTGATCATCGGGCCTGTGGGAATAGTGATTGCAGACTCGCTCCTCGGAGAAATTACTCCCGAGATGGCTCTTGCAGTAAGCCAAAGCCGTGCTTCAAGAATACTTATTCCTGCAAGCAGATGCAAGAATATAGTTGCAGGCGTAAGAAATACGCCGATGAACGAAATAATCGATGATGCGGTTGAAAAGCTTGCGGCATTGATGAAATAAAAGCGGAAATGAAGTCCGCTGGATAGTAAGCATTTTTTGGAAATAATGTCATGAAGGCATAATGCTTCCGTAAAAAGCGGAGGTGTTGTGCTTTTTTTATTTAAAAATGGATATCAAAGAAAAATACAGAAAATCAAGAAGAAAGAATACAATTATAATCATTATTTCGGCTCTTGCGGCGGCAATACTCTTTATTGCCGACACAACGTTGTCAGGCTCATCCGGGATAGGCTTTTCGGAGTCAATGAGGGCGCTTTTCGGCGACGGAAGCAGAATGGCAGTCAATATAGTGCAGAATATCCGTTTGCCGAGAACGCTTGCTGCGCTTATTGCAGGAGCTGGACTTGCGATGTCAGGATATGTGATGCAGACCGTGCTGTCAAATCCAATGGCTTCGCCCTCCACACTCGGCACTGCAAATGGTGCGGTATTCGGCGCAGACATTGCAATAATAATTCTCGGAGGGAATACGGCAGCCGCATTCTTTTCCGTATCGGCAACAGCGTTTGCATTTGCACTTTTGTCCTCGGCAGCGGTGCTGATGCTTTCGGCAAGAAGAAGCTTCAGATCGGAAATAATAATCCTTGCAGGACTTGCGGCAGGCTCATTCTTTTCGTCGGCATCAACTGTTCTTCATTATTATGCTGACGGCACAGAGCTTGGTGCGGCATTGCTCAGGCAATTCGGCGATTTGTCAAGGGCGGATTTCGGCTCGGATGCGGTGATGCTTGCAGCGGTGATGCTCGGTGGAGCGTATTTTCTGCTTTCAACAAAGGCTTATAATGCTTTGTCAGGCGGCAACGAAAGTGCAAGGAGCCTCGGAATCAATGTTAAGCGCCTCACGGTCATAAGTGTAATGTTCGCTTCACTGATAACGGGGATAATCGTATCATATCTCGGAGTGATAGGCTTTATAGGGCTTGCGGCACCCCATGCAGTGAAGAAATTCTGCAGGGATGATTCCGGAGCACAGCTTCTTTCATCTGCTTTTGCCGGAAGCATTTTGCTTTTGGGGGCAGATATCCTGTCAAGAACTATCACAGGCTCAAACGTGCTGCCGATAGGTGCGGTTACGGCGCTTCTCGGAGCACCGGTATTTATCAGGCTCATCGTGAAGAAAGGAGAGAAGGGTGATTGAATTCAGAAACGTCAGTTTTTCCTTCGGGAAGAAGACGGTACTTGATAATATTTCATTTGCGGCAGAAAACGGAAAGCTGACTGCCGTTCTCGGAATGAACGGGCAGGGAAAATCCACTGTGCTGAAGCTTGCGGACGGAATACTGAAGCCGAAGACCGGCGAGGTGCTGATTGACGGAGAAAGCGTGAAGAGGCTTTCGGCAAAGGAGATCGCAAGGAGGATAAGCGTGGTTCAGCAGCAGCCTGTATTCGGCTCGGGCACGGTTTTCGGAGCAGTGCTCAGCGGAAGAACGCCGTTCATGTCTCTTTCACCGTCTGAAAAGGATGTTGAAATTGCCGCAGAAACGGTAGAAAAGCTTGGCATTGCCGGAATATCGTTTTCGGATACGGATAAAATTTCCGGCGGAGAACGGCAGCTGACGGCTATTGCAAGGGCGCTTGCAGGAAAGAACGGAAACCTGCTCCTGGATGAGCCGACAAACAATCTCGATATAAAAAATCAGATCGAAATAATGAATATCCTGAGACGGTGCGCCAGAGAGGACGGCACGGCGGTACTTGTAACGATGCACGATGTTGAGCTTGCGTTGAGAATGGCTGACAGCATTATGCTCATCAGGGACGGTAATGTTATCTTCTCTGGAAAAGCAGAAGATGTTACGGAAGAAAAGCTGTTTGAGGCTTACGGCATCAGAACGAGAATAACAATGAACGAAGGCATCAGATCACTTTCGATTATAATAAACAATGACGGAGAAGAATACGATGAGAAGAATGATTAAAATAACGGCATTTTTGCTTGCCGTGACACTGCTTTTTTGCATGATGCCGGGCTGCAGCGGCAATCAGACGGATGAAAAAACGATTACAATCACGGATATGCGCGGCAGAACGGTGACAGTGCCGGAAAATCCGGAGAGGATAGTCTGCATAGGAGCATCGGCGCTCCGACTTTATTGCTATATCGGGGATATGAGCCTTCTTGCAGGCGTGGAGGACTTCGAAAATGGTGAAAGGATGAAGACAAGACCTTACGCTTTCGCATATTCGGATATATTCGCAGAGCTTCCGTCGGCAGGAGCGGGCGGCCCGATGTCTTCAGCGGATGCCGAGGCGATAGCGGCACTTGAGCCTGATCTTGTTTTTTCTCTCTATGACAGCGCAGAGGAGATGGATGACCTTCAGAAGAAAACGAATGTTCCCGTGGTGTGCCTGAGCTACGGCGGCGCAGATCCGTTCGGGGAGAAATTCGCAGAATCGCTGAGAATTATGGGCAGAATATTATCACGTGAGGAGCGTGCGGAGGAACTGATAAATTATATTGCCGTAAACCTTTCGGAGCTTCAAAAGAGAACGGAAAAACTGACCTCGCCGTCGGTTTACCTTGCCTGCAATACTTACAACGGAGGCAAGGGTTCATTTGCCGATACGATGGTGAAATTCTGCTGCTTTGCGGCGGTCGGAGCAGATAATATAATAAAGAACAGCTCGACCGGAAATAATCCGACAGTCGACATTGAAGCGGTGGCGGCGGCTGATCCTGAATTTATTTTTGTCGATGCGGCAAATGCGGCGATGCTTGAATCGGAATACGCCGGACGCCGGGAGCTTTTTGACAGCATCCGTGCCTTCAGGGAGAATAAGGTTTTCTGCATTATGCCCTTCAATCAGTATTATACCAATATGGAAACGGCACTTGCAGACTGCTGGTATGTGGGAACGGTTCTTTATCCCGATGAGTTTTCAGATATTGATATGGAAGGAAAATTCAATGAAATATGCTCATTTTTCCTTCAAAAGGACATGAACTGTTATTCAATGGCAAAGATATACTGCCCGGACGGCTTTACTTCACTTGTTTTTGAATAAAAAAGCTTATCCCACTCCGGAAAAACAAATAAAATAATTGCATTTTCGGAAAAAATATGATACAATATACAAGTATAGGTAAAAGCTGATTTTTTGAGACAAATCATAGCAAAAAGCATTGACAAACTTGTAATTATGGTTTATAATTAGTTATACTTGTATTTTATACCTTCGGCTGACCTGACAACGGCGGAAGGATAATAACGTAAAATTTGTAAAGTTGTCGGAGAAAAGGATCATATCAGTTATGAACAAGAAGAACAAAAGCATAGTTTGGTTGGCAGTGATACTGGTTGTCACTTTGTTCCTCGGATTCCTTGAAATCAACGGCATGCCGCTTTGGACACCATGGGAGCTCGTCCCGATGGTTGGAGAAGTTGAGCTCGGCCTTGATATTCAGGGTGGAATGAGGGTTATCTATCAGGCAGATCTTTCTGCAGTAGCTAGCGATGATAAAGAAGATGCAATCCAGGGCGCAATGGACGTACTCAGAACACGTCTTGACTCAGCGGGTTATACCGAAGCAACGATTTCAAAGCAGGGTAGCGATCAGATCGTTGTTGAAGTGCCGGGAGTTCAGAACGCTAATGAGCTTTCAGATGTATTGATGGCTCCTGCAAACCTTGAATTCAGAGGAGAAAATGATGAAGAACCTCTCCTTACAGGTGATGATGTTGACAAAGCACAGGCAATGTACAGCCAGGAAGACGGTTACATCGTTTCTCTCAAGCTTACAGCAGAGGGCGGCGAAAAATTCACGAATGCAACAACAAAGTACCTCGGCAAGAAAATCTCAATTTACCTTGACGATACATGCATTTCAGAACCGAACGTAAAAAATGTAATTTCAGGCGGTCAGGCTATCATTTCAGGCTCATTTACACTTGAATCTGCACAGCAGCTTGCAAACCTCATTCAGAGTGGTGCACTCCCGATCCCGCTTGCTGAAATCTCAATTAAGAACGTAGGTGCTACTCTCGGTTCCGGTTCACTTGAAAAGACACTCATTGCAGGTGCTATCGCATTTGCTCTCATTCTTCTTTTCATGGCAATCGTTTATAGACTCCCGGGTCTTATGGCAGATCTCGGTCTCATCATTTACATGGTACTCATGATCTTTGCTCTTTATGCATTCGAGGTAACGCTTACACTTTCAGGTATTGCAGGTATCATCCTCTCAGTAGGTATGGCAGTTGACGCAAACGTAGTAATCTTTGAGAGAATCAAGGAAGAGCTCAAGCTCGGCAGATCAGCACACAATGCAGTCAAGAACGGTTTCAAGAATGCATTTACTGCAGTCCTCGATGCTAACGTAACAACACTTATCGCAGTTATCGTACTCGCTATTTTCGGTACAGGTACTGTTCAGGGCTTTGCTGTTACACTTGGTATCGGTATCGTTCTCTCACTCATCACGGAAGTTGCATTCATTAACCTCTTCCTCAAATTGATGGTTAATATCGGTGCTACAAGCCTTTCGGTTTTCGGTGTAAAGGAGGAAAAGAAAAATGCGTAATTTCGATTTCTGTGCAAACTTTAAAAAGATTGTAATTGTGCCGATTGCACTTGTTTTGATCGGTATCATACTTATGTTCGTTATGGGACTCAACATTGGTGTTGACTTCAGCGGTGGTTCACTTATCTATGCTGAAATCGGTACAGGCAAGTTCACCGTTGACGAAATAAGAGCACTCACAAATGAATTCACATCAAATGCAACAGTATCATATTCAGGCGATAACAACGTAGGCGTTGATATCAGACTCGGCGGTGACGACAATTCACTTGAGGTTCAGGACAAGATTATTGATGCTATCAAGACAAAGTATGAAATCGGCGACGAATATTTTGATGTTGAATATGTAGGACCGGTTATCGGTAAGGGCCTCATCGTAAATGCTTCATGGGCGCTCCTTATTGCACTTGCACTTATGCTTGTTTACATCTGGGTAAGATTTGAACTTCTTTCAGGTGTTGCGGCAATAGTCGGCCTCTTCCACGATGTATTGATCATGTTCGTATTCGTAATCATTTTACAGACGCAGATCAATACTCCTTTCATTGCGGCTCTGCTTACTATCGTAGGTTATTCAATCAATAACACGATTATCATCTTCGACAGAATCCGTTCCAACAAGACATTGTACAAGGACAAGATCTCTTCTGCAGAGATAGTAAACAAGAGTATCCGTGAGACATTCAGCCGTTCGGTAAATACGACAGTAACAACACTTATTGCGCTTGTCGTACTTTATATCATCGGCGTTGAATCAATCAAGACATTTGTTCTTCCTATCATAGTTGGCTTGTTTGCTGGTTTCTATTCTTCAGTATTTGTAACAGGACCTTTCTGGGCTCTTATTTCAGATAAGAAGAATGGCACCAAGAAAAACACAGTAAGACTGTAATTCATAACGTAACTGTGAGCACGGGCCCTTTTTTCAGGGTCCGTGCTTTATTTGGTATTAGATAATAATTGCTCGCGGAGCGGAAAGGAGTGCGGTATGGCTATAATAAACAAAAAATGCAAAGCTGATCCTGAAGATATATGTCTTCTCGCCGTCAAGCTCGGAATATCAAATGCGGCTGCTGCCGTGCTTCTCAACAGGGGAATCAACAGTGAGGAAATTGGAAGACAGTTTCTTGACTGCGGCGACTCTGTTATTCATGATCCGTTTGAAATGCTCGGAATGTATGAGGCAGTTGACCTCATAAACGAGGCAGTGGAGGACGGAAGACAGATAACGATATACGGAGACTACGATGTTGACGGCATAACGTCCACGACCATTCTCTTCAGATATCTAAGATCAATAGGCGCAAACGTAAATTGCTACATCCCGAACAGATTCACTGAGGGCTACGGCATTAATCAGGCGGCAATATCAAAGATTTATTCCAAGGGTACAAGCCTTATCATTGCGCTCGACTGCGGAATCACATCCGTGAATGAAATTGCGCTTGCCAAGGAGCTGGGCATGGATGTGATGATCGCAGATCACCACAATCCGCCGGAAGAACTTCCCGATGCGGACGTTATAATAGACCCGAAGCAGAAGTTCTGCGAGTATCCGTTCAAGGAGCTTTGCAGTGCAGGACTTGCACTCAAGATAGTTGAGGCACACGGCGGCAAGGATGCGGCGAAAAAGTTCTATGAGCTTGCGGCAATAGGCACCATTGCGGATGTTGTCTCGCTGACGGATGAAAACCGCTACTATGTAAAAGCAGGAATTGAGAGAATCAATAAGGAACCAAGCCCTGGCGTCAATGCGCTCAGGACTGCGGCAGGATACAGGGATAAGCCCCTTACGGCAAGAGGCGTGGCATTCGGGCTTGCGCCCCGTCTTAATGCGGCAGGCAGAATGGCTTCTGCGAAGGAAGGCCTTCAGCTGTTTATTCAGGATGACTTCAGAAAGGCGTATGAGATTGCGCTGAAGCTCAATGAATATAACGACGAAAGACGTAAGGTCGAGAAGGAAATCTGCGAAAGCTCTGTGGCGCAGCTGAATGCTTCGGACATCTGCTTCAAGAACATTCTTGTTGTGGTGGGAGAAGGCTGGAGTAAGGGCGTGATAGGTATTGCGGCTTCAAGATTTGTTGAGGATTATAACCGACCTGTAATCGTGATTACCTGCGATGATGAAATCTGCACGGCTTCCGCAAGAAGTATTCCCGGCTTTGACATATATCAGGCGCTTGTCACCTGCAAGGACCTCTTTGTTAAATTCGGCGGCCATTCAGGTGCGGCGGGCTTCTCTCTTTCAAGACAGAATATTCCCGAATTCACAGAAAGAATAGAAAAATATGCGGATGAGCATATCACAGAAGAAATGCTCGTTCCCACAATAGATTGCGAAGCAAGACTTTCTCCTGCGGATATTGATATGAAAACCGCAAAGGAGATTGAAAAGCTTGAACCGTTCGGAAAGGATAACGAAGCACCTCTTTTCTTTGCCGAAAGACTTGATTTCAACGGCGCCGCCGTGATCGGCAAGGAGAAAAACGTTCTCCGTACCGCAATAAATGCAGGCGGAATGACTATTGACTGCGTCGGCTTCGGCAAGGCTGATTATATCGACACCGCAAACTGTCGGGCATCAAAAAGTGCCGTATTTTCAGTTGATATAAATCAGTGGCAGGGAATAGAGAAGGTTCAGCTCGGGCTGAAGGAAATGCGTCTCAGCGTTTTCAATGAGAACGATATCGATGCCGTGAACGAAGCCATGAATCAGAGGCTGTTTGAAGCATTTGCAGAATCGTTCTTTTCCACAAAGGATATGGCAGAGGAAACTATTACGGCAGAGGCTGCGTTTGAAGAGGTCTGCGCTCACAAGATGGGCTCACTCGTTATAATAAATGACAAGGCTTCGCTTGAAAAGCTTCTTACAAAGATAGTTGAAAATTCTTTTCAGGATTATATTGATATATTCATCGGCACGCTCCCTACAGGGCACGAATTCGGTGCAAACACGGTTCTTGCAATGCCGTACAAGGATTGCATAAGACCGGGCGAATTCCGAAGAATATATGTACCTACGACATTCAACCCCGAAAAGCTTCAGGAAATAGATCATATCTTCACATACAGCGCAGGAAATCCGCTTGAAGGTGAGGATAAGCTTGACAGAGACCGCTTTGCGGCAATTTATAAGGCACTCAAGGAAAATGCGTTCAGATTTGCGGCGTGGGATAAGACCTGCTCAATAATCGACACCATTGATTCCTCTTCTCACATGAAACTGACTCCGTTCTCGTTGAAACTGACATTGTCTGTATTCGATCAGCTCGGGTTCATCAGATATGAAGAAGCAGACGGCATGATAAGAATGGCGTTCTCGGATACGATCAGAAAAACACCGCTTACTCAAAGCTCTGTTTATAATAAATACATAAGCGAAACAGCTCAGTAAAAGAAAGGAAATAGAAAAAATGGATTATCCAACACAGGATTCATCAAAAACGACGATGCCTTCATCTGCATCATCTCATTATTTTGATATGAGAAACTGGCTTACGCCTAAGCGTCTTACAATGGTAATGTGGGACTATGCATTCCTTACAAGACATATGCCCGGAGACGCATTTGAGGATTATGACAAGGTTCTTGACGAACTTGTTGAGAGAGGATACAATACAATAAGAATCGATCCCTGTCCGCAGGCTATCGATCTTGCTCATCCTGAAAAGATAATCACACGTCCTGCAAGAGGCGGCAAGTTTACTCCATGGGACAGAACAAAGGAAGTAAACGGACCTATGGGTCAGTGGCTTATTGACTTCATGGATAAGGTCAATAAGAGAGGACTTTACTATTGCCTCAGCGCATGGGACTGTGGATTTGACGGAACACTGTATGCAGGTGATCTTAATTTCATAATGGAACAGTGGAAGGTAATGCTCAGGGAGTGGAGAAAGCTCTTTGGCTTTGAAAACTGCATTTATGTTGATCTTGCAAATGAATTCCCGTATTTCCTCGGCGGACATCTCGGACAGACATCGGATCAGTTCGGTGGCAGATGGTCACCGCAGTGGAATGAATACATCAGAAACGAAGTCAATGGCTGCCTTGCATCAATGAGAGAGGAATTCCCGGAGGTTAGATTCACGGTATCACTTCACGGCGATAAGAAGTGGATTGATCTTGATCTTGAACTTGATGTTATGGATATCCATTTTTACGCAGAACCGGATAACAGATTCGATGCAAGAACACAGTTCACAAAACACTGCGGGGAATTCTTCAACGATGACGCGGGGTATAAGGAATTTTCAGACCGCTGCATGAAGGGCCACAAGATTATGGCACCTATGTACAGAGCATCACAGAGAAATAAGCTTCAGGCTTTTGCCGAGTGGTCACAGGCAGCCGGAATACCGCTTATGACAACAGAGTCATGGGCAAGCTGGTTCTATCTTGATCATAAGGACCTTGACTGGTCATGGCTCCTTGAATGGGCTGAATGGTCGGTAGATGACGCGCTTGAATTCGGTATGTGGGGATGGACACCTCACAACTACTGTCAGCCGCAGTTCGAAAACTGGAAGGATGCACGTTGGCACAGAAGACTTACAGACAAATTCCTCAGAGGATAAAACAAAGTCAGAGGATAATATATTTTTTGAAACGCAAAAAGGAGAATAAGACAATGGATTTGAAATCAAAAATCAGAGTAATCGATGGCTTCCCGAAGCCCGGAATCAGCTTCAAGGATATCACAACCCTTCTCAAGGATGCAGAGGGCTATCATGAGATGGTAGAACAGCTCATCGTAATAGCAAAAAAGTATGATTTTGACCTCGTAGCATCACCTGAAGCAAGAGGCTTCATCGTAGGCGCTCCGGTAGCATACGCACTTAATAAGGGTATTGTTCCGGTAAGAAAGCCCGGCAAGCTCCCGGCTCCTGCAATTACTCAGCCTTACGGCCTTGAGTACGGCGCAAACGAAGCACAGATTCACATCGATGCCATCAAGCCCGGTCAGAAGGTGCTCATCATCGATGACCTTCTTGCAACAGGCGGTACAGCTCTTGCTGCCGCAAAGCTCATTGAGAGCCTCGGAGGTTCAGTAGAAGGCTTCATTTTCGTAAGCGAGCTTACAGGCTGCAAAGGCAGAGAACTTCTCAAAAACTACAAGGTAGAAACACTCATCGAATACGATGACGTTGAGGAATAATCAATACAAAAACTGAATAAAAGGGAGGGATGATACGTGGACGTTGTTGAGGAAGCAAAGAAAAAGCTTGTCGATATAATAAAGAAACAGTATGGAGATAATGCGTGGTGGGACTATGAGGCGGCTTTTAATAAGGCGTGTGATCTGCATAAGGATCAGAAACGTTTTTCAGGCGCACCGTATATAGTGCATCCTATCAACGTTGCGTACTCCCTTGCCGAATTGGGTATGGATGTTCCGACGATCCAGGCAGGACTCCTGCATGATACAGTTGAGGATACTCCATACACGAAGGAACAGCTCAAGAACGATTTCGGCGCAGAGGTTGCGGAGCTCGTTGAGGCTGTTACCAAAATTGATAAATACGAATATTCAAGCAAGGTAGAGCGTCAGGCTGAAAACTGGAGAAAAATGCTTGTTGCCACTGCGAATGACGTCAGGGTAATAGTAATAAAGCTTGCAGACAGACTTGACAATCTGAGAACTCTTGAATTCATGACGAGCGAGAAGCAGAGAAACAAGGCGTACGAAACACTTGAAATTTATGCGCCTCTTGCGCACCGACTCGGTATGTTCAAGATAAAATGGGAGCTTGAAGATCTCTCTCTTAAATATATCGATCCTGTATCGTATAACGATATTGCAAAAAAAGTTGCTCTCAAGAGAACAGAGCGTGAAGCGTACGTTCAGGAGCTGATCGAAAAGCTTCGTGAAAAGCTGAAGAGCGCAGGAATAGAAGCGGATATAGAGGGTAGACCGAAGAGCTTTTACAGTATTTACAGAAAAATGTATCTGCAGAATAAGGAATTCGGGCAGATATACGATCTTATAGCATTGAGAGTAATAGTCAAGACAAAGCTTGAGTGTTACATCGTAATGGCTATGGTCCATGAGCTCTGGAAGCCGATTTTCAACAGATTCAAGGACTATATCAACAGCCCGAAGCCGAATAATTACCAGTCGCTTCACACAACTGTAATCGACGATCACGGCGAGACATTTGAGGTTCAGATAAGGACCGAGGAGATGCACCGTATAGCTGAGTACGGCGTTGCGGCTCACTGGAAGTATAAGGAAGGCACAACAGACAAGACGGATA
Source organism: Clostridia bacterium (assembly GCA_045627045.1). Taxonomy (GTDB): domain Bacteria; phylum Bacillota; class Clostridia; order HGM11327; family HGM11327; genus SIG351. The sequence continues at coordinate 8,532 of JAZQMY010000060.1, read as the reverse complement.
CTTCGTTTGATGCGCTGATGGTGAAGCTTCGTTCACTTCTTGAATGGCAGGCAGAGGATCACGACGCAGAGGACTTTATCAGTGCTGTAAAGCAGGACCTTATTGTTGATGAGGTACTTGTATTTACACCTAAGGGCGATATCAAGAACCTTCCCAAGGGCTCCACACCTATTGACTTTGCATACAGCATTCACTCTGCGGTAGGAAACACCTGCACGAGTGCACAGGTAAACGGAAAGCTCGTTCCGCTGACATATGTGCTTCAGACAGGCGACATTGTAGGAATAAGAACATCGCCCACGGCAAAGCCGTCACGTGACTGGCTGAACATTGTCAAGTCTACTCAGGCAAGAGAGAAGATAAAGCAGTATTTCAAAAAGACAAATAGGGAGGAAAACGTTGCCCGCGGCAAGGAGATGCTTGAAAAGAATGCACTCAGGCAGGGCTATAATCTCAGCGCATTGATGCGCAAGGAATGGCTTCAGCTTGTAATGGCGAAGTACGGCTACCACAGCGTGGACGATCTTTATGCGGCGGTAGGCTACGGCGGCATCACGACAAACAAGATTCTCTTCAAGCTGATAGAAATGTTCAGGGAAGAGCTTGAAAAACAGCCTGATCTCGGTCAGGGTGCTTATGCCGATATAGAAAAGAAGAAAAGCTCTGTCACTAAGGGCGTTGTCATCCCGGGGGTCGATAATGTTCTTATCAAGCTTGCAACGTGCTGTACGCCTGTATTCGGCGATGACATAATCGGCTACGTTACGCAGGGCAAGGGTGTCAGCGTTCACAGAGTTGAATGCGGCAACGTAAAGAAATATATAGAGGATGACTTCCACACGATCGACGTAAAATGGGAGAAGGGCTACACAGGTATTTTCCCGGCAAAGGTCGATGCATTGATTTTTGATACAGCCAATATCAATAAGGCAGCTGCAGACATAGTGCTTGCACTGTCGGATATGAATATTGAGCTTGTATCTGTTACACCGGAAAAAACGAAAAACGTCGTTCACATCGTTATCAACGTAAAGAACAAAGACCAGCTTCAGGCATTTATGAATAAAATCAGAAGCAGGAACGGTGTCAAGGACGTATTCAGAAGATAAATTATAAGGCCGTGCAATATTGATTGCATGGCTTTTTGTCATATTGGGCGTTCTTTGTAAATATACTGATAACGAAAATACAGGAAATCAAGAGGGAAGACAGTATGGCAGATCATAATTTTGCAAGATTTTTTATTGTGCTGAACGGAAGCGGAAGACAAAACGGATATTGTAAGGTGGAGCGACTGAACGATGATGCCGTTTTCAGCATAAGTGCAAGAAACATAGAGGAAAAAAGCGAGATGCTCTTTGCAGTGCTTGTGAAGAACAGAAGTGAGCCTGTTCTGGCAGGCAATGTTCCCGAAGCAGAGGAAGGAACGCTTTATAAAAGCTTCAGAACGGATGCGGAGGATATCTTCGGCTCGGGAGACAGTATCAGGGAAATTGAGGCGGTATACGTTCTGAAAAAGACGCTTGTTCCCGTCCTTTCGGGCTGGAGGGACAGAAATATACAGAAGAGCGAGGCTGAAAGCTATGCAAGGCGTCTTTCTCTTTTAAGTCTTCCGGATGAAAAGGAAGATAAAGATAATGATAACGTGTACAGCGAGGACGTCGAAGACACAGAAGAGGAAGATGAAAAAGCTACGGACAGTGAGAATAAGAGTAATGACCCGCCAAACAAGCTTGCATCATTCACGCCGTACATAGAAACGATCCAGAAGCTTTATGAGGGACTGACGACATCAAAGAGCAAGAAGCCTGATACGGGAAATTCAGTGCAGGCGGCGACAGGATACAGACAGTTTGTGGGGAAATACTTCGAAGAAAAGAAGGAGCACCTTGATGATGCAGATTTTTTTGACTATTCAGGTAATAATACGATATGGAAGATAGCGGACCGCGAGAAAAGGACAGTCCTCGGGCTGACTTATGCTGAAGGAAAGCTCCGATATATCATCAACTGCGAGCCTTCAGCCTGCGGGATGATGTATAAGGGCATACCTGTAATGGCGGTCTGGCTGCCGACTACATCAAAAACAGAAAATGCGGCGGGATATTGGTGCACATTCATTGATGCGGAAACGGGAAATATCATTATGCCGGATTTTACGATTCTGTAATGCCATGACAAGAGGAACATTTTATAAGCTTCTGACGTCACTTTTCGTGATGGCGTTTGTCATAGGGATATATATGAATTATCCTGAAAGCGTTTCGGCTGAAGAAAAGGTTTATTCTCCCTATGAAAGCATAATTTCAGGCAAAAATGCATCCGAGGGCGGACAGGATGCGGCTGACAATAATACCGATAACCGGAATGCGGATGAAACGCCGTTTGAAGCATCGGTTACGGTATTTGAAACATCAAAAAGCACAAAGCCGGAGGGCTCAACGCCCGTCAGAATACTTGTCTATCATTCCCACACCACGGAGGCATATCTTGAAGAGGTGGGCACGAGAGGAGAAAAGCTGGCATCAAGATCGGGCAATTATTATCTTACCGTGAACTATGTGGGAGAAGTGCTTTGCGACAAGCTTGCGGAATACGGCATCGACTCCGATCACGATAAGAATAATAACGAAGCCGAGGGCTACGGAAGAGCATACATTCTCTCAAAAGAGGGCATATACAGGATGATAGAAGAAAACGGAGAATACTCTGTTTATATCGACCTGCACAGGGATTCGTATTCAAAGGGAAGCAAGCCGACGGTAGAGATAGACGGCAGAAGCGTTGCAAGAATTATGCTTGTGGTGGGCGGCAGATCGGAGCATGGCGAAGCAGACAGGGCGCTCGCGGAGAAACTGATGAAGGCACTCAACGAAATTCATCCGCAACTGTGTGAGAAGGTTCTGTGGGTGAGCTCGTCGGACTATAATCAGATTTCGGATACTTCGCTTCTGATAGAAATAGGCGACAACGGCGTAAGCGTTTCCGAAGCAGCGGCGGCGGCAGAGTATGCTGCGCTTGCCCTTGCGAAGGTAATTAACACGTGATGACCGAAAAAACGTAACTTTTTTCACTTTTTTTATAAATTTACTGTTGCCTAATCACTTAAAGTATGTTATAATAGATACGAAAATATAATCGAATTTTTATATTAGGGAGAGTGTTTTATTATGGCTGAAAATATTGAGAACAACGGCGGAGAAATCAGAATATCCAACGATGTAATTTCTGTGATTGCGGGAATGGCTCTTTGCGAGGTGCAGGGAGTATTCATTGAGGGAAAGCTTCCCGATGCCTTCATTGACAGATCCAATGCCAAGAATATAAATAAATCAATCAAAATTGACGTAAGTGAGGCAGGCGTTTCGATCGCAATCGTTATTTCCGTTGAATACGGCAAAAATATTGCCCAGATTTGCGCTGATGTTCAGGAGAAGATCAAGGCTGCAGTCCAGACTATGACAGGACTCAACGTCTGCAAAATAGACGTTGCTGTTTCTGATCTTATATTCAAAAAAGATACTAAAGGAGAAATCAGAAAATGAAAGTAATTGACAGAATAATCTTTATCATTGTCGGCTTGCTTTTTGCGGCTGTCGGAGCAGGAATCATCCTCCTCGCATTGAATGTACTGCCGATGAGCGAAGTAAGGCTCTTTATCCAGAACCTTGATATGCAGAACATGGTCACAGCTTTGCTGGCACTTGCTGTGGGCCTTGTATTTATCGTAGTTGCCGTAAAGATTCTTTTCGTAAGACCGAAGAAGGACAAAATCAATTCATTTGTGATCTTCAAGTCTGAAGACGGAGAAGCATCTGTTTCAGTTACTGCCATTGAAAATACAGTCAAGCTGGCTATCGCAAAGTATGACGATGTAAAGGATTCAAAGATTCGCATCCGCGTTATGAACGCAGGAATCGTTATCTATGCAAAGCTTGCCATCCCGACAGGCGTGTTCCTTCCGGAATTGCTTGACGAAGTCAAAAAATACCTCAAGGAATTCACAGAGCAGCACACAGGTGCAACAGTTCTGAGCGTAAAGATCCTTGCAACAGAGTACAAGTCTGTTGATCCTGCTGCCGAAAAGAAAAAGATGGCTGCAGAGAAGAAGAACGAAGAAAAACGCATTGCCGACGAAAAGAAGGCTGAAGAAAAGCGCATAGCCGATGAAAAGAAGGCTGAAGAGAAGCGCATTGCAGAAGAGAAGAAGGCTGAAGAAAACCTCGTTGTCGAAGAGACCATTGAGGAAGAGGTAATGCCTGAGCCGGAAATTAAGAAGACAGAGACAGTAAAGCCCGAGGCAGGCTACGCTATTGCTCCCGCAAGAAGCCCTCTTCAGGATGACGTCGATATCGAAGAGTTTATCACAGCTCCGGTTATCGAAGCAGAGACAATTACAGAAGAAGCTGTTCAGGCAGAGCCTGAAGCAGAAATGAATGCAGAAGAAACAAAGGACGAGTAATTAAGCAGATCGCGACCTTTGAAAACAATATAACAAAACGGATTTGAGGAATCATACATTATGACAAGAAGAGAAGTGCGGGAAGTGGCATTTATGGTGCTTTTCCAGATGGAATTCCGTCAGGACGTCAGCATAGATGATACAGTTGATCAGTACTACACAATGGATAGCAATGGCAAGGACGAAGACAACGAAGTAAAGGTCGTTTTGTCCGATGCAGACAGAAAGTATATAGAAGAAGTAACCGAAGGCGTAAAGGCACATAAATCCGAGATAGACAGCATTATTTCGGGCTTTGCAAGAGGCTGGACGGTTGAGAGACTTATCAAGGTCGATGTTTCCGCATTGCGCTACGGCATATTTGAAATGAAATATCTTCGTGAGAGGATACCTCAGGAAGTAAGTATCAATGAGGCAGTTGAAATTGCCAAGAAATACGGTACTGAAAAGTCAAAGGCTTTTGTAAACGGTGTGCTTTCATCGTTCTATAAGGAGCTTAAAGAGGAACAGTAAAATGGACGTGATACTCGGAATTGATACCAGCTGTTACACCACATCGGTGGCAGTGGCTGATATTGAAAAGTCGGAGTGCCGTAAATATGAACTGTCTATGTTATTACCCGAAAAAGGTGAAAAAGGGCTGCGGCAATCTACAGCCCTTTTCTTTCATATTAAGAACCTTCCGGAGGTAACCAAAAGACTTTTTGACGGTGAAGACTTCAACATAAAGGGCGTTGCCGTAAGTGCGAAGCCGAGACCCTGCGAGGGCTCATATATGCCCGTATTCGAGGGCGGAATTATGATGGCGAAAACGCTTGCTTCGGCAATGAATGTACCGTGCTTTGAGACAACGCATCAGGAAAATCATATAGAAGCGGCGTCAGAGGGAAAGTTTTCGGACAGATTCTTTGCGCTCCACCTTTCGGGCGGCACAACTGAGCTGCTCGATGTCCGACCGCACGCAACAGGATACGATATTGAGCTGAAATCGGCAACGACCGACATAAGCTTCGGCAAGTTGATAGACAGGATAGGCGTTCTTATGGGGCTTGAGTTCCCGTGCGGAAAAGAGCTTGAAGTGCTTGCGGCAAACGGAAAACCGTCGTTTATGCCGAAGCCGAAGCTCTATAACGGCGCAATAAGTCTTTCCGGCGCAGAAAAGCAGTTTTCGGATGCACTTGAGAAGTATTCAAAAGAGGATATAGCCGCAGGCCTGTTCAGATATACGGGCGAATTGCTTGCGCTCTGGGTAAGCACAAACGTTGATAAGGATAATGATGTGCTTTTTGCAGGCGGCGTCTCGTCAAATAAGATAATCAGAAAAATACTGACCGAATCAAAAATGCTTGCAGGCAGAAGACTTCATTTTGCCGAGCCGGAGCTTTGCAGAGACAATGCGGTGGGTACTTCGCTTCTCGGTGTGAAAAAGTACAAGGCATGGCAGGAGGAAAACGGGAATGACTGATTCCATGACAGTGTCGGAATTAAATCAGTACACGAGAAACCTGCTTGAAAACGATATTCTTCTCGGCATGGTGAGTGTTTCCGGCGAGATATCCAATTTCAAGAGACATTCTTCGGGGCATATCTATTTTACGCTGAAGGATGAAAAATCCAAAATAAACTGTTCCTTTTTCAGAAATTACAATATTTCGCTCAAATTTGAGCCTGAAGACGGAATGCAGGTCACTGTTTCGGCAACGGCAACGGTTTACGAGCGTGACGGATCGTATCAGCTCCTGGTTTACAAGATGGCTGAGCAGGGGCAGGGAAGGCTTGCGGAGAAATTCGAGGCGCTGAAGAAGAAACTTTCGGAGGAAGGTCTTTTTTCGGAGGAACATAAAAAGCCGATTCCCGAATTCCCGAAAAGAATTGCTGTTCTTGCATCTCCTACGGGTGCGGCTGTCAGGGATATAATAAGCGTTACGGGCAGAAGAGCAAAGAACACGGAGATAGTGATCGTGCCTGTTCCGGTGCAGGGCGAAGGCGCGGCGGCGCAGATAGCGAAGGCATTGACGTATGCGGATAATAATCTTGAAGCCGATACGATAATAATCGCCAGAGGCGGCGGCTCGATAGAGGAGCTCTGGGCATTTAATGAGGAAGTGCTTGCAAGGGCTGTATACCGTTGCAATACACCTGTAATATCGGGCGTAGGCCATGAGGTAGATTTTACGATATGCGATTTTGCGGCGGATATGAGGGCGGCTACACCGTCTGCGGCGGCAGAAATAGCGGTGAGGGACTGCACGGATGTCAAGAGCGATATTGATTATATGATGAGGATCATAAAAGCATCGGTTGAGAAATCTCTTGATTCGGCAAGGTCGAAAGCCGGTATGATCATGGAGAGCGCCGCAATAAGATCGTCTTTGCATAATATTTCTATGGCACGTCAGACGGCAGACCACGTTTTTGACATGACAGAACAGAGAATCCTTCAGCAGATAGCTTTATTCAGAAACAAAAACGAAAACATAACGGCAGGCCTCAAAGCAATGGATCCCTTCAGCGTTCTGAACAGGGGATTTGCCATTGCATCACTGAACGGAAGAACCTTGACGGATTCTTCAGATGCTGTGCCGGGAGACATAATAAATGTTCGCCTTGCCAACGGCGAGCTTATCTGCACAGTGGACAAAACAAAATAATATTCCGGAGAAACATATGGACGAAATAAACGAAGAACTTACAATAGAAAAAGCAATCGAAAGAATGGAAGAGATTCAGGAAAAGATCCAGTCGGGCGAAATATCACTCAATGAATCCGTGAAGCTTTTTGAGGAAGCGGCAAAGCTGTATCAGTATATATCCTCAAAGCTTGATGAGCTTGAAAACAGAGTGAAGATTCTTTCCAAGGGCGCCGACGGAAAACTTGAAAAGATTCCGTTTGAAGAGGAATAAAACCGTATGGACTATAATGCTTATCTGAAAAACAAAATAAAGGATACAGAAAAGATACTCAACGATGAAATGGCAGCGATTTCTCCCGAAGCGCCGGCTGAAATCGTGAAGGCGATGGAATATAGCCTTATGGCAGGCGGCAAGAGGCTTCGCCCGATAATGCTGAGCGAGGCGGCCAAAACGTTTTCGGGCAATACAGAGGGTACAGAGCGCTTTGCGGCGGCAATAGAGATGATACACACATCCTCGCTCATTCATGATGACCTTCCTGCCATGGATAACGATGACCTCAGGCGAGGCAGACCGACAAGCCACAAGGTTTTCGGCGAGGCAATGGCAATTCTTGCAGGAGATGCGCTTCTGAACCACGCAAACGAGATCATGGCTGAATACCTGAGCGAGCATCCGGAAAAGCGCTTTGCAAAGGCACAGTATGAAATCGTGAAGGCTACGGGCATTTCCGGGATGATCGGCGGACAGACCATTGACGTATATGCAGAGAAGACGGGCGTGCCGATTACGGACATAAAGCTTATGGAGAAGATGTACTCAATGAAAACCTGTGCACTTCTTGTGGGTGCTCTGAAGGCAGGCGCATACATCGGCGGAGCTGATGATGAGGCGGCAGAAAAATTTGCGGAGTACGGACTCCTTATCGGACTTGCATTCCAGATAATAGATGATATACTCGATATAATAGGCGATGAAAAGCTCCTCGGAAAGCCTATAGGTTCGGATGATGAGAACGGCAAAACAACGTTTGTTTCCCTTGTCGGCATAGAGAAGGCAAAGAAAATTGCTGATGAATATACAAAAACGGCAAAAAATCTTATCAAAACAATTCCTGATACCGGTTTTTTCATTTTTCTTGCCGATTACCTTGCAAAAAGGGAATTCTGATCGCAGAGATAAAAAAATATTGCATTTTTCGCAAAAAACACTTGACAAAAAATGTAATTTGTTATATAATATGAAAGCTGTTGATGAGAGGTGCGCTCTATTAGCCCAGAGTAAGCTTTCTGTCAGAGCATCAAGGGTTCAAAAATAAATATTACAGATTTTCAGGAGGAATAGCATGAGTACATTCATGGCTAAGCCACATCAGGTTGAACAGAAATGGTACGTTATAGATGCAGCAGGTAAGCCGCTTGGTAGAGTAGCTTCTG
>JAZQMY010000059.1:0-29575 GCA_045627045.1 Clostridia bacterium | reverse complement strand
GGGTTGGGGGGGGAGTTGGCGGTGGTGTCGGAGTTGGCGTCGGAGTTGGCGTTGGCGTCGGTGTAGGAGCCACCTTAGCTTCAAGTCCGGCGAATCTGTCATAAAGTGACTTCTGATCCTTGACTGCGGCATTCTCTTTATCTGCATTGGCTGTACCGACAATTATCAATTTGCCGAATTCATCCTCTGCAAATGTCAGTATGCAAGCCTTTGTACCTGACGAGTATCCGAACACACCTCCGTAAGCAACAGCATTGGCAGGAAGTGAATCAGCAAGATCTGAGCTGTATTCCTTTCTGAGCTTTGCAAACATGCTTTCTTCCGTTCTTGAAGACTGCTTGTTTGTTCCTTCAAATGTATACTTCTCTGCTGTAAGCATTTCCTTGAGAACAGACTTGTTATAAGCATTCAGAAGGATAACTGCCATATCGTTCAGTGTTGTATAGTTGTTTTCATTTGCCGCACCTGTGCAGTTCTCAAAATGAGAGTTCTCAAGTCCGAGCTGTTTTGCTTTTGCGTTCATTCTCAAAACTGTTGAATATTCGGAGCCAAAGCAATATTCAGCAAGTGCATAAGCCGCATCATCGCCGTCCGCAACAAGCATTCCGGCAAGGAGATCCTTGATTCTGACCTGTTCGCCTGACTTGAAGCCGGCAGAAACAGCAGCCTTTGAAACCGCACCGGACGAAACTGTTACCGTAGTAACTTCAATATCAATTCCGTTAGCCTCAAAGTAATCAAGAATTACCGTTGCAGTGAGAAGCTTTGTCAAAGATGCAGGATAAATCTTCGTAAACGAGCTCTTTCCTGCAATTCTTCTTCCGGTCTTGGTGTCGATAACCAAGCCGGAGGTTGAAGTAATGCCTGATATAGTGATAGTCTCTGAATCACTGTAAGGCTTGAGAGCATTTTTATCTGTTCTTGTGAGCCTGAGATCAGTGTACATCTCATAAATCTTCAGATAATCGGAAACTGTTTCATTGCTCGTCTTTGCATCGCAAGTAATAAGCACATATCCCTTGCCGTTATTATCCTTAACGAATGTTGCAAGGCAATAGCCTGCTTCATTTGTGAGACCTGTCTTGCCACCGAATTCAGAAGCATTTGCTATCTGGGATTCAGCCAGAGATGAATTGTAGGTTCTTCTTCTGCCGTTTACGCCGGACTCGATCTTTCTTGTGCCTGACTTATTCGTTGCTGAAAGCGTGTAATAATCCTGCTCAAGAACACCTCTGAGGAAGTCAACGCCGTAAGCATAAGCAGTAATGACAGCCATATCCTGTGCTGTACTGTAATGATTATCATCGTGAAGTCCTGTGCAATTAGTGAAGTTTGTATTGACAAGATTCATTCGGAGTGACTTAGCATTCATCATGCCTACAAAGTCTTCTTCCGTGCCTGCGCAGAACTGTGCAAGAGCAAGAACAGCATCAGCGCCTGACGGAAGCAGTGCCGCATAGAAGAGATCCTTGACCTTGACCTTCTCGCCTGCCTTGAAGCCAACGGCTGAAAGATTTGCGCTCTCTACCGCATCGACAATGTTCTGCGTGATCTCAACGTATGTATTGTCAATATCAATTCCGTACTTCTCTGTATGCTCATAAGCAACGATTGCCGCCATTATCTTCGTAAGTGATGCAGGATACATTACAGTGTCGGAGTTAGACTTTGCAATCACTCTTCCTGTTTCGGCATCTATAAGCACTGCATACTTTGAGGCAATGTCATCTATCTTCTGTGTCAGACCGTCTTCAGTCGGAATTACAGGATCTCTTGAAGGATCAGGGAGAATTATCTCAGCCTGGAGATCTGCATATTCTTCGTAGATGTAGATGTAATCCTCAACTACGCCCTTTGACGTCTGTGCCTTGCCTGTTACAAGGATGTATACGTTTCCGAGCTCATCCTTTGCGAATGAAAGGAGTCCGTACTTGTCTGCATCGGAGTTGGAAGGCTTTCCACCGAATTCGGAAGCATTTTCAAGTGATGAATTCGGGAGGTATGAATCGTAAGAAGTACGGTACGTATTGAACATACTCTTTACAATTCTCTGTGAAGACTTGTTTGTCTTTGCATAAGTGTATGTATCAGTCATCATCGTGGTCTTGATAAGGTCGTAATTATATGCATAAGCAAGAATTACTGCCATATCGTTTGCGGTGGTGTACTGATCTGCATCATCTTTTCCGATGCAATTTACAAAATGTGTATCAGACAAGCCGAGCATGATCGCTTTATTGTTCATAAGCTCAACGAACACATCAGTTGATTCTGTGAAATATTCTGCAAGAGCTACAAGTGACTCGCCTCCGGCAGAAACGATTGTTGATGCGATAAGATCGCGTATGCTTACAATTTCTCCTGCCTTGAAGCCTGCCGTTCCGAGACCGAGCTCTGAAGTCTTTCTCAATATATCACTCGTGATAGTGATATACTCTGTGTTAATGTTCACGCCGTGGCTCTCGCAATAGTCACTTACAACCATTGCAAATACAACGTTGGACATAAGTCCAGGCTGCATCTTCTGGCTTGAATTGATGTTTGCTATTATCTCGCCCGAAGCCGCATTGATGAGGACTGCGTACTTTGAATTGATACCGCTTATCTTCTTTGTGCTGCTTGTTGTTGTGGGCGTTACAGCGGCAGGATCCTTCGAACCGCCGTGCTTTTCATATCTTTCGTCAAGCTTTGCAAACAGCTTGTCAGCCTTTGTCTCGAGATCTGAATAAGCCTTGTTTGCATTTTCGACGTCGAAGAGCTCTTGACTCTCATCCTCCGAGTAAACAGGAAGATCAAGAACCGCATTGAATTCTGCAATAGCATTGTTGATATCGATTATCTCGTCTGTTGTAACAACATATGCATACTTCTTCTTGAGGAGATTTGATCTGATTTCAGCCGCAAGTTCATTTCCCTTGAGGACATATTTATCCTTGAGCTGAAGCTTCTCGTCGATGCCGTCGAAGATCGAATCTGCAAGTGACTTGAGTGCATTATAAGCTTCCTGTGCTTCATTCTGGTTGTAAATCTTCTCTTTATCGTTTAATGAGTAAACAGGTCTGTTAATGCATTCCATAAGATGATCGTATTCGGCATTGATTTGTGAATACTGAACAGATCCGACATATGGCTTGTAACGTCCAGAAGCCGCAGTATCGTAAATCTCATCGATAAGCTCATTTGCCTTTTCAAGCATCTTTTCTTTTTCTTCAATAACGTTCTGTGTTTCCTTTGAGTGAAGCTGGCAGATACATTTATCGCCCTTGATATAGCCCTCATATTCGCCCTTTGAATTCTTTACAACCATGTAAGGAGTTCCGTTAAGATAGAATACCGGGAAGTAATCAAAGAGAAGGTACTCATATGATGTTCCGAGGAGTCTTAAATATTCTGAATCGGATTCAAGAATAACGACTGTTCTTTCCTCTACGCATTCTTCATTACAATACTCATTTGCGAGCATATTTGTCTGCGTACAAAAGAGCTCTGTTGAGTGCATATCGCAGACTTCAGTAGGCTCTGTGCCCTTGATGAAGTATTCTGTCTTGAGGCCGTAAGTGTAATAACCGTTACCTACGTGCTGATCGTGTTCGCAGGCATCACCGTTCGGGAGCTTACCTGATACGCCGCATATCGTTACCTCGATAACATCGTCAGGCATAGTGGTATAAATCTTTGAGCCATCAAGTCCTTCATGGAGAACATTCATTACTGCCTTCCAGAGCGGAGTTGCATAATAAAGGGCAGTGATATTCGACGTGAATGTCGGATAGAAGTCATCGTGGCCGATCCAGAGACCGCAGGTATAATAATGCGAATAACCGATAAAGCCGATACCTCTTCCGCTTTCGTTAGTACCAGTCTTGCCTGCAACTTCTATCTCTTCATTCTCAAGAGAAATCGTAATTGCGGCTTCAGGCTGTGTAACTGCCCTGTGGAGCCATGAAGAAATAATGTAAACAGTTGAAGACTTGAATACTTTTCTGTAGAGCTGATTTTCAATGCTGAAAACAGTATTTCCGTTCTTATCCACGATCTGAAGGATACTGAGAGGTTCTCTGTATACACCGTCATTAGCAAGCGAAGCAAACGCTGATACTGAATCGATAAGGTAGCCACCTGTTGAACCGAGTGCAAGAGCTGAAGGGCTCATTGAAAGAGCATCTTCAGAGAAGTTCAATGACTTCAGATAGCTGTAAGATGTTGAAACGCCGAGTCTTGTCATAAGAATTCTAACTGTCGGAATATTCATTGACTTGACAAGTGCGTATGAAATTACGGTAGGTCCGTAATAAATATTATCAGAGTTTCTAGGATATCCCGTCGGTGAAACCCATCCTGAAATAGAAGCCGGGATATTCTCGATAACCATGTTGCTCATCTTGCCCTGATCAAGAGCCGGTGCGTAAACCGACATAGGCTTGATTGAAGAACCGAGTGCAAGGATTGACTGATAAGCTCTGTTAAGCTGAAGTCTTGCGGTAGGCTCTGTTCTGCCGCCTACGATCGCGGCAAGATAACCGGTCTTATTGTCGATGGCAATTACGGCACACTGTGGCTGAATGACGCCGGCAGATGTTACATACTTGGTAGGATCTGAAAGCGTAGGCCACTTTTCAAAATTATAAACCGTATCCTCAACTCTTGTCTGAAGATCAACATCAAGAGCGGTATAAATCTTGAGACCGCCTGAACGGATAAGAGAGTAAGCCTGCTCCTGACCTGTTGTGCCGCTCCAGTTATTAACTTCCATGAGTCTTTCAACAAGCTCGCTGAGTACGTACTCAACGTAGTACTTATGTTCATAAGTGTAAGTTTTGGATGCGCTTGTTACAAGAATCTGATCCGATTCAATGTCTGTTACGTCAAAAAGGTTTGCTTCGTATTCTTCCTGTGTGATGAAACCGACAGCATACATCTGCGTAAGAACGTAATTCGCCCTCGCATAAAGTCTTGTTCTGCCTTTTTCTCCAAAGCCACCGTCTTCCTCTGATTTCATGCAAAGACGAGGGTTATATAGTGTCGGAGCATTGGTCATACCTGCAAGCACCGCACATTCCTGAAGCGTAAGCTCATCGAGTTCTTTATCGAAATAGTCCTCTGCAGCAGCTTTTACGCCGTAAAGGAGGCCGCCCATAGGCATGATATTCATATACCACTCAAGAATATCTTCTTTAGAATACTGCTTTTCAAGCTGATATGCAAGATAGATTTCCTGAATTTTACGTTTATAAGTCTGTTGTGAAGTAAGCAAGGTAAGCTTCAATACCTGCTGCGTGAGGGTGGAACCGCCGGAAACAGAGCTGCTCGTGAAGTTACTCAAAGCGGAAGCAACGATTCGTCTGAAATTGAAGCCCGAATGCTCAAAGAAGGATTCATCCTCTGCGGCAACTACTGCATACTTGAGCATGGTAGGGATTTCATCGTAGCTTGCCCATGTTCTGTTTTCAAGGTTATAATATTCCATAAGGAGATTGCCGTCTCCGTCATAGATGTAAGATGTCTGATCGTTGTTCTCGATTTTTTCAACGCTGAGCTCAGGTGCGGATGCAATATATGCTCTTACAACGCCGAGTCCGAGACCAAGGCACGCAAAGCCAACAAGACATACAAGAAGGATTGAGAGTCTGATAACCGCAATGGCAATAGAAACGCCGAAGAAAGGACGTCTGTCTCTCACCCACATGGAATTTCCTTTCTTAACAGGTTCTTCCTCATTGGTCTTCTTGATTTTCGGCTCCCTGTGAACGAGTCTGCTCTTGTCAGAGAAATTTATCAACGCAGGATCTGATGCCTTATTTGCCTTACCGGCAGCTGCAACTACTCCGGCAGCCGCAGAACCTGCTACTATAGTTTCGGAAAGATCGTTATTATCATTCTCCGGAACAAATGCGGCATTTGCATACTCCGGTTCTGATGCTTTTTCGGAAGGAGCTTCGCTGGCCGGTTTCTTTACCGTTTCTGCCTTCGGCGCCGGCTGAACATAGCCTACAACAGGCGGAACAACAACAGTCTCATCCTCGGGCTGTACTTCTGATTCAACTTCCGGCTGTGCTTCTGCTCCGACAGTTTCTGCGTTATTTTCAGATTTAGATGAAGCAACGGCTGTGCTGACTGCAGCTCCTGCAGCAACGACTCCGACTGCGGCAGCTGCTGCAATCTGTTCTTTCTTCTTTGCTTCAGCTTCCTCTTTGGATTTCCTTTTAGCTTCCTTTTCAGCCTGCTTCTTAGCCTGTTTTTCCGCCTTGAGCTGTGCTTTTCTTTCAGCTTCAGCCTTTTTTAAGGCTTCCTTCTGTGCTTTCTCCTCAGGTGTAATCTGCTTTCCTGTTACTGCTTTCTTGACAGAAGCAAACACTCCTGCCGCTGCCACACCGACTTTCTTTGCAGCGCCTTTTATGGCAGTAAAAGCTTTGGATATGCCCGATTTTACGCCGCTCCAGACCTTTGATGAAAGTTTTTTGGTTTCGGACCAGACATTTTTTGAAAATTTCTTGGTATCAGACCAGATTTTTCCGGAAAGTTCTTTTGTTTCACTTACTGCCGTCTTTGTTGTTTTCTTGACAGCTTTCCATGCGGCGACAGATATCGCCGAAATTTCCTTTCCTGCAGTCTTAGCAATAGTTACGGTTTCGTTTTTCAGCTTACTGAAAAATCCGCCGTTCTTATTTTCACTTCCTGCCGCAGAAGTATTTTCTCTCTTGTACTTCTTTTCGGAGGATTTGTTGTTATTATTTGGTTCAGACAATTTTATTACCCAAGCCTTTCTTTAAGTAATATGAGATGGCTGCAAAACGCCTTTTCCGACAATTTTGCGGGATTAAATACACTTTTATCAGCATACCTTATCATTCCATTGTATATAAGTATAGCACGTTTAGAACAATATGTCAAGGAAATTTATCGTGAAACGGTATACAGTAAAGTCAGACTCATACATATTTGAGAATTTTTACCCAGATGCGGCCTTTTCTGCTCTCTCCCGACACTTCGTCAAGGACTATTTTCCCCTTACCGCGCAAAGTAATTACGTCACTTACATTAACGCTGTGTGATGCTGATTCGACGGTTCTGTGATTTATCTGAACAAGTTGTCTTGATATTGCCTGCTTTGCAGTTTCTCTTGAAAGTCTGAAGCCCTCTGCAAGAACGGAATCAAGCCTGAGCGATGCAACAGTCGATTTGATTTCTTCTGTTCTGATTTCAGGATGAATTACTTCGGAAGTCGGGCATCTTTGAGCCGAAACTTTGTTTCTGCCGATGCGTGTCAGGTTCAAAGCTACATAATCGGCCATATCAGTAGTTATAAATAAATAGCTTTCCTTTTCACCTATCACTATATCGCCGAGAGTATCTCTCTTTATCCCGAGCGAAAGCACTCCTCCGAGAACATCTCTGTGTGTAAGACCTTCGGTATTCTTTATTCTTATCGCACAAACAGGTGAATATTCTTCGTCAGAATAATTTTCTTCGGGAAAAAGAATGGCTACTGAGCGCTCTGCGCCTTCGTAGCCACCTTCGAATATACATCTTGACTCAAGAAGGTGAAACAGCATTTCACAATACGCCTGTTCCTCCGGAGTGAGAAACTGTGTTGAAACAGGCGAATATCTTTTACTGCAGATCGAATCAAGATCAAGTATTCTTCTGCCGAGAAGAGCTTCATCGGGATTTGCTGCGAGCTGTTCCGCTTTTCTTTGTTTTTCAGTCATATTATTTATCAGTTGTTGTTTGAAAGGATCTCGGATACAGTATCCGTCTTGCCCTTTCTCTTTGCCATTGTTCTCTGAGCCATAACGAGAGAGTAATAAATACCCTTCTTCTTGAGAAGCTCATCATGTGTGCCCATTTCAACGATCTTACCCTTATCCATAACGAAAAGTCTGTTTGCGTTTTTGAGGGTTGAAAGTCTGTGAGCAATAGCGAATGTTGTTCTGCCTTCGATAAGTCTCTGGAGAGCTTCCTGAATCTGTGCCTCTGTATCAACGTCGAGAGCTGATGTAGCTTCATCGAGAATAAGAATTGCAGGATCAGAAAGAATAGCTCTTGCAATGGCGATTCTCTGCTTTTCACCGCCGGAGAAGTTGCTTCCGCCTTCAGCTACCCACGTATCATAACCGTCGGGAAGATTGATTATGAATTCATGAGCATTTGCGATCTTTGCGGCTCTGATTACTTCTTCATATGTTGCATCAGGCTTTGAATATCTCAGGTTCTCAAAGAGAGGGCCGCTGAAAAGGAAGTTTTCCTGAAGAACGACGCCGATCTGGCTTGTAAGAGATTCCTTACGGATATTTCTGATATCAACACCGTCGATCATGATGCTACCTTCGTTAACATCGTAGAATCTGCAGACGAGGTTTGTGAGTGTACTCTTACCAGAACCGGATCTGCCTACAAGACCTATCATTTCGCCCTTCTCAACCTTGAAGTTGATATCGTTAAGAACGTGATCGTATGAGTTATAACCGAAGCTTACGTTTTCAAATACGATTTCACCGTTGATCTTGTGGTCTTCACTCTGAACACCGTCTCCGATTTCAGGAACCTGGTTAAGAATTTCATATACACGCTGTACTGAAATGAGTGAGTTTGCAATCTGTCTCGGCAAAGTCATGAGAGAACCGACAGGGCCATAGAACTTCTGAATGATTGTGTTGAATGCAACGAGCTCACCGAGTGTCATCGTATTGCCTACAATAGCTTTACATCCGAAGAAGTAAATCAGGTACTGACCAATGTAAAGGATAATGACCGAAAGAGGTCCGATCCACTCGGCAATAGTCTGTCCCTTGATTGCATGATCAGCAACGTTTCTTGCATACTTACGGAAATTCTTTGTTACCTTGCTTTCCGCACCGAATACCTTTACAACCTTGATACCGTTAATTACATCGTGGAGATAGGAATTCGACTTATCGTTTGCTACACGCAGCTGTTTGAATACGACGCTCATGCATT
Organism: Clostridia bacterium; assembly: GCA_045627045.1. Taxonomy (GTDB): domain Bacteria; phylum Bacillota; class Clostridia; order HGM11327; family HGM11327; genus SIG351. The sequence continues at coordinate 20,617 of JAZQMY010000059.1, read as the reverse complement.
TATTCCAAACATACTGCTGAACGTAAATTGCAAGCGGTGCCGGAAGGATGATGATCAAAGCAAGCTTCCAGTTCATCTTCAGCAACAGGTAAGTTGAAAGGATGAACATAAACACTGTTTTGAACAATGTTACTGTAACGGTTTTGAGGAAAGAGTTGATTTCAGAAGTATCTGAGAACGTTCTGTTCATGATATCACCCGGGCTTGCCGTGTCGATATAGCTTACAGAAAGACTCTGTACCTTATCAAAAATCTCTTTTCTGAGTTTTGCAACAAGTCTCTGTGTGAAGTTATTCTCTGTGAATGCAACGAGAATACCCAATCCGAATCCTGCAAGACCGAGAGCAATAACTATTCCCATGTACTTGAAGAACACTTCTGTTCCGGCAGGATTTGCACCAAAGCACTCATCAACTATCTTCTGATAGAAGTCAACTTCCTTCAAAGAAAGATATGTCTGAATGAGACAGGCGATCGAAGAAAGTACAAGGAAGATATAAAATTTCTTTGCAATTATGAATATCTGCTTGATTGATTCCGTCTTCTTACTGCACTTCGGGCAGAGATTGGTGCCTCGAATAAGGATTCGTCCGCACTTATTACATGTTCTTTCTCTGTCGTTATTGTAAACCTTAACAGTAAGGTTCTGTGTCATCTGATTGAGGATCTGAACGATATAGCCGAATCTGACAACTTCGGTCATTGAGAATCTTGCTATCATCGTTACAACGCCGTTTACCGTACACTTGACGAAAGAGTTACCGACCATCGGCTTGAGCATAAAGTCTTTACAGTCCTTTATATACTCTACCCTTTCGATCTCACCTTCCTGAACGGTAAGCCATTTATCCTGTCCTACAACAAACCAGCTGTCCTGATGCTTGAAGCCCGCCACGTCCATTCCGAGAGGAATGCAGTAGAAAATGTCGGTCATCAAGGAATTCAGAACTTTCATTTTGGTTGCTTCGGGCAATTCAAAATCCAGTTTCATTACTTTTAATTTCCTTTCGCAATAAGTATTACAGGAACATTTCTATCTGTTTTTTGAGCTTTGAATCAACTTCAGAGAATTTATCGATTTTGAATCTGTTACCGTCAACGTCATAGATCATTACCTTGTCGCTTGAAGCAAGATTCTGAACAGTACCTCTTGAAAGTGTTGTTGTGAACTTGCAGGGGCCCTTATCTGTCTGAACGGTCCAGTATCTGTAACCGAATTCTTCCTTGATGGATTCTATCTTTGTGATGTTCGGAGTAAAATAACGTAATTCAAGGAACTTTTCAAGAAGAGCTCTTGTCTTCTCGTCGAATGCATCGAGATTTCTTATCATTCCGACTTCCTTCTTCTTTTCGTTACCGATTTCTCTTACCTTATCCTTATCGCTGTCATCGTCATCTCTTACTGAAATATACATATTAGGATTTGTGAACGGAAATGATCTGTGCAGCTGAACGCACGGATAATGTGTGCCCTTGAAATCGAGAGTCAGCAAATGGCTCTCTGTAAGGTTGAATTCTGCTTCTCCCGGTTCGATAAATTCTATCTCAACGGAGTCCAATATATTTTCACTCATAATGATTTACCTCTCTTCAATTTTATCAGACACCCTTTGTCTTGAGTGCTTCAGCCTGCTTGAGCATCAGGCCATAATAAACGCCCTTCATCTTGATAAGCTCTGCATGAGTACCCTGCTCGCAGATCTCACCGTCTTCAATAACAACAAGTCTGTCGGCATTACGCAACGTGGAAAGTCTGTGTGCAATAGCAAGCGTTGTTCTGCCTTCAGTAAGACTGTCCAGAGCATCCTGAATGCTCATTTCTGTTTCTGTATCAAGTGCCGCTGTAGCCTCGTCAAGAATAAGAATTCTCGGATTTATGAGAATTGCGCGTGCAATGGAAACTCTCTGTCTCTCACCGCCGGACATACTTCTGTAACCGGCACCGACCATTGTATCGTAGCCTTCAGGCATTGCTTCAATGAAGTCATGACATCTTGCGATCTTTGCTGCTGCGATAACCTCTTCTCTTGATGCATCAGGTCTGCCGTAAGCAATGTTTTCAAGAACAGTACCCTGGAAGATGTATGTATCCTGCGTAACGAGTGCAATGTTGTTACGGAGTGTTCTGATTGAAATATCCTTTACGTTATATCCGTCAATGCTGATAGAGCCTTCATCGGCATCGTACATTCTTGTGATAAGATTGATAAGTGTTGACTTACCGGCACCGGAGTGACCTACGATACCTATCATCTCACCTGCCTTGATATTAACATTGATATCCTTGAGAATTGCTCTGTTAGGCTCATAGCCGAATGTAACGTTCGCAATGTCGATGTCACCTCTGACCTTGTTCATAACGACAGGAGTTTTTGATTCCTTGACGTCAGGATCAATATCAATGAGGTCATACATTCTCTGTGCGGCATTCATAGCGTTTCTCCACCATTCCATAAAGCTTGAGAATGATTCAACAGGAGAAAGCATCATGCTGAAATAAGAGAGTGTACTTGCGAGAATACCGTAAGACATAAGTGTGTTGCCGTTTACGATCTGTAAGCCGCATATGATCCAGATGCCGTACGTAACAAGGCTGATAACAAGACTGTAGATAGGGCTGAGAAGTGTGATTACGTTCCACATCCTGTAGTTTACATCAAAGCACTTCTTATTGACCTTATCGAATCTTGAAATTTCGTCTTTTTCCTTACCGAAAGCCTTAACGACCTTAACACCTCTCAGACAGTCGCTGACAGTTGAAGTAATTTTTGAGCCGATTGCCCATGACTTCTGGTACATTCTCCACATGTATTTCTTTGTTGACTTGAGTACAACAAAGATTACGAATGCAGGAATTGCCGCAAGGAAAAGAACTCGCCAGTTAAGTAAATAGAGCATTACGAAGCCGCCCACGAACGATATTATCGCGTTGACCGCATAAGGAATACCGCTTACAAAGAAGTTTGCAATGGAACCCGAGTCGCTGTTTATGTAGTTCATTGTAGAACCGATTCGGTTTCTTGTGAAGAAGCCCATTGACATTGACTGGAATGCCTTGAAAATATCCATTTTAAGGTCGAATACCATGTTTTGCGACAATCGTGTCATGGCTATATTCTGTACGGCACCGACGATCGTCCACATAACATATATTCCGAAAATAATAAGGACTATCAGACCGATTTTTCCGTACCAGAAGCCGCTGTCCGGATTCAATCCCTTATCGAAGAGAATGACACCGAGGAAGTACGGCATAATAAGGCTGCACGCCGAAGCAATAAGTCTCATGAATATTGCTACCCAGAGCTCTTTCTTATACTTAGGCATCATCCTGAGAAGTCTTGCAAACGTTGATTTTCTGTTTGCACACTTCGGGCAGACCTTTCTCTGCTTATTTACATATCTTCTGCCGCATTTAGGACAGAATTCTTCATCATCCTTGTCTTTGAACTCCGCAATATTGAGAGCACCCTTTTCTTTTATCTTCTGGATAGCTCTTGAAATCTTTGCGATTTCTCCTACGCAGGCATTTGTGTATGCCGCAATAGCCTTGACTTCCTTCTTCTCGTCCTCAAACCTGATGTAAACCACACCGGATGCAACGAGATTGACAAGTCTCATTTCTTTGATATCGCTGAGTCTGTATTCAAGATATCTTTTTTCCCTGCAAAGAACTTTTTCTTTCGACTCCGTCTTCTTTCCCTTTTTGGGAGAAATAAAACCACCGTATACCTTTGATACGGTTTTTTCGTATTCTACCGTAAGGAAACTTACTCTGTCAATGCTGAGAAAAACATAGGTATCTTCGAACTCCTCATCAAGTGACCTGTCGCAACAAGCTGTCAACAGCACATTTTCAGGTCTCACGCCTTCTCTAACCAATATGTCAACAACATAAGGCGAGAAGAGTTCTTCATCCATCATAAAGCATTATGATCCCGTTTATTTAACGGAATTTCTCCTTTCCTGTTTTACGATCTTTGGCAAAGCTTTCAAAGCTCTGTCGCCCAATTTTAGAGCGGTAGTATTGTATCACAAATCAATGCTTAAGTCAATACATTTTTTGTAAAAAAAGGTGTTTTCTTCTGCCTGAATTTTACAGAAAAAGGGGCATCCACCACAGATTATGCGGCGGAAAACCCCGGGTATTTCACTTATCAGATGCTAAATGTATATATTTCACCCTTCTTTGCCGCAAACTCAGCATAATTTCCATTTACTGCGGCCTCAAAAGAATGCTTCATATTCTCCATGCCGATGCACTCCGTACGGATTGTGCAATCAAAAGCAGGCTTATATGATACCTTGACGGGCTTTGAATCCTTCCACTCTATTGATACTTCTACATTGCCTCTTGCCTTGAGACCGTAAACTGAGCCGTTCTTCCAGACTGAAGGAAGTGCCGGGAGGATCGAAATGATTCTTGCACCGGGTTCGCCCTCGTGGCTCTGGAGAAGCATTTCTGCAAGACCTGATGTAAAGCCGAAGTTACCGTCGATCTGGAACGGCGGGTGCATATCGAAGAGGTTATTTTCACAGCACTTCTTTACGAACTGCTCAATGTGATGATATGCCCGATCGCCATCGTGGAATCTTGCGAAGAAGTTGATTGTCCATGCTCTTGACCAGCCTGTACCTGCGCCGCCGTTTGCAAGTCTTCTGTCGATAGCCTTTCTTGCGGCATCAAAGATAACAGGATCTTTCTTCTCTGTTATGATATCTGCGGGATATACGCCGTAGAGATGAGAAACGTGTCTGTGTCCCGGTTCTGTCTCTTCGTAGTCCTCGATCCATTCGCAAAGCGTGCCGTATCTCTTAGAGATCTGATACTTAGGAAGTCTCGGTATAACTGAATCTATTTCGGAAACGATTTCGTCTTCAATGCCGAGAGCCTTTGTGATCGCCTTCATCTTGTCGAAGATATCAAGGATGATTTCTGTATCCATTGTAGCGGAATATGTCATTGTAACTCTTTCGCCGTTCAGGATGAATGAGTTTTCAGGTGAAGCACTCGGAGCAGTTACAAGTCTGCCTGTGCCGTCATCAATGAGGTAATCAAGAGCAAATCTGCAAGCACCTTTGATGATTGGATAAGCCTTATTTACAAGGAAATCCTTATCGCCTGTGAACTCATAGTGTTCCCAAAGATGTCTTGCAAGCCACGGACCGCTCATAGGTGTAGCACCCCAGACACCGTCATGCATTGAAGTCTTGCCGAAGCAGTCTACAAGGTGATGGAGTGTCCAGCCGCCTGCATTGTACATCGACTTTGCCGTATGCTCGCCGGGAACAGTAAGCTTTTCAAGGAAATCGTTGAGGAGCTCAGCTGTTTCCGCAAGGTTGCATACATGCGCAGGCCAATAGTTCATCTGGAGATTGATATTCGTGTGGAAGTCAGCATCCCAAGGCATGCTGTAGCCTTCACCCCAGATACCCTGAAGGTTTGCCGGAAGCGTTCCCGGACGTGATGAAGAAGTAATAAGCAGATATCTGCCGAAATTGAATGACTTCTCTACAAGCTCATTTATGTTGCAGTCGTTTCTTGCATCATTCTGAAGTTCCGTAACGTCCTTATCTGTATAATTCTCTGTGATATTAAGACAAACTCTGTCATAAAGCTCTGCAAGAGTCTTTCCTGCTTCAAGCTTATATTCTTCGTATTTCTCCGGATCGATTGCATTGATCTTATCCTTGCAGACATCCAGAGGCATAATCGTTCTGTCGAGGCTCAGATCCTTAAAGCTGTAATCAGTGTGAGATGTGTAAATCAATGTAACATAAGAAGCATTCCTGACGTTAACGTCTCTGCCTTCAGCCTTAACTTCGCCGTCTGAAACGATCTTTGCAGCTGCGGCAAAACGCATATCAGCGCCGCCCTCGCCGCGGATTTTTGTAGGAATATCAATGAGCTGACCGTTGAGAAGGATATAGCCTATTCCTGCCCAGTCATATGCTTTGATGGAAGCATCCTCCGATCTTGAGAAGCTGATTGAGAGATCAAGCACAGGCTTCTCTGCAGAAGTCTTTACCATCATAACATCCTTATCGAACGAAATGAAGTATTCTCTCTTGATTTTCTCGCCGTTTTCCGTATAATTTATCTCGGCAAGACCTGTTCTCATATCGAGTGTTCTCTTGTAATCGGCAATGGTGCCGTCAACATTATCCTTGAGCCAGAGATTTACAACTTCCTGATATGAACGAACAAAAAGAGGGTCGCCAAGAAGGTAATTGCACATCTCATAAGCTTCTTTGCTCTTGTCATTAAGAATCAGCTTTCTTATTTCATCAAGGTGTGAAAGCGCATCCTTTGCATCTGCACATTCATTTTTTCCGGAATAAAGCGTATCATCATTGAACTTAACCATGTCGTTCTTTGTGTCGCCGTAAACCATGGCACCAATGTGGCCATTTCCCAAAGGATAAGCTTCAAGCCAACGTGAAGCCGGTTTTGATTCGTGTAAATAATTATTGTTCATAATTCCTCCGTCAGAATTTGTCTGTCTTTATCATTAGTGCATTTAAAATGCATAAAAATAATTCTACGTATATTTTATCATATTTATCAGAAAATGCAACCCATTTTTTGAAATTATTTTTTTGTCATATATTTTTTGTGCCTCTCATATTCTTGAAGCGAAAGGAGGCAACACACAGTGGACAGAACAACCGAATATATATCTTCTCTCCTGCCGCCCCGGTTTGCAAAGCTCATTCCCGACAAGACGTTTGTCAGGGAAATCAGAATGCGGCTTGATAAGCCGTTTACTTACATAGATAAGGATATCAGCAGAATTCCCGATATAAATTCTATTTGCACAAAGGAAGATATAGAGCTTACAGTTGCAAAAATCAGCGACTATTCCGTAAATTCCGTTAGCAACGAAATCGTTCACGGATTCATCCGTCTGAAATACGGCTGCAGGGCGGGAATCGCAGGTGAAGCGCTTATGAATGGGGATTCTATCGTTTCTATCATGAACATCACAAGCATAAACTTCAGAATTGCAAGGGAAATAAAAGGCTGCTCCGATTCGATTATGAGAGAGATCGTTTCAGACAGAACCGTTCTTCCGACATTGATCGCTTCTCCTCCGGGAATCGGCAAAACAACGCTTCTTCGTGACATAGCAAGAAACCTTGCACGCTCATTCAATACGGTGATAATCGACGAGAGGGGCGAAATAGCAGGCACATATCACGGCAAAACACAGTTTGATGTTGGAATTCTGTCCGACATTATTGATTCAATGCCCAAATGCCTTGCCGTTTCTTCTGCCGTTCGAACACTTTCTCCCGATGTAATTATAACCGATGAAATAGGGTGCGAAAGTGACATGGTGGCACTGACGGATGCATACCGTTCAGGCGTTTCATTCGTAGCGACGGCTCATGCAAAAAGCTTTTCCGAATTAAAGGAAAGAAAAGCTTTACATGGGCTTTTCGGCGAAGGAATAGTTAAAAAAGCAATAATTCTGGAAAATTCCGAAGGCAAAAGCTTTGTAAAAGAAATTATCACCCTATGAGGATCGTACTTTCTTCAATTTCATTTCTTGCTTCAACGATCGCAGGATATATGTTCGCCGCCCGGACCTCATCCGGCTATGCGGAGATAAAAAAGCTTTCGCAGGCCTTCTCTGTTTTCAGATATCACATCACGGTTTATAAAGAAGGTCTTACCGAGGCAATCAGAAAATCAAAGGCAGATGAAAAAAGTGAGCTTTTTTCCGAAATACTTTTGCTTGCGCGTTCAGGGAAAAACGATGTTTTCAGTGAAGCAATAGATAGTTCCGGATATTCAGATGAAATAAAAAGCAGTTTAGCATTTCTCTTCTCAAAGATAAGGGACGCTGATTGCCGCACAATAAACGAAGCTTTCGATCATGCGGCAAAGCTGATAACAGACGAAGAAAACAGATTAAAGGAAAAAGCAAAAAGAGATGCACCTCTTTACAGAAAAGCAGGCATCATTTCAGGTATTGCTGCCGCCATTTTACTATTATAGGAAGGAAAAACAATGCAGATAGATATAATTTTCAGAATTGCCGCCGTCGGAATACTGATTGCGGTGCTGAATCAGGTTCTGAATAAAGCAGATAAATCAGAAATCGCAACACTTGTCACGCTTTCGGGCCTTGTTATAGTCCTTGTGAGCGTAGTTGAGCTGATAAGCAATCTGTTTGAAACAGTAAAAGCACTGTTTGATTTGGGATGAGTTTTTTCAGTGCCGTTTCTGCCGCGATTGCAGTTACATTTCTCCTGCTGATAATAAAAGAGATAAAGCCCGAGCTTGTTCTGCCGATAAGCATTGCCTTTTCGGTAATAATCTTTTCAGGGCTTATTGAGCCTATAAAAAGTGCTTTTCAGACGGCAGGCCTTATTGCAAAAACAGCCGGAATAGATAACACTCTTCTTTCCGGAGCAATAAAAATAATCGGAATGGCGATAACCGCAGAGCTTATATCCTCACTTCTCCGTGACGCGGGACAAACTTCAGCCGCAGAAAAGGTCGAGCTTTGCGCAAAGGTCAGCATCCTCACGCTTACACTTCCCGTTATAACGGAATTATGTACGGCAGTATTTGAAATATTATGAAAAAAGCCGTTTGTTTTTTGCTTATTGCGGGAGTGCTTTCTCTCCTGCCGTTCTCTCGTGCTTTTGCCGAAGAAGAACAGGAATTCGTTGATCTGAGCGCTCTTGCCGAAAATTCATTGAGAGAAACTGATTTTTCCGATTGGGAGTTATTTGTTAAAAATGACTATTTCAGCGGAATTTCAGGGAGAAAGAGCCTTAAAGACTTTATTTCGGACATAGCCTCGGGCAGTATTGACCTGAAAACCGAAGGACTCATTTCAAAAGCGCTCTCCGAATTCAGGAGCGAAATAGCAGCTCATATGCTTATCGCTTCCGGAATATTCGGTCTGGCGGTGCTTTCCGCTCTTTTAACAAAGCTTTCAAACGGAAATACCTCAAAGGAAGCAGGAAAACTACTTTTGCTTGCAGCGGTGCTTCTGACATTCAGAGGCTTTTCGGAGGCGATAAAGTCAAGTTTAAACGGACTTTCGATAATGTCGGACTTCATCAGAACAGTGCTTCCGTTTCTGCTTTCGCTTTCGACAGGCTCCGGACAGATGCAATTCGGCTCCGACCTTCTGATGATGGCGGAAGGGGTATCACTTCTCACCGAAAAGGTAATCATTCCGCTGACAACAGGAGTTTTCGTATTGAATACGGCAAACTTCATCTCGCAGAATAACTTTTTTCAAAGCATTTCTTCCTCGATGAAGTCGTTCACAGATTGGCTTTCGGGAATTATGTTTTCTGTATTCTTCGGATTTACCGGGGTGCAAAAGCTTATTTCACAATCTCTCCAGGGTTCGACCGCAAAGGCAGTAAAATATACGTTAACATCATTTTCACTTTACGGCGGAACGTTTCTTTCCAAGAGCTTTGACATTGTGACCGCCTGTTCCGTGATAGTCAAAGGCATAATAGGCTCGGCAGGAATGATTGTTCTGCTGACGCTGGCAATTTCGCCTGCAATAAGACTCCTTGCCGCCTCGCTCGTTTACAGAATAGCTTCCGTCTTTGTCAGCGCAACTGGTGAAGAAAAAATAACCGCTTATCTTGAGATGACAGGAAAAGTGTACGGATCACTCTTTCTTCTTGTCGCGACCACTGCAATACTTTTTTTTGTGTTTCTGAGCGCCGTTTCGGCAGGTGCAGGAGCATTACTCGGAATCTGATATGGACAAAATAAATGCTTTGATAAAGATGCTTTTTATAACATCGGTTTTCCTTCTGATTCTTGAATCTATCCTGCCTACGGATAAGTTCAAGGCATACTTAAGGTTGTTTGCAGGTGCCGTTATTTTGCTTACGATCGTTAGAATCATACCTGAAGTTACTGTTTTCAGCTTGTCAGAACAGTTTTCGGGTGTTTTTGCAGATTCGATATTATCCGAAAGCGGCACGGTAAAAAGCAGTGTCGGATTGTTTACGGCAGAAAAACTGAAGAATATTGCGGATAATGCCGTTTTTTCTGTGACAAACAAGCATAATACGGTAAGAATTTATGAAAGTGAAAGCGGAAATTACAGAATCTACATCTCATTTGAAGAAGAATTAACAAATAATGAGAAAGCAATAATTTCAGAGAGAATTCAGAAGCTTTCGGGCATTGAAGAAGAAAACATAATTTACTTTGTTTCGAACGAACGTTAAGGAGGAATCATGAACAAAGCTGATATAATCGGAAGGATAAAGAAATATCTTAACCAATTCACCAAAAAGGACATCCTGATATGTTTCTGTGCCGTCATACTCGTTGCAATTATTCTTATAAAATTCTATTCGGGAGCAAATACCGTTTCCGCATCGGCAACAGTAGCTTCCCCGGCGCCGAAAGCTGTCTCTTCGCACACGGAAATTGAGACTAGAATCCAGAACACTCTTTCTGATATCAAAGGAGTCGGAAGGGTTTCGGCGCTTGTGACCTACTCCGAAGACGGGGCTTCAGCCATCGGCGCCGTAATAATAGCCGAGGGTGCTTCCCTGCCCGAAACAAGAGTTGCAATCGAGCAGGCAGTAAGAACAGCACTCGGAATCGAAGCAAAGCAGATAAAAATATATGAAATGGGGAATAATTAAGTTTTTGCAGAATATCATTTACCAAGTAAAAGAAAGGAAGTATTATTGATATGAAAATCAACTGGAGTTTTTTTACAAGACAGAAAGGCATCGTAATCGTAAGCCTCATCATGTGCCTCGTCATCCTCACGAGCGCCAATTACATTTACGCAAAGAGTCGCAATGACGTGCCTGACATTTCAGATGCCGGTCAGAACAACAATGAATCCGAAGACCCCGTAAGCAAAAACGAGGACGAAAACATTGAAGATGTCGCAAAGGAAAATCAGAGTAACAATTCAACTCAGGCAGATTACTTTGATGCATACAGAACCAACCGTCAGAGCATCAGGGATATGGAAATGAGATACGTTCAGACGGTTACAGACAACGAAAGCACCGATGCATCAGTTAAAAAAGAAGCCGAAGAGCGTTTGCTTGAAATAGCCGCTCTGATGGAATCGGAGCTTAAACTTGAAAGCCTCATCAAGGCGAAGGGATTTGACGATGTGATTGCATTCGTAGAGGAAGGTTCTGTGAATATCGTTGTGAAGGCAGAAAAGCTGACGAGCGCACAAGCCACAAAGATCCTCAAGATAGTCGTTGACGAAACAGGCGAAGCTTCACAGAATGTAACCATCATCACAAGAACATAATTTTTTCAGCCGGAATGTATATGTTCCGGTTTTTTGTTCAATAATATTTGACTTTTTTCCCTTTATGCTGTATAATATACTTAATATAAAGAATCAGAGAGGAATAATATCCGATATGAAAATATTTAACACAATGACACGCAAAAAGGATGAATTTGTACCTTTCAAGGATGGAAAAGTTACAATGTACGTTTGCGGCTCAACCGTTTACGATTTCATCCACATCGGTAACGCACGTCCTATGGTTGTATTCGATACGCTCAGACGTTATTTCGAATATCTCGGATACGAGGTATCCTACGTTCAGAACTTCACCGATATCGATGACAAGATGATCAGGCGTGCTAACGAGAGCGGCATCACAGTAAAGGAATTGGGAGATCACTTCATCAAGGAATTCTACACAGATGCAAACGGTCTCGGAATAATGCCCGCAACTGTAAACCCGAGAGCCACAGAGCATATTCAGGAGATCATTGATCTTATCAGCACTCTCGAAAAGAAGGGCTATGCTTACAATGTTGACGGCGACGTTTACTTCGATACAGAGAAATTCGATGGCTACGGCAGACTTTGCGGTCAGAATCTTGACGACCTCAGCATGGGTGCAAGAATTGATGTTAACAATGTTAAGCACAATCCTATGGACTTCGCTCTTTGGAAGTCAAAGAAGGAAGGCGAGCCTTTCTGGACAAGCCCCTGGGGTGACGGCAGACCGGGCTGGCACATTGAGTGCTCCGCTATGTCAATGAAGTACCTCGGAGAAACATTCGATATTCACGCAGGCGGACTTGACCTCATATTCCCTCACCACGAGAACGAAATTGCACAGAGCGAATGCTGCACAGGCAAGAAGTTCGCAAGATACTGGATGCACAACGGATACATTCAGGTAAACGGTGAAAAGATGAGCAAATCACTCGGAAACTTCGTTACTGTTCGTCAGGTATCGGAAAAGTACGATCTTGAAGTATTGAGACTTTTCATTCTTCAGGTTCAGTACAGAAATCCTATCAACTACACAGATGACGCAATCCTCGGCACAAAGAATGCTCTTGACCGTCTCTATAACGTTAAATTCAGACTTGAACAGCTCTGCTCCGACAAGAAGGATGACATCGCTCCTCTTGCAGATGAAGTAAAAGCTAAATACGATGCTTTCCGTGAGACATTCAAGGCAAAGATGGATGATGACCTCAATACAGCCGATGCAGTATCAACGATTTTTGATCTCGTTCGTGAAATCAACACTTCTATAAATGATGCTTCATCTTATGCCGAAGCAAAATATGCTCTCGATATGCTCGTTGAGCTTGCCGGCGTACTCGGACTTCTTGGCCGTCGCACAAACGACATTGATTCCGAGGTTGAAGCACTTATCGCCGAAAGACAGGCAGCAAGAAAGAGTAAAAACTGGGCAGAAGCAGACAGGATCCGTGACAAGCTCAAAGAAATGGGCATCATCCTTGAAGACACAAAGGAAGGCGTACGCTGGAAGAAAGCCTGATAACACAGTATCGGCAAAAACTGTAAATACATGATGACAAACTGTAAAAATATCATTTCCGGAGGTATTTATTATGAAAATACTCAGAAAAACAGCCATCACTTTCCTTATATTCCTCATTGTGTTCCTGATATTATATTTTCTGTTTTTCCCGAAATACTATAGTCAATATCTGGACGGAGGAACAAAAGTCTATAAAGCCGGTTTATACACCGTCGTATTCTGGAACAGATTCGATTACAAGGGTGTTTCGGTTTATTGGTTTCCTCATAACTTAAATAACAATTATGAGGAACTCTGGAACTCTAAAAATTCAAAAAACAGCCTGAGAGGATGAACTCCTCCCGGGCTGTTCCGTTTTGACAGATCAACTGTCAGCCTTTTTTGTTCTGCAAAAGCAGAGCTTCATCCGTTTTATGAGAATAACTGACCGGGAAGCACTTTCTTCTCTTTTTCTGGGAAGCTTCTGTCGAATTCCTCAACGTCCTTGTCGTCCACATAATAACCTTGCGGCGTAATGTAAACTCCCGTAACACCGTCAAGGTATCCCGTTTTGAGTTCCTTGCAAAGAAAGAACGACTGATCCGCATCCTCAGGCATATCGTGGTATCTGATGCCGAAACGCCTTGCGTAGTCAAATCCGCTCTTTCCGTAAAAAGCGATATTGCCCTCAAAAAGAACTGCCCCGAAGCCCATTTCTGCGGCTTTCTGAATAGAATAGTCAAGCAGTATTTTTCCGTAGCCTCTTCTTTTCAGCTCAGGCGTGATACATATAGGTCCCATCATAAGAACTGGTATCCTTCTGCCATCATCTGCTTCAATAACAGTCCTCATGAACATATTCTGTCCTATGAGACAGCCGTCATACTCCATTACGAAATCAAGCTCTTTTACAAATGCCGGATCTTCCCTGAGTATATGAAGCACATAATGTTCGCTGCATCCCGGACGGTAGATGTTCCAGAACGATTCTCTCACAAGGTTTTCAACTTCCCTGTATTCTTCTTTATTTTCCAAACGGATAGTTATGTCATTTTTATTCATTGTTTTTCCTCCTGATTATTGTTGACTTCAATTGCTTTCATTGCGGGAGGTTTGTTTGATCACAAGGCAAACCTCCCGGACAGCCCGCAATCTGCGGTGTGTCGTACTTTTTCAAACAGTACTCTCCTTATAAATTGTTTTATTATCAGACCTTTCGGTCGGATTTGCTTTGTTAATTCTCAACGGTACCCTCGGCAAATTCATCATACGCCTTCGTAAGTCTTACTTTTCGTATGGTATTATGCAGTGAGTCGTCTGCATCCGCAAGAACATAAATATATTCCGGTGTGTAGCCACAGGTATATTTCATTCCGTTTATTTCTTTTGTTTCTTCAAAAAGGACTTCTGCCGTTTTCCCGACGTAACTTTCGATATATTCTCTCCTCGTTTCTTCCTCTATGACAGAAAGACGCTTTTCTCTCTCAACTGCAACGGAATGAGGTATCTGCCCATCCATTTTCGCCGCAACCGTGCCTTCTCTTCTTGAATACGGAAAAATATGTATCTTTGCAAAGCGAACCTTTTCAGCAAACGCCAATGTTTCTGCAAATTCCTCTTCAGTCTCCTGCGGAAAGCCTACAATGATATCTGTTGTGATTGACGGAGAATTAAAAAACTTTCTTAAAATCCTCGTGCACTCAAAATACTCATCGGCTGTATAATGTCTGTTCATTCGTTTGAGCACAGTGGTGCTGCCGCTCTGAAGTGAAAGGTGAAACTGCGGACAAAGTCTTTCAAGCTTTGACATTCTCTCGCCGAATTCTTCTGTAACAACAGTCGGATCAAGAGAACCGATTCTTATTCTGACATTTGTGCCCTCCGTTTTCTTATGGATCGCTTCTACAAGGTCGGCAAGTCCGTATTTGCCGATATCTTTTCCGTAGGATGCAATGTGAATTCCCGTGAGAACGATTTCCTTAACGTCCTTCTCGATTGCCTTTTCAGCAGAAGCAAGAACATTTTCCATAGGGTTTGAAGCAATTCTGCCCCTTGCATACGGAATGATACAGTAACTGCAGAAATTATTGCATCCGTCCTGAACCTTCAGCTGAAGACGAGTTCTTGATGAATAAAGCTCCGAATCAATCTCCTCAAATGTTGTATCTCGTGAAATATCGGATATTCTTGCCTGATTTTCGCCGGAAGTCATATATCTTTCGGTAAGCTCGACTATATCCTTCCTGTCTCTCGTGCCGACGACAACAGAAACGTTATGGAGATTTCTTACTTCATCAGGCTTGACCTGAGCATAGCAGCCCGTCATTACTATGACGGCATTCGGATTAAGCTTCATCACCCTCTCCACTGCCTGACGTGACTTTCTTTCTGCCATATTGGTAACACTGCAGGTGTTTATTATAAAGATATCCGCAGGCTCCTTTTCATCAGCTATCTCGTAGCCCTTGTCGCGGAACATAGCAAGAATCTTCTCTGTATCATATGTATTGGTTTTGCATCCGAGTGATAATGATCCGACTTTCATTTTGCTTCCTTTTTATTCAAGGTCACCGAGCAAGCAGCTGATTGCTGAAATCAGTGCAAGCGGCGCCGTTTCTGTTCTTAATATTCTTTTTCCAAGTGTAACGCTTACAAAGCCGTTTGCTTTTGCAAGATTTACCTCTTCCTCCGTCAGACCGCCCTCCGGCCCGACAATTATATATACATCCTTTGCATCCGAAACTTCTGTTATTGCTTTTTTGAGTGAAGTTTCCGTCTCTTCCTCCCACGCAATGATTTTTATTGCTTCGGCGGGAGCATTTTTCACGATTTCAGAAAGCTTTTCCGGTTTATGAATCTCAGGAATAACGAGCCTTTTGGACTGCTTTGCCGCTTCATCAACTATTCTCTGAAGTCTCTCCGTTTTATCGTAGTCCTCGACGTTCTTTACGTTGATTCTGTCCGTAATAAGCGGATAAAATTCCTTGAGACCAAGCTCTGTTGCATGGCGGACAACTTCATCAAGTTTTCTTCCCTTAGGTATTCCCTGACAAACGATATAATTATGTGAGGGCTCACGGTCAACGGTAGTTTCGGAAATAATATCAAGTATTGCAGATTTCTTATCAAGAAAAGAGAGCTTAGCTATATATTCCTTGCCGATGCCGTCTGAAACTTCAAACTCTTCACCGATTTTTGCTCTGAGAACGCTTTTGAGATGATAGGCATCATCTTCGGAAAGATATGCCTTATCATCTGCTATTTTTTCAGCAAAAAACCTGTTCATATTCTTGCAACGCCTGTTTTGTGAGCCGCTTCGATTACAGCCTTGGCAACAGTCTCTGCAACACGCTTATCAAGTGCCGGAGCAATTATGTTCTGTTCCGAAAGCTCATCATCAGGAATAAGAGAAGCGAGTGCAAATGAAGTTGCAACCTTCATTTCTTCGTTTATGCAGGTAGCTCTGCAATCAAGTGCACCTCTGAAAATTCCCGGAAATGCAAGAACGTTGTTTATCTGGTTCGGGAAATCCGATCTGCCTGTTCCGACAACTCTTGCGCCTGCTTCAAGTGCCTCATCAGGCATAATTTCAGGAGTAGGATTAGCCATCGGGAAAACAACGGCATCCTTTGCCATAGAACGTATCATGTCCTTTGAAACGATTCCGGGAGCTGAAACGCCTATAAATACATCTGCGCCCTTCATAGCATCCGCAAGGTTACCCATCTGATGTTCTATGTTTGTAAGCTTTGAAATTTCCTGATGAGCAGGATTGAGTCCTTCCATGCCTTCGCAGATAATGCCGAAGCGATCGACCATCGTAAGATGATTAACACCGAGATTAAGCAAATGCTTGCCGATTGCTATTCCAGCAGAGCCAGCGCCGTTGATTACTACCTTGACTTCGCCGATTTTCTTGTTTACGACCTTGAGAGCATTTATGAGAGCTGCCGCAACAACTATTGCCGTACCGTGCTGATCGTCATGGAAAACAGGGATGTCGCAAATTTCCTTGAGTCTCTTCTCTACCTCAAAGCATCTCGGAGCGCTGATATCCTCAAGGTTGATGCCACCGAAGGAGCCTGAAATAAGATAAATCGTTCTGACGAGCTCGTCAACGTCCTTTGATCTTATGCAAATCGGGAATGCGTCAACGCCTGCGAACTCCTTGAAAAGTGCGCATTTGCCCTCCATAACAGGCATACCTGCTTCAGGGCCGATGTCACCGAGACCAAGCACAGCCGTTCCGTCCGTAATAACTGCAACTAGATTTGATCTTCTTGTAAGCTCGAAAGACTTTTCGGGGCACTTCTGTATTTCAAGACAAGGCTGAGCAACACCGGGAGTATATGCAAGCGAAAGATCATGTCTGTCTTCGACCTTGCATCTTGACACAACCTCGATTTTGCCCTTCCATTCATAATGCTTCTGCAATGATTCCTGCTTTATATCCATTATATTTTTCTCACTTTCATATCATGTTTTCTGGATGAAAAACTTCATCAAATTTCTCTTCTGAAAGGAAGCCTAGCAAAACACAAGCCTCTTTCAATGAAATATTCTCTTCAAATGCCTTCTTTGCAGTCTTTGCGGCGTTTTCATATCCGATGAAAGGATTGAGTGCGGTAACGAGCATAAGAGAATTGTAAAGATTGTCATGCATCTTCTCTCTGTTTGCCTTGATTCCCGTAACACACCTGTCATTGAATGAACGGATACCATCCGCAAGAAGCCTTACTGACTGAAGGAAATTGTATGCAAGAACAGGCATAAATACATTCAGCTCAAAGTTGCCCTGAGATGCCGCAATGCCGACCGCAGTATCATTTGCCATAACCTGAACGGCAATCATCGTCATAGACTCGCACTGTGTAGGATTAACCTTACCGGGCATAATTGATGAGCCCGGCTCATTTGCAGGGATAATTATCTCTCCGAGACCGCATCTCGGGCCGCTTGCAAGCCATCTGACATCATTTGCAATCTTCATGAGGTCTGCGGCAAGTGCTTTCAATGCACCGTGTACAAACACAAGCTCATCCTTAGAAGTAAGAGCATGGAACTTATTATCATCCGTAACGAACTTCTCGCCTGTGAGCTCTGTAAGCTTTTCAGCAGCAAGAACATCAAAGCCCTTGGGGGCATTGAGCCCTGTGCCTACTGCCGTGCCGCCGAGTGCAAGCCTTGAAAGTCCTTCAGAAGCAGAAAGTATCTGCTTTCTTGAAACCTCAAGCATACCTCTCCAACCGGATATTTCCTGTGCAAAGCTTATCGGAACGGCATCCTGAAGGTGAGTTCTTCCGCTCTTGACTGCATCCTTATTCTCTTCTTCAAGTCTTCTGAAGGTTGAAATAAGAACATCAACAGACGGAATGAGCTGATTCTTTATCGAGAGCAATGCTGCAATATGCATTGCTGTCGGGAAGGTATCATTTGAGCTCTGTGACATATTGACGTCATCATTCGGATGAAGGAGCTTCTTTCCTTTGATTTCATTGCCGCGGTTGGCAATTACTTCGTTAGCATTCATGTTTGACTGTGTGCCGCTTCCAGTCTGCCATACAGCAAGAGGGAATTCACCGTTAAGTTTGCCGCTGATAATTTCATCTGTCGCCTTGATGATGGCATCAAGCTTTTCATCCGTCATTTTCTGGGGCTTCAGCTCATGATTTGCCATAGCAGAAGCTTTTTTGAGCAAACCGAATGCATGAATTATCTCTGAAGGCATTTTTTCTGTGCCTATCGGGAAGTTTTCGAGGCTTCTCTGTGTCTGGGCACCCCAGAGTCTGTCTGCAGGTACCTGAACCTCACCCATTGAATCATGTTCTGTTCTTGTTTTCATATCAGTTTATTTTTACCGTTACAACCGAATTTCTGCATGAAATCTCAGCTATGCCCTTTCCCTCAGGAAGTACAAGTTTTGTTTCAAAATCATTACCTGTATAATTTACTTTGATATTTATCTTGCCATCATCATTATTAATTTCAAAAAGGCCGAAATAAATCGTTCCGAGAAGCGCCGATGACCAGCCCTGAACCTCAAAGCCCTTGTTTTCGCCCGTATCTGCGTGGAGATATTCATTAGGTCTCATATCACCGGGAGCTTCAAGATCGTAGTAACCGAGCTTTTCGATGAAGCGAACCGCATCCTTGCCCTTGCCGTACTTGAATCTGCCTGTCATATCGCAGAACATGAGCCACGGCCAGATACCGCCGTTGTGATATGTTCCAGCCGGATCAACTGAAACCGCTCTGTAAGGATAAGTCTCTCTTACGCCGAATTCCGTTTCGTTGTTCCTGAGTGCTTTATAAATAAGCTCTACTTTATCTGCAGGCACAACATCAAAGAACATACCTACTGTCTGGTCCTGAAGAATGCTGTTTTCTATTCTTCCGTCATACCATGTTTCGGCATAATGGTCGTCCTTCCACAAGCCGCCTTCATCGTTTCCTGTATAGGGCTTGTTTATCTTTTCGAACGCCCTCTTGTATCTTGCATCATAATCTGCGGCAACGCCCTCATCACCGAGAACTCTTGCAAGCTTTGCTCCTTCCTTGAGAACAGCAAGCCAGAGGAGCGAAAAATGTGGAGCAAGCTTTCTTCCTACGATGTAGCTTACATCCTTCCAGTCGGCCCAGAAGCAATCAGGATTTTCAGGAGGGCACTGCTCCGGAAGTCCGTCGTTGTCCTTGTCCATATTAACGATGAACAAAACAGCGCGTTTGTAATATTCAAAGCAAGCACGAAGGAAGCCGATGTCCTTGTGGAAGTTATAATATCTTGCGATTCTGAGGCAGAAATACTCATTGATATCTATATCGAAATTTCTCTCGATCACAGGAAGAACCGTGGTCGGTATCTTGCCATCGGGACGGATATAGCTGCAGGATACTTCAATCATTCTCTTCTCAAGATCCGGGAAAAGGACGAGATGCATGAATGAAGTCCAGAATGAGTCTCTCTGATTAAGCTCATTGTAGCCCATTGTGATCAGATGTCCTCTCTTATCAGCCTTTGTGAGGAGCACGGAAGCCTGAATGTACCATCTTGTATATTCTGCGATTTTATCCGAACATACCGTCGGAATATATGAAATGAATTCATCAATGGCATAAGAGAACATATCCGTATTTGAGTGAATATATGAGCAGATGTCAGCTATTTCGGGGCAATCATTTCTGTGCTTATTCTCTGCGTGATAGTTTCCGAAAGCAAAAACGATCTTCTTTTCAGATTTTGCTTCAAGGGTGTATGAAGTTTCAAGCTCAAGGTCATTATCCTTATTTCTTGCACAGAAGTCGTTTCCTTTTGTTGAAGTTATGAATGAAATACCTGAAAAAACAGCATTGAAGACTTCATCATCAATAACCTTTGCTTCAGGAAGAGTGAGCTTTGCGACCTTCCAGAGCTGGTTTAGGATGATCTCCTTCTCCATATCCGTTTCATTTTCAAAAGAAAAAGTTGTCACGATGGCAGGAGTAAAAATTGCGATTTCATCAAATGCTTTGATAGGTGCAAAAGCCTTGACCTTGATTTTTAGACCTGATACCTGTGTCCATGCTCTGTAAACCGGGAACACCTTCTCTTCAACGTTCCACGAAAGCTCATTATCGGCGTATTTCTTTCCGTCGATGACAAACTCGAATCCTGCTTCGCCAGTTTCTCTGATATAATTTTCAGCCCAATTAAAGCTTGAAGGATTGTATCTAATGTTTGAATACATTCTTCCTGTCGGTGTGACCTCGGCAGCAAGAATACTGTTGCCTACAACATATCCTGTATGTTTCTCTGCAGTAAATGTTTTTTCTGTATTCATACTATATCTCCATGAGTAATATTTAT
>JAZQMY010000058.1:0-16780 GCA_045627045.1 Clostridia bacterium | reverse complement strand
TTTTTGATGTTTTCCGAAAAGCTCATTTTTTCTCACCTCGTATCATTTTGCTCCTGCCGTTAAAATTGTAATTATAGCAGTTTCTTCCGCACATTCTTTCATAAGCGATAGAAAGAATGGAAAGGATCAAACCGTCTCCGAAGGATTCGTAAATTTTGGTTTCCCCGCTTTTCAAATGAGCGGTTACGGAACTGCATATTCCGATGTCACAACATTGTTGCAAAATTTGTTCCGTTTTTTCGTATTCAACAGCGGTATGCTTTGCCATATATTCTGCTGTAAATTTTTCCGAACAACCGTTGGAATGGATAAAATACAGAATTTTCATAGCATCCGGATCGGCAAGATAAGATAGGAGTTCTGTAATCTTCTTTTGCTTTTTCTCATCCAAAAGCCATTTGAAATTTGCTTGATTTCGCAGTTGGATAACTGCAAAATTCACATCATCCGAGCATACAAGGAAATGATACAATTCATGCAGAGCGATGGAATATCTATTCATCGGCTCCGTTCGCACAGGAATGGTATCAACATTGTCGCATACATCGTCAAATGCAGTCCCCGCGACCTCCATACATGGAGGGAACGTGGCTTTCAGCATTTCAAAGAGTTTCAGCGCAGTATCACGCCGATCAAGGTTCTTAAATTGTTCCGCAATGAAATCGTCTGTACTTTGGGATTCACTTCTGAGTCCAAGTAAGTAATCGGTACTGACTGCGTAGTATTCTGCAAGTTCCGTCAGGGCGGAGAGATCGGGTGAAGAATCACCGTTTTCCCATTTAGAGATTGTTTTGTTGGAAACTGAAAGTGCAGCAGCAACGTCATCCTGCGTAACGCCTTTTACGGCGCGCAGTTCGGATAATGTTTTTCCTAAATTGATTTCTTTCATCTTATCACCTTCATCTTTAAATTCAAGCTCCGGAGCTTGTGACTATATTATACACGAAACCAACAGTAGAGTCAACAGACTGTAATTTGAGATATTCTCACAAACGGAGATTTCATTTGGCTCTTATCACTTAACGGTAGAATATGCCCATAAAATGTTGCCCGATTTGAAGTAAACCCGTATTTCAGTATTGACTTTTTCTAAATTATATGCCATAATTGCATTTGTAATGGAGGAATTGCTATGCAGGTAGTTGGAGAACGCCTTCGCGCACTGCGCGAGGCAATGGAGCCCATCTCGGACACGCCCGAAGGGATCCTGATGGAAGCGATGCTCGAAGGATATGCCGAATACTACTCCGCCGAGCTTGCGCAGAAGGTCACGCGTGGAATGACCGACAACGCCCTGAAATGCCGCTACAACGGCGGTACGCTCCCTATCGGATATGTAATCGACAAAGAACAGCATTTTCAGATCGACCCTCTGACAGCGCCGATCATTGTGGAAGCATTTGAACGATACGCCAACAGCGACACAATGAAAGCCGTTACCGACTTTCTGAACGACAGCGGTATCAGAACGAGCCGAAGCACCGGAGGAACAGAAAAACGAACTGTCGATCAAGATCATGCAGGAAGAAATGACGAAGCCGACCATCAGTCGGGAGATATTCACCACTTATCTCACGCACTTCCGCACCTACGATATCACCGACAGGGAACAGCGTCAGCGGCTCGTCGATCACTTTGTCAACGTGATATACCTCTATGACGATCACTTCGACCTTTTCCTTAACTTCCGGGATGGAGCGGTCAGCATCACCTTCGACGAGGATATGCTGAAAGCATCAAAATCGAGAAAAAGTAAAAAGACAGATATAAGTTCGGATTTGAACACTCAAGGGAGACCAGCTTCGAAGTTCATAACTGATTTCGGTTATGAGCTTTTTTTATTCCCTTAAACTTTTTTCTGTAAAAATATTCAGACTTCCCGACAAAAGCTCAATGGAGGTCTTTTTGCTGTATTGACATTTTCTGCGTTTGTTGTTATAATAGCATTATACATAAAAACAAACAAAAAAGGTACATAGTATGCCGTTAAAAGCAATACCGAAAATGTACGAAATACCGTTTTCCAATTTCAAACCTGAGGGCTGGCTGAAGCATCAGATCGATCTGACAATATCAGGTTTTTTCGGACATTATCACAATATTTCAGAATTTCTTACCGAGAATAACGGTTGGCTGCGCTATAAAGAAACATCCGAAGAGGTGAAAAATGACAAAAAGTACACAGGCAGACCGATCGAGACCTTTGCCTGTTCCGGTATCTCCTGTATATGAAGATACGGCGGAGGAGACACTTGAAATGGTGTCGCTTGGATGTCAGAGAGTCAGAATCAGCTGTATGCCGAGGTATAAAAAAGATTTTGAATAAATACAAAAAGCTTCTGCGATTTTGCTCGGAAGAACTGACACAGGGAGTATGCTGCAGATGAAAAATGAAGGGAGTGCTTCATTAATAATGTTCTGCTCTTTCTGTTGACTTTTGGCATATTTAATGGTATATTGGAAAAATGCACTGCTCTTGAAGAGATAGTAATCCCACAAAAAGTAAATATATCGAAGACAGTGCTTTTGCAGACTCGACAATCAGGAAAGTTGTGCTGCCTGATTCAATCAGAATGATAGGCAATTCAGCATTTTCAGGCTGTCAGAAGCTGAAGAAATTAAACATTCCTGAAGACCTTGAAATAAAAGGAAAAAAGATTGTTTCCTGAATATTTTCATGCAGGAGCATTTTTGAATACTGATGATGAAAGAGAGAAAAAATGGACTTTTCAGACATAAAAAATCTGCTTGATGAAATGATTGAGTGGAGAATCCCCGGGAATTGCATAGTTGTTTATAAGGGCAGGGAAAAATTGTTTGAATATTGTTCGGGATATTCGGTGCTGAAGGAAAAAGTGCCCATGACTCCGGATAAGCTCTTCAATATTTACTCCTGCACAAAGGTTGCAACGTGTGCGGCGGCACTCCAGCTTTACGAAAAAGGCTTGTTTCTGCTTGATACGCCTGTTTACGAATTCATTCCGGAGTTCAGGGATATCAAGGTAAAAAAGAAGGGTGAGGAAGAAAGAGCTCCTGCATCGCCTGTTACTATGAGACATCTTTTCACGCACACTTCAGGTCTCAAATATGATCTTCTGACGGAAAACGTCAGAAAGGTAAAAGAGGAGACCTCCGACAGAATGGATACATTGCCGGTGATAAGGGGCTTTATCAAAGACGGCTTATCATTTGATCCGGGAGAAAAATTCCAATACAGCCTTTCTCATGACGTCCTTGCGGGCGTTGTTGAGGTGATATCGGGAATGAGATTTCGCGATTACATGAAAAAGAATATCTTTGAACCTTTGGAAATGGACTCTGCCTGCTTTGACAACGAAGATGTCAAGGACAAGGTTGCAGAGCAGTACAGTTTCTGGGACAAGAAGCACATCAGCGGAAAATGGAAGGAAAACGCCGAGAAATACGGAATCGAAATAAACGGCGGTTACCTTATCAGAAGCGATCACAGGATCCTTTCGGAGCTGAAGCCGGGCCCTGAATATGACAGCGGCGGCGCAGGAATAACGGTATCGGTGCCGGATTTTGCAAAGCTGACGGCGGCGCTTGCCTCGGAGGGATCAGGCCCGAACGGAGAAAGAATTCTTTCAAAGGGAACGGTAAGGCTTATGATGACCAATCAGATGAGAGGAAAGCTTTTCGACCCGAAAACAGGCTACGGCTATTGCCTCGGAGCAAAAACGCTTGTGGATAAAGCCAAAGCAGGGAGAATATCGGAGGAGGGCGAATTCGGTTGGCCGGGAGCGGCTGGTTCAATGATGATGATCGACACCCAGACAGGAATAAGCTTATTCTACGGACAACACGTTATTGCCGCTATGACAAATAACTACGAACTGAAAATTAAAAATGCCGTTTATAAGGCAATCAGATAAAGGAGACTTTTATGGATTTTACTTATCTCAAGGATTTTATGGACAGACTCACGGCGTGGAGAATGCCCGGTAACTGTGTTTCCGTTTATGTTGACGGAAAAGAAGTTTTTCAATACTGCTCCGGTTATGCAGATGTTGAGAATAAGATCGAATTTACACCTGACAGGCTTGTCAATATATATTCATGCTCAAAGGTAACAACAGTTGTTGCTGCACTTCAGCTTTATGAAAAAGGCTATTTCCTGCTTGATACACCTGTTGCGGAGTTCATTCCGGAGTTTGCAGACGTCAAGGTGAACGCAGACGGAGAGATCCGCAAGGCAAATTGTCCGCTCACAATGAGACATCTTTTCACACACACTTCAGGTCTGACATACGATCTCGATTCAGCCGGATTCAGGAAGGCAATGGAGATTACAGGCGGAAAGATGGATACACTCACAGTTGCAAAGTGCATTGCGGCTGAAGATTGCCTGACATTTGATCCGGGTGAGATGTGGCAGTACAGCCTTTCTCATGATGTTCTTGCGGCAGTTGTATCTGCTATCTCGGGAAAGAAGTTCCGTGACTATGTTTCGGAGAACATTTTTGAACCTCTCGGAATGACGACTGCTTGCTATCACAATGAAAAGGTTCGTGATCAGATGGCAGAGCAGTACAGATTTGTAAATGACGGTCCTGATGATCTCATTGCGCTCCAGTCGGGAGCGATCAAGGCAGAGGGTGGCCATATTGTAAATGCAGGTAAGGCTGTTACTGTGTTTATACCCGGATCAGAATATGATAGCGGTGGCGCAGGAATTACGGTTTCAGTACCTGACTATGCAAAGCTTGCGGCGGCTCTTGCAAATTACGGCATGGGCGCAAACGGCGAGAGAATTCTTTCCGAAGGCACAGTTGACCTTATGAGATGGAATCAGCTCAGCAACAGCCAAATTGGCGGATACTGCTGGGGTCAGCTCAAGGGCTACGGCTACGGACTCGGCGTAAGAACATGTATGGATGTTGCCGCATCAGGCACAAACGGAAGCCTCGGCGAATTCGGTTGGGGTGGTGCCGCAGGTGCCAACATACTTGTTGATCCTGACGAAAACATCGGTGTATTCTATGCTCACCATATGCTCAATCCTCAGGAGGACTATTATCAGCCGAGACTCAGAAACGTAGTTTACACATCCATTCTGAGATAATTCAGTATAATACAGAATATAATAAAACGGGAGGCACTTCAAAGCGAAGTTGCCTCCTTTTTCGTTTCAGGAAATAAGCTTTTTGTTTTAATAATGCGATATCAAGGCATAAAAGGAACCCCGCAGTCCTGCATCTGAAGCAGGATTACGGGATTGAACTCAATAAAGATAAAATTCAGGATCAGTCTTTTGACTTTCCGAGGTAAGCTTCTCTTACTTCCTCATTTGCAAGAAGCTCTGCGCCGGTGCCTTGCATCTTGAGGTGACCTGTTTCCATAACGTAGCCGAAGTCACATGTTTTGAGAGCCATGTTTGCATTCTGCTCAATGAGGAGAACCGTGATGCCTTCGTTGTTGATCGTCTTGATGATTGAGAAGATATCCTTTACAACGATAGGTGCAAGACCGAGTGAAGGCTCGTCCATCATAATAAGCTTAGGCTTGCTCATGAGCGCTCTTGCAACTGCAAGCATCTGCTGTTCACCGCCGGAAAGAGTGCCGGCAAACTGCCAGTGACGCTCCTTAAGTCTCGGGAAGAGAGAATAGACATAATCAATGCTGTCATTCAGCTTATCCTTACGAAGATAAGCACCGATTTTAATGTTTTCAAGTACTGTCAGGTTAGGGAAGATTCTTCTGCCCTCGGGAACGAGTGTGATGCCCTTTGATACCACATAGTCAGCAGGCTTTCCGAGAATGTTTTCACCTTCAAAGAGAATTTCGCCTGACTTCTGCTTTACGATACCTGCGATCGAACGGAGAATCGTGCTTTTTCCTGCACCGTTTGCGCCGATAAGAGTTATTATCTTACCGCGCTCAACGCTGAGAGAAAAGTCAGTTACAGCCTTGATGCCACCGTATGCAACAGAGAGATTTTTTATTTCTAGCTGAATGTTGTTGTTGTTAAGTTCACTCATCGTCTGCCCCCAAATATGCCTGAATTACCTTTGGATCCTGCTGGATCTCTTCAGGAGTACCCTCGGCAATCTTTTTACCGAAGTCAATTACGTAAATTCTGTCTGATATATCCATAACGAGATTCATATGATGCTCTATGAGAAGTATCGTAAGATTGAAATCGTCTCTAATTTTTCTGACGAAAGCAGTCAGCTCCTCTGTTTCCTGAGGGTTCATACCTGCGGCAGGCTCGTCGAGAAGAAGGAGAGAAGGCTTTGTGGCAAGCGCACGGGCGATTTCAAGATGACGCTGTTTGCCGTAAGGAAGAGACGTTGCAAGCTCGTCCTTAACGTCATAAAGGTCAAGAAGCTTGAGAAGCTCTGTGCATTCATCACGCATTGCTTTTTCCTCTTTATAGTTGAGACGGAATGTTGCCGTGAAAAGGTTGCTTGTTCTGCGCAGATGCTTAACCGTCAGAACGTTCTCAAATACGGTCATGGATTTGAAAAGTCTGATGTTCTGGAATGTTCTTGCCATACCGAGCTTTGTGATCTGGTCAGGTGTTTTGACGATAGTCTTCTTGTAAACACCGTTGTTCTCACCTGCGTAGAGCTTTTTCATCTTGCCCTGCGGATGATTTGCGACCATCAGCTTTTCATTGAAATAAACTTCACCGTTTGTAGGCTCATAAACGCCTGTTATTGCATTGAATGCAGTTGTTTTTCCTGCACCGTTTGGGCCGATAAGGGATACAATCTCATGCTCGTTAATGTGCATTGAAAGATTGTTTACGGCAACGACACCGCCGAACTGCATAGTCAGATCTTTGACTTCAAGTACTTTCATTGGCTGTTACCTCCTTTATGCCTTTTTCTGCTTGCCCTTGCAGGCATTCTTTATTTTTGACGGAATATTCTTTATTCCGATCAATACCTTTTCTGCTGACAGCTCCTTGTCACCCATAATACCCTTTCGGAAGAAGAGCACGATGATCATGATAACAACAGAGAATACTACGAGTCTGAAGCCGTTCTTGAAGAGGGCAGGGAACTCGATTCCGAGGAATGTGCCGCTGTCAAGTCCTCTGAGCCACCATTCCGAAGAAGCGATGAAGAGGAAGCTTGCGATTACAGAGCCGGAAATTGAGCCGATACCGCCGATAACCACGATAAGAAGGATCTCATACGTCATAGTTGATGTGAACGGAGATGCTGAAATTGAGCCCTGGAAGATTGCAAGAAGCGCACCGCCGATGCCTGCAAAGAATGAGCTTGTAACGAAACTGATCATTTTGTGCTTTGCGAGGTTGATGCCCATGGCTTCTGCGGCGATTTCGTCATCCTTGATTGCTCTGAATGCTCTGCCGTACGTTGATTTGATCATAAGCACGATTATAGTTATGCAGATGAATGCAATAATGAAATATGGCATTACAAGAGAGAATTTTTCTAGTAAGAACTTCACAATACCTGTCTTGCCCTCTGCGGCAGCCATAAGTGTTGAACGGAAAGTGTTCAGGTGGCTGATAGGAAAGGAGCCGTTTGTGAGAGGTCCGAACTTGTCCCACTGAATGAGAGTTCTGATGATTTCAGCAAAGCCGAGTGTTGCGATTGCAAGATAGTCGCTCTTGAGCTTCAATACCGGCAGACCGATGAGGAATGCAAATATTGCAGCAACTATACCGCCGAGTATGATGGCAGGGATGAGAGGCGAATTGAAGTTCACGATAGGTGAATCGGTTGAGAACTGATAAACCATCTGACGGAATTTGTCATCAACGATGAATATTGAGCAAGTGTAAGCGCCGATAAGCATAAAGCCTGCCTGACCGAGGGAGAAAAGTCCCGTAAAGCCGTTCAGAAGATTCATGGCAACGACAACTATCGAGTAAATGCAGACCTTCTGCAAAACCTTGACAAGCATATCGGAAGGCTCTGATGTAAGGTCAATCAAAGCAACAATTCCGAAGAGAATTACGATTGCTATGATGTTGAGGAGAGTTGATTTCTTCATTTTACCTGTTTTCATTGCTTCCCTCCGTTATACCTTGTCTATATTCTTCTCACCGAAGATACCGGTAGGTCTTACGCAAAGTATAATGATGAGGAGAAGAAATGTGAATGCGTCCGAGAAAATTGAGATATCCGGGTTTGATTTGATAAGAGTCTCGCAGATACCGACAATAAATGCTCCGACAACAGCTCCGGGAATGGAACCTATTCCTCCGACAACCGCTGCAACGAAGGCACGAAGACCCGGAAGAGCGCCTGATGTAGGAACTACTGACTGGTAGTTTGAGAAGTAGAGAAGAGAACCGACAGAAGCAAGAAGCGAGCCGATAATGAATGTCACGCTGATTACTCTGTTTATTCTGATGCCCATAAGTCTTGATGCTTCAAAATCCTTTGAAACGGCACGCATTGCCATACCGACCTTCGTGTACTTGATGAGAAGTACGAGTGCAACTACAAGCGCGATAACGAGAACAGGTGTGATGACCGTAACCCTCTTTGTCGATACGCCGAAAATTTCGATCGTATCAGTTACCCACGGGATGGAAGGATATACCTTCGGAAGACCGCCTGTTATGTAGAGTGCGAGGTTCTGAAGAAGATATGAAACACCGATAGCTGAAATCATTACCGACATACGCGGCGCAGAGCGGAGCGGCTTGTAGGCAACACGCTCAATGGCGAAGCCGACAATAACGGTGAGAATAAGCACGATGGGTATTGCAATGTAATACGGAAGAGTAGCAGTAGCATATATCATAATGAGTCCTGCAACCATAAATACATCGCCGTGTGCGAAATTGATGAGCCTGAGTATGCCGTAAACCATTGTGTAACCAATGGCTATGAGCGCATACTGTCCTCCGAGCGAGATACCCGGCAGAAGATAGTCGAACATTGTAATTTATCCTTTCATTTTGGAAATTTAATTCGCAGTATTCTTAAAATCATCAACAATTCTTCTGAAAAATGCTGTTGATCTTGAGAATGATGCGGATTTATTAAGCACAGCGGATGATATTGTATATACCATCCGCTGTGAACAGTTCATAAATCAATTAAAAACTGATCGGGATCAGTCGATACCCTGTTCCTTAACGAATGCCCATGTGCCTGTTGCTGTATCAACCTTCTTGATGTAAGCAACGTCACGGTCAGCATCACCTGTTGCATTGAACTTGATGAGACCGGAAACACCTGTGTACTCAACTTTCGGAAGAGCTGACTTGATGGCTGCTTTGTCAGCTGAGTTTGCAAGCTTGATAGCTTCGAGAACTGTGAAGTAAACATCATAGCCCATTGCGGATACTGCAGAGATTTCGAGGTTGCCACCGTTATTTGTCTTTCTTGAAGAATCAGCGTCGAGCCAAGCCTTGAAGCCTTCATCGAAGTTCTTGTTAGCACCTTCCTGGTAGAAAGTTGTGATTTCCACTGTGAGGTTTGTGCCCTTAGCTGCTTCGAGGATAACGTTTGAATCCCATGTATCACCTGCCATGAGCGGGATCGTAACGTTCTGAGAAGCTGACTGAGTGATGATCTGCTGAGCATACTGTGTTGATGTAGGAGCGAAAATGCAGCCTGCACCACTGTTTACGGCTGATGTGATGTAGCTGTTGAAGTCTGCTGTGTTAGCAGCAAAGTTTGCAGCGATTACTTCACCGCCGAGAGCCTCGAAAGCTGTCTTAAAGCTGCTTGCAAGACCAAGGTCGTATGCGTTGCCTGTTTCAGCAAGCGTATAAGCCTTTGTGATGCCCTTATCCCAAGCGTTCTTAGCGAGAACCGCACCCTGGAAAGGATCAAGGAAGCAAATACGGAAGTAGTAGTCATTACCGGCTGTTACCTGCTCGTTTGTGCAAGTAATACCAATGGCTGCGAGACCTGCGGCTTCAAAAGTAGGACCTGCTGCGATTGAAACGCTGCTGCCGTATGAGCCGACAACTGCGCAAACACCCTTGTTTACGAGTTCAGCTGCAGCTGTAACGCCCTTTGCGTCATCAGAACAGTTATCAACCTTAACGAGCTTTACTGTGTACTCAACACCGTCAATAGTGATTGTAGGGCAAACGCTGTTAGCATACTCGATGCCGAGTGCTTCCTGCTTACCACCTGCACCGTTAGATCCTGTTGCAGGTTCAAATACACCTATCTTAATAACGTTCTCTTCTTTTCCGCATCCGGAGAACATTGCGAGGCATCCTGCACAAAGCGCAAGAGCCAAAACGATAGAAATAAACTTTTTCATATGTTTTTCCTCCTGTATTGAAAAATGTTTATTTATGTAATCGGGGATAAACATTTAAGTCCGACCCGATAACAAACAAATAATATACTTTATAATTATATCTCACCATCACGATAAAGTCAATAGTTTTTTGCTATTTTTACACAATATATACGCTTTCTTCAGAAAAAAACTGATATTTCCTCCTTTGATATCAGCTGAAAAAGAAAAAAACAGCATTATGCTCTGACACAATGCTGTTTCGGTAAGCAGTTATCTGATCGGGAATTTTGTGATTGAAGCAGTTCTTATTGCTTTGAACATGATTTGCAGATTGTCTCCGCAAACCTCGTAACGCATCGTGAGTCCGCGAAGGGAATCGCCGTTTATCATCACTTCTCTGCCTTCACCCTCAAATTCCTCTATGAAATTCATATTGCAGTCATAGCGCATGAGTTTGTTGCCGCCCTTGTAAACAAGGTAGTCACCTGCTTTGGCATTCATTTTGAATGTGAGGATCTTATCCTCGGAATACCATCCTTCGTAGAACGAGAAATTTTTGACTTCGGCATTCTGACCCGGAGTGCCGAGCCTTATTCTGCAGTAAAGCGGTTCTGTAATTTCAGGGACAGACGAATCGGGATTTGATCTGTCGAGCACGATTATCGAAGAGTGAGCAACTCCGTCCGTTGTTGCGAAATCTGTTCTGTCCGTGTAGCCGGTAGTGCCTGATTCCATCCTGACTGCCTGATCGCAGTAGCCGAGATCACGCTCCTCAATATTGAGCTTTGAAAGAACCCACTTGTCGGCTTTCTTCTCAAGATGCCAGTTGGAATGTTTGTCTTTCATTATATTCTTTATTTCTTCGGGCACTTTTACGGAGTGTCTGAATTCCTGCCAGAGCTTCATTGTGGCAAGCATACCGTCATATCTTTCGTTTTCGTGGCAGGAAAGGCTGAAGCACAGACCTGCATCGAAAGCTATCATCCTTGAGAGAATATATTCAAGCGTTTCGGGCATTGTAGGCTCAAATCTGCCGCAGTTATCGGTAATAAGGAACCAACCGAGCATACCTGGAATAAGATTTCTCCTGAAATAGTCCTGATTGTATGAACGGTAGTTCGGCATACCACCCCTGTGATCATAGTCATACCATGGCTCTCCCCAGTTGAAATATGTATGAGCATGCCAACGATAATGAGTGCCGCCTGAAGCATCACAGAGAAGATCGTTTCCTGCTTTTTCGAACACTCTGCGGACGTATTCAGATGCGGCATATTCGCCGAGACCTGTGTAGAAACAACCTTCCATTCCGTCAAAGCTCATTCTTCTTATCTTGCAGTCACGGATGAGAGTACCTATCCTGTCTGCCATTTCGCCCTGCAGGTTTATTGACGGGAAGAGCGTGCCGTAGCCGTGGTCGGCAAGATGCGTAATGATCGAGCCCGCCTTGTGAGGAACTGCTTTTGTATGGAATGCGCCTCTTTTGCATCCGATAAGGCAACACTTTTCTTTATCAAAGCCGGTGAACTGAATGATCTCGTCTTCTACCCTGACTGCGCTGAGAGTAAGGTGCATTGAGTAATTCAGTTCTTCGGGGATAAAAATCTCGGTATCGGTTTCGGAAAGATCGTTTATTATGGGTTCGGGATCGTAGTCAAGGAGATCCTTGTGCGGGACAGGAGAAACGTACGGATCGTGAGTGTGGATGAAGTTGCTGAGCGTGTGGAAGCCGGCATTGACACCGTGAGAGTGCGCTTTTTCCACTTCCTGTCTGAACTGTTCTATTCCACCGGGATAAAGCTTCGGGTTGATTTCAAAATGTCCCCATGACTTGAATGGATCGGAATAGTAAACACAGTGAACATTTGCTTTTTCTGCCATTTCAAGCTGCCGGTCGGTATCACCGTCGCTGAAAACAAAATAAATATCAGTTGCTTTGAGTGATGTTTTTGCCCATTCACCGTCAACTGTCGGATGCGGCATACCTTCTTCGACTTCGAGCTTGCATATATCGTCAAGAAGCTCGTATTTGTCCTTTCCGTACGTAAGAACTACGGCAGAGCCGATTATGCTTCCGTCCGGAAGCGGTACAGGTGCCGCAATAACGTTTTTCATATTGCATCCGAAGAGATTTTCAATCCTTCTCGGACGTGTCATATTTGTTGCAGAGCAGGAAAGAACTGTCTTTCCGTCTGAAATGCCTGCGGCGAAGTGGTTCGGAGCAGGAAAATCCGTTTTGTTGGAAAATGCAAATTCAAGCTCGCCTGTTGTTTTCGGGTTGAGCGATTGAATGCAGACAACGGATCCGTCAGACTGCCATGCTGCACCGAGTATCTCGCCGTATTTGACCGCATCGGGAGAGATGTACGGCCCGAAAACAAAGTGATCGACCTCATCCGGAATTTCGGTTACTTCAAGGCGGAGACTTGAATTCTTGCGAAATGAGTATGAAAGAACGACTTTGATTCCGTCAAATGAAAGTTCAATTCTGCTATTACTGATTTTTGCACTTTGAGGTGCAATCAGTTCTCCATTCAGCACAACTGTTCCGACAGGTGAACGGGAAACCAGCTTTTTCCCTGAAGCAGTAAGCTCAAGTGTGCCATCGTTATTAAAAGTAAAGTCCATTTGATATTGAAATATTATATGTGTAAAATAAATCAAAGAATGCCAAGCATGGCGTTATCAATCCTTTTTGTTGCTCTTTCCTCGTCAACTATTGTAATTATTCTGTGCTTGCCGTCTGCGCACGGAGTGAATGTGGTGACTCCCTCTTCATCAAGAGTAACAGTGCCGGGCTCGGAAAGTCTGAATGTATCTTCTGTGCCGTAAACGGCGATGAATGCTGTGATAGGATCCCAGCTGTATCTTGCGCCGTGTGAATGGATCTCATAGCATTTTGCGGCGGGGTTGTTGTCGTGTCTGTCGAGGAGAGGCTGACCTGTCTTGATCCTTCTGCCTTCGGTTGCGCCTAGAAGATCCATTGTGCCTTCGTACTCCTTGAACATAACCTTTGCCATAGGAATATCACAGTAAATGTTGTTTTCCAGCCTGTGTTCAACGTATTCGCCTGCCATTACGACCATATGCGCAATACTCTTGCGTGCAAGCTCTTTTCCTGTAAGCGGAGAAATGTCATCCGGTCCACTCATGAGGAGCTGGGCGACGTTTGTCATGTAGCCTGTGATAACTATTGTTACGCCTTCGTTTTCAGAGAGGAGCTTTCTCAGTATACGAAGAGAGGTATCGTCTCCGAGCTTCATTCCGTATGAGTTTTCGTACATTCTTCCTATTTCCGTGCCGTAAGTGCCCTCATAAGCACCGCTGTCATCGGGAATTTCAAGGTCTGTCTGACCGATCGGCACGATATTGTTGTACCATCTGTTTATCGCGTCCACGCAAGCCGCAGTGTAGGGCCTCGGCGTGCTGAGAACGATTCCGATAAGCTCTATCAATCCGAGCTTCTGAGCCTCATGAAGCAGAGCAAGCGCACCTGCATCATCACAATCGCCGCCGATATCCGTATCAAAAATAATTTTCTTCATAATTCCTCCGAAAAAGTGTTCCGCTGCCGTGGCAGGCATACGGTTGATATGATTTAATTATATCACATATTTTATCAAAACACAAACCTTTTTTTATCAGGCTCCGGAATAAAGCGGATAGCCTTGAAAATACGGATTATTTCCGTAAAAGAAAGTCCGTGCTATTGACAAAAACAAAAAATGTGTTATAATCAAATAAATAAAATACCGAATTTTATTCTTTTTTATTTCGACATCAAAGACAAGTTGCCGGAAATAAGAATACAGAAAGACATTATTATGAAAAGAAAGCTTTTATTGATCGTATTATCCGTATCCATTGCATTGACGCTTCAGATGAGCGCCTTTGCGGCATCAACATCGGAGGCAAAAGAGCCTGTTGACACGAGCAGAACTTGTTCGCTTTCCCTGATTTATTCGTCTGAAGGAAAGGCGTTTGAGGGACTTGAAATCGAAGCCTTCCGCTTTGCGGAATTCACGGAGAATTATGCGTTTGCGCTTTGCGGAGCCTTTGCGGATTACCCTGTTGTTGTCAACGGCATCAAGGCGCAGAGCGAATGGAATGCACTGCTTTCCACGATGTGTGCATATATCACGGCTGATGACATTGAGGCTGATTATGCGGGAATATCCGATTCAGAGGGCAAGGTCAGCTTCACTGGTCTTATCCCGGGAATATACATTATCAGATGGACGAAAAACGAAACTTCAGATAATGTGACTGGCTTTGATCCTTTCCTTATTACTTTGCCGGGACTTAATGATGACGGCATGTGGAAATATGATATGACTTCACTGCCGAAGCCGGGCGGCATCAAAGAACCTGCAAAGGAATACAGAGTGACAAAGCTTTGGAAGGATGACGGCGTATCCGATGAGAGACCTCATGACGTTGAAATCTGGATATATAAAAACGGAGAAAAGTCTGAAACTGTAACACTCAATGCACTCAATAACTGGACATACTGCTGGGAGACAAATGAAGATGCAGAGTGGACGGTGATTGAGAAGGGCGTTTCGGAGAAATATAAGGTCACTGTTGAGACGAAGGACAATACTTTTATCGTAACCAATTCAAGGGAGGGCGAACCTCCGCTTCCTCCGATCACAGGTGAATCCTCGGAAATCTACATTTATTTTGGAATTGCTCTTGCGGCAGGAATGATCCTTGTCCTGACAGGCATTCTGCGCAGAAGGTCTGAAAAATGAAACTGAAATCATCAACGTTTCTGCTCATGGCGGGCATTATACTGATTCTTGCAACGGCTTGCTTTTTTACGGCAGATTTCATTGCTGATAAAAGAGCTTCTGCCGATTTGCTCAATACGGGTATTATGATTGAGCAGCTGCTTCCGGAGAGAAGCGCCGGCTTTGCGGAGGAGAGGCTTGATTACACTATGCCTGCAATGGAGATTGACGGAACGGATTATGTTCTGCTGATAAATGCGGCGGGATACGGCAGCGCAATACCGGTGAAGGCAGAATGGAATGAAAAGAATATAAAAAGAAACGTCTGCAGATACACAGGAAGCACATGGAACGGCACACTTGTCATAGGCGGCGGACTGATTGAGAATGGACTCGGCTTTATGAAGTCTGTTGATATCGGCGACAGTATTACCGTAACTGATATGACGGGATGCGTTTTTTCGTACAGGGTCGAAACGGTAAAGCATCCTGAAAAAATATCCGGTGATATGCTTGTGAAGAGTGATGCCGATTTGATCCTTTTTGCAAAAGCAAAGACAGGATATATCGTGGTGAAAAGCAGAATGATATGAATTTGAAAACCGGATATAATCCGGTTTTTCCTGACAAAAAACTTGTTATGATATTGCCTGATAAGTAATAATAGGGAGGCAGCCTGTGAAAAAAGTAAAGGATCTTTTGTTTATTGCGCTCATATATCTTGTTGCATATGCAATAGGCTTTGTATCGTGCTATTGGATAGAAAATGAGATATTGAGGATGTTTGTTTTTGACGTTTTTGCCACGGCGGTAACGTTTATCTTCTCGATAATTCTTGTGAATTCGAGCGTTTATGATGCATACTGGTCACTCACGCCTATGATAATTTCAATATGGCTGTTTGTGGGGCATAAGGCATTTTCATTCTGGAATGTACTGTTCCTGATTGCGTTCAATGTTTGGTCGCTGAGGCTGACTGTCAACTGGATAAGCGTTTTCTCCGATTTTTCGTATGAGGACTGGAGATACACCAAATTCAGAGATGAAAACGGGCCTTTTATGTGGTTTGTGATCAACTTCTTCGGCATACATTATGTTCCTACATTTGTGGTGTTTGCAGGAATGCTCCCTCTTTTTGAACTTTCGACAAAGACGATGAATGCAATGTCGCTCCCGGGAATACTTATCATACTTGCAGGAACGATGCTTGAATTCTTTGCGGACAGAAATATGCACGATTTCCTTGCAAAAACAAAAGAGAAGAAGACTTGCACCGAGGGTCTGTGGAATTACTCAAGACATCCAAACTATCTCGGCGAGATTTCCGTCTGGACGGGAACTTTTCTTGCCATGCTGCCCGTGGCACCCGAAAAGTGGTATTATATTATAGGATGTGTTCTGGTATGTATCCTTTTCAATGCTGTTTCCATCCCGCTGATGGAAAAGCGCCAGCTCACAAGAAGACCTGATTACAATGAATACCGCAGAACAACATCAAGATTACTGCTTCTTCCGAAGAAAAAGCAGTAAGAAGATCGACTGATTCGCAAAAATAAAATGCTCCTCACTAAAAAGCTGACGTCCCGCAAGGATGTTTTTAGACAACATAAAACCCGCCGAAAAGGAAATTCCTTTTCGGCGGGTTATTTCTTTCATCTCGACAAATCGGGATTTGTCTATTTGTTTATTGTTGAATAGTTTCTGCATCATACCTGATTTGGTAAAGTTTTTGGAGCCATTCCGGTTGGTTATTAAAAGAGTCTTTCATTTGAAGTATTTTTCTTTTGCCAATACGTCTGTCAAAAATTGCGAACATTCTTTCTAATGGATTA
>JAZQMY010000057.1:0-30317 GCA_045627045.1 Clostridia bacterium | reverse complement strand
CATGACCTTATTAAAACCGTTGAACAAGCCGGTCCAGAAACTACGCCAATCCAAAAGGAACCGGAGTCATGGGACAGCGAGCAGACAACGGATGCGGCGTCAAATGACAAGACCTGCCTGCCGGAATATGCTGAGCTGTATAAGCAGAACAACGATTTCTTCGGATGGCTGTCTGTGGAAGGTACAGCTATCAATTACCCGGTGATGCAGACACCGCAAGATCCGCAGTACTACCTCAGCCATGCTTTTGATAAGAGCAGTTCGACCAGCGGAACACCGTTCCTTGATGGCGAATGTACGCAGGATGGTGACATCTATATCATTTACGGGCATCATATGAGCAATGGTACAATGTTTGCGTCGCTACCGAATTATGCAGATGAGGCATACTGGGAGAATCATAAGACCATTAACTTTGATACGCTTTATGAACACGGCGAATATGAACTCACTGCTGCTTTTCCCAGCAGAATTTATACGCCTGAGCAAACAGGATTGCGGTACTAAGAATATACCGATCTCAGCAGCAAAGTGATGTTTGATGCCTATATGGAACAGGTAATGGACTCTGCGCTCTACGACACGGGCGTGGCAGCAGAATACGGCGATACGTTGCTTGTCCTCTCTACCTGCAATTACCACATAAAGGACGGAAGATTCGTCGTTGTGGCAAAGAAAAAGTAATAGGACAAAAGGTGCAGAAACTCATCTGAGGAGAGTCTGCACCTTTTCTTAAGTGTAAATCAAATCGTGATTGGCAGCTTCCGTTGCCGTTTGCTGCACTGTGTTCATTCGCTGCACCCAAAGCATCTGCTTTTCGGCTTTGAGCGTTTCCGTGATACCTTCCTTATCAGCCAGTTCTTTTACCAGCCGAAAGAACATATCCTCTGCTTGCTCGTTGAAATCAGCAAGATAGTCATTCAGTTTTCCGCTTGTCAATAGCTCGGCATAAACTATTCTATGGTGCAGCTTCAGATGCCGTAGGTGCCGTTGTCCCCATATTCCAATGGTGCGTTCTTCCTGTTCTTCATCACCGGCAATGAGATAATAATCGCCAACAAGCTCGTATTTCAGTCCCGTGCGTTCATCAGTAATGTACTTTTCCATTATGCGTCCTCCTTATAGATGACTTTCAGCTTTTTCTTCGGTACATCAATGATTTTCAGTATTAACTCATTGACGTCCTCAATCGGCTTATCCTCATGAATGTACTCGTTTCGTGCCGTCATAAGACATCCGACCAGTAACCTGTGTTCAAAGTCGTCCAAGTAAAAGTATTTTCGTTTAATCTTCATACCTATCGCCTCCTTGTGCCTATATTGTAGACGATTGAGTGAAACAAATCGAATGTGCGAATTTATCGAAATAGAAAAACGCCCAGAAAAGCATTTCTGCCTTTCTGAGCGTTTTTCTTTGCCTTTGCGATGCTACGGTAATGAATTCGGAATTGCTTCCTTATCCACCCGTAGCATTGCAGACAGTCGGATTTTATTATTTTCAGCGCTCTTCGTTGTCGCTGACATGTTCTTTTTCGGGAGCAGGCCCCATTATCAATGAAACCCTTGCCCATTCTATTCTTCTGTTTGAAAGCTCTTCGACATAGACATAAAGTCCGTTGACAAACATTTCGGGATGGCTTCCGTCATCGGGAATCGTGGAAAGTCTGCTGAAAACAAGACCGCCGAGAGTTTCAAATTCCTCGTCGCATTCGATATCTGTCTCGAGTGCGGCAGCAAGCGTTTCCATATTAACGTTTCCTGCAACTCTCCATACGTTTTCCTCAAGCTTGACTATATCGTTCTGCTCGGTCGTCTGGTCGAATTCGTCATAGATGTTTCCGACGATCTCTTCAAGCAGGTCTTCCATTGTCACGATTCCTGCCGTGCCACCGTATTCATCGACCACAACTGCCATATGAATGTTTTTCAGTTGCATATCACGGAAGAGAACGTTTGTCTTGACCGTTTCGGGAACAAGATACGCCGGACGGAGAAGCTTTTTGAACGGCTTGGGTGAAGCCGAGTGGAGATTCAGAAGGTAATCTCTTGCAATAAGTATTCCCGTGATGCTGTCGATATCTTCATCGTAAACCGGAAAACGTGATTTACCCGTCTGAATGATGGTGTTCAGTATTTCCTCATCGGGATCGTCAGAGGAGAGCGCAATGACGTTTGTTCTGTGAGTCATTACTTCGGATGCGGTCGTTGAGGAGAAGTTGAAAACGTTTTCAATCATTTCCTTTTCGTTTGATTCAATCGAGCCGCTTTCTTCACCCTGATCCACCATCAGAAGAATTTCGTCTTCGGTTACATCCTGTGCTGAATTGTCCTCCGAAATACCGAAAAGTCCCGAAAGAGCATCGGACAGTCTGATAAGGAGCCACACTGTAGGGCGAAGAAACCTGAAAAGATGCATTGCGGCGTTTCTTCTCGAACGTGAGCTCTTTTCCGTTTCCTTTGCCTGGGCAATTCGCTCCGGAAGAACAAAACCGAACACTGTATTGAGAAATACGAGTGCGATAATGAAGAGCAGAGAGAAGACTGCGCCTGATATTCTGCCGTTTGCGGCTTTGAGAATGATGCTGACAACGGGATACATCACGAATATTCCGCTAAGTACGTTTATGAGAACGTATGAAAACGATATTGCCGTGAATAATTTCCTGTCGATGTTTTCAATATTGAGCATACTGATGGCATCCTGATCGCCATCCTCGGCAAGTCTCCGCACTCTGCCGTCACTGAGTGAGCTTACAGATACACGAAGAACAGAAAGCCCTGCATTCATTGCAGTGATCAATATCTGAAAAACTATAATAAACCATAAGGGGATATCTTCAATATCCAAAATGAGCCTCCGCAAATAATAAAAAATATTTCATAATAATTATAACACATATCCGGCTGAAAGTACAGTATTTTTTCTCATTTATCGGAAAAGATAATTTCTTTCGCCGCACTTTTTTGAAAAAATGGGCATTTATTTTAATAATACATTTTTTGTTTATTGAAAAAATAAAGAAAATATGCTATAATATTAACAAGGGGAGAACACAGTGTTCTCATCCGCAAAAAATTTGGTGTGCAGAGTAAACGTTGTGCGTAAAGTGCCGGGGGATGGAATGTCGCCTTCGGACGAAGGATTTTTTCTGCGATATAACGTTGCATTCGCTGTGCATTGTCATTATATGTTCATCGGCATATTTTTTGATAATGAGAGGCGTCGGTCTGTACGGAGAAGGAGGCCTTTTATGTCAAAGAAAGGTATTGATTCCCGTGTTAGAGCCCTGGTATCATGTGCTATGCTTACGGCACTCAGTGTAGTGCTCACACGGTTGTTACCCATTCAGATAGGTGAAGCAATGAGATTCAATCTCGGAACTATCCCTATCATGCTTGCCGGTATGGTTTTCGGACCCGTTTACGGGTTCGTTGTCGGTGTTCTTGCCGATGTCATCGGATATCTCATCAATTCAATGGGCGGTGGTTTTCTGATCACGATCACGTTCTGCACCGGACTTATGGGAGCCGTTTCGGGAGATATGTATAAATATCTTTTCAGAAAGAAAAATTATATTGCTCTTGCCGTCAGCATTTCGGTAACTGAGATTGTGGTATCCGGCTTGCTCAAATCACTTTGTCTGCTTCAGCTTTACGGTGGAACGTACTGGTACTGGTGCTCACAGAAGCTGATAACTGCGGCGGTAATGGCAGTGATTGAAATTGTAGTGATCGGTGCACTGAAAAAGGCACTTGGTAAAAAATACGGCTTTTGACCGGCAAAGAACGGTCTGAATAGAAGACAGGGAAAGATATGGAAAGAATAGTAGGATTTCTGAGAGACGTCAAGAATTTTGTTGAACCGTATATCGTTTTTCCAGACATTATCATAAATGTCCTCGATATACTCATTCTGACGTTCTTTATATTTGTTATTCTCAAGTTCATAGTAAAAACCACTGCGGGACAGGTCATCAGAGGCATGTTCTTTGTGATTGTCTGCGCATGGATATCAAATCTTGTGGGCTTTACGACCCTCAACTGGATATTCAAGAACCTTCTGAGCGTCGGCATTGTTGCAATAGTGGTTCTTTTCCAGCCCGAAATTCGCCGTGCACTTGAAAAATTCGGCCATTTTACTACAACAAAGTCGCAGGGAACCGCACCGTCCGATGCTTCGAGGATCGTCAACAGCATTGCAGAGGTTGCAGAGGACATGGGTGCAAGACGTTGGGGCGCACTTATCGTCATTGAAAAGCAGACAGGTCTTCAGGATTACATATCAAGCGGTATCCAGATAGATGCAAAGATAACAGAAGAGCTTCTCGGAAATATTTTTACACACAATGCTCCTCTTCATGACGGCGCTGTTATCATCCGTCAGGACAGAATTGTAGCCGCAGCCTGCATGCTTCCGCTCACGCAGAACAGATTCCTTTCCAGCCAGCTCGGAATGAGACACAGAGCGGCAATCGGTATTACTGAGGTCACAGATGCTCTTGCCGTAGTTGTTTCGGAGGAGACGGGCTATATTTCAATAGCTGAAAACGGAACGCTTTTCAGAAATGTGGATGTTCAGCGTCTCAGAGAAAGATTGCTTGAGATATTTACTGTTGAAGTTCCTGAAAAAAAGAGCTCAAAGTCTTCATTGAAAGGAAGTAATGTAAAATGAGCGAAAGATCATCGTCAAAATCCTCAATGAGAGGGAAAAAGACAGTTTCATCTTTCTGGCTTCTCCTGATTTCGCTTGCGATAGCGCTTGTTCTTTGGTACATATGCACTACACAGGATGAAACGAACATTCCGAGAAGCTGTGAAGGAATACAGGTCGTTTATACTAACTCGGCAGTACTTAACGATTATTCACTTTCCGTTATTGAAAGCGACAACAATATTACGGTAGATGCTGTTCTCAAAGGAAAGGCATCAGCAATAAGGGATATTGACGAGTCAAATCTTCTTGCGGTGGTGGATCTTTCACTTCTCAAGGCAGAGGGAAGACAGACTGCAAAGCCTGTGATAGAAGGTCTCCCGGAGGGTGTCAGCGCCGTTCGAATTGATAACGTTGAGGTGAATATCGAGAAAACGGTTACGAAGCCGTTGAATATTACACTTGAAATCGTCGGAACTCCTGCAAAAGGATATATAGTTGACAGAAAGAATATTGCCTACACGAAAACGGTCAATATCTCATGCGGCGAGTCGATATCAAAGAATGTTGCAGGAGCAAAGATCGTTATTGATGTTACCGGCAGAAGCCAGAGCTATGACGCCAGTCTGAATGTGATCCTGCTTGATATTCTCGGAAATGAGATTTCAACGAAGGGAATAAGGTTCGACCACGAAAGTGTTAATGTATCAGTGAACGTCACAGCCGATGTTATTATTATTTCTGATTAATAAGAATGATGAGAAAAGTCCTGCTGAAAAAGCAGGACTTTTTTTGCAGAAAAACCTGTTTAACCGATTAATCTGCATCAATATATAGAATGAAAACTGAAAAAAGAAAATAATAAGTGTTATTATAATCCACTTTTTATATATCAGGTTATTTTTTTAGGTTTACAATTACTTTAGATAATATATAATTATAATTAATCTTTTATACAGAAAGGAAAAAAATATGACAAGAAAGATTTTTGCAATTCTTTTGGTTGTTGCACTTTCCGTCTGTGTTTTTGCTGGATGTAATTCAACAGTAACACCTACAGCATCAGAAACACCCGGACAGTCAGCTGAACCTACAGTTGCACCTGAAGTAACTTCTACACCTGAAGCTACTTCAACACCGGATCCGACACCCGATCCGACACCTACACCTACTCCTACACCGCTTCCGCCGGTTAACGAGCGTTACACATGGGAATATACAGTTCAGCCTGATGGCTCTGCTTATATTTGTATTGTAATAAAGGAAGGCTGCACTTACTACGATATCACAGAGGTAGAAATACCGAGAGAAATCGACGGCCATCCGGTTACGACAATACCGTGGGATATTTTTGGCGCAAGATCAAAGGATTATGGCAGAAAAGGTCTTTGTTATGATTTTGAAGACGGAACATGGGGTGAGCCTGAAAACTACATCGAGAAGCTCTACGTTCCGAATACGATCAAGGTAATTGAAAACGAGTCATTCATCAGCGGCGCAGGCGAGCTCAGAGAGATCATCTTTGAGGATGGCATTGATGTTGTTGAAATGTGGAAGGCTCCGCTTGGCTACTGCCCTGCAATTTCCAACTATCTGCAGGCTCATGACGGCGTAATGCTCCTTGGCTCAGGCCTTGCATACATTGCTCCTGCCGAGAATATTGTCCTTCCGGAAGGCACAAAGTATGTTGGTGAATATCTCTTCAGAAATCCTGCTTTGGAGAACAGAGATTGCTTCGGCAACTTCAACTATTCAAAGGTAAAGACAGTCACAATCAATGAGGGCTGCGAAAAGATAGGAAAGAGATTTCTTTATGATGCGAATAAGGTTGAGTGGGTTTATATACCTGATTCTGTAACAAGCATCGCCAAGGAATTCAACCGTGACCGTGACAATTCAAAGGTTACAATCAAGTGCCACGCAGGTTCATACGCTGAATCATGGGCAACAGAAAATGGCTTCAATGTAGAAATCGTTCCAAGAGATGATGAGCCCGAAGAGCTCTACACATGGGATACATACGTTGATGGCGAAGGCAGAATCTGCCCGTACATCGTTGTATCAGATGACGTTGACAGAACACTCATAACAGAAGTTGAGATTCCTGAAGTAATCAACGGCGAAACAATCACATACATTCCGTGGGACCTCCTCGGAGCAAGAAAAGGCTGGGATGGCGTAAAGGGCCTTGCAATCGAAGAAAACGGAGGCTGGGGCGATCCTGAAAGCTACGTTGAGAAGGTTATTTTCCCTGCAACAATCACGGGATTTGGTTTTGACGGCTGTCCTTTCTACTTCAACATGGGTATGAAGGCAGAATTCAAGGGCAATCTTGAAGACATCACATGGGGCGGCGGTCAGTCAATCCAGTGGGCACAGGAAAACGGCTATTATGTTGAATAATTGAAGTAAAATTCAAATAACGGAAAACAGATAAGGAGCATTCCGCAAGGGCTGCTCCTTGTTTTTATGTCTAAGCCTTGCCGAAAAAAATAATGAAAAACGAGAATCAAAATACAGAATTCATAATAATGTTTTTATAATATCCCGTTGTTTTCTGTTGACAGGGGAGCCTGCAGAGGTGTATAATTTAAGTAAAAAATACGCTTTTCAGTCAGGATAGTTCAAGAAAGGAAAAAATATGCGTAAATACGGAAAGTATGTCAGGAAGTACTGGTATTCATTCCTTCTCGGGCCGCTTTTTATGATACTTGAGGCTTGCGGAGAATTTATTCTTCCGAAGATAAATGCCAATATCATAGACGTCGGTGCGGCGAATAAGGATATACCGTACATAATAGAAAACGG
Source organism: Clostridia bacterium (assembly GCA_045627045.1). Classification (GTDB taxonomy): domain Bacteria; phylum Bacillota; class Clostridia; order HGM11327; family HGM11327; genus SIG351. Next base: position 22,859 of record JAZQMY010000057.1, on the reverse strand, counting down.
TATCTGGATGGTGCTGATTGCGGCGGCAATGCTCATTACGGGCGTTCTCGGTGCAAACTTCGCAATAAGGGGCTCGGCACGTCTTGCCGCAGGAGTGAGGTCGGATACGTTCCACAGGATTCAGAAATTTTCGTTTGCAAATATTGATGACTTCACAACCGGCTCGCTCATCACAAGAATTACGAATGATATTACACAGATACAGAATTTCACTCAGACAATGCTCAGAGGTATGTTCAGAAGCCCAATAATGTTAATTGGCGCCATCATTATGTCTTTCAAGATAAATGCCTCCATTGCTTGGATCATCGTGGTAATAGTGCCTATCCTTGCGTTGGCTATTGCGGCGATCATCCTCACGACATCGCCTCGTTATACGAAAATGCAGGCACAGCTCGATTTGCTCAATAACGATATCAGCGAAACGGTTACAAACGAGAGAGTTATCAAGTCATTTGTCCGTGAGGATTATGAAAAGAAGAAGTTCTCCGGCGTGAATGAGGCGCTTGTTGAGAAGAGCCTTTCTGCGCTGAAGATAATGCTTCTTATGATGCCTGTTTCTGCGCTTGCAATCAACGTAACGACTATTCTTGTGGTGTGGATTGCAGGAAAGCAGATAATGGTGGGGGATATGAAGGTCGGAGAGCTGACGGCTTTTATTACATATCTTACTCAGATACTGACGGCATTGAGTTTTGTTGCAAATATTGTCCTTCAGGGAGCAAGGGCTGCAGCATCGGACAGACGTATTTCGGAGATATTCAATGCGGATATTGATCTGAATGATGACAAAGCCTCTATGAAGGAAATGAAGGTCGAAAAGGGTTCAATTGAGTTCAGAAATGTATCTTTCAGATATTTCAAGAACAATACCGAAAAGGTGCTCGACGGAGTCAGCCTGAAAATTGAGTCGGGAGAGCTTGTGGGCGTGATCGGCTCAACGGGAAGCGGAAAAACAACGCTTATTTCACTTATTTCAAGGCTTTATGATGCGGATGAGGGCGAAGTGCTTGTTGACGGAGTGAACGTCAAGGAATTATCTCTTTTCAATCTTCGTGAGAGCGTGGCGACAGTTCTTCAGAAAAATACACTTTTCACCGGAACAATAGCTGAAAACCTCCGCTGGGGAAATGAAAATGCAACCGATGAAGAAATCATTCATGCAACAGACATTGCACAGGCAACGCAGTTCGTACGCTCTTTCCCGGAGGGCTTTGATACGGAGCTCGGGCAAGGCGGAGCAAATCTTTCGGGCGGTCAGAAGCAGAGACTCTGCATTGCAAGAGCATTGCTCAAGAAACCAAAGATACTGATTCTGGATGACTCGACAAGCGCCGTTGATACCGCGACCGATGCTTCAATAAGGCGTGCATTCAGGGAGGACCTTCCGGGCGTTACGAAGGTTGTGATCGCGCAGAGAATCAATTCCGTTATCGATGCAGATAAAATAATAGTAATAGACGGCGGCAGAATAGTCGGATGCGGAAAACATAATGAGCTTATGAAGAACTGTCAGGCATATCAGGAGATATACTGGTCACAGAAGGATAAGGATGAGGAGGCGTGAAATATGAGTGAAGTAAATGACAGATACGAACGCCTTCGCAGAAAATATTCAGGCTCAAAGACAAAGCAGGATTCAAAGGAAATGTCCTTCGTCGGCCCTGGAGGCAAGGGCAGAGACAGAGCGATGGGCACCTCGGGTAAACCGAAAAATATGAAGAAGACGGTAGCCCGCCTGCTGAAATATTTGTCACATGAGCGTGTACCGCTGATAATCGCAGTTGTCTGCTCGATAATAAATACACTTGCATCGCTTCTCGGATCCTATATGCTCCGACCGATAATAAACAAATTTATCTATTACGATGAGCTGAATCCCGATATTTCGGAAAGATTGCAGGGACTTGCGGGAGGACTTGCATTGCTTGCACTCGTTTATGCAATCTCGGTATTTACGCAGTGGCTTCAGCAGAGGCTCATGCTTACCGTGTCACAGCGTTCGCTCAGGCGAATGAGACAGGAACTGTATGATAAGCTTCAGACATTGCCAATCAGGTATTTCGACAGAAACTCCGCAGGCGATATTATGAGCCGCTTTACAAATGATGTTGATACCGTCGGCGAAATGCTCAATACGACTTTGATCCAAATCATTTCCGGCGGAATAACGATCGTCGGAACGATTATCCTTATGCTCTACACAAACCTTATTCTCGGCGGAATAACGATCATCATGACACCTGTCCTGACGTATGTCAGCAAGGCAATAATCAAGAAGGGCAGAGGCGCATATAAGAAACAACAGAAGGATCTCGGCACATTGAATGGCTTTGCAGAGGAAACAATATCAGGTCAGAAGGTAGTCAAGGTATTCAATCACGAGGAAATAGCATCGGATGAATTCGATTATCTTAACGGTGAGCTTTGCGAGTCACAGATAAAGGCACAGTTCAGAGCCGGAATCATGGGACCTGTTACGCATCAGCTCTGCAACGTGATTTATGCGATCACAGCGTGCGTGGGCGGCGTGCTTGTTGCGGCGGCAAACTTCGACGTCGGCGGACTTGCGGTATCTCTTGAATATACAAGGCGCTTCAACAGACCTATCAATGAGATATCAATGCAGATGAACACGGTGTTTGCGGCACTTGCAGGCGCTGAAAGAGTGTTCGAGGTGCTTGATGAAAGCCCTGAAAAGCCCGATGAAAATTCCGTTGAGGTTGAAAAGCTGGAAGGAAATATCGTGCTGAAGAACGTTAATTTCGGCTATGTGCCTGAGGTGACGGTTCTTCATGACATTTCACTTTTTGCAAAGCCGGGACAGAAAATCGCGTTTGTAGGTTCAACAGGCGCAGGAAAAACCACCGTTACCAATCTTTTGTCACGCTTCTATGACATTCAGGACGGCGAGATAACCATTGACGGAATACCGATTGAGAATATAGAAAGATCGTTCCTCAGAAAGAATATTGCAATGGTCCTTCAGGATACGCATCTTTTCACGGGAACGGTAAGAGAGAACATCCGTTACGGCAGACTCGATGCAACAGATGAAGAGGTCGTTGAAGCGGCAAAAGTCGCTTCGGCACATTCATTCATCATTCAGCTTGAAAAGGGCTATGATACTGTTCTTGAAAATGACGGTGCAAACCTTTCACAGGGTCAGAGACAGCTTCTCAATATCGCGAGAGCGGCGATAAGCACTGCACCGATCCTCATTCTCGATGAGGCGACAAGCTCGGTTGACACGAGAACGGAACGTCACATTGAAGAAGGCATGGATGCTCTTATGGAGAACAGAACGACATTCGTCATTGCGCACAGACTTTCAACAGTAAGAAAATCCAATGCGATCATGGTGCTTGAAAAAGGCAGAATAGTGGAGCGAGGCACTCACGAGGAATTGCTCAGGGCTGGCGGAAGGTATGCGGATCTCTACAACGAAATAGCGGAGCTTGATTAAAAATAAATCCGGAAGAAATTATGTTCTTCCGGTTGATTTTTTATTTTGCGGCATCTCTGACTGCTTTTACAGCGTATTCTATCTGCTTTTCGTCATTGTAGAAGCCGAATGAGAAGCGGCAGGCACCTGTTTCGTATGTTCCGATTGTTTTATGAGCGAGAGGTGCACAGTGAAAGCCGCTTCTGATTGCAATTCTGTATTTTGAATCAAGCAATTCCTCGATATAGGAAGGATCCTTTCCGTCTATATTAAAAGTGCAGATTCCGGTACGCATTTTTTTGTTTTCTGTGCCGTAAAGAACCACGTTACTGATTTTTTTCAGTTCGTCATAGAAAAAAGACGCAAGCCCGCATTCATGTTGTCTTATTTTACCGACACTGTTTGATAAAATAAATGATACAGCCTCCGATAATGCGGCAATTCCGGGGAGGTTTACTGTTCCTGCCTCAAATTTATCCGGCATGACATCGGGCTGAGTGAGAAGCTTGCTTTCACTTCCCGTGCCGCCTTCAATAATTGTGTCAATGAGCGTTCCTTTTCTTACAAAAAGCACTCCCGTGCCCTGAAGACCGTAAAGTCCCTTGTGCCCCGGAAATGCAGCCATATCAACTTTTATCCGTGATAGATCAAGCTCGACCATGCCGGCACTCTGGGCGGCATCGAGAAGCACGGCAGTGCCGTTTCTGTGAGCAATGCTGATTATTTCTTCAATCGGCTGAATTGTGCCGAGAACATTTGAAACATGGCTGATTATGAGAAGATTTGTATTCGGCTTCAATGCCTCCTTGACCTGTCTGGGGGTAACGATACCGTCAGGGGAGACGCTTATCACTTCGTAGCCGATATCGTTATTTTTCAGCTGCTCAAGAGGTCTCAAAACGGAATTATGTTCAAGCGAGGTCACAAGGGCATTCATTCCGGGCTTGAGGAAGCCCTTTATTGCATAGTTGAGGGCATGAGTCGTGTTGAGCGTGAATATGTATTCAAATGGATCATCCGTTGAAAAGAGAACGCAGAGCTTCTTCCTGCAGTTCAGAAGAACCCTTCCTGCTTCGCGTGACATCGTGTTATCGCCTCTGTTCGGATTTGCTCCGAAACGCATAACGGCATTTTTTACGCCGTTCAGGACTGAAATAGGCTTGGGCCATGAGGTTGCGGCGTTATCAAAATAATACATTTTTGTTTCTGATACCTTTCTGTTGCGGTTGCAAAAGGATGTTTTGTATAATATACTGTTCTGGGCGAAAAAATATGACAGAAAGGATGTTGCCCTTGATAAACAAAAGCTATATGATAATGGTGTTCCGTTCACGTCAGCATGCAATTAACTTTGCAGATGTTCTGAAGGAACAGGGAATAAAAGCAATGCTTGTGCCGACTCCTAAGGAGCTTTCTCTCGGATGCGGATTTTCGGTAAAGTTTGATACCGGATACTATGAAGAGGTAATGAAAATCAAAGAGAAGGTGAAGCCCGAAACCAACGGAACTTATCGCGTGATAACGAAGAACAACAGAACTCAGTATGAAAAGGTATAAATGAAATGAGGCAGGGAGAAATCCCTGCTTTTGAGATAAATAAGTAAAAATAAGCCGCTGTTTATCCGACTTCGGAATACAGCGGCTTTTTACATGGCATTATTTTTCTTTTTTCTTCAGGTCATATCTCAAAAGACCTACAATCGATGAAATCTCAACGAGTATTTCGTTTATGATTCCTCCTATTGAACCTGTGATTATACAATATACAAGCACGAGAGGAGAAGAGATAAGGATCGTTGTTCTTACAAGCTTCGGCTTTGTTATCGAGAAAGAAATCGTATTCAGGACCATTGCGGCGGTCATAAAAAGTGAATGCAAGCCTGTCCATGTGAAGATTCCCGAAACGGCAAATAATATGCAGAAGCCGATGATCCAAAGTTTGCTTTGCACCCATTTCCTGTCTCTGAAGTAGAAAATTATATCTCTTATTATCGCAATGGCGTTCACCACCATGCCCGTGTAAGCTCCGAGAAGGAAATACTGTGCGGCAAAGAATGCGCCTGCCGCCATTTGCATGAGCATGATCTGCTTGTGCTTGTTCATCTGGAAGGAGAATACCGAGAAGAACATCGCGATTATGCCTACAGCCTGGGTAATTATATATTTTGTATCCATAATTTCTCTGAATCCGGAATGGATTCATCAAAAAAGGCTTACCAAAAAGTAAGCCTGAAAAATTACTGATCCTTTTCGAGATCCTTCTTGCTTTCAGCTTTGAGTCTGAGAGCAGTATTGAGGATACGCTTTCTGAGTCTTATGCTCTGAGGAGTTACTTCGAGAAGCTCATCATCCTTGAGGAACTCGAGCGCTTTTTCAAGAGACATAAGTCTGCAGGGGATAAGCTTGAGTGCTTCATCGCTTCCTGAAGAACGCATGTTGGATGCATGCTTCTTTTTGCATACGTTAACGGCAATATCGCCTGTCTTTGCAGACTCACCGACGATCATACCTTCGTAAACAGGAACGCCTGGTCCGATGAAGAGATCGCCTCTGTCCTGTGCATTGAAGAGACCGTATGTAATGGATTCGCCTGTTTCGAATGCAACGAGGGAGCCGGTCTGTCTTGTTGACATATCACCCTTATATGGCTGGTATTCATAGAATACCGTGTTCATAACACCTTCACCGCGAGTATCTGTGAGGAATTCGCTCTTGTAACCGAAGAGACCTCTTGAAGGAACGATGAATTCAAGTCTCATTCTGCTGTTGAGAGGAGTCATGTGAACGAGTTCACCTTTTCTTGAACCGATCTTCATCATAACGGCACCGACTGAATCCTCCGGAACGTCTGTAACCAATTTTTCCATAGGCTCGCACTTCACACCGTCAATTTCCTTGAAGAGAACCTTAGGTGTGCTTACCTGGAATTCATAGCCTTCACGACGCATTGTTTCGATGAGAATTGAGAGGTGCATTTCGCCTCTGCCGCAAACACGGAATGAATCTGTTGTGTCTGTTTCGTTTACACGGAGAGATACGTCCTTGAGAAGTTCTCTGAAAAGTCTTTCACGAAGCTGTCTTGATGTAACGAACTTACCCTCTCTGCCTGCAAACGGGCTGTCGTTGATAGAGAATGTCATTTCAACAGTAGGCTCTGAAATCTTTACGAACGGGAGAGGCTCGTCTACGCCATAAGCACAGATCGTTTCACCAATCGTAACTGATTCAATACCTGATACACAAACGATGTCGCCGACTGAAGCTGATGAAACAGGAACTCTCTTGAGTCCTTCGATTTTATATACGTTAACGACCTTACCGCGGTAAGTGTCTACTGCTCTGTGATAGTCTGAAATGGAAACATCCATACCCGGCTTGAGTGAACCGCGCTCAATTCTGCCGACTGCAATTCTTCCTACATAATCGTTGTAGTCGATAGAGGAAACGAGCATCTGGAGTGAACCTTCCTCGTCGCCCTCAGGAGCAGGGATATGCTCAATGATAGTATCAAACAAAGGCTTGAGGTCTGTGCCCATTTCTCCGGGAGTGAGAGAAGCAACGCCGGCTCTTGCGGAACAGTAAACAACAGGGCTGTTGAGCTGTTCTTCCGTTGCGTTGAGGTCGAGAAGAAGCTCAAGAACTTCATCATAAACTTCATCAACACGAGCATCGGGTCTGTCAATCTTATTGATAACGATGATAATTCTGTGACCGAGCTCAAGTGCTTTCTCGAGAACGAAACGGGTCTGAGGCATCGGACCTTCGAAGGCATCGACGAGAAGAACTACGCCGTTAACCATCTTAAGTACACGCTCAACCTCGCCGCCGAAGTCAGCATGTCCGGGAGTATCAACAATGTTGATCTTGATGCCCTTGTACTCAGCAGCAGTATTTTTTGCAAGTATAGTAATTCCACGTTCTCTTTCGAGATCACCGCTGTCCATTACACGGTCAGCTACGTCCTGATTGTCACGGAATACGCCGCCTTGCTTGAGAAGACCGTCAACAAGTGTAGTCTTGCCGTGGTCAACGTGAGCAATAATAGCAACGTTTCTTAAATCGTTTCTGATCAAAATCTTTTTCTCCTTTACAGTAAAAAAGTGTCGCATAAATACGACACGTTTTTTGGAATTTGGTACCCCCAAAGGGAATCGAACCCTTGTTACCGCCGTGAGAGGGCGATGTCTTAGACCGCTTGACCATGGAGGCTTATGCTTTGAATGTCTCTGCAGCAGAACCGAATCAACATTGCATATTATATATCAAAATGCTTTTTTTGTCAAGCACTTTTTTTATTTTTTATGAATTATTTTTGCTCTTATTCAAATTTCAGCGCAAATGCAAGAATTATGCCTGCCGCAACGGCAACATTGAAGGAAGACTGACCAGAAGCCATAGGAATTCTTATCATTTCATCACACTCTGCTCTCATTCTGTCTGTGATGCCGTTTGTCTCGTTGGAAACAACGAACGCACGAAGAGAGGTGTCACCTGTATCGTGAACAGTGAGATTTGTTCTGGCGCTTGAACCGAAAATGGTGTAGCCCTGCTCCCTCAGCTCCTTTATCATATCCTTGAAGGAAGAAACATCGTATTCAAAAACAGGAAAGCGTCCCATTGCGCCTCTTGAAGCTCTGATGCAGTTTCTGTGGAAAATGCTTGCTTCCGTTCCTACCGAAATGACCGCATCGGCACCGCAGGCATCGGCTGTTCTGATTATCAGACCGAGGTTATCGGGATTTTCAACGTTATCGGCGATCAGCACTGTTGCATTGCCTGTGGCGGAGAGTTCACTGATTGAATATGAAGGCAATCTGACAAGAGCAAGTTCCTTCGGAACGGGCTTTGTTTCCGTGATTGATGCCATCAGTCCGTCATTGATTATAAAGCAAGGAATACCCAGAGCTTTGGCTTTTTCAAGCGTGCCGTTCGTGACAGTCTGCGCTTTCGGAGAATACAGAATATAAAGAACGTCAAGCCTGTCATCAACGGCTCTCTTGACAAGACGTTCCTCTTCAAGCACGATGAGACCGTCTTCCTTTCTGTGCGAAAGCGCTTCGGCTCTTTTTATCTCGGCAAAAACAGGATCCTTCTTGCTGTCAATGATGTTGTGATCATATCTTACGGGGAAAAGCGGCTCAACGGAGAGAACAGCAGTCTTTTCCGTGCTGGAGATGACCTCTGCTTTCCTTCCTGTGAGAGCGGTATTGCCGAAGAATGAAGGAATCGTGATCTTTCCTTTATATGCAAACGGAATTTTTGCGGCAAGGGCAGTAAAGCCTCTCAGGCTTGATGCGAGAATATAATATGAATCATTCTTTTTGATGAGATATTCTGTCCCTGACGGAATCTTGTATTCTGCAACTGTTTCAAAAGGCTCTGTAAGTCCTGCTTCCGATTTTATCTCGTTGATATATAAGCTGTTGTTCATGCTGAAATAATCCTGTGTGAAATTTATATGCGTATTATACTACAAAAATCATTTTTTGCAAAGCAAAAAAATAAAAAATATTGGAAATGTACAAAAAAGTGTGCTGTTTCGCATGATTTATGATATAATAGTAACAAAGGCAGAAGCAGTGCTCTGCCGGAAACGGGGGAAAATAATGATTAAGACATCTATCAATGCATGGTCTGTTGAATATGGACTTGGATTCGAAGATATGTTCAGAATTATTTCGTCGCACGGTTATGACGGAATAGAGCTGAATCTTGATAATCCCGGAAGTGCTCACGCAATAACGTTTGAAACGAGCGATGAAACTCTTGATGACATCAGACGTTATTCGGAGAAGTATTCTCTTCCGGTAGTAAGTATTTCATCTTCATTATATGAGGGTATGCTCGGGGACAACGATCCCGCAGTGAGAGAGAAAGCAAAAAAGATCGTCAGAAGACAGGTCTATGTTGCAAATAAGCTCGGCGCTACGGGAATACTTATCGTTCCGGGCGGAATGAAGGAGGGAAGATCCCTTCTTGCTTCGTGGAACAATTCACTCACGGCACTCAAGGAGCTCAGGGAAGAGATGAAGGATTGCAAGGTGAAGATAGACGTTGAGAACGTGTGGAACGGATTCTTTACTTCACCTTTTGACATGGCAAATTTTGTTGATGAGATAGGCACGGATATTTACGGCGCATATCTGGATCTGGGCAATATGCACGCTTTTTCCTGGAGCGAATACTGGGTAGAGATTCTCGGAAGCAGAATCGACAAAATCCACGTCAAGGGCTATAAAAGAAGGAGCGGAATTAATCGCGGTGGTTCTTTTGTCAACGTAACAGAAGGCGATATCAACTGGGAAAAAACAATGCCTCTTCTTGCCAAAACGGGCTTTGATGGATATATTACTGCTGAAGTCGGCAAGGATGATGATAATATGACATGGGACGAATTTTATAAGATAACTTATTCGCAGGTGAAGTCACTCTGCGATATAGCAAATAAATGAAAGGAAATAAAAAATATGGCAGAAAAGAAAAAACTTGCACTTATTGGTTGCGGCGGAATAGGAGGCTATCATCTTGAACATCTTATTCAGTTTAAGGAGGAAGGAATTGTTGACCTTGTCGGCTTTTGCGACCTGATTGAAGAAAGAGCAAAAAACTATGCAGAAAAGGCAGGCTGTGATAAGTATTATACTGATTTTGCAGTTATGTGTGATGAGGTAAAGCCGGATATGTGCTTTATCTGTATTCCTCCGTACTGTCACGGCGCCGTTGAAAAGGGACTGATTGCAAGAGGCATCCATTTCTTCGTTGAAAAACCTGTTGCACTTGATATGGAGCTTGCAAAGGAAATAAGAGACCTTGCCGCAGAGAACAATATAATCACTGCAGTAGGCTTCCAGTGCAGAGCATCCAACCTTGTCGCTCCGCAGAAGAAGTTTATGGAAGAGAACGAGATAGTATTCGTAAGCTGCAACAGAATGGGCGGACTTCCGGGAACACCGTGGTGGCACATCAAGGAACTTTCCGGCGGTCAGATAGTTGAGCAGACTATACATAATTTTGATATTGTGCGTTATCTTGTCGGTGAGCCTGAAGAGGTATTCACATACGGTCAGAGAGGCAATGTAAAGAACTACAAGGGTACACCTGCCGATTATGATACAGACGATCTTACAACATCAGTTGTAAGATTCAAGAATGGTGTACTTGCTTCACTTAATACAGGTTGTTACATCACTTCGGGCGAGGGCTTTGACTCCAACTTTACTTTCTCAGCAAAGGACAAGCGTTGCGAGCTCAGAATTCTCAGCAGACTTGATATCTACGGCGAGAAGGCAGAAAAGAAGGCTGAAGCAGAGAAGGCAGGCTTTGTCATCGCAAACGACGGCGGTATTGCAGCATCTTCAGGTGACTTTATAAGATACAGATCCTCCGGCGATGCAGGTATGACAAACGACAGAGCCTTTGTCAATGCTGTAATCACGGGAGATAAATCGGGAATTTATGCTCCGTACGAGGATGCGGTCAAGACGCTTGCGTTCGTTCTTGCTTGCAATAAGTCAATGGAAACAGGAATGCCTGTAAAGGTTGAGAATATGCTCAAGTGAAGAACGTACTGTCAGATTTCAAAATAATCCAGAGAAAAAACGGTGTTGCCGAATGCACATTCTGCGGCGAATATGAATTGCCTGAAAACAAAATAATCGTTGCGAGAATTTTAAGAGAAGACGATAACTCTGTTGTGGTTCCGTTCACGCAGTGCAGCGTTGAGGGCAACAAGTGGACTGTGGATTTCACAATTCCAGAGGGCGGTCTTTATAAAGCAGAGGCAAGAGCCTTTGAAGGTACGCTTGATCCTTATTCAGGCTGGGCTGAATGGGGCCTGCTGATAAAAACAGTCAACCACTTCGGCGTAGGCGAGGTATTTATCGTTGCAGGACAGAGCAATATGTCTGCATACGGCAGAGATGCCGCATATGATCCGCCACAGCTCGGCGTTCATTCATTCAATAACAAGGGTCAGTGGGAAATAGCCGTTCATCCGCTCAATTCATGCATAGATACGATATACAGGAATTCAGACCCGAATTCAGGTACATCACCTTCGCTTTCGTTTGCAAGAACGATGGCAAGAAGACTTGGCCTGCCGATAGGACTTGTTCAAGCGGCGCAGGGCGGAGCACCTCTCAGGCTGTTCCATCCTCTTGAGGAGGATCACTTCCTTTATGATGCTCTCATGGAAAAGCTTGAGGAGGTCGGAGACGTTGCAGGTGTGATCTGGTATCAGGGATGCTCCGAAACGAGCATGGAAAAGGCTCCTTCGTATCTTGAAAAGTTTACAAGCATGGTCAGCCTCTGGAGAGAGAAGATAGGAGACGTTCCCTTTGCAACTGTCCAGCTGAATAAGCATACGAATTCTTCACGCAATCTTGACCTTATAAGACCGTGGGGCATTGTAAGGGAAGCACAGAGACAGGCGGCAATGACGATAAAGAACGTTTTCTGCGTTTCTTCGCTCGACCTCTACACCACAGACGGCATTCACAACAGCAGCGGATGCAACGTTATCCTCGGTGAAAGAATAGCGGCATCGCTTCTCAGCGGATATTACCATATGACGGCAATGGCGGCTTCTCCTAACGTTAAAAAGGTAAAGAAGCTTGATGATACAAGCCTTCTTATCGTGTTTGACGAGCAGACACAGGGTCTGAACTGCATGGACAATATTGCAGACGGACTCAACGTTGAGGATGAGAACGGCATTATGGCGGTTGTCAGCGCAAAGAGAAGACCTGACGGCATTGAGGTTTCAACAGAGCGACCGATCGGCAAGGATGCAAGGTTCATGGCTTACTGGCAGACAAAGATGCCATCGTTCTTCATACGCGACATTTTCGGAATGCCGATGCTTGCGTGCTACGGAGTAAAGATTGAGGACTGATACTGCCTTATAACAAAAAATCAACGGAACGGGAAAGAATAATCTTTCCTGTTCTTTTTTATACGCCTCAAATAATACTATATTATTGATATTTGCCGAAATAAATGTAAAAAAAGGGTTGTTAAAAATAAAAAAATATGATATAATTTACAATAACATTCTATGCTTATTTTACATGAGTATTACATTTTATCTTAGCAGTAATTGCGGAGGTATATTTTGGATAAATATATCATAAACGGCGGAATACCGCTTACAGGAGAAATCAGAGCAGGCGGTTCAAAAAACTCGGCTCTCGGAATATTGACGGCAGCACTGATGACAAAGGGTGTTTTTATTTTCAACAATGTTCCTGATATTGAAGACGTTCAGCTTCTCCTGAATATATTTGAAAGTGTCGGAGTCAAGTATGTCAGAGAGGATTCTACTGTTGCACTTGATACAAGAAACATCACGAATACATATATAGACACAGAGGATGCGGTCAAAATGCGCGCATCATACTATCTTCTCGGAGCTTTCCTCGGAAGATTCGGAAAGGTTTCAATTCCCTTCCCGGGCGGCTGTGCGATTGGCTCAAGACCGATAGATCAGCATATCAAGGGCTTCAGAGCGCTCGGCGCCGATATTGTGGAAGAGGATAACGGACTTCGTATCACGGCTTCTGCCACAAAGCTTAACGGCAGAGAAATATTCTTTGACTGTGTCAGCGTAGGCGCAACGATTAATGTCATGCTTGCCGCAGTGCTTGCAGACGGCGCAACAGAGCTTATCAATGCCGCAAAGGAGCCCCACATTGTTGACGTTGCAAACTTCCTCAATTTTATGGGCGCAAGGATCAAGGGCGCAGGAACTGACAACATCAGAATTGAAGGCGTTAAGGAGCTCAAAACCAGAGCAGAGTATTCCATCATTCCTGATCAGATCGAGGTAGGAACATTCATGCTCGCGGCGGCAGCAACAAGAGGAAACATCACCATCAGAAACGTAATTCCGAAGCACATGGAAACATTGAGCGCAAAGCTTGAGGATATGGGCGTTGAGGTCACGAACGATGATGATTCCATTACTATCAAGTGCGATAAGCGTCCCGAAGCAGCTGATGTCAAAACAGCTGTTTATCCGGGATTCCCGACAGATCTTCAGCAACCGTTTTCCGTGCTTGCCTGCCTTGCTGACGGCGAGAGCACGATCAAGGAAACTATTTACGAGAACCGCTTCAAGCACATTGAAGAGCTTGTGAAAATGGGCGCACAGGTCAGAATCAAAGAAAACAAAGCTTATTTTGATGGCGTTGAAGAGCTTCACGGCAGTGTCGTCAAGGCAACCGACCTCAGAGCAGGTGCGGCACTTGTTGTTGCAGGGCTTGCCGCAAAGGGCACCACAGAGGTGCTCAATATTGAGCATATAGACAGAGGCTACGAGAATCTTGAGGAGAAATTCCGCAAGCTCGGAGCAGATATCCACAGAGTAACATATTGAAACGAATTGAACGGCATGAAGTAACTTCATGCTGTTATTTATCCAAACACTGATTCTGATTCTATACTGACTGTATTGAACCGGCGGGATCAGTGTTTATCCAATTAAAAAAGAAAAAGGACTGACGAATTATGGAGTACCATCTTGATACCATACCTGTAATCGATGCACTCAACGAGGATGACGAATGCCTTCTTTGCGCAGTTGAGCGCAAAACGGATAAGTTATACACAGAGGCGTTCCTCGGAGGCTCTGTCATGGCTCCCGAAACGAGAGTTCAGGTGAACGAGCACGGCTTTTGCCCGAAGCATTTCCATCAGCTTTACGATCAGAAGAACAGACTCGGTCTTGCTCTTATGACGCATACCTATATGAGAGAAACTGTAAGACAGATGCAGAAAAAGGAAAAATCATTCCCTCTCAAGGTCAAGAGAAAGCTTTTTGCGGATAAGAAGAGCGATGCATACAAGCAGTATGATGATTTCTGCAAGTGGATCGAGGCAAAGCATGATGATTGCATGGTCTGCAAGAAGGTAAACGAAGCAATGAACAGATACACTTATACCATGCTGTATCTGTACAAAACGAATGAGGAGTTCAGAAACAAGCTCGGTGCCTCAAGAGGCCTTTGCATCCATCACCTCAGAAAGTCAGTTGAAATGGCAGAAAACAGTTATAATACGGCATTTGCGAGCGATTGGCTCAAATTCATAATGCCGGTGGAGTATAAAGCATTTGAGAGACTTGACGGCGAGCTTGATTGGTACATCAAGAAGTTTGATTACAGATTCAGGGAAGAGCCGTGGGGAACATCACAGGATTCTCTTGTAAGGTCTCTTCAGAAAATGGTCGGAGACAAGTTCGACTGATAAGAAAAAACAGGCGGTTTTATTATGTATCAGCAGAGGGCACAGGAAAAATTCATAGCTATGCAGGAGAAAAAGGATTGGAACATCCTTGCATTCGAAACGTCCTGCGATGACACTTCTGTCTCAATAGTCAGAAACGGCAGAACGGTCATATCCAATGTTATCTCATCCCAGATAGAAATACATAATTCATTTGGCGGTGTTGTTCCGGAGGTAGCATCGAGAAAACATATTGAAAATATAACTTCAACACTTGAGGAGTGCATGAGACAGGCCGGAATGAGCTATTCCGATATTGACGCGGTTTCATCGACTTACGGCCCCGGACTTGTGGGAGCGCTTCTTGTAGGACTGAATGCCGCAAAGGCAGTTGCTTTGTCTTTGGAAATTCCTTTTGTAGGAATAAACCATATGGAGGCTCATGTAAGTGCAAACTATATTTCGTCAAAGGAGCTTGAACCACCGTTCTTATGCCTTGTTGTGTCGGGCGGACATACGCAGATAGTTGCGGTCGACGATCATTATACTTATAGGACTCTCGGCGAAACGCAGGATGATGCGGTAGGAGAGGCTTTTGATAAGGTTTCAAGAGAGCTCGGTCTCGGCTATCCGGGCGGTCCGTATATTCAGAATGCTGCGCTTTCGGGCGATCCTCACGCAATCCGGTTTCCTCACGCAAGGCTCAAAACGGGTGAATTTGATTTCTCGTTCAGCGGCTTGAAGACTGCGGTGCTTAATTATCTCAATAATACGAGAGCAAAAGGCGAGAAAATCAACATAAATGACGTTGCGGCATCGTTCCAGTATACGGCAGTGAGCGAGCTTGTGACAAAGACGGTAGAAGCAGCTAAAAAATACGGCTATGATAAGCTCGCCATTGCAGGCGGCGTAGCGGCAAACAAAGCACTCCGCGAAATGCTTGCAAAAGAAGCCAAGAAGAACAAAATGACACTTTTTGTTCCGGAGCCTGTATTATGTACCGATAATGCTTCTATGGTTGCCTGTGCGGCATATTATAAACTGAAAAGCGGAAAGCTTGACGGGCTTTCACTTAACGCAGAACCGAATCTCGAGTTCGGCAGAGATTGAAAAGGAAAAACAAATGACATTGGATGAAATACTCCCGCTTGTGGAAAAGCCTGCAAGATATACGGGAAATGAACTTAATCAGGTAATAAAGGACCCAAAGAGCGTAGATATACGTTATGCATTCGTATTCCCAGATGTATATGAGATTGGTATGTCACATCTCGGAATAAAACTTCTTTATCATATAATAAACGAGAGAGACGATGCGTATTGCGAAAGAGTGTTTTCGCCGTGGCCGGATATGGAAAAGCTCATGGTGGAGAATGACTTAAAGCTGTTCTCGCTTGAAACGAAAACGCCACTTGATCAGTTTGATATAATAGGCGTAACAATACAGTACGAGATGTGTTACACAAATATGCTCAATGCTCTGAGGCTCGGCGGCGTGCCTATGTGGGCAAAGGACAGAGGCGAGGCTGATCCGATAGTGACCTGCGGAGGCCCCTGCACGTACAATCCGGAGCCTTTTGCGGACTTCTTTGATATTGTATCAATAGGAGAAGGTGAGGATCATATGAATGAGCTTCTTGATCTTCTCAAGGCAAAGAAAAAGAACGGCTGGACAAGAAAAGAATTCCTCAGACGTGCCGCAGATATTCCGGGAACATACGTTCCGTCTCTTTATGATGTTACATATACGGAGGAAGGCTTCATCAAGGAAGTAAAGCCCATTGAGGAGGGCGTTCCTGCGACGGTAACAAAGAGAATAATCGAGGACTTTGATAACGTTTATTATCCGGACAAGATAATAGTACCGTATCTTTCAATCGTACATGACAGAATAACGCTTGAAATAATGCGAGGCTGCACGAGAGGCTGCCGTTTCTGCCAGGCAGGAATGGTTTACAGACCGGTAAGAGAGAAGAGCATGAAAAAGCTCAAGGAAATTACCGAAAAGCTTTACAATGCAACGGGTTATGAGGAAATATCTCTCTGTTCACTCAGCTCAAGTGACTATTCGGAAATAGATGAGCTTGTAAAATATCTGACTGATACTTATACAAAGAAGGGCGTTTCGGTAGCATTGCCGTCGCTCCGCCTTGATACCATCAAGAATACTGAATTCATGGCTGATCTTGCAAGCTTCAGAAAAGCGGGGCTTACGTTTGCGCCTGAAGCGGGCACACAGAGACTCCGTGATGTTATAAATAAGGGTATCTATCATGATGACCTCATCACCGCCTGCAGAAAGGCTTTCGGCGCAGGCTGGGATTCGGTCAAGCTGTATTTTATGCTCGGACTTCCGACGGAAACTCTTTCCGATATTGAAGGAATCGGCAATATGGCTCATGAGGTAAAGGATATTTATTTCAATGAAATAAAGGGCAAGGGAAGACTTTCCGTTTCTGTAAGCGTTTCAACGTTCATTCCGAAGCCCTGCACGCCTTTCCAGTGGTGCGGACAGGATAAACCGGAGAACGTGCTGGAAAAACAGGCACTTTTGAGAGAGCGTCTCAGAGGCAGAGGATTGTCATTCTCATGGAACGATATTGACCTCTCCGTTCTTGAAGCGGTGTTCGCAAGAGGCGACAGAAGACTCTCAAAGGCTCTTGCAAGGGCAGTTGAGCTTGGCTGCAAGATGGATTCATGGAGAGAATATTTCAGCATGGACCGCTGGAAGCAGGCTTTCAGCGAGACGGGAACAGATTACAGATGGTATGCGGAAACTTCATATGATCTTGAGCAGACGCTTCCGTGGGATCATATCGATTGCGGCGTTTCAAAGGAATATCTCAAGCGTGAATACAGAAAAGCAATGAAGGGCGAGGTTACGCCCGATTGCAGACAGAAGTGCAATAAGTGCGGCATAAACCGTATTTCTTCCGCTTGCAGGGAGCACCTGAAGAACACGGCTTCATTGAATTCGGAGGATTGATATGAGACTCATAGTTCAGTTTGAAAGACTTCGCGAAATAAGATTCATTTCCCAGCTTGACCTTCTCCGTTCAATCCACAGAGCCCTCAGAAGGGCTGAGATACCTGTTGCGTACTCGGAAGGATTCAATCCTCAGCCGAAGGTTTCGTTCGGCTTTGCGCTTCCTGTCGGGCTTGTAAGCCATGGCGAATATATGGATATTGCTCTCAAGGAAGCCATGTCGGCTGACGAATTCCTGAAGAAGATATGCCCGGTAATGCCTGAAGGAATGAAAATTCTATCTGCGGCAGGCGTTGATGACCGTGCGCCGAAAATGGGCAAGATGATCGACTGCGCAAGATTTGAAACAAAGATTTTTTCGGATGATCCTGATTTGCTCCTTGAAAAGGCAGAAAGCTTCTTTGCAATGGACGAAATGCCTATGGAAAGACACAGCAAAAAGGGAACATCATTTATAAATGTCAGACCTTATGTTTATTTTTTCGAAGCAAAGAAGGAAAAAGACGGCATTATTCTGACAACGGTTCAGGCACTCAGCGAAGAAATGAGCATAAGAATTGATGACCTCATAAAGGCGTTCTTATCATTTACAGGTGAGACAGAGCTTAAATACTATGCCGAGAAGGATGACACGCTCCTGAGGTATGAAGGAAAGTTTGTTACGCCGGTGGAATTCGCAAGGAATGCCGAAAGGAATTGATAACATGGATAAAAAGATAATTATTGACAAGAGCAGAGGCAAAATAAGGGTCGCTCTTGTTGAGGAAGACAGAATTGCCGAAATCTACACGGAGGATGAGCAGAATCAGAGACTTATCGGAAGCGTTTACAGGGGAAAAGTTCAGAATGTTCTTCAGGGAATGAATGTCGCATTTGTTGATATCGGCCTTGAAAAGAATGCTTTCCTCTATGTCGGCGATCTGAATACAGACACAGAGCCTTTCTCATTCAAGGACGAAGAGAATCCTGCTTCAAAAGCCAAGCAGGAGAGACACATAGCCGATCACCTTAAAATAGGTCAGGAAATCACTGTTCAGATAATGAAGGAAGCTATGGGCACAAAGGGCGCAAGAGTGACAACAAACATCACTCTGCCCGGAAAATATGTCGTTCTTCTTCCTATGATGAACTATATCGGCGTTTCTCATAAGATAGGCAATGAATCCGAAAGAATGCGCTTGAGAGAGATTGCAAGAAGAATCTGTCCGGAGGGTCTCGGCATCATAATGAGAACGCAGGCAGACGGAAAGAATGAAGAGGAGTTCGTTGAAGATATAAAATATCTTGTTGACGAATGGAATCTTATCAAGTCAAACGAAAAGAAGGGTGCAGTTCCGAGGCTTTTGTATAAGGATGAGAGCCTTCTGAATTACGTTGTGAGGGATCTTTTCTCGGAGGATGTGTCAGAGGTATATGTAAACTCCATTTCAACTTATAATTCCGTTATTTCTCTTTGCGACACCATCGTTCCGCAGTATAAATCGAGAGTCCGTTGCATCACAAAGGACGATGCGATACTCCGCAAGCTCAATATTGAATCAGTTATTGCCGAGGCTGTCAGAAGAAAGGTCTGGCTTGAGAATGGCGGCTACATAATAATAGATAATACAGAAGCTTTGACTGCCATTGACGTCAATACAGGCAGATATGTGGGCAAGGACGATCTGAATGAGACGATACTGAATACAAACCTTCAGGCTGCAGAGATAATCGCACGTCAGCTGAGGTTAAGGGATATCGGAGGAATCGTTATAATCGACTTTATTGATATGAATTCCGAAGAGAACAAGCAAAAGGTTATCGATGCTCTTAAATCTGCATGCAAAAATGACAGATCAAGCGTGACCGTTCTCGGCATGACACAGCTCGGACTTGTGGAGCTGACAAGAAAGAAAGTCAAGAAGAGGCTTTCATCTGTTTTTCTCAAGCCTTGTCCGTACTGTAACGGCACGGGAAGAGTGTTCAGCGAGGGAGTTATCCTTTCTGCAATAGAGAAGGAGCTCAAGGAAGAATCCGAGAAGAGAAAAAAATGGGGCTTTGTGATCGAGGCTCATCCGAGCGTTGTGAAGGACTGGACGGATGAGGATTGCAAGGTAATGTACGTTATCTCAAACGAATTGAGAGTAAATCTTGTTGTGGCGGCAGACGAGAGTATGCACGTTGAGAATTATAATATTATTCCTTTGGATAATCAGAATGAGTATGAGGATTATGTTCTCAATAAGAAAGACAGACTCTATGTAACACCGTTTTCGGACTGAAAAATAAGCCATGCTTCAAAAAATGAAGCGTGGCTTTTGTTTTGCTGATTGCTTTGTGTTTACTTCTTTGCAAGAGGTGTGAATTCACGGTAGGATGTTGACATCCAGTTTTCATCGTTGCCTATCAAGGCACTTTCGGTCACTTCTAGAATGTAATACTTGTAGCTGCCCGGATTTGCGACCTCGAATACATCCGATTCGCCGTAATCCCAGAGAGGCATTCCGACATTGGTTCTCGAATCGACAAGCACATAGTTTTCAACTTTGAGCCTCTTATCGTTTGTACCGTAAAGATTCCATGAGGAAGGTGTGCCGTAGAAGTAGCCGACTGTGAATCTGTAAGCATCCATCTGGATTTCAGAATCAAAGCAGAGTGCGATGCTGATGGATTCATAGTTCTGCGCCCACTGAAGCGTCATCTGAACGAATGTTTCGATATCGCCGTCAAAGCAGGTTTTCGGTTCTCCGTTCAGCGGACCGGGATCCATAAGAGTAAGTCTCGGCTTTATGCGTGAAGTCAGCACTGTGTAGCCGCTGATATCTGAATTATACTTGGTGTATTCACCTATGCAGGATTCTGGTTCATTCGGATCTGCAAAGAGTGAAAGCTCACCGAGCTTTATGTTGCTTCCACCGTTGACTGAATTGATGGTAAGCTTGTAGAAAGTATAATATCCTTTGTTTTCTGCCTTGAAAAGCTCGCTTTCCGTATAATTTTCCGTCGGGATAACGAGTGTATCCGTTGAGAAGAGGAGAGAGCCTTTATTGCAGGAATTGTCAACGTAGCCGTACAGAGAGAAATCAACAGGGAGACATTCTGCATCGTCAGCGGATGTGAATGAAATATAATCCACTCTTACAGGTACCTTTGTAATGAAGATCACTTCAACCGAAGTATTATCTGTCAGGCAGAAAATCTTTTCTTCCGTTCCGTCAAAAAGCGAATTGGCTTTCCATTCTTCCGTCAGGATTGCTTCTCCGACATTGCGGGCATTTCTGCTGGGGTAGAATGGGCGGAGATTGATAAGACCGTTTTCACCGGCTTCGGGAACTTCATAGGTTATGAGCTCTTTTGTTTCGGGGATGATTTCTTCCACCTGCTTTGTGGGAGCAGGCGTCTTTTCAGGCTCAACGCTTGCCGTCGGCTGAACGGGCGGCTCGGATGGTGACGCCGTCGGAAGAGATGTTTCTTCGGGTTTTTCGGTTTCGTTCACTGCGGTCTGACTCGGTGCGCATCCTGCCGTGATTATTGTCAGCAAAAGGACGAGCAGGAGAGAAAGAATGATTCTGCATGCTTTTTTCATAATACTTTTCCTTTCTGTTTTTACTGGACTCAATTTAATTTTAACAAATGAAGCTGTAATTGTCAATAAACAACAGATTTTTTTAAAAAATCAAGAGCCTCTGAATTGTCAAAGGCTCTTGTGTATTCATGTAAAAACGGATTATTTGTTTGCAAGAAGCGTCATTTCCGAAATATCGATTGTTAACCAGTTTTCATCGTTACCAATCATGGCGCTTTCAGTGAACACGATTTGATAGTATTTGTAAGTCCCCGGATTTTGAACAGTGTAAACGTCTGATTCACCGTATTCGTAGATAGGCATAGCTTCTTCTGTTCTTTCATCGAGAAGAATAAGATCCTCAGGAAGCATATTCTTCTTATATGAGCCGTAAAGCTTCCAGCTCATAGGTGAGCCCTCTGCACGCTCTGCGGTTGTGAATCTGTAGGCATCTATTGTAATATCGGAATCTGCAATAAAGATATAAGATATTGCCTCATGGTCCTTTCCCCATTGAAGAGTCATATAATCGTGGGTCTCAATGTTACAGTCAAAGAGATTTTTTGCTGAACTGCCATCGTGGTCAGGCTCCATAACAACGAGTCTTGGCTTGATATGTGCATTAAGTACTGTATAATTGCTGATATCGCTGTTGAATGTCTCGTATGGACCTATGCAGGATTGCTCGTTTGCAGGATCGGCAAAGAAATTCAATTCTCCGATTGATATACAGCTTCCGCCGTTAACGGATTCAACTGAAAGCTTGAAGCACTGGAAATAGTCATCACATGCTGTTTTCAGAAGATCACTTTCCGTGTAATCATCTGTTGGGATTACGAGCGTGTCGGTAGAATATAGCATAACGCAATTTTTGAAGGTATTGTCCTTTGAACCGTAAAGTGTAAATTTTACAGGCAGATTGCTTGCATCGTTTGCTGAAACGACAGAGAAGTAATCAACTCTGATGGGAGCAGATGCATGGAATATGATTTCGGCTGAGGTCATGTCAGGGATATTCATGATTCTTTCGGCTGTTCCGTCAAAGAGTGAGAACGCCTTTTCATAGTCATTGTATACAACGAAGCCTACCGTTCTTGCATCATTTGATGTGAAGAGCGGAGCAAGATCGATAAGTCCGTTTTCACCGACTTCGGGCACCTCATAAACAGGGGGCTCTTTTGATGCCGGTCTTATTTCTTCAACCTCTTTTGTTGGAGCAGGTGTTTCTACAGAGGCAGAGGGCGTTTCCTCAGGAGTCGTAACAGGAGTTGATTCTGGTTCGACATCTTTGGTGGGCGTTACTGTTTCTTCAGGTGAATTTGTTTTTTCAGGAGAACAACCTGAGAAAACAAATGCCAGGGACAAAACCAATAACAGTGTAACAATGTTTCTGAAAATGTTTTTCATATTCTTTTCCTTTCTTTTGGGTTTACATAGTTTTGTGTGTTTATTTCTTTTTTTCAAGGAGAGTCATTTCAGCAATTTCTATTGTCAACCAGTTTTCGTCGTTCCCGATCATTGCACAATCGGTAAAATAGATTACGTAATATTTGAACGTACCGGGCTTTTCTATTGTATAAACGTCAGATTCACCGTATGTCCACAGAGGTACCGCTTCATTGTTTCTTTCATCGAGAAGAACGAGATTTTCTGCTTTAAGG
>JAZQMY010000056.1:0-115368 GCA_045627045.1 Clostridia bacterium | reverse complement strand
ATCTGAGTAGAACACTTTGAAAAAGTCCATTGCCGAAGCGGAAGAGCAGCTTGCCAAAGCCGAGCAGAACGCCATTGACGTGCGGATGCTTCTGAAAGGATTCCGCAAATATTCCGAAATGCGGGAGCTTACTCCGGAGATCGTGAATATGATGATCCAGCGCATAGAGGTTCATAACAACGATAAGTACGACGGTCACTGTCACGTCAAGGCGGATATTTACTTTACTGGCATTGGAATGTTTGAAAGACCGACAACGCAGGAACTGCAAACACTGACCAATATGCACGAGCAAAACGCAGAATAACCCTGCAAAAAGAAAAGAGGAGTAGCCCTTTTCGGACTACTCCATATTCCTTACATAAAATACTTCCTTATGCACCCGTGACTAATCATTGCAGGCAGTTATTTTTTTATCCGCAATGAATATAATTTACAAAAACAATAAAAGCGAGGTACAAAAATGAACTATACAGGCGGCAGGTCATTCAATCTGAACAGCGACAGCTCTGCCATTCCACGCTCCGAAATCGGCAGGAACATTTCTTCGCCGTTGAGCAATTTTCTTATCAGAACCATATTTGCAATAACCATCTTCTCGTGCGTGATGCTGATGAAGAACAGCTCTGACGTAAAAGTCAGAAACATATACGAGGCCATCTGCCTCTGGGCAGAATGCAGTTATTCCGTCCCCGAGGAATTCGGAATTGAAAAATTCGTTTCTCTCTTCAAGGACGATCCCGCACCCGTCTCCGGGAACACAAATGTCTCGCCGCTTTCCTTTCCGACTCACGGAAAGGTGACTGTTCATTACGGCGACGATAATTGCAGAGGGATAATTATTTCTTCAGGGCAGGATGAATTCATATTTCCGTCCGCATCAGGCATTGTGAAAGAAGTCTCATCAAGTGAAGCTCTTGGAAGCTATATCGTGACAGAATGTGCTGACGGGGTAGTAATTACTTACGGTCTTCTGAACAGTATCGGAGTTGACGTAGGGGATGAGGTTGACGCCAAAACGATTCTTGCATCAATGACAAAGGGCAGTGATGAATCGTATCACGCCTATATGGAGGTCTCAATAAACGGAAATACTGCAGATCCCGAGCTCTGCTTTGCCGCCGCAAGCGTATGAAGAAGAGAATTTTCCCGCCGGAAATAAGGCTCGGCACATTTTCAGGCACAGTGGTGTCAGCAGATCCCTTCATTATATTATCGCTTGCCGTCATTGTGTTGTCTGGAGGCGCAGAGCTTCTGCTTATTACGCTTCCGGCACTTGCCGTTCACGAGCTTGCTCACATATGTTCTGCTTATCTTTTCGAATGCAGGATAACAAGCTTCAGGCTGTCTCCCCTAGGAGGTACGCTCACGATAAATAACCTGTGCAGAAAACGTTTCTGCGAGGAGGCCGCAGTGTATCTTTCCGCACCGCTCGTGAATATTTCGCTTTATTCTCTGTTCTATGCCATAGGTGTCCGCTCAAACGATATCGTAATGCTCGAAATCTCTCTTGCCAATGGAGCATTGGCAATTTTCAGTCTGATTCCGGCGGTACCTCTTGACGGCGGTGCCGTCCTGAAGGCTTTTCTTTGCAGATATCTTTCCGTGAAAGGCTCAAAAACGATTCTGCTGATATCCAGTATCCTCTGCTCCTCTGCAATACTTTTTATATTCATTTACACGTTTGTCGCATTCGGGGATGTGATCTGGCAGCTCTTATCGCTTTGCATCATGCTCCTTGCTTCGGGGATTTCCGAATTTGCAAATCCCGATTTTTCTGCCGTAAGCGACATTGCAAGCAAAGACTGTTTGCTCTCGGAAAACATCGTTCTGCCCGAGAACAGGCTTTCCGTTTCTGCCGAAGCAACTCTTGCAAGGGCACTCCGCTCCGCAAAAATCGGCTATGTAAACGTTTTCTCCGTTTATAACGATAAAATGGAGCTTATCGGTGAGTTTACCGAGCAGGAGCTTCTTTCTGCCGCCGTCACTAGGGGGTCTTACATTCCCATAGGCAGTCTCGTTAAATAATTATCTGTCTTTATTTGGAGTTTTTTCGATTGACTTTTGAAATGCCATGTAGTATAATGATATAAATATAAATGAAAGGACATTTTTCAATGGAAAACTGCATATTCTGTAAAATAGCAGCAGGAGAAATACCTTCTGCAAAAATATACGAAGACGAAAAAATACTCTGCTTCAAGGACATCGCTCCCATGGCACCTGTTCACCTTCTCGTTATCCCGAAGGAGCACATTCAGTCAGTTGACTATATCACTGAGGAAAACGCAGACATCGTTGCATACATATTCACAAAGATCGCTGAAATAGCAAAGAAAGAGGGCTTTGCCGCAGACGGCTACCGCATCATCACAAATCACGGCAAGAACGGCCGTCAGTCTGTTCCTCACCTCCACTTCCATGTGCTTGCAGGAAAAGAGCTTCCTGACAACATGGGCTGATAAGAACGGGATATAATATGGCATCAGTAAGATTCAAACCTGCCGACAACGGTACGTTCTCTTTATTTCTCGGCTCAAAGCCGCTCCTTCTCAATCAGCCTCTCGGCCTTGCAATCAAGGACAAAAAGCTTTATTATCCTCTTTCTGCCGAATTGAAAAAGAACAGAATAGTAATCAGCTTCGAATGCGGAAATATCACGCTTTCATACAGAAACTGCAAATACTACGAAAGACTCGAGGTAACCGAAGCAGATGACATGATCGATATGTTCATATTCGGCTGCTACCATACCGATATGATGAACTACGGAGAAATACTCGGTGCGGCATGGGACGATAAAAAAACAACGGCTCTTTGCATCCAGTCACTCAATCCGAAGACTGTCGGAGGCTTCAAGCCCGAATATTATTACAGCCTTTACCCGAGAAGGAACGAGACAAGGATCACACCTAACCACAGAGAAAGCGCACCGCACTGTGCGTCGCTGCCTGTTACGGACGGCTGTGACCTCATCTGTCACGCAGAAAATATGACACGTCCGCTTCCGAACTATGCTGACGGAATGGAGAATTCAGAGGTATCCCCTATAGAAGGACCCGATGTCTTCATTAAGGGCGCTGCAATAGCACTCGTTGCCTGCAGGTACGAGGAACTTCTTGACAGAATTTCCGATCTTGAAATAGCCGAAGGTCTTCCCCATCCTATGAAGGACGGCATCTGGGCAAAGAAGAATCCGAGAACCTCCGAGTCTTATATGATGATAAGCGGCGGAACAAAGGAAAATCTTGAAAAGAGCTTTGAATGGGTCAAAAAGGCAGGCATGAAATGTCTTTACAGCTGGGGACAGTTCAAGAGCTGGGGTCACTTTGAAATGCTCCCGTCGGTTTATGACGGAGACGAAGGCTTCAGAAAATCTGTCGAATATGCAAAGAGCAAAGGCATTGAATCAGGTTTCCATACCCTGAGCAACTTTATAAACACAAACGATCCCTACGTTGAGGGCAAGCCGGATGACAGACTTCTTGTCATGGACAGAACGGTAATTCTTGAGGATATTGACGAAAGCGCCACCTCAATCGTGATCCGTGACAAAAAGAATTTCGGAAAAAGAAGCAACCTCAACTGCATAAGAATGGGCGATGAGCTTGCAACATTTGAAAAGCTTGATGAAAGCGATGACAAGCTCACTCTCGTAAACGTTACAAGAGGCGCCTACAAAACAACTCCTGCCGCTCACAAAAAGGGTGACGAGCTTCTCCGTCTTTTCGACCACGGCTACAAGACGCTTTTCCCGAATCTCGAGCTTCAGCACGAAATGGGACAGAGAGTGGCAAGTCTGATGAAGTACGCAGGAATCAGCCGTATGTCTTTTGACGGACTCGAAGGCTGTCTTTACACCGGCAGAGGCGAATACGCCTGCTCAAAATACACCGATGATTGCTATAAAATATTCGGTGACAGCGTTCTGTGCGATGCAAGCATGCCATCTCATTACCGTTGGCATATACACAGCTACTTCAACTGGGGCGAACCCTATTACGATTATCCCGACAGAGGCGGAATGCCTGCTTACAGAGCAGGAAATCAGGAATTCTTCGAGAGAAACTTCATGCCAAGAATGCTAGGTCAGTACAAGATCATGCTTGCATATGACAGATTCGAAGCAACAAGCCTTGAGAATTTCGAGCATACACTCTCCTCCACCGTTGCATGGGATGCAGGCTTCGGACTCGATACCGCAGAAAGCGTGCTTCTCAAACACGGTCTGACGGACGAGCTTCTTGATGCCGTCAGAATCTGGAGTGATTTGAGATTCAACGGAGACATACCGCAGTCGCTTCGTGATGAAATGAAGGACGAATATGCAGAATGGCACGTTGAAGAAACTGATAACGGTTGGGACGTTTTCCGAATGCACAATCAGGACTTCCATCTGAGATACAACAACAGAGGTTCTGACGGAGAATTCTCAAGCACAATGTGTATCGACAGAGTAACGATAAAAACGCCGTTCACGCTCAAGATAAGAGTAGGCTCTCTTGCAGAAAAGGGCGCAATGACAAAGTTCGCCATTCACGGCGGTTGGGGCGGTTACAGTCCTATCGTATCATTTGAAGGAATCAATATTCCCGGCGGACATTATCTTCTGTTTGACGGAAAGAATACTCTTACTCACCTTGATGAAAATTATCATTTCATCGAAACCATCACGGGCAAGGGCGATATGAGAGGACCGTCAATACATTCAAACCTTTCAGGTTACGATGCACGCTGGCGCTGCACGGAAGATGCAACAATATCACCCGTCGCAACATTCAGACATCCGCTTAAAATAACACACATCAAAAGGAAGCAGCAATGAAATTTTCTGACATAATCAAAGAAAAAAGCAATTACACCCTCGGCTTTATCGGAGGTTCACTGACCGAAGGCTTCGGTGCTTCGGAAACAAAGTACCGATACACATCACTTTTCACCTCAATGATGAACAGGCGCTTTCCCGACACAACCTTCACCGAAATCAATGCCGGCATCGGCGGAACAACATCCGCTCTCGGACTTTTCAGGCTGAAAAGAGAGCTTCTCGACAAGGGAATCGATATGCTTTTCATCGAATATGCCGTGAATGACAAGAGTTTCGGAGACGCCTCGTTCAAATATTTTGAGGGAATCATCAGAACAGCAAGACGTTTTGCTCCCGATATGCCCATCATGTGCCTTATGGCAGACTTGTATTCGCACACCGAGCAAAAGCCGCACATTGCTGCAGTTCAGGAAAAGATTGCCGCAGAATACGGCATTCCGTGCGTTGATATTGGTCTTGTTCTGAAGGAAAAAATGCTTGATTACGGCGGTGACAGAACGTTTTTCACCATAGATGACGGACACCCATCAGATTACGGCTACAAGGTTTACGTTGACTGTATGATGAAAGCAATTTCCGAAGCAGACTTCGGCTATACTTTCCCCGAAAAGGCAATATCGGGAACGGATCTGGCAAATCCCGTTATGCTTATTGCAAAGGATATTCCCCATACGGATGATTGGTTGCTCTCAAAAAGAACGCTTTCAGGCTCCGATCTGAACTACATCACATCGGACAAGCCCGGAGCTGCCATTGAATTTGAATTCACCGGCACGACCTGCGGACTTTACTGCCGCTTCGAAGTCGGTACAGGCAGAGCTGATATCTATCTTGACGGGAAGTTCCTGCATACGCAGTCATTCCATGACAGGTTCTGTGTTGATTTTGACAGAAATGCTCATGTGTGTCTCTTTGATTCGATCGAATACAAAAAGCACACTGTCAGAATTGTCGTTTCCGACAAGGCAGAGCCCACCTCGGAAGGGCACGCCGTTAAGATCGCAGCAATACTCTATGCATAATATTGGCGGTTTTCCGCATTGAATATTAGTTTTTCTCACGAAAGGAAATAATCATGAAATTTGAAGAAATAGTAAATGGAAAAGAAGAATTCCGAATTGGTTACCTCGGCGGCTCGATCACTGAAGGCTGCGGCGCTTCAAAGCCCGATTTCAGATATACAACTCTTTTTACAACAATGCTCAACAAGCGCATTCCCGAAACAAAGTTCATTGAAATAAACGCCGGTGTAGGCGGCACAGGCTCAAACCTCGGTCTTTTCAGACTCAGACCTGAGCTTCTCGACAAGAAAATCGATATGCTCTTTGTTGAGTTTGCCGTAAACGATGCAGGCTACGGTGACAAGAGTTTCAAGTTCTATGAAGGCATTTTCCGTGCCGCAAGACGTTACAATCCCAATCTCCCCATCGTATCTCTTTTCACATACGCACGCGGCGAATATGATAACGGCCCTGATTCGAACATGGTTCGCAACGAAAAGAAAATTGCAGAAGCATACGGCGCTCCCTGCGTTGAAATGGGATATGAGGTTCATCAGAAAATCAAGGATTACGGCGGCGATGTAAGCTCATTCACACAGGACGGCGTTCATCCGAACGATTACGGCTACAAGTCATACGTTGACAGCATGATGAGAGACGTTTTCAGCAAAGAATTCTCATTCACATTCCCCGAAGAGCCTGTTTTCGGTGTTGAATTCAACAATCCGGGAATGATCAAGGCCGAAGAGCTTGAGCTCACACACGGCTTCAAGATGTCAAAGAAGACTCTCTGGAATTCCGACCTTCACTATGCCTGCGGCGATATTCCCGGCTCATACGTTGAAACAGAGTTTGAAGGCACAACGGTAGGTCTTTACACAAGATTTGAGAAGGATTCAGGCACATTTGATCTCTATATTGACGGCCAGTTTGTCCGCAATCAGACAACATGGGATAAATACTGCAACGACTTCGACAGAAATGCTCATGTTCAGCTTGCAGAAAATCTTCCCTTCGGAAAGCACACTGTAAAGATCGTCGTATCAGACAAGAATCAGCCTGATTCCGAAGGTCACGTAATCAGAGTTGCATCATTCCTTGTAGGCTGAAACGGAGAAATACTATGACATTTGAAGAATTATACAAAGGAAAGAAAGAATTTACAATAGCCTATGTCGGAGGCTCAATCACAGAAAAAAGTTACTACGAGAAGGATATACGCTACCCAAAAGAATTTGTCAGAAGAATGAACGAGAAAGTTCCGGAGGTTCACTTCACGGAGCTTAACGCCGCAACAGGCGGCACGCCCTCTGCTCTGGGACTTTTCAAGCTCAGTTTTGACGTACTCAGCAAAAAGCCCGATATGCTTTTCATAGAGTATTCCGTAAATGACAACGGTCCAGGCGAAAAAATGGTCAAGTACTTCGAGAGCATCACCAGAAATGCTCTCCGTGCGTACCCTGATCTTCCTATTGTTTACCTCTTTGCTTATGCGAAGGGAATCGTTGACGGAACAACAAGAGAAGAACCCGCCCTCATCTATCGCACGCATAAAGCAATTGCCGAAAAATACGGTATTCCATGCATTGACCTTGCATATGCTCTTGACGACAAGATAAAAGAAGCAGAAGAAACCGGCAGCAATATAAAATACACATTTGACGGAGTTCACCCAAATGATGCAGGTCACTCTTTCTATACTGACGTTATCATGGAAAATATCTTCAAGTTCGATTTCTCAACAATTCACTTTGAAGAAGAAACATACTCCGGCACTGACTACCCGGATGCACACCTCATTGCCTGCGAAAATATGGAGCTTCCCGAGGATTGGGACGTTTCAACAACAAGAACACTCTGGCTCAGCCCTCTCCACTACATCTACTCCGACAAGGCAGGCGCAAGCGTTGAGTTCGACTTTGAAGGCACCACATGCGGACTTTATACAAGAATGGAAAAGGACGGAGGCTTTGCTGAAGTCTATATTGACGGCAAATACGTCAAGGATATTTCATTCTGGGACATTTACTGCCTGACTTTCGAGAGAAACGCATTTGAGCTTTTCACTGACAGTCTTGAAAAAGGAAAACACCACGTAAAAATAGTCATCCGTGAAAACAGAGACAAACGTTCAGAGGGACACGTTGCAAGAATTGCGGCATTCCTCGTGGGATAAATAAAAAAAGCAAAGGAAAAAAGCATGAAATTCATTGACATCATCAACAGCAAGGATACTATCAATATAGGCTTCATGGGCGGTTCCATCACGGCAGTCGGTATGCCTGAGGACCCGAGATACCCGAAGTCATTCCTCAACATTCTCAGGAATCAGTATCCGAATAAAACGTTCAACGAAATCAATATCGCAGACGGCGGCACACGCTCCGTTCTCGGTCTTTTCAAGATGAGCCGTGACCTTCTTTCAAAGGATCCCGACATTATTTTCGTAGAATATTCAGTAAACGACAGCGGCGGCGGCGACAGATACCTCAAGTTCTTTGAGAACATCACACGTACTGCACTCAAATATAAGCCTAGTCTTCCTATTGTTTACCTTTTCGCATACACAAAGTCACTCTGCGAAGGTAACTCAAGAGAAACCCCCGCAAAGATATATCAGCAGCACAAGGAAATCGCCGATGCATACAATATTCCCTGCATTTATATGGGATACGATCTTAAAGACAAGATCGAAGCCGAAGGCGGCGACGCTCTCAAGTTTACATCCGATACCGTTCACCCGAACATCCGCGGAATTGAGTCTTATGCAGAAAGCATAAACAACAATATCTATAACTTTGACTTTGCTCCTGTTCTCGCAGAAAAGCCTGTTCACGGAATCGACTTCAACGATCCCAAGATGATCATCTGCGCAGAAGAACCTCTTCAGGAGGGCTGGGCTGCTTCCAAGGCAAGAACTCTCTGGCAGAGCGATCTCCATTACGTTTATGCTGACGAGCCGGGAACGACTATCACATTCGAATTTGAAGGCACTGTATGTGCTGTCTACACGAGAATGGAAAAGGACGGCGGCAATATGGATATCTATATTGACGGCAAGTATGACAGATATTTCCGCTTCTGGGACGGAGCCTCCATCTATTTCGACAGAAACGCTATCGAGCTTATTGAAGACGAACTTCCTTACGGCAAGCACGAGGTCAAGCTCGTGATCAGACCGGAACGTGAGCCTGATTCAGAGGGACACGTCGCGAGAATCGCCGCATTCTTTGCAGGCTGATGAAAAAACGAAAGCTCCGGAAATCAATTCCGGAGCCTTTTTCTTTATCTTATTATCAGATTCAGCAATCCATATCAAGTTGGTAGACCACCATCGTTCCCCTTATGTGATCGCCGCAAATTGCATAAGCCTTATGATCCACGATAGAGACCGACTGCACCTCAACACCCGGTCCTGCTTCAAAAGAATATATCTCACGAAGTCCGAGTGTCCACGAATATTCGTAAATGTAATTCGTATAGGAATTGCTTTGAGCATCATAGATATATCGGGGCGCATAAAGAGCATCAGCGGTGCAGAAGAAATTCTGCGGAGCACTGCCCGGTTCAAAATCCATCTTCCTTACAAGAAGCAGATTCATATCATAATCAAGAATGCGGCAAAGATCACCGTATCCCGTTCCGCAAGAGGCATACGTTCCCGTATCTATGCAATAATCCAAAGACAGCATATCAAAATTCGTTCTGCCCTTCAAGAGCAATGTAAGTGTCGTCTTATCTATCATAGTATAAATATCCGAATCATTATCTGTTACGATCAGTGTACCGTCTCCCATATCGGATATTGAATTTGCATGATGAATATCAAGCTCATCACTTTCCTTCACGTATTCTCCGTTTTTGTCAAACACGCCTATAACTGCGCTCTCCCGTCCCTCAAACGATCTTGCAAAACCAACGTAATAATATTCTCCGTCAAAATAACCGCCCTGTATATTGTAGAACAAAGGATTGCGTATCCAGTTCGTAAAAAGTTCGGTCGCATTCACTTTGACCTTTTCATAACCCTGCTTTTCTTCGGGGTGGTCTCCTGCCTTATACTTTCCTATGGCGTATGTGACCTCATCGTGTTTTTCCTTATCGTACGGCAAAGGTGTCGGCACAGGCGTCGGCTTCATTGAAGGTGACGGCGTTGATTCCCGAATATCCTCTGTCGGAGCCGGAGTCTGAGGCCCGGCATCGCATCCCGCAATTATGCACAGAAGCACTGCCGTAATCAGCAACAGAGTCGGAATTGTCACGGTCTTTTTCATAACTTGCTCTCCTTTTACAAAAGTACATTTTGATCTTAATAAATCATACTATTCAAGAAAATCAAAGCGGTTCCGAGTATTATATACATAGAACCGCTTCAGTCATCATTATTTAATCCATCATCTGAACTAATCAGTAAATGATAGCATCCTCTTCAAAATTACTGTCAATAAGTCTTAAAATGGCAATGAGTGCCTTTGCTTCATCGGCACCGAAAATTCTCAGCATTACCTCAGTCTTCTCCGGAACGCCGAGCATAAGTATTGAAAGAAGGCTCTTTGCATTGCCCTCAACATCTCCGTTCACAAGTGTAATCTCTGATGAAAAACGTGAAGCCGTATCCGCAAGCATTTTTGCCGGCCTTGCATGAAGTCCGCCTCTGCAATTCACAACTATTGTTCTTTCGATCATAATGCCATCACTGTCCCTGCAAAGCAAAGACAAACTCCTTTATCCGAGTGAAATAGAATTTGTTGATAAAATAACACCGTATATTATACACCAAAACGCAAAAGAATTCAATACTTTTTTGCAAAAAATCCTTTATTATTTCACTTTGTACGCTTGACCGGCTTATTTGACTGTTGAAATTTTGTAAAAAATATGGTATAATAATAAATAATTATTTTTGATTATAAAAGGAGGCACTTATCTTGGACAGAAACGAATACATAAAAAATGCTCAGAAACATATAGAAATGGTGCTCAATAAGCAGTTTGACAGAATTGAAAAAATGAAAGCTCAGTCAGACTTCGTTGACTATTCCAAGCTCGAAACAATAAAGATCGGTATCGTCGGCGGCGACGGAATCGGTCCCCAGATTACACATGAAGCAAAGAGAGTTCTTGAATATCTCCTCTCTGATGAAATTGCTTCAGGCAAAGTTCAGCTTATCGACATTGAGGGTCTCACGATTGAGAACAGAGTTGCCCATAATAAGGCAATCCCGGATGACGTACTCGAAGAGCTCAAGAAATGCGACGTAATCCTCAAGGGACCTACAACAACACCTCAGGCAGGCGATCCGTGGCCCAACATCGAGAGTGCAAACGTTGCAATGAGAAAAGAGCTTGACCTCTTCGCAAACGTTCGTCCCGTAAGCATTCCCGCTGAAGGAATCGACTGGGTATTCTTCCGCGAGAACACAGAAGGTGCTTATGCAATGGGAAGTCAGGGTCTGAAGGTAAATGACGATCTCGGTATCGACTTCACAGTCACAACATACGAGGGCTCATACAGAATCATCAAGGCAGCGTTTGATTATGCAAGAAAGACAGGCAGAAACCGTGTTACCGTCGTTACAAAGGCAAACATCATCAAGACAACAGACGGCATGTTCCTCGATATCGCCCGTGACATCGCAAAGGACTACCCTGAAATCACATGTGACGAATGGTTCATTGATATCATGACAGCAAAGCTCATCGACCCCAAGCGCCGTCAGGACTTCAAGGTCGTTGTACTTCCTAACCTTTACGGTGATATCATTACAGATGAGGCTGCTGAATTCCAGGGCGGCGTAGGCACGGCAGGCAGCTCAAACCTCGGCAAAAAGTACAGTATGTTTGAAGCTATTCACGGCTCAGGTCTTCGTATGGTTCAGGAGGGCAGAATTCAGTATGCCGATCCTTCCAGCATCATCCGTGCCGCAGGTATGCTCCTTGAGCACATCGGCTACGTTGAAAAGGCAGAGCACCTCTTCAAGGCTCTTGAAATCTGCACGCAGACAGAAAAGAAGCTCGTTATCACAGGAAGAGATACAGGCTGTACTTCATCTGAATTTGCAAACTACATAATGGAGACAATCAAAAGCTTATGAGTAAGTTCATAAAACCTGAAAAATATAAGTCTGTGCTTTCAATGTACGAAACGCAGACGGCAATAGGATATCTCAAGCACAATTTCGAAAAAGAGCTTTGTGCCGCACTTAACCTTAAGCGTGTTTCAGCCCCTCTTTTCGTTGAGCACAGCTCAGGCCTCAACGATGACCTGAATGGTGTGGAAAGACCTGTTTCTTTTGACATCCGTGAAAACGGTGCTACTGCAGAAGTTGTCCATTCTCTTGCAAAGTGGAAAAGAATGGCTCTTTATAAATACAATTTCAACGTCGGCGAAGGTCTCTACACAGACATGAACGCCATCAGACGTGACGAAGAGCTTGATAACCTCCACTCCGTTTACGTTGACCAGTGGGACTGGGAGAAAATCATCTCAAAGGAAGACAGAAACATTGAATACCTCAAGGAAACAGTAACAGGCATCGTCAATGCAATCTGCAACACTCTTGATAAAATGAAGGACCTCTACCCTGCCATTTCAACAGATCTTTCACGTGACATAAAGTTCATCACAACGCAGGAACTTGAGGATCTCTATCCCGATATGACCTGCAAGGAGAGAGAAAACGCCATCGTCAAAAAATACCGCACGGTATTCATCATGCAGATAGGTGATTATCTCAAGTCTGGCGTAAAGCATGACGGAAGAGCACCTGACTACGATGACTGGAAGCTCAACGGCGATATCATGTTCTGGCACGATACTCTCAAGTGCGCTTTCGAAGTATCTTCAATGGGCATCAGAGTTGATCCTGCTTCTCTTGATTATCAGCTCAACAAAGCAAACTGCAATGACAGAAGAGAATTCACATTCCACAAAATGCTCCTGAACAACGAGCTTCCGCTCACTATCGGCGGCGGCATCGGTCAGTCACGTCTTTGTATGCTTCTCCTTCAGAAGGCACACATCGGCGAGGTTCAGGCATCAGTATGGGATGATGCTACTCTCAAGGCTGCAAAAGAAGCCGGCATAGTTATCCTCTGATATGAAAAAAGCAATCGCAGCAGTGCTCGTTCTTTGCCTGACATTCGTTCTGTCTGCCTGTGCTCCGATACAGATAACGGAAGACAACAGAACAGAAAAGGCAATAGATACAAGCTTCGGCGTAATGACGCTTTTTGAAGAATGGACACCTTTGGTTTTCACCGAAGGTCAGAGCTTCAGCTATGATTTTATAATTAATACAGGTGAATACACATCAGCGGGAAAGTTTCTTCTCTCCGTCAGGGGAAAAGCGCCTTCCGGACTGAGATTCAGCTGGAAATTTGAAATAGGCAGTGAGACCCTCTCGGGCTCCTGCTTCGGAACATCGGAAAAGTTTTATAAAAAGCTTTCCGATTTTTGTAAAAAAGACTACATTTTGAACACCTTCTTCACCTCTGTTTTCGTGGTGTATGAGGGTTCAAACACATTCAATCAGTTGATCGGTACCTACGAGGACATCCCCATAGGAGAAACGTGGACAAGAACGTCTCTGGGCATTGAATATGAGTATTCTCTCGACGGAATAAACAACTACGCGGGAGTTGACGGTATCACCTATACTACTCGTGAAAACGGCGTTCCGGCAGACGTCTTCTGCATTTCGCCATTTATTCCGTTGCCGTCGATGACATTGTATTTTGTCGGAGAAAATGGGTATGTTTTTGCCCAGCTGAACGGCGCCATTTTCTGATTTTTATGTGAAGATTGTGCGAAAAACAGCGTTTTTTATGAGAAAAGAGCGTTTTTTGTGCAATAGTTCAAAAAAGATGTTCAATGTTTGGTTAAATCGTCAATAGACAATTTCAAGTGAATAGTTTATAATATCCCATAGATAATATCTATGACAGATTGGTATTACAACATACAGGAGGTATTAGTTAAGCATGGCAAGTTTAACACTTAAAGGTATATACAAAGTATATCACGGAGAAGTAAAAGCCGTAAATGACCTTAATCTCTACATCAGAGATAAGGAGTTCGTAGTATTGGTTGGTCCTTCAGGTTGTGGTAAGTCAACAACTCTCAGAATGATCGCAGGTCTTGAAGAAATCACACAGGGTGAGCTCTACATTGGTGACCGTCTTGTAAACGACGTTGCTCCTAAGGACAGAGATATCGCCATGGTTTTCCAGAACTACGCTTTGTATCCTCACATGACAGTTTATGAAAACATGGCTTTCGGTCTTAAGCTCAGAAAAATTCCTAAGACAGAAATCGACAGACGTGTTAAGGAAGCATCAAAGATCCTCGATATCGAGCACCTTCTCGCAAGAAAGCCGAAGGCTCTCTCCGGCGGTCAGTCTCAGCGTGTAGCACTTGGTCGTGCAATCGTTCGTGAACCTAAGGTATTCCTTATGGACGAACCTCTTTCAAACCTCGATGCTAAGCTCCGTGTACAGATGAGAACAGAAATCATCAAGCTCCACACAAGACTTCAGACAACATTCGTATACGTTACACACGACCAGACAGAAGCTATGACAATGGGTTCCAGAATCGTAGTTATGAAGGACGGCGTTATGCAGCAGGTAGATACTCCTCAGAACCTCTACGACTATCCGGATAACCAGTTCGTAGCAGGCTTCATGGGAAGCCCTCAGATGAACTTCATCCCCTGCATGATTACAGACGTTGACGGTAAGATTTATGCTGACTTTACAAAGGGCAGAATCCTCCTCAATGACTACAAGAAGGGCAAGTTCAAGGATCTCACAAAGTACATCGGCAGACAGGTTATTATGGGTATCCGTCCTGAAGACATTCACGACGATCCTGAGCACCTCGCTAAGGCAAATGAGAACACAGTTAAGGCTTACGTTGACGTTGTAGAAAACCTCGGTGCTTATACATACTTCTATATGAATATTGAGGGTATGTCAGTTACAGCTATGAGTAATTCACGTACTCAGGTAAGATGCGACGATACAATCACAGTTGCATTCGATGTAAACAGACTCCACTTCTTCGACTACGATACAGAAGAAACTATCCTCAACAGATAATATATATTGTATCATCCATCTGCACGGTCCAAAGCCGTGCAGATTTTTTATTATTCAGAAAGCGAGGATCACTATGTTTATTGATTACGGTGTAGGCGACATTATCGAAACCAAGAAAAATCATCCCTGCGGAGGCAAATCATGGGAAATTCTGCGTACAGGTGCAGATGTCAAAATGAAATGCTGTACCTGCGGCAGAATCGTGATGCTCACAAGAGAGGAAGCCGAAAAAAGAACCAGATCAATCCTGAAAAAGGCTTCCGATGAAAACAAATAATATAAAAAGAATGCCATTCATCTCCGGAATCAGTTTTTCCGAAAACGAATGGCATTCCTTCTTTTGCTATTTAATTCTCTTTCTTCCCCGTCTTCAGCTTTTCGCATACCTCTTTGAGAACGTCCGGGAGCGGCACGCCAAGTCTTCCCACATTCTCAAATATTGAAAGCAGCTCATTCGAAATGTAAAAAAGAGCCGTGATATTTCTCACGATGTCATCGGTATTGCCCAGCGCAACATCAACAAGATGCGCAACCACTACTATAAGAAGTGTAGCTGCCTTTTTGAGAAGTCCTGCCCAGCCCACAGAGCTTGAGAGTTTTTTCTCGTTTATTGCTGCAAGCACTCCACTGACGTAATCGCATACTATAACCGTTGCAAGTATTCCGAGTATTACGTTCCAACCGCCTATGAGCCACATCAGTGCCGATGAGCAGGCTGTCATTATTATCTTTATATCAAGATCATTCTTCATCAGAAATAGCCTCTTTCCTTTTTTGTATCGCATCTTGTTCTTTTGATATCGGAAATGAGCTTTTCTGTTTCTTTTTCGTCATCAAAGACGGCTTCGTTCTCCACAAGCTCCCTGACACGACCATAAGCCTCTGCCCATTCCCTGCTCTGATATTCATTCATAGTCCTGATAATATTATCGGTTCTGTCCTCGTTTGTGCTCATATTCAAATATCCGCCTTTCCTATTGCTATCACACTGACTATTCCGCTTATTGCCGGATCGGAGAAAGAAATATTGACCTTCTTCCTCATATCCGTTTCACCTGTCGGGATTTCCAGCCTTACGCTCGCTCCGTTCTGCGCCGATGCCACTATCTGCGGCTCCTCAACAAACGTCTGCCCGAAATTCAACGTATTTACGCCTCCTGCCGGAACAGATACAGATTGAGAAAAGAAAACCGTCTTGTATCTTTCCGTCAGATCAATTCTCTGTCTTATCGTATTCAGTATAAAATTCAGCGTGTCATTCAACGTCTTGAGTCCTATCGGCGACGTAACATCTGTTATACGCACTTCCTGTCCTTTGTTCATTTCTTACCTCTTTTTCAATCCGCATCATCCTCTTCCAGGAAAAATTCAGGATTCGTTATTTCAAACCATGAACCGTTGCAATTCTCCAGAACAAACTTGAATCGCCTGCCTGAATTCCACAATGGGACCCTGTACATTTTCTCATCCCTTGAAAGCCTTACCTCAACCGAACGCGTACCGTTCTCGGTAATGCAGCTGATAACAATCTTGCCGTTTCCGGTTCCGCAAAAGTAAACGCTGTCAAGCGTTCTGTTAACATTCTTTCCGTCGAATTCACATACAGGCGTTTCGTATCTTGCATCTATGCATTCGCCCTTGTAAGCATCTCCTGAATTATAAATACAGATATTTCCCAATGTATCAATAAAAATAAGCTCATTCCTGTAAACGGCGAATTCAGTTATATCAACGTTTTTGCGGATATTGAAAACGCCTCTTATAATGTCATACTCGATCACCGTATCGTTGAAGGCACTCATGCCCGTTGGCAAGGCAACGTAAAGTGTGTTCCCGTTAATGATTGCAGAGGCCTCCGAAAGAGCGGTTTTGTTAACATCCTTTGCAAAGAATTCCCTTAATCTGTCATTCTCCAGAAGATAAGCCTTCATTCCGTCAAATCTGTAAATTCCGTTATTTCCGATGTAGAATGAATACTTTCCGTCATTTGCAATGCCTTTCGTTCCGACTGCACCGGTCGATGCCTGGATCTGCTGAAGTCTGTACGATGAAGGATTTGATCCCGATATTCGAAAAAGCGAATTGTGTCTGTAAAGCACCACATCGTCAAACACATTTTCGATTCCGATAAATCGGTCACCGTCAAACGTTGTGATCATTATCTCGCCGGCATCAGAATTATCCTTGTCCCATTGCGTAGGATTTCCTTCTGCCGAATAATAAACCGTATTCGGGTTGCCCGGGTCACCCACTGCCCAGAGTCTCTCAAAATGAAGTGTCAGGCTTCCCGCCATCGGACAGATATCAATTTCTTCCGTCTCATTTCCGTCATAAATAAACATTCCGTCCTCTGATGACGCAAGAATAAGGTTGTTCTGACCGTTAAAGAACTGATTCATATAGCCTACATCTGCATTTGAATAGTTATTGTCAACATTTTCCCATCCGCTTCCTGTATATCTGAAAATGCTCAGCGACCCTCTGCCCTCTGCCCATACAAGCAGCTCTTCGTTATCGACGCTCTCTGAACGGTATACCATAAGCTTTTTGGGAGTAAAGACCTGTCCCCTGTAATTTATATGCGTTTCAACCTTCAGGCTGCAGCCCTTCATTGTCCGCAATTTTCCGTCAAGAGCCTCCACGTTGTATGCCTGCGCAGAGAAGCCGTTCTTCATTGTGATTTCAGATGATGCCGCCGAAAAGCCCCCTGAAAAATCGTCCGTTGTGTACCTGATCAACTTCATTTTTTATTATTCCTTTCATACATCATCCGGAGACGGCTCTTTTGAAAAAGCCGCCTCCGTTTTCAGTGCTTCTCAGCGTGTGTAACCGTGTTCAATACGAACCATCCAGAGCTCCTGAAGAATAGCCGCAGTAAAGCCTGAAGCCTTCCAGCCTGCTGTCCATCTCTGGTCGAGCGGGTCGCCTGTGCCGGCACTGCCCTTCGGCTTGAAGATCGTCTTGAATGCTCCTTCGCCTTCAATGTCAACTACGCCGAATGCATCCTTACCGAAAATGATAGTTGAATTGATTCCCGTATTTTCAAGTCCGCAGCCAGCATCAAAAAGCTTGTCGCCTGATGCAGGAGTGAATGAAGGTGCCGTTACAAACTGAAGATATGCCGCACCTGCCTGTCCTGCAACAGCATTCTTGATAACTGCAGTAGTATATTCAGCAGGTGATGCAGAAACGTCCTTGATAACAATAGTTCTGCCTTTAAGGTTATTAGCATCCTCTACGGTAATCGCTTCTGCAATGTCAACCATTCTTGTGCTTGAAGTATAAGAGGTAATAGTCAGAGAATCATACTGTGCAGAAAGAGGTGTGACATCAAACTTCTTTGCTTCGGGGCTTTCGATGAATACTACGCCGTAAAGCTTACCGATTTCTCCTTCTTCGATCTTTTCCGCATTCTGATATTCGGCAACCTTCTGCCACTGCTCATCGCACATAAGATCGTAAGCTGAATCCTGGTCAATTATTGCAACATAATAGGGCTTGCCGTTACGGATGAAGGGCTTTGCCTTGTTGCGCTTGAGCGTTCTGACAGCTTTTCTGATCTCTTCGCTTGTAAGAACGTCAGATGAAGTGAGAAGATATCTCTTGCTCTTTGAATTTGCATACTGAACGGATGTGCCCTGATGAATGATATCTCTTGTGACATGGTCAAGTGTAAGACCTGCCTGATCGCCGAGAAGCTCAAACGTCTCATCAAGCACCTGATCAACTGCCGTAAGGTCAAGTAAATCTGAGCCTGCAACGTAATCGCCGTACTGCTTGAGATCGGCAGTGATGCTTGTCATGTCAAGCGCTCTTCCGTCCGGAGTTACACCTTCTGAAATAGGTGTTGTAGCGGCAGGGAAAATTTCAAACTTTCTGAAATTGACGCTCTTTCCGCCGTTCTTGGGGATCTGTCTCTTCTGACCGAATCTCTGGTGAACAAGACGGGGCTTTGCATTCTTAATGAGCTTTCTGTCATAGTATGTAACGACAGTGCTGCTGAGGTTGTTTCCCTGAGATTCCGATGTTGTAAGATTTGTGTTCAACTGCATAATTTTTACTCCTTTTGCTTATAAAAATAATCTCTTGCTCTGTTTTACTTTCTTTTCAAGCTCTTCGAATTCTTCATCCGTCAGCTTGGAGAGATCGTATTCGGGTTCTTTTGACTCATGTCCTGTTTCCGGCATTATACGCTCCCTGCCCCTTCTGAGCATATCTGCCATTTCCCTTTTGGCATCACGCTTTATTACCTGCGTGATTCTGTTCTGATATTCTCCGTTTGATGCAAGCAATGCCGAGTGGACATCAGCGCCGTTTGCGATCATTCGCCTGAACAAAGCATCATTCTTCAGCTCTTCGGCAATGTCAAATTCCGGGAAAACCTCCCTGATTTTCTTTTCCTCGCCGAGGAGTCTGTCGATATCGGTATCTGCCCTGAATCTCTTGCAGGATGTGTCCATCGCATCAGTGATTCCGGAAATGATATCTTCCTTCGACGTGCCCTCGGGGAACATTCCCCTTACAGCTTCGGCAATGAGCTCGTCATCGCTCTTTTCTTTTGCCTGCTCCGTGTCTTCTTCAGACGGAGCGGCTTCCTGTGCAAGAGCTTCCTGTGCTATCTTTTCTCTGAGCATCACAAGCTCCTGCTCGAACTTTTCGTCCGTTTCATACATAGGCTTTATGCCTCCTTTCTTCACTTAAATGATAATACGGATCTGCACTGTTTTTTCTGTGGAAGAGCGTATATTATTTAATTATTTCAAAAATAGTTTTATTTTCCTTGAAGTACAATTCACACAAATATCAGAACTTTTTTATTTAAATAATTGCCTTTTTTGAATTTTTGTGGTATAATTTACAAAATAGATTTATATGTCATGGAAAGGTCAATTTTTTAAAAATGAGCAAAATCGGATTTGACAATCAAAAATATATTGAAATCCAGTCAGAAAAAATCAAAGAGCGCATTTCAAGATTCGGCGGTAAGCTTTATCTGGAATTCGGCGGTAAATTATTTGATGACCACCACGCATCCCGTGTACTCCCCGGCTTCAAACCGGACAGTAAGGTCAAGATGCTCCTTAACCTCAAGGATCAGGCCGAAATTATTATCGTCATCAGTGCAAACGACATTGAAAAGAACAAACTCCGTGCAGACCTCGGCATCACATACGACCTTGATATACTCCGCCTCATCGATGCTTTCAGAGGAATCGGTCTTTTTGTCGGCAGTGTTGTTATCACACATTACAGCGGTCAGCCCGCAGCGATCGCATTTGAAGCAAAGCTCAATGCACTCGGACTCAAGGTTTACAAGCACTACATAATCAGCGGTTATCCGTCAAACGTATCGCACATAATAAGTGATGAAGGCTACGGCAAGAACGATTACATCGAAACAACACGTTCCCTCATCGTTGTTACTGCTCCGGGACCGGGCAGCGGCAAAATGGCTACTTGTCTTTCACAGCTCTATCACGAACACAAGAGAGGCATCAAGGCAGGCTATGCTAAATTCGAAACATTCCCTATCTGGAATATTCCGCTCAACCATCCTACAAACCTCGCTTATGAAGCCGCAACCGCAGACCTCAACGATGTCAACATGATCGACCCGTTCCATCTCGAGGCTTATAACAAAACAGTTGTAAACTACAACAGAGACGTTGAAATCTTCCCTGTTCTCGATGCAATGTTCAACAAGATATACGGTTCTTCTCCGTATAAGTCACCAACGGATATGGGCGTTAATATGGCAGGCTACTGCATATTTGACAACGATGCCGTTGAGGCCGCATCAAAGCAGGAGATCATCAGACGTTACTATCAGGCTCTCTGCGCAAAGGTTCAGGGACAGGGTACAAATGACGAAATATACAAGATCGAGCTTCTCATGAAGAAGGCAGGCATCACAACAGCTGACCGTCCCTGCATCACGGAAGCACTCAAGAAGGAAGAAGAAACAGGTCTTCCTGCCGTATCGATCCAGCTCGATGACGGAAGAATCATCACAGGCAAAACATCTCCTCTTCTCGGAGCATCATCAGCAGTTCTTCTCAACGCTCTCAAGGCGCTTGCCGGAATTCCCGACGATGTAACGCTCATCTCGCCGAAGGTAATTGAGCCTGTCCAGAACCTGAAGACAAAATTCCTCGGAAACCACAATCCGAGACTCCATACAGACGAAGTTCTCGTTGCACTTTCCGTTTGCGCCGTTTCAGACCCGAACGCAGAGCTCGCAATGAATCAGCTCCACAAGCTCGCAGGCTGTGAAGCTCACTCAACTGTAATTCTCTCTCAGGTTGATGAGGGCACTTTCCGCAAGCTCGGATTGAATATCACATACGAACCAAAATATCAGAACAAGAAATTATTCCACGGTTGATTAAAATAAATAAAGGGTGAACATTATGGACGAATTTAAATTTGAAATTGCAGAACACATCGGTATCGTTTCTTCAAACGGCAAGGGTTGGAACAGAGAAGTAAATTACGTAAGCTGGAACGGAAGAGAGCCGAAAATC
Source organism: Clostridia bacterium (assembly GCA_045627045.1). Lineage (GTDB taxonomy): Bacteria > Bacillota > Clostridia > HGM11327 > HGM11327 > SIG351. The sequence continues at coordinate 93,913 of JAZQMY010000056.1, read as the reverse complement.
GATATCCGTGACTGGTCTGAAGATCATCAGAAGATGAGCAAGGGCATTTCTCTTACTAAGGATGAGGTTATTGCTCTTCGTGAAATCCTTAACGGGATGAAATTCTGATTCTCCCGGAGAAAGGAATAAAAAATGAAAAAAAGAATAGCAGCATTGATATTTGTCATTGCTATGATCTTTACACTTTGCGGCTGCGAGCCGAAGTCCGACTATGACGGACCATGGTGGACTCAGGTGGGAGCAACTTCTTCCCACATAGGAACACTTGATACAGCTGATTTTGATATGCCCGGTCTCGGCTGGGTATACAGAATACCTACGGGCTCACATTCCCAGTCAACTCCTATCGTAGTAAACGGTTACGTTTATTTCGGTTCAACAGACGGATATGTTTACTGTCTCTCCGACAGCAAGGGTAAGCTCAAGTGGTCATATAAGACAGAAGGTGCGATTACAAACTCACCTATCTATTATAACGATCGACTTTACGTTGCTTCAAATGACGGTTATCTCTACGAGCTTGATCCTGTAACAGGCGAGTTTATCGACTATGCCGAAATCAACGGCTCCGTTATCTACAACCCTGTAATAACGGATAACGGAATTTTTGTCTGCGGAGTTGAACAATCCGATAAACGTGACGAAGGTATTGTAGCAATCAATCTCAGCACCAAGAAAACGATCTGGACTTACTCAACAGTATCACATATCGTATCTGACATAACATACTACGGTGGCGGTTATGAAGGCGGTATGGTATTCTTCGGAGCTGAAAATGCATATTACTATGCTCTGAATGCAACCACAGGAAAGCTCCTCTGGGCTTTCGATACCACAAACTCAAGCGATCTCTACGGCGCAACGGTTTATGATGACAAGGTTTACTTCGGAACAGGTATGGGCAAGCTCTACTGCTTCAATGTTTATAACGAAAACCCCGATATTATCCAGCCTGTCTGGGTGAATGACTGTTCAGGTACAATGTGGGTTTCGGGTACTCCTGCAATCAAGGATGACTGCATAGTATACGGCTCATATGACGGAAACGTATATTGCTGTGACGCACAGACCGGTGAGCTCAAGTGGCGTTGGCCGGGTGTTTACTGGATGACAAGCGGCGTAACGATTATCGGAAACTCGGTACTCATTGGAGGAAGAACTGATGACTCTAAATATTATCTCTTCTGCCTCGATTTTGACACCGGTGAATACAGATGGTCTTCTCAGGCTATGTACACCGTCAGATATGCTCCGAGCGTTGTCAACGGCTGTATCTACTATACAGATGAGATGGGTCAGGTAATAAAGCTGGCATAAAATAAGTTTTCCCTGAAGCAGAGCTGTAATATTTTTTGGTTCTGCTTCTTTTTTACACAGAGGTACACATATGAAACAAAATCATTCCGTTACTATCTTTTGGTTGTCGGTCGTTGCAGTCGCAGTGATTGCATATATGCTTGTATCGGCGCAAAGCATTACCCGTGCAAGCTATCTGAAAAACGAAGGCATCATAATAAGTGCCGACGGTTGCGAAGACATCGGGCCTATCGCTGTTGATTCTATCAGGCAGGATGACAGCCGTTGGGGCATGACAATAATGTGCGATGACCTGAATGTCCGAATCTGTGAATACGGGAGTCAGCTCTGCTGCACCGCATCTGTATTCAGGCTTTTCAATATCTACAAAACTCCGGACGAGCTCTACTCAATGTTCCATGCAAACAGTCTCTATTCAGATGACGGTTCGGATGTTTTCTGTGACTTCAGACCTGAATATATGCAATACAAGTACGCTCTGACCTACGAGTCCCCTGCCATCAACTCAATGTCAGTATTCAAATCAAAGGACATAATCAGTCTTCTGAAGAAAGGTTCTCCTGTGCTGGTAAGAACATCAAATCCGTCCGTTTCGCGCTTCTGGGTGGTAATAATCGGCATCAAGGACGGGGAATTCATCATAATGGATCCTCTCTCCGATGAGTACGGACTTCTTTCAGATTACAATAACAAGGTTTATCAGATGATATACTTCACAGAATAACAAAAAACCGTCTTCCGTTTTCAGGAAGGCGGTATTTTTTTATCTTAAATTCTTCTGGTCGGCAATTACGTCATAAAGCCCTATGGAGCATCTTCTGCCATCCCATTTTTTGCATATTTCACAGGTGCAGACATTTTCGCCCGTAGACGATGTCATAGCAGCTATAGGAGAAAACTGCGAGCAGCTTTCCGCAACAGCTTTCATATCTTCTTTTTGTCTTTCTTTACTCATAACAATAATCCTTTCGTTTCGTGTAAGCATATTCTTCCCGCAAAATAATAGAAATATTCATTAAAATACAAAGCAAAATAAGTAACAGAATCTCTTGTGCTCAGTGATATATCTCAATCAAAATTTCAGCATATACACGGCAAAAAAAACAACTGCAAAATACAAATGCAGTAATCTGATCCGTAAAGTCAATAAAGAGATTCACGCTCGAAAACAGACATTGAATTCGAACAGCTCAACGGGTTGAGCTCCGTCATGCAGAAGATAAAGGCTTTCTGTGGCAGTTTGCTTGTCAAAAGACAGATTGCAAACAATTAACCGGAATAATAAATACTCTGCTCAGATAATTCTAAATACATTCATCAGAAAGGGCGACCGCTCGGGTCGCCCTTTCTGTTTTTATTAAGATTGCTTTTTCGTAAGTATGCTCTTTGCTGTCGCACCGACCTCAGAAAGTGCAGTCACATATTGTTTGAACAGTATCCAACTCTCAGACTGGAGCGTCCCGTAGTTTTCAATGCAGCAAAAGCCGTTTTTGTTTTCAAGAATGCACTCATTTGCTTCAGCCGTTCCGTGGTTTTCAAAAAGATAGACCTAATGGCTCTCGTCGTTGAAATCAAATAGCCTTTGCCCTCTATCAGATAATTGCCGCCCTCCGGCAAAACGATTTTAGCATCAACAACACAGGAATTATTGATAATTATCAAACACTTTTTATCCGGGTATTTCTTTCTGATTCCGACAATGGCATCATTGACCTCTTGGACAGTATTACATATAGTTTCACTGATTACAGTCGCTCCCGTATCTGATGCGCCGACCGATATCTTCACATTTGGTTCAGCCGCAGAAGCCCGGGTAATCGTTACCGGCAAACAGCCCAAAATCATCGCCAGGCACAAAGCAAACGCCAATAGTTTTCTTTTCATTATATTTCCACCGTCAGTATCAAAACAATTTTTATTTTTATATCATATGTGTTATAAAAATAAAACAATTTATGCATTCAAAAGGCTCTTCAGCAAAAAAGAGCAGAACTTCATCGTTGAAATTCTGCTCTCTTTTTACGCAGCATAAGCCACGTTATCAGTCTTAATCTTTATCGCCTGTTAGTGAGAATACCTTCTGCATAAAAGTATAATTTCATAATACCATTACCATTGTGTCCGGCAATTCTCGGTATTGTCTTCCGACTCAATGCAGTTTATTCAACACATCAAAAATTGCCCCGATAATTATGATCTCATTTGTTTATTCTGAGGTCTTCAAATATTCTTTCCTCAAACATCGACATTTTTTTTCTTATTTTCTCAACATTGCAGGACGATCCCGACCTGATATAATAAACAGGCGCAAAAATCATCACGTCGATCCAAAGCCAGTTCAAGCCCTTGACCACTGCAAGTGATTCAGGTATTTCTCTTATGCCCTCCACGTTTTCAAACGGAGCAAGTGCGGCAATGTCAAATGACTTTTCGCAGATATTGAGAGTATCCTTCGTAATGGCAAACTCAATATTATCCGATTTCTTGTTGCCGTACGGATCATATCCGGGTATCGAGCTAACAATATTTGCGCTTATCGTCATATGTACAGGGAACGAAACGTGATCATTGAAGCTGTCAACCATCGAATCGATAACACCGTCATCACAGTCCTTGATGAACCTCTTCCACTTCCATTCATCCGTCATAATGATGTTCTTGGCATCATACTGGATATCCTCGGGAGATATCTCTATGCCCTTCTCTATATTGAAGCCGCCGTAGAGGTACTTTCCGCTACACCAGAAGCAGAGCTTCTCCATGCCGAAGGAAGGCCATGCAGTTGTCGGAACGACCCACCACTTTGTTTCTTCGGGTCTGAATCTGTTCCATGGGCGTGCGGTAAAGCCTTTGTAATCGTTACGGAGGAGCTCTGAATAGTCGTGCATGAATTTCTTGATGCTGAAAACATTATATGACATATTTGTTCCTCCTTCCGATAAAAATCAGCCGTTCTCCCATTTTTTGTGAGACAGATAACTGCCGATGAAAATAAATTTCGTCGGCTGGTGTGATTAGCAATAAGTTTTTAATATTATATCACACTTTTTGTTTTTTGGATATACTTTTTTTGACTTTTTCTTGCAAAAGTCTTACAAATTCAATAAAAAAGCGAAATTAAATGCCTTTAATTGTAGTTACTTTATCAAAAACTGCCGAAAGCCGTTATTTCTTCATCAGCTCTCTTGCGTGCTCTCTTGCCGCCTCGGTCACACTTGCACCTGAAATCATTCCGGCAATATGCTCAATCCTCTCCTCCTCGGTGAGAACCCTGACCTCTGTCACCGTCTTATCGTTCTTCTGAATCTTCCTGACGTAATAATGTCTGTCGGCAAGAGCCGCAATCTGTGCCTGGTGAGTAATACAGATAATCTGATGGTTTCCAGAGAGTGCATACATCTTCTCGCCTGCCGATCTTGCCACCGCACCGCTGATACCCGTATCGATTTCATCGAATATCATCGTCGGAATGCCGTCAATGTCTGCAAGAGCGCTCTTTATCGAAAGCATGATACGTGATATTTCACCGCCGGAGGCTATCTTTGCAAGAGGTCTCAGTGGCTCTCCTGCGTTTGCGGAAATAAGGAATTCCACGCTGTCATAACCGTTCGGTGATAAAGCGTCCTTGTCCGAAACAATATCTGCCCTGAAGCTTACCTTCTTCATTCCGAGGTATGAAAGCTCGTCAACGATCCTATCTCTGAGGCGTTCAGCAGCCTTTTCACGTCTTTCATGCAGTTTATCCGATTCAGACATCAATTCAGAATAAAATCTTCTCTCGTCGGCTCTGAGGCTGTCTAGATTGCCTATATCACATTCAAGCGTTTCAAGCTGGTTTTTAAGCGAATCCCTGAATTCAAGGATGTTCTCTATCGTCTTGCCGTACTTTCTCTTGAGCGAGGCAATCAGGTAAAGCCTGTCGTCAATTTCCTCAAGCTTATCAGGTGAATATGAGATTCTCCTGAGTGATTTGCTTATCGCATCGGAAAAATCAGACAATTCATAGTAAAGCGTTTCAGCTGAATCATAAAGCTCCGAGTACTCCTCCGAGATATCGGAAACGGATCTGAGCTTATCCTTCGCCAGACGCATGAAGTCTATTGCGCCCTCATCTCTTTTTCCTGAGGTCAGGAGTCTGAGGCTTGCTTCAAGCGCCTCAATTATGCTTTCCGCATTCTTCAGTATCTGCTTCTTTTCGGCAAGCTCGTCATCTTCTCCGACTTTAAGCCTTGCCTCATCTATTTCGTTTATCTGATACTCTATCAGCTCCTTGTTTCTCTCAAAATCAAGCGCTGAATTTTCAAGTCCCGCTATTTTCTTGCTTACTGCACTCCACTTCTCATAAAGAGCGGCCACTTTCGTGAGCAGACCCTCTATTTCTCCGTCAAATGCATCCAGAAATCCCCTGTGAAAACTTTTGTTCAGAAGGGACTGGTGCTGATGCTGACCGTGAATATCAATCAGAAGATCCGAAATCTCCTTGAGCGTTGCCGTTACAACGGGATTGCCGTTTATTCTGCTCGTATTTCTGCCGTTGGAATAAACCTGCCTTGAAATAATGAGCTCATCTGAATCGGGATTCGAAAGGCCGAGCTCTTCAAGCTTATCAAGAAGAGCCTTATTTGAGTCTGTTGTGAAGACAGCATCCACCGAAGCCATTGCCGCACCCGAGCGGATAAGATCCCTGTCCGCTCTCGAGCCGAGCACAAGATTGATCGCGTCAATAATGATTGATTTTCCGGCGCCGGTTTCACCCGTGAGGATGTTGAACCCTTCCCCGAATTCAATGCTTATATCATCAATGATAGCCAAGTTTTTAATTGAAAGCTGCCACAACATATTATTTATTCTCCGTTATTCCAGAATCAGAGTCTTGCCATTTCCGAAAGCTTCTTTGATACTGACTGTGCCTTCTCATCATCCACAACCGCAATGAAGATCGTATCATCTCCTGCGATGCATCCGAGGACATCAGGCAGATCCAAAGTATCTACAGCACTTGCAGCACCAACCGCACCGGCAGGAATAGTTTTGATTATTACAAGGTTTCCTGCGGGAACGATGGAAAGAACAGACTGTGCAAATACTTCCTTGAGACGCTCAATATATGAGCCGCTCTCCTTCGGCTGAGCATACTTGTAAACGCCTGATTCATCGAGAACCTTTACAAGGCGAAGCTCTCTGATGTCACGGGAAATCGTTCCCTGTGTGCAATCAAAGCCTGCCTCCTTCAGACCGGCAACCAATTCTTCCTGCGTTTGAATGACTTTATTGTTGATAATGTCAAGTATGTAGGTGTGTCTTTTGTTTTTCATTCTTTTTCTCCTGGTGATTTGTATTTTCCTTTTTGCCGACATCATTATCAGCGATTTATATTATAAATCAATTTTTCTCTCATTTTATCAAAGAATCCGTGCTCATTCAGTTTATAGAATTTTGCCGTCTTTGCGGATTTCTTTATCACTATTTCAGTGTCTGCGCCATATGAAGCCTGATCCTGCCAATCCGTTGCCAGAATAACATCTCCGCTGTTTGAACGGATCGTTATAACGTCATCCGCATTCACAACTATCGGTCTTGTGGCGATAGAGTGCGGACAAACAGGCGTGATGAGCAGACAATTCGTATTCGGATAAACTATCGGGCCGCCTGCGGAAAGCGAATATGCCGATGCGCCCGTCGGCGTTGAAACGAGGAGTCCGTCGGCATCAAATTTTCCTGCCATGTCTCCGTTAATATAAACCGAAACATGCACCATTTTCTGCCTGTTCTCCTTCATGACGGAGAATTCATTCACTGCCGTGTGCTTTTCACCGCCGCAATCAGCCTCTATCATGAGCCTTTCCTCTATCCTGCCCTTATTCTTTGCAAGCTTCGGAAGAGCGCCCTCGAATTCGCTTATCTCCACCTCGGAAAGAAATCCGAGCGTACCGATATTCACGCTGAAAAGCGGAATGCCGATATCGGAAATATGCCTTACCACGGAAAGGATCGTTCCGTCGCCTCCGAGAACAATCAGGAAGTCAATATCGGATAAATCCTCTGCCACATTCCCGATGACTCTGTAAGCCATTGAGTTCTTCTCGAGAAGCTCCGTAATGTATCCGGTATATTTACCGTCAGGATCCTTTTTTCTGTTGGCAAAAACGCCAATTACGCCGTTATTTCTTACCATGGTTTTCCCTTTCTGCGAACTGGCTTTCCACCGCCGCATTGATAGACGTAAAAATTTGCGCATTATGTATATTATACACGATTTTTTCAGATTTGTCAAAATAAATAAGATATTCTGCGTTTCCGTCGCCGCCCTTTATCGGAGAGGAAGTTATTCCCTTGACATTATAGCCATTCTCCTCCACAAAGCTGACCATATTCTTCAGAACCGCCAGATGGACCTTCTTATCCTTCACGATGCCGTTCTTATTCAGGTTTTCCTTTCCTGCTTCAAATTGCGGCTTCACAAGGCAGACATAAAACGCACTTTCCGGAACAGTTACAAACAGTCTTTCAAGTATCAGCCTGAGCGAAATGAAAGAGACATCCGCCACAACGCCCTCAATGTTACCGAGCCAGTCTGTTTTTTCAAGGTATCTGATATTTGTATTTTCTATTGAAACGACTCTCGAATCATTTCTGAGGCTTTCATCAAGCTGTGATGTGCCTACATCAACGGCATAAACCTTCTCTGCACCGTTCTGGAGCAGGCAATCCGTAAATCCACCTGTCGAGGCACCGCAGTCGAGCATTGTCTTTCCCGATACGTCAATTCCGAATGTGTCCAGCGCCTTTTCAAGCTTGAAGCCGCCTCTGCTGACGTATTTTTCTTTTTCGACCTCAATAACGGCATTTTCATCGACCGATCTTGAAGCCTTGGTCACGATTTCCGAATTTACCCTGACCTTTCCCGATTCAATCAATCTTTTTGCATTCTCTCTTGACTTTGCGAGGCCTTTTGAGGAAAGCAGTATATCAAGTCTTGAAGTCATATCACATTTCCTCTGCCAATGAAACTATATCCTCTGCACGCATCCTGCAAAGCTCAAGTATCTCATCAATGCTGCCATGTCTCGGGAATTCGTCAGGTATTCCTATGTGCCTTACGGTCACGTCAAAGCCCTTTCCGGATGCATAAGATGCTATGTATGAGCCGACACCGCCGTTTATTGAGCCATCCTCTGCCGTGATCCACTTCTTTATTCCGCTCATTCTGTCGAGCATAGCATAGTCAAGCGGCTTTACGGAAAGCATATTTATTACAACTGCCTGAATGCCCTTTGCCTTCAGCATCGCCTTTGCAGAAAGTGCCTTTTCCACCATTGTTCCTGTTGCGAATATGGCAACAGTCTCCGTGCCGTCCTGCAATGAGCAATTCCACAAAAGCGGATCATCCGAAACAACAAGCTCATGCTCATGTGGCTTGCCTTTTCCGTATCTGATTGCAACAGGACCCTTTGCAGTGGAAGCGTAATCAATCACCAATGAGAATTCATTCAGTGAGGACGGTGCAAATACAGTCATTCCGGGAACCGCAAGAAGCATCGCAAGATCAAACTGTCCGTTATGCGTTTCTCCGTCTCTGCCAGTGATTCCTGCTCTGTCAATGCAGAATACAACAGGAAGATCCTGAATCGCCACATCGTGAATGAGTTGGTCATAGCCTCTCTGGAGGAATGAAGAATACACTGCCACAAACGGCTTTTTTCCGCTGATGGCAAGTCCTGCCGCAAATGTCACCTCATGCTGCTCCGCAATTCCGACATCGAAAAAGCGGTCGCCGTGCTTCTGAGAAAATTCAAGCAGACCAGTTCCCTCTGCCATAGCCGCCGTAAGTGCGACTATCTTATCGTTGTTTTCCGCAAGCTCCGAAAGCTTTTTGCCGAGCATAAGCGAGTATGATGTCGGGATATACTGCTCGTCAAATGTCTGATTCGCAATATCCTTCATAACGCAGTTCTCGGAAACGGAATGGAATTTCTCAGGGTGCTTTTCTATGTAATCTATTCCCTTGCCCTTAACCGTCTTGACGTGAACAAGGACAGGTGAATCATAGTTCTTTGCATCTTCAAATAATCTGATGAGCTTTTTAATGTTGTGCCCGTCGACAGTTCCGACATATGTGATATTCAGCTGTTCGAAGAGAACGTTCGGAACAAGGAGTGCCTTTATGAACTTCTTGGTCTTTTCAAGTATTACTGCTATTACTCTGCCTATGACAGGTATCTTTGAAAGGCCGCTTTTGACAGTATCCTTTGTCGCCGCATATCTTCTGGAGGATCTTATCTTTGAGAGATAGTTGCTCAATGCACCGACGTTTCTCGATATTGACATTCCGTTGTCATTTAGCACTATCATCATAGGCGTATGTATCTGACCGCAGTTGTTGAGGCCCTCAAACGAGAGACCTCCCGTCATGGAGCCGTCGCCCACCACCGCCGCAACCTTGTAATTCTTATGGTCGAGGTCCCTTGCAACAGCCATGCCGAGTGCTGCAGAAATAGCCGTGGAGCTGTGTCCCGTTCCGAATGAATCATATTCACTCTCACACGGCTTCGGGAATCCGCTCAGACCATTCAGCTGGCGCATGGTCTGCATTCTGTCCTTTCTGCCGGTGAGCATCTTGTATACATATGACTGATGTCCGACATCCCAGACGATCTTATCCTCCGGAACATCAAAAACATAAACCATCGCAATGGTCAGCTCCACAACTCCGAGATTTGCCGCAAGGTGTCCTCCCGTGACGGGGACTGTCCTCATGAGCTCAGCACGGATTTCAGATGCGAGCTGTTCCATTTCTTTAACGGTCAGAAGCTTGACGTCTGCCGGGGAAGTTATCTTTTCAAGTAACATTTTTTACCGATTCTTTCTGTTTTCATTTGTTATAAAATGAGTTCAGACCCTCATATATCATATATGCAAACTTATATTTCGTTGCAGGATTCATAAGAGTAACTCTGTCATATTCATTCGTTACATAGCCTGTTTCAAGCAGAATGCAAGGAATGTTTATTTCTCTGAGTACAAAAAGGTCAGAGTCCTTTACCTTTGCCGCTTTTCCCGTGGAAAGCGGGTCAACAGACATTGATGCCTCCTGCAAAGCCTCTGCAAGGGCATTTCTCTCTGTTGCACAATAATTGTAATAATAGCTGCGGTTGATTCCGTATGCCGTATTATACTTATTTACAGAACGTGTGTATATTTCGGTACCGTTTACATAATCCGCATTGTCAACGCCGTTAACGTGAACGGATATGAAAACGTACTTTCCGGTGCATCTTTCATTTGTCAGATCAAGTACAGCCGAAAGCTCCTGATCGATTATCTTGATGCCGTTATCGTCAAGGATTCTGTGATATATACCTGCATTTTCGGTTGAAGGTGATTCAAGGCACGGTTCAAAGAGGGAAACATAGTATTCAAGAAGCTCTATGTCCTTTTCTGTCTCAATTACCTGATTTTCATATTCCGAAATGAACGTGTCCAGTTCAACGCCCATTTCCAGATAATAATAAATCTGCGAAATGCTAGTCTTTTTCTCGTTTATGCGGGAGCCCTCTTCTTTGAGCTCACTGACTTTTCTCTCTGCCGCTCTGTACTCATCCGAATTGCTTCCGTATCCGGCAAGTGCCTCGTCGAGGTTTGCCTTTGCCTGAATGTATTCGGAATAGAGTCTGTTCGTACGTTCGTTAAGCTCCTTTATTTCAGCGCTGAGCTCTTCAAGTGTGTAGTCTGCATACGCTTTTATAGTCTGTGTCTTTTCACGGATGGTGAGAATATTGTTTCTGTCTTGTGCAATGAGGTCATTGAGCATTGTGACATTTGTGAGCGCAGATCTGTAAGTAAGAGAGATATCAGAGTCGTCCTTTCTTGTCATTATAACTCTTGCGCCTGCAGCCTCAAGGATCGATTTAAGTCTGTATGCGATCTCGATAACGCAATCCTTCTCCACAAGAGAGTTCTTCGCAGTACCTGTTGCACTTGCGCCGTGTCCTGCATCAACGAATACCGTCAAACCGTCAAGTGAGCCCGGCTCGATGGCAAGCTCTTCTATCGTCATTGCCTTGATGCCTTCGGAAGAAAAAAGAAGATCTATCGTTTCTCTTGAAATGCTTGTTTCGGCTTCAAGTCCATTCATCTTTCTGAATTCGTTCACCGCCGTCATCGTCGCATTGTTGAGTACGCCCGAAGCAGTACCGAAATAGAATCCGAAGTTGTTCAATCTGTTCTGTATTGCGCTGACTTCAGCACTTCTCGTGCCCGAAGGAATCGAATCTGATGTTACAGGACATTCCTTTGTCCAGGCGTATGCATAAGTTCCCGTTCCCTGGTCAAGAGTGAATATTGAAAACTCTGAAAAGCCCGGCGTAGGTGTCGGTGCAGGAGTCTCCTCAGGAACAGGTGTAGGCGTAAGAAGCGGAGAAAGCGTTCTTTGCGGATTTATCATTGATGTCGGTGCAGGAGTAGGTGTGCTCTCTGCCGTGGGATCAGCGCTGCCTGAAGGAGTCTCCTCCGGACCCTTACAGCCCGCCGCAAAAACCAGAAGTATTAAAATCAAAACAAAAGAAATAATCTTTTTCATTTTTGGATCCTTTTCATAAGTAAAAAATAATCATGAAAGCATGGCAAGGAATTCAGCCTCGGTAATTATCCTGACTCCGAGCTTTACTGCCTTGTCATATTTTTCTCCTGCGGCTTCGCCTGCAAGAACATAATCTGTCTTTTTTGATACCGATGATGACGTTTTTCCGCCGTGATTGGTAATCATCTTTGATGCCTCCGAGCGTGAATATGTCGGGAGAGTGCCCGTAAGGACGAATGTCTTCCCTGCAATGAGCTCGTTTGAAGTATCCGTTTCCTTTTTATCCTCTGTCATCTTGACGCCGCATTTTCTCAGTCGCTCAATGACATCAATGTTTTTCGGCTGATCGAGGAAATTTCTTACCGATGCGGCAATAACCTTGCCGACATCCTCAATTACCGTAAGCTCCTCTGCCGAAGCGTTCATCAGAAGCTCGATATCCGGATAATGCTTTGCAAGGCTCTGCGCCGTACCCTTGCCTACGAATCTTATTCCCAGAGCATAAAGGAGGCGTGCAAGTCCTGCTTTTTTGCTTTCCTCGATGGCAAGGATAAGATTATCAGCACTCTTTTCGCCCATTCTGTCCATTGACGAAAGCTCTTCTCTGGTCAACGTGTAAATATCGGCAACATCATGGATCTTCTTTTCTTCCGTAAGCCTCTGAACGATTTGCTCGCCCAAACCTGTAATGTCCATTCCGTCTCTTTCCACAAAATGGATGATGTTTCTTACCGTCTGTGCAGGGCAATCCGCATTCGTGCAGTATGTTCCCGCTCTTCCCTTCGGTCTGAAAAGTCTGCTTCCGCATTCGGGGCAGAATTCCGGCATTTCAAACGGCTTTTCACCGCCGCTTCTCTTCTCCTTCACAACGGATACGACTTCGGGAATGATTTCTCCTGCCTTCTGGATAATAACGGTATCGCCTATCCTGATGTCCTTTTCCTTTATGAAGTCCTCATTGTTCAGCGTGGCACGCGAAACCTTCGTTCCGGCAATGAACACGCTTTCAAGCTCTGCCGTCGGAGTAATAACACCAGTTCTGCCGACCTGAAATGTTATCGCATAGAGCTTTGTTTCCTTCTGCTCAGCAGGGAATTTATAAGCCACAGCCCATCTCGGATCCTTTGCCGTATAGCCGAGGATTTCTCTCTGACGAAGGTCATTGACCTTAAGCACGAGTCCGTCGATGTCATACGGAAGCTCGTATCTTTTTGTTCTCCATTCCTCGCACACCGAGCGCATCTCTTCGCCGGATCTCACAAGTGCAATCGGCTTTATCGTTTTGAAGCCGAGAGACTCAAGATATTCAAGGCCTTCGGTGTGTGTTGCTATCGTTTTTTCCGATTTCTGTATATTGAATACAAAAATATCAAGATTTCTCTCGTATGTTATCCTTGAATCCTGCTGACGGAGTGAGCCTGCCGCCGCATTTCTCGGATTTGCAAACAAAGGCTGACCCTCAAGCTCTCTTTCTTCATTTGCCTTTTCAAAAGATGCTCTGTCCATATAGACCTCGCCTCTGACGATAATGTCAACAGGCTCCGTCAATCTCAGCGGAATGCTTCTGATCGTTCTTATATTGTTCGTAACATCCTCGCCCGTAACGCCGTCACCTCTCGTGACGCCTCTTACAAGCACGCCTTTTTCATAAGTCAGCGCGACCGAAAGACCGTCTATCTTGCATTCAACAGAAAGCTCAGGATTTCCGACTTCGGCAGCCGTTCTTCTGACAAATGCCTCAATTTCCTCAACATTATAGGTATTTGCAAGGCTCAGAAGCGGCACCTCATGATTCACCTTTGCAAACGAGTCAACAGGTGCTCCGCCTACTCTCTTTGTGGGAGAATCGGGTGAATCGAATTCGGGATGCTCTTTTTCAAGTGTTTCAAGCTTCTTCATCATCATATCATACTCAATATCCGAAATCTCGGGAGCATCCTTGACGTAGTAAAGGAACTCATGATGAAGCAGTTCTGTTCTGAGGCTTTCTATTGTTTCTTTTATATTATCCATACTGTATAAACACTCTTTCGGTATTATTTTTTCTTTGGTATCATGAAAGCTTTTTCAGCACAGCCATTGAAGCATCGAATTTCTTTACTCCGACGCCTTCAAAGTTTATCGTAAGCACCGTTACTCCGCTGCTTGTTCTGATTTCAACTATCTCGCCCTTCCCGTAACGTGAATGCTCTACTTTCATTCCGTTCCAGTATCCTGATGCGGAATCATTCATCTGAGATGCCGGCTTTGATACCTGATTGATAGGCTTTCCGAATGAAGGCGTCTGCGTCCTTGCTTTCGGAGCGAATGTGCTTTGCGTTCTTGCCGGCTCTTCTTCGTCGCCGAACGAATAAGAAAGCTTCGGCTTCTGAAGCTGGGCTGCCGCACCCATGCTTACAAATTTAATGCAATCCTTCGGCACTTCCTGAATGAATTCGGATTTGACAGTATTTTCTCTGTCATTGAATTTCCAGCGGCTGTTTGCCCATGTAATATAGAGGAGCTTTCTTGCTCTTGTTATTCCTACGTAGAACAGACGTCTTTCCTCTTCCTTGCCCTCCTCGGATTCGCTCGAATGAGCAAGCGGGAAAAGTCCCTGCTCAAGTCCCGTGAGGAATACAACAGGATACTCACAGCCCTTTGCCGCATGAATTGTCATCAGGCAAACGCCCTGCTTGCCGAGATCGTCCGTATCGGATGAAAGAGCCATATTCTCAAGGAAGCCTGACAGTGTGGCATTGTCCTTGTTATCGTTCGTATACTGTGCCGCGGCGGCAACAAATTCGCTTATATTCTGAAGTCTGTCTTCCTTCTGTTTATCCGTTGATTCCTTGAGCCAGTTCATATAGCCTGTTTTCTCAAGAAGTGCGTTGATGATATCAACAGGAGAGCTTATTCCCTCCATAGCCGAAAGCTCAAGGAATATGCTGCAGAAATCAGTAAGTCTTTCGCTCATCTTGGGTGGAATTGAATCGTATTCCGAGGAATCGAGCATTGCGCCGAAAAAGCTTGTTTCACTTTCCTCTGCTATCTGGTTGAGCTTTTCAACAGTCTTTTCACCAATGCCTCTGGGAGGAACGTTTATGATTCTCATAAGGCTCTGCTCATCACGGTCATTCACTATGAATCGCAGATAGGATATGATATCCTTGATTTCCTTACGCTCGTAGAATCGAAGACTGCCCACCATGTTGTACCTGAAGCCGTACTTGACGAATACTTCTTCAAATGCTCTCGACTGTGAGTTCGTACGGTACATTACCGCAATATCATTATATGAATATTTTCCGGAATCAACAAGATTCTTTATCTGTCTGCAAACAAATTCGGCCTCTCCTCTTTCATCATTTGTATTGCACATAATGATAGGATCGCCCTTGCCGAGCTCTGTGAAAAGAGTCTTGTCTTTTCTCTTTGTATTGTGCTTTATAACGTAGTTTGCCGCTTTGATGATATACTCTGTTGAACGGTAATTCTGCTCAAGCTTAATCACCTTTGCGTTTGCAAACACCTTCTCAAAATTAAGAATGTTCGTAATATCAGCGCCTCTCCAGCCGTAAATTGACTGGTCATCGTCGCCTACAACGCAGATATTCCTGTGATACGAAGAAAGGAGCTTTACAAACTGGAACTGCGGTTCATTCGTATCCTGATACTCATCCACCATTACATATCTGAATTTTCTTCTGTAATAGTCGAGAACCTCCTCGTGATTTACGAGAAGCTCAAGTCCCTTGAGGATAATATCGTCGAAGTCAAGCGCATTGTTTTCCTTGAGTGCATTGGTGTAATCGGTATAAACCTGCGCGATTTTCTTCTCCCTGAAGTCCGTCTCTGCAAGCTTTGCATACTCCTGCGGAGAAATAAGTTTATTCTTCAGTTCGGAGATTTTTCCCTTCAGTGCCGATGCAGATGTATATTTTGAGTCAATGCCTGCCTTTTCCGCAAGCTGTGTAAGAAGCTTTTTCTTATCGTCCTCGTCATATATTACGAAATTCTTCTGATATCCCACAAGCTCCGGGTCACGTCTGAGCATTCTGAGTGAAAGTGAGTGGAAGGTTCCGACCCACATTCCGTCCGCATCGTCTCCGATAAGCTTCTTGATTCTTTCCTTCATTTCGTTTGCGGCGTTATTTGTGAAAGTAACGGCAAGAATGCTTGACGGGAAAACCTTCTTTTCCTCGACGATATAAGCAATTCTGTGTGTCATTACGGTCGTCTTGCCGCTTCCTGCTCCTGCGAGTATGAGCAGAGGTCCTTCAGTGCAAAGTACAGCCTCTTTCTGGCGTTCATTCAAATTTTCAAGTAGGTCCATCTATATTTATCTGCCTTATCTTGTGTTTATTAGTTTAAAATTATTCTATTGTATATTTTATCACCCAACGTCAGCATTGTCAAGATATTCTATAAAATTAAAAACCGTATTTATATAAATATGTTTCAGTTCAGCCGATAAAGCGGTGTCATCATCCGCTTTCAGCACCGAAGCAATATCATCATAGACTCCCTTGCAATAATTTTCAGACTGTGCAAAGAATGCTGACTGCTCCCTGTAAAGTCCGAAAACATCTCTGTACGTCTCAACATCTTCAAGCACCTTCATGAGAGATGTCTTGAGAGCAGTTCTCTCGCACTCTCCTCTGTCAAAGCTGAATATGAGTTTCTCAAGCTCCGCAGGAACCTCCTCGATCCCTCTCATTGCCGATTCTATATCAGCCACGCACTTTTCGCTTCCGGAGATATCAAGCGCAAGTGATGCCGTTTTGAAGCACTTCACGAGCGCAGATCTGCCTTCCGCCTTCAGGTTTGCCGAAACCGTCCTTGCATCCTCGGAATCTGCGTAGCACATCGCATAAACATAATATTTTCCTTCCTGCTCACGCACAAAGCCTGCTCCGCCCGAAGCACGGATAGAGGAAGCACATTTATTCGCGTTTGCTTCGCCTGAAAATGCTCCCAGCTGGATAACATAATAATTCTGTGCATCAAACATCAGTCTGACAGTATTCTCTGTTGTATCAGCCGAAGCCTCAGGCGTACTGTCCGGCGCAGGGTTCACATCATCGTCCTTGCTTTTATTCACTGTCACCGAACTGTTCTTATTCTCATTTTCCTTTTCAAGCATTCCTGTGCTGACGGCTTTTCCCGCAAGCACTGCCACCGCAAGGAATACTGCCACTCCCGTGAAAAGTAAAACGTTTACAAATGCAGCTTTGGTCACAAATATTGGCTTTGTTCTCTTTTTCATTCTGAAATTTCTCATGTTTTTTATCCTTTCAACTCTGTTTTGCTAAATAATATTCCATTTGCATCAGAAATAGGACGATATTTTATTATATATAATTTTTCGGGACAAAAAAGTTTTGCGCAATGTTAAATTATATACAGAAAGGATGAATACAAACAATGTCTACAACAGTTTACCTGAATTATACTCCCACAGAAAAGCAGATGCTTTTCCACAAAAGCACAGCCGATGAGGTTCTTTACGGCGGTGCGGCAGGAGGAGGCAAGTCAAAGGCCTGCGTGATGGAAGCTCTTTTAAGATGCCTTGAGCATCCGAAAACACACGCTTTTCTTTTCAGAAGAAGCTACCCTGAGCTCCGTGATACGCTTATCCGTGAGGCGCTCTCATCAATTCCCGACGTTCTCGGCAAATACAAGGCCGCAACGCATGACTTTCTCCTGAAAAACGGCAGTGCGCTTCATTTTCGCTACTGTTCCGGAATAAATGACGTCACAAGATATCAGGGAGTTGAAATACATTGGCTCTTCATTGATGAGCTTACTCATTTTGAAAAGGATGTCTACGATTATCTGAAAACGAGACTTCGTGCTCCGGGAGGTCTTTGCATCAAGCCTGTTGTGAGATGCACCACAAATCCGGGCGGCATAGGTCACGGTTGGGTCAAAGCCATGTTCATCGAAGGCCGTGAGCCGTACAAGGTTTACAGGAAAGAAGTCAGAAGCTCCGTCCTAGGCACAAGCGAGGTCCGTACAGTTCAGTATATCCCTGCGCTTGCGACAGATAATCCGCATATCACAAAGGACTATATCTTTGAGCTTGAGCAAAAGCCCGAAAAGCTCCGCAAGGCGCTCCTTCTCGGTCTGTGGGATGCATTTGAAGGTCAGGTTTTCACCGAATGGACAAACGATCCTGCCAACTATCTGACAATGAAGCACACTCATGTCATCGAGCCATTTGACATTCCTGCAAGCTGGCCGAGATACAGGAGCTTCGATTTCGGTTTTTCAAGGCCGTTTTCCGTCGGATGGTGGGCTGAGGATAATGACGGCAGGCTTTACCGCTACCGTGAATACTACGGCTGCAGCGGAACACCAAACGAAGGCATCCGCATTCCGCCCGAGGAAATCGCAAAGGAAATAGCCCGTATCGAAAGGGAAAACGGTGAAAATGAGGTCACAGGCATAGCCGACCCTTCTATATTTGAAGGGAGCCGCGGCGAAAGCATCGCAAGGCAGATGGAAAACCACGGTGTCTATTTCCGAAGAGGCGATAACGCACGACTTGCCGGCAAAATGCAGGTCCATTACAGACTTAAATTTGACAATTCAGGTATGCCCATGTTCTACGTTTTCAATACCTGCCAAGATTTCATCCGTACTTTTCCGGATCTTGTTTACAGCAGGATCAACAGCGAGGATATCGACACGGACGGTGAAGACCACATCTATGATGAAACGAGATATATGTTCATGGCGCACCCCATAAGGCCTCAGCCGAAGTCCGTGCCATCTCCCGTCATCCGAAAAGAATTCGATCCGCTTTCATAATATGCGGTTTGATATTATAAACAAAGAAAGGAAAGGATACAAAATGATTTATCCGACAACAGCAGTCCGGGAAGCTTTTATCGACGAAAGCGAAAGACTGTTCAGACAGTACTACGAAAAAACATCCGGCTTTCGTGCCAGATGCAAGGAAAACGAGAATTTCTGGCGTTCCGATCACTGGCATTCAAAAGAAAAGCTCCCGAACGAGCCTTATCCGAGCATTCCCGTTCTCTTCAGTTCCATTGAAAACGTTCATTCAGAGCTTATGGACAACTACCCCGAAGCAGTGCTTCTCCCCTACGGCAAGGAGGATGAAGAGCTTGCAGGTACGCTCTCCTCAATAGTCAATTCAGCTCTTGAGAGATGCTCCTTTGCAGGAAAGTACAGAAGCGAGACTCTTCGTCTCCTGAAGAACGGTGCCTGCTGCTTCTCCGTCTTCTGGAACAGCTCTCTTTACGGAGGCTACGGAGATATTGATGTCTCTCCGTGCGATATGAGATATTTTCTTTGGGATACCGCTTATGACGACATCCAGAACGGAAGAAATGTTTTCAGATTCAGCTTTCACGATAAGGAGTGGTTCCGTGAGCGCTATCCCGAAAAAGCAGATAAATTCTCGGACAAGCCGTGGCTTCAGAGCTCCGGAATGATTTCAGACAGTGAAAACGGGATTCTTCTTATTGAGCGCTGGTACAAGAAGTATAATCCCTCCTCAATGAGCACGGTGGTTCATATGGCCAAAATTGCAGGAGGCGTTCTTCTTGAATGGAGCGAGGAAAACGAAGAGACTGCTCAGACAGGCATTTATTCCGACGGTCTTTATCCGTTCGTGGTGATCCCGCTTTATGAACTTGAGGATTCACCTATCGGCATGGGAATGATCGACGTATTCAAGCCCGAGCAGGAATACATTGATATGCTCGACAGAATCATACTCAAGAACTCGTTTATGTCAGGCAAGATGCGTCTTCTCAAGGACTCACGCTGCAATATTCCCAAGGAAAAGCTTGCCGATTGGGATGAGGACGTTCTCGAAGGCTCCGATATCTCCGACAGAAGCATCCGCTGGTTCCAGCCGGCTTCAATATCGCCCATGGTTCAGGAACATCTCTCGTTCATGATTGATATGCTCAAGAAGGATTCAGGTCAGACAGAGCTTGCAAGAGGCGAAGCCACATCATCAATCACCGCCGCAAGTGCCATTCTCGCTCTTCAGAATGCCGCAAGCAAGCGAACAAGAAACATCGTCGGCAGAATATACGATCACTACACCGAAATCGTAAAAATGATGCTCTCCCGTGTTGCACAGTTTTATGACAACACCCGTGTTGTAAGAATCACAGGCAAGGGAGCAAAGCAGTCATATTATTTTGATCCTGCGGAATTTTCCGATCATTCAAAATACGATTTTGATATCAAGGTTCACGCACAGAAGAAAAATCCGTACGAGGTCACATACAACAATGAAATCGCTATGGAGCTCCACAAAGAAGGCGTTATAACATCAAAGCAGATGCTCAGCCTTATGAGCTTTGAAGGAAAGGACGAGCTTGACGCCGTTTCAGACACACAGGAATAAACAAAACAAGAAAGGATAATCAACTATGAAAAACATCAACACAACAGACAGCATTTCAAAAAGACTCACCGACAGCGAAATCGACAAAGGCATTCAGGAAATCGCCAAAGAGCTTGCCGACGACATCAGATACACCGTAATTCTCCCAGTAATAGAAGGCAGACCTTCAACAGTTGAGCTTTGCTGCAACGGATACGTATTCAGAATCCAGTGCGGCGTTTCCGTGGAAGTCCCGGAATCAGTATATCTCCTTCTTCTCCAGGCAGGAAGACTCGGCATTTAATCCGGAGGAATTCACAATGAACGTATACGAACTTGATACGCTTTCTCTTCAGTACATCAGAAGGCCCGTCGATAACGAAGCAAGAACCGAGCTTTCCGCATTCTTTCTCACCGCTTATAACGAGGTTTACAGAAGGATAATGACGGATGCATACAGGCTTTTCGCAAAGGAAACTGTCCGACTTGACAGTGATCACGAATTCAATACGGATTCCCTGAACAACGAGCTTCTCGGAATCAGAAAGATCACAAGCCTCTCCGGAGAAAGACTTCTCTGGGAAAGAAATGTCGGAAACATTATTTCCGTAAGAACATCCGCACAGAACGTGGTCATTACCTATAACTATATGCCTGCGCTTCTTGTAAATCAGAATCCTATCGTAAGCCTCACCGTTTCAACCGCAACAAATATGCCCGTCATTCCGAAAGAATATCACAATGTCTTCTCGCTCTGGGCAGCATACAGATATCTGCATTCAAGACGTAAATTCGAAGATTCCAGCTGCTATTACGAAATGGCAACAGAGCTGATATCAAAAATCAAGAATGATGTCTCTGAAAAAATCAAGCTCAAGGTCAATTATATGAACTGAAAAAAGCTCCTCCGTATCTTTTCAAGTGCGGAGGAGCAATTCGTTTATACCGGTTTTATCGTTTTTCTTTTCCTTCGGACTTATCCTTCTCTTGTTTTCCGCTCATCATCAAGTGTGAAGCCAAGTCTTTCAAGCGTCTTTCCTGCTTTGTAGTGTGGAATAGTCATCGACTTGAACTCCTTTTCAAAATAGTTAGCTGAATTCCAGAGTTCAAGCGCAAGACTGTCATATATTTTGCGGTCCTTCCGATCCATTTTCTCATACAATGTCTTATCTATATTTTCCGTAGGCTTATCACTGTATGAATATGCCGCAAACTCTGCAATATTCGTACCGTACTTTTTGTCGAGGTCATTTGCTATTCTCTCAAGCTGAGGAACCGCCTCATCTCCCAGGTCATATATAGTCTGAAGGTCAACTTCAGGAATTGAGCCGTCAAAATATCTGTCCGTATTATACTTTGCAATAAATCCGTTCACACCTGAAAATGACAGAACCGTATAGAAAACAACGCAAAGGATGAATGCAACAGGAATAAGCTTGAAATCGGTTTTGATCTGCTTGACTATCACAAGTGCGAACACGAAAACGAGCAGTATCATAAACCAAGCCGAATATACTCTCAGCTGTGTAAGTCCGAAGTGCTTTATATACATCACAAGCTTTGAGAATGCCGTGCTCATGAGCACAAACGTGCATACGGAAATAATCACGGAGAGGATCCTGACAATCGGATGCGTTTTCTCATTTCTGAGCTTTGTGAAAAGAAGCATGACCGCAATTATCACAAGATTGATTGCCGCAACAGTGCAAAGCTGGAAGAAGCCTTCCCTCGCATATTCAGAATAAATGAAGTTCTCGGGAAGCACGCCCGTGAATCCAGCAACATAGTATTTCCACTGTGAAACAAAGAAAATAACATAAACCGCTATTACAGGAACCACCGCAATTATTGCCGTAACCGGCGAAATAAACTTTATCTTTCCCGATGCTTTCTTGCAACTGTCTCTTGTTATAATCTCTTTACATTTTTTATTTTTTGATGAATGGTAAGCACCGAAAACATACATTGCCATCAGGAAGCCGAATGTCACACTGAAGAACTGTGAAAAAAAGCCATCCCATGACAATTTCAGAAATGTTGATATTATGTGTAAAAAATCCCTGTCATACGAAAGAAGCGATAGAACTAACGCAGTAGGAATAATGGCAAGAAGTATGCCTGCTATCACGCTGACAGCCGTCTTCTTTCCCTTTGAGCCGCCGGGCATAAGGTTCTTCACGAACGGAGCACCGAATGATGCAAAAGGCATTATCACGAGAGCCTTGAAATAGTCCGCAAGCACGAAATCCGAAAGATCTTCTTCAATATTGTTTTTCCATGCGGAATAAATAAAATATATGAAGGAGAGCATCGAATAGCCGAATGCAAAAAAGTGCAGGAATTCATCCGATGTGACTACAAGCGACAAAAGAAGCAGAAGCGACGATATTGCCGAAAGAACTCCTTTCTTCGACGGCTTTGCTCCGTTTGCGGCAAATACGATGAATGCCACAATAAAAAGGCCTCCGAGAACGAGCGCTCCGCCAAGCGGATTTATCGTTGCCGGAAATACTCTGCAATACAAATAGCATGCAACAAAGCACAGCCACGCAAAAATCGTATCTGCAGTTGAAAATGTTTTCTGGGTTTCAGTCTGAACTTCACTCATAAATTAATACTCCTTACTTGATTAAGTGTCTTTATTATACCGCAGATTTCTCATATTGTCAATAGGTTTTTATCGTTTTTCAATAAATATTTTTGATAATTCTTTATTTTTCTATTGATTTTATTTAATCATATAAGCTTCGAGCCTGTAAATCGGCTGACCGAGATCAAGGAATCTCTGTTCATACTCCGTTACGATATTACCCTCAAAGCCCGAATGGTGCAGATCAAGAGTGACATTCTTCAAGCCGAAGCCGTTCTGCGAGAACTGCTCTATTGAAAATTCAAAGAAGTGCATATTGTCTGTCTTCTGATGGATTTCGGCGTCATCAGTAAGTATTTTTTTGTATATTTCAAGGAACTTCGGATAAGTCAATCTTCTGTTCCTGTATGTGCCCTTCGGGAACGGACATGAGAAATTGAGGTAAAGACGTCCTATTGATTTCGGTTGAAAATATCTCTCAAGATATTCCGCACTGCAGCACATAAAGCGGACGTTCTTCACGCCCTCGTCAAGAGCCTTTCTTGCCGCCATTGCAAGGACAGAAGGATTCTTCTCCACGGCAAAATAGTTTATGTCAGGTGTTCTCTTTGCAAGCTCTGTTATGAACTGACCCTTTCCGCAGCCGATTTCAAGCTCAACAGGATTTGAATTTCCGAATAACTTTTCGTAGTCGAAATAGTGAATATCCTTCTCCTCCACAATACTTGAATTCTGGTTGCCGTAGTCAACTCTGATAAAATAATCTCCGAATGAATCAATGCATTCATCAAGATTTTTCATTCTTCTCATTCGCATAAATAAAATTCTCCGATATTGATTTTTGTGTTTATTTTATCATATAAAGCTTATTATTTCAAGTATATATTATTAAAAATCAAATTATCATTGTTGACAAAAAATTACTTTTAATATATAATATAATTTATAATTGTATTAAGAGGAAAAGTATCATTCATGCTGAATTTCATTTATAACCCGACAGCCGGAAACGGAAAATGCCTCAAATTCAAGGATGTCATTTCTGCCGAGCTGACAAAGAGGAATATCCCTCACGTATTCCACAAGACATTTTTCAAGCATCATGCTACCGAAATTGCAAAGCAGCTCACAACTGCAGGATGCAGGGACATTATTGTTCTGGGCGGTGACGGAACTCTTCACGAGGTTCTGAACGGAATAGAAGACCCCGCCAATGTCAATCTCGGTCTCATCCCCTGCGGCAGCGGAAACGATTTTGCTTCGACTGCCTGCATTCCGATTGATGCGATCAAGGCACTTGAAATCATTCTCTCCGGCAGTACAAGATATGTTGACTATCTGGAATGCTCCGGCGTGAGAGGAATCAACGTAATCGGAACGGGTATTGATGTGGATATTCTCAAGCGCTGCTATTCAAGCAAAATCCTCAAGGGCAAGGCAAAATATCTTATTTCAACAGTGATCAGCCTAATCAAGTACAAATGCAAAAAGATCCTCGTAAAAACAGACAGCACTTGCACGGATCATGAATGCTTTATTGCCTGCGCAGGAAACGGCAAGGATTTTGGCGGTGGAATTCCGATTGCTCCCGAAGCCGACACAGAAGACGGGCTTATAGACTTTGTTCTTATCAACAGCATGAAATGGTACAAGAAGCCCATCACTCTCCTGAACCTCGTTTCCGGAAAAATCCTCAAAAGCAAAAAAGCATTCTTCAGAAGGACAACCAAGGCGCAGATCATCTCAAAAACAAAATATCCGATCGAAATCGACGGAGAAATATACGAGAATCTTGAGTTCAATGTTTCCATAATGCACAACAAGCTCAGGATGTTTCTTCCCGAAAAGAAGATAACCGCCGCAAAAGCATGAAGGAAGTCATAATTTATACTGACGGAGCCTGCTCCGGCAATCCAGGCCCCGGCGGATGGGGTGCTATCCTCTTCTACACGGATCAGAGCGGTGCTCAGCACAAGCTTGAAATTTCAGGAGGCGAGCACGAAACCACCAATAACAGAATGGAGCTCACCGCAGTGATCGAAGCACTGAAAAAGCTGAAGTCTCCATGTAATATTACCGTCTATTCCGACAGCCAATATGTTTGTAATGCATTCAATAAGGGTTGGATATGGGGCTGGATGAAAAAAGGCTGGGTAAATTCGTCAAAAGAGCCTGTAAAAAACGTTGATTTATGGAAAGCTTATCTTGAAGCTTCCCGTGAACATAAAGTTGAATTCATTAACGTAAAAGGACACGCAGACAACGTCAACAATAACCGTTGCGATGAGCTTGCAACGTCCGCTATAAACAATTTCAGATAAAGAAGGTCTAAAAATGGAAGAAGTAATACAGACACAAGAACCAAAGAAAAGAATTTTCAGCGGCATTCAGCCGTCAGGAATCATCACTCTCGGCAACTACCTCGGAGCCGTAAAGAACTGGGTCAACCTCCAGAACGATTATGATTGTCTCTACTGCATCGTTGATATGCACGCACTTACAGTAAGACAGGATCCCCAGAAGCTTCGTCAGAACTCAATGACTCTTGCAGCACTTTACATCGCCTGCGGCCTTGATCCCGAGAAGAATATTATTTACATCCAGTCACACGTTCCCGCTCACGCACAGCTTTCATGGGTCCTCAACACATTCACCTATATGGGTGAGCTCAACAGAATGACTCAGTTCAAGGAAAAGAGTCTCAAGCACGCTGACAACATCAATGCAGGTCTCTTTACATATCCTGTTCTTATGGCAGCAGATATCCTTCTTTATCAGGCTGATCTTGTTCCTGTCGGTGAGGATCAGCGTCAGCACATTGAAATTACAAGAGACATCGCAGAGAGATTCAACAACATCTACGGCGACGTATTCAAGATGCCGGAGGGCTTCATTCCCCGTGCAGGCGCAAGAATTATGAGCCTTCAGGAGCCTGACAAGAAGATGTCCAAGTCAAGCGAGGATGCAAACTCATACATTTCAATGCTTGATGATCCTAAGGTCATCGTTAACAAGGTCAAGCGTGCCGTAACAGATTCCGATTGCGTTGTTAAATTCGATCAGGAAAACAAGCCCGGCATTTCAAACCTCATGAACATCTACTCCTGCTTCACAGACAAGACTTATGAAGAAATCGAGAAGGAGTTCGAGGGCAAGGGCTACGGCGACTTCAAGCTCAAGGTCGGAGAATGTGCCGCAGACAACATCTCAAAGATCCAGGCTGAATACAACAGGATAATCAAGGACAAGACTTACCTCGAAAACCTCTTCAGAAACGGTGCCGAAAGAGCCGATCACATCGCTCAGAGAACACTCAACAAGGTTTACAAGAAAGTCGGCTTTGTAATGAACAAGTAATTTCAATTCATCTGTGTAAAAAATACCGTCGGTACCGATTTGAAGTACCGACGGTTTCTTTTATCTTTTTTCTGTATTTGCAAAAGCAGATTATTTGCTGAGCTTTTCGTCTATTGCGGCCGCTGCCGTCTTACCTGCGCCCATAGCGAGGATTACAGTTGCAGCACCTGTAACTGCGTCACCGCCTGCATAAACATTCTCAACCGATGTAAGGCCGTTCTCGTCTGCCACAATGCAGCCCTTCGGAGTTGTCTGAAGACCTTCTGTTGTTGACTTGATGAGCGGATTCGGAGAAGTACCGAGTGACATGATCACGCAATCAACATCAAGAGTAAATTCAGAGTCAGGCTTTACAACAGGCTTACGTCTGCCTGAGGCATCAGGTTCACCGAGCTCCATCTCAACGCACTTGATGGCATTTACATTGCCTTTTTCGTCGCCGAGGATCTCTGTCGGATTTGTGAGGAGCTTGAATACGATGCCCTCTTCCATTGCGTGCTCAACCTCTTCACGTCTTGCAGGAAGCTCTTCCATACCGCGTCTGTAAACGATATAAACCTCTGCTCCGAGTCTCTTTGCGCTTCTTGCCGCGTCCATAGCAACGTTTCCGCCGCCGACTACCGCAACCTTTGCAGGGTGCTGGATAGGCGTTGCGCTGTCAGGCTGATAAGCCTTCATGAGGTTGATTCTAGTGAGGAATTCGTTTGCGGAATAAACGCCTTTGAGGTTTTCGCCGGGAATATTCATGAACATAGGAAGACCTGCTCCGGAGCCGATAAAGACAGCTTCAAAGCCGAACTCTGTCTTGAGTTCCTCGATTGAGAGAGTCTTGCCGATTACAACGTTCGTCTGAATGTCTACGCCGAGAGCCTTGAGTCCTTCTATCTCCTTCTTGACAATAGCCTTCGGAAGACGGAATTCAGGGATACCGTAAACAAGCACGCCGCCTGCAGTGTGAAGTGCTTCAAAAATCGTAACCTTGTAGCCCTTCTTTGCAAGATCGCCTGCGCAAGCAAGTCCTGACGGGCCTGAACCGATCACGGCAACCTTGTGGCCGTTTGAAGCAGGAACAACAGGAGCTGCCGTTGAGTTTGCATTATGCCAGTCGGCAACGAATCTCTCAAGTCTGCCGATCGCAACAGGCTCGCCCTTGATTCCTCTTACGCACTTGCTTTCGCACTGTGTTTCCTGAGGACAAACTCTTCCGCATACTGCCGGAAGTGAGCTTGACCGGGAAATGACCTGATATGCTTCCTCGAATTCACCGTTTGCAACGTGTGAAATAAATTCCGGGATATGTATCTGAACCGGACAACCGCCGACACAGGGATGATTCTTACAGTTAAGGCAACGCTTTGCCTCGTCTATTGCCTGCTCCTCTGAATAACCGAGAGTAACTTCAAGGAAATTCTTATTTCTTATATCGGGAGCCTGTGAAGGCATTTCGTTTTTCTTTAATGACATATTAGGCA
The DNA here is from genome assembly GCA_045627045.1 of Clostridia bacterium. Classification (GTDB taxonomy): domain Bacteria; phylum Bacillota; class Clostridia; order HGM11327; family HGM11327; genus SIG351. The sequence goes on along the minus strand of JAZQMY010000056.1, from coordinate 66,245 downwards.
TAATTATTTTACCTCCTGCTTGAAAAGATTGCAGACCTTTTCTCTTGCTTCAATCTCAAAAGGCTTATACATGGAGCCTCTTGCCATAGCCTCGTCAAAGTCTATCTCGTGGCCGTCAAATTCCGGGCCGTCAACGCACGCAAACTTCGTAACTCTCTTTCCGTCCTGAATAAGAGAAAGTCTGCATCCGCCGCACATACCTGTTCCGTCTATCATTATCGGGTTCATTGAAGCAACAGTCTTTATGCCGTACTCCTTTGTGAGCTTGCATACAAACTTCATCATGATGAGCGGTCCGATCGTAATGACCTCATCATACTGTTCACCGCTGTCGATAAGCTTCTTGAGTGCATCCGTAACAAGTCCTTTTTCACCGCAGCTGCCGTCATCTGACATAAGAATGAACTTGTTGCTTGCGGCTCTGAATTCGTCCTCAAGGATAACAAGATCCTTTGTTCTGAAGCCTACGATAACGTGAACCTCTGTTCCCTGCTCAAAGAACTTCTTTGCTACCGGATATGCAATGGCAGAGCCAACGCCGCCGCCGACAACTGCGACCTTTTTCTTGCCTTCCGTATTTGTCTTCTTTCCGAGAGGACCTACGAAATCACAGATATAATCGCCTTCGTTTAGATGATTGAGCTTTTCTGTTGTTGCTCCGACTATCTGGAAGATAATCGTAACTGAGCCCTTTTCACGGTCAAAATCAGCTATAGTGAGAGGAATTCTCTCTCCGCAATCATCTACACGGAGAATGATGAACTGTCCCGGTTCTGCCTTTCTTGCAATAAGAGGTGCTTCAACTTCCATAAGTGTTACAGTGGGGTTGAGCTCCTTTTTTCTTAAGATCTTATACATTGTTTGCTATTTCCTTTCAATAACAAAAATTTTTCTGGTTTTTTATTCTTCATCGGCATTTTCTTCCGAAACCTCCACAACAGGAAGCTCCTCAAGAGAAGAAATACCGAATGTTTTCAAAAATTTGGGTGTTGTAACGTAGAGGAACGGCTTGCCGGGAACTTCTTTTCTGCCCGCCTGATCGATGAGCCCGAGCTCAAGAAGCTTCTTTACGGAGTAATCGCACTTGACCCCCCTTACATATTCAACCTCTGCCCTTGTGATAGGCTGTTTGTACGCTATAACGGCAACAGTCTCGACAAGTGAATTCGGCAATGACTTTTTTCTGTCAACGCCTGTAAATTTATCAATCCACGGAGCAAACTCGCTTCTTGTGGTGAGCTGATAGCAGTCTCCGAGAGCTAGTATCTGAAGTCCTCTTTTCTCTCTTTCGAATGTTTCTGTCGCATCAAGCATTGCTTCCTTTGCCTCTTCTTCGCTTATTTCAAAGAGTTTTGCAATGTCACAAAGCTTCACGGGCTCTCCCGCCATAAACATAACGGATTCTATTATTCCTGTTCGCTCGCTTCTTTCTCTTTCATCCATTGTCTGCCCCTTAAAACGGTGATAGGTGCAAAGGTATGCTCCTGATTAACCGTAATGATATTTTCTTTCAGCAGTTCAAGCATGCCTATGAATAAGGTCACGATTTCCTGCCTTGAATCGTAATGTTCAAAAATCTCTTCAAACAGAACCGCCGGTCTGTCCACCAACATGAACTGTATGTAATCCATCGCCTGTGTGATCGTCATAGGATCACGCTTCATCTTCATGACCTTTTCCTCAGGCGCAAGGTAAGGCTTTCTGGAAAGGATCTTTCCGAAGGCTTCCGCAAGTCTTGAAGGCTTGATGTCCTTCAGCTCCATATTGGCTTCGTCAACGACGATTTCCTCCGGAAGCTTTGTATAGACACCTGCGAATTCGCTTTCTCTCTGCGAAAGGATCAATGATGCTTCCTTTATCATCTTATATTCTATGAGTCTGCGGCGAAGCTCCTCCTCAGGATCGCCTTCCTCCTCATCCTCTTCCGTCTTCGGAAGCATGCTCTTTGATTTGATATAAAGAAGTATCGAAGCCATAACGGTAAATTCCGATGTGACCTCAATGTCCATCTCCTGCATTTCCTTGAGATAATCAAGATATTGATCCGTTATCTCGGCAATGGATACGTCCTCTATGCTCACCTTCTGCTTTGAAATGAGAGAGAGCAGTACATCAAGAGGGCCCTGAAATGTTTCAATATTTATTTCGTACATTCTATTTATATTACTTTACTTCAGCCGATAAGCCAGCCGGAATTATTAAGCCCGTAATTCGTCAGTATATTTACAAATGCCGTCTGAAGCTTCCCGAGAACCGTCAGAAGCGCTGAAGTCGGTGATTCAACGACATACAACAGGATGCTGAGGTTGGCGAGTGCTATGGCATAGAGCAGGAATGAGAAAAGAGCAAGAATAAAAAATATCCATTTGCCCGAATTCTCGAATGCCCTGAGCTTTTTGCCGTTTTTTCTGTCAAAGAACAGTATCTTGACAACATCATATCCGTCAAAGCCCGGAATTATGAGCAATCTTGTGAAAGCAAGCGCCGTTGAGCTCCAGATGAAAATATTGAATGCGAAAAGCGTCCAGTCAAGAGCACCTGTAAGCTTCAATCCCATCCACAGAGCAACAGTCATGATAAAAGCCTGGATAAGTAAAAGAATGACCGTAAAGCAGATATTGCCAATAAAGCCGGACAACGCAATTACCAGCCTCTTGCCTTTTGAAAGGGATGAATCGTTGTACTCTCTTTTCTTTGCCCAGCCGTAGCCGAAAATACAGCCGACTATCGTTCCGGAAACAGAAAGGTATTCTTTCGGATTTCTCGGTATCTCATATCCCAGATAATTTTTGATCACCATCGCTCTTACATATTCTCCTGCAAGAAGCGATAATACGAATGCCGGAACGGTAAAGAGGAACACCGCAAATCCGTTCTGAATAAAATATATGAGGTACTCGTACATCTTTTATCCTTTCTGCCTCAAAGGCATCTGAACTTTTTCACTATTTTTCACTATAATGTATAGTATAACACACATCCTGTATTTTTTCAATAATTATTTAATAAAAAAGAGGCAAAAAACTATTTTTCGCCCCAAGTTATATCCGATTCAGTATATTATTTGATCAAACCTGCTTTATTTGCAAAAGCAATGCCTCAATAGCTTTTTATTCTTCCTCTATCAGCGGCTTTCTCATCTTGAGCAATATTGTTTTCAGCTGCTCCTCTTCCTCCGGCGTAATAGGCTCCAGAGTGATTTTCTCCGCCTTTTTCAGATTGGAATGAACAATGCCCATAATCTCTCTGCCCTTATCCGTTATGAACACTCTGCTCTGACGCATATCCTCTTCATCCGTTTTTCTCTCAACCAACCCTGCTAGCTCCATTTTCTGAAGTGCCACGCTGACAGTCGGTGCCTTGAGATGAGTCATTCTCGATATTTCAAGCTGTGTTTTGCCGTCGCCTCTGCGAAGTTCAAATAGAATACGTCTGAAACCGTCAGGCACGCCGACACTCTCGTTATATCCCCTTAATTTATCGTGAAAAAGCTTCGATACGTCATTCAGAAGCATCATTGTAGGCATTTCTTCCGGGCAAGGCCTTGTTTCCTCTGCCGGAAGCTTATTGTTCTTATCCATAATCAGAAAGATCCTTTTGATCCTTTATTTTTAGTTAGATACCTAACTAAAAACATTTTACACCAAAATTCCCGATTTGTCAAGTAAAATATTGCATAATAAAAAACCGTACCGGAATAATCCGATACGGTCAGAATGTTTTTTATCAAGCCCACCAGATCTCGCCTGCTGACTCTGAAATGATGGCATCCTTAAGGAACTTAACTGCCTTTTCAAAGCCCTCAGTCGGCGACATAAGGCTGTCCTCATGCTCAATGCTGAGAACGTCATCATAGCCTACAAGCTTGAGGTTGCTTACGATATCTCTCCAAACCTGCATATCGTGGCCATAGCCTACTGAACGGAATATCCATGAACGATGGATTTCGTCTGTATAATGCTTTGTATCAAGAACGCCGTACTTAGCTGTGTTGATAGCATCAATTCTTGTATCCTTTGCATGAACGTAATGGATAGCATCGCCGAGCTCTCTGATAGCTGCAACAGGCTCAATTCCCTGCCAGAACAAATGGCTCGGGTCAAAGTTTGCGCCGATTATATCGCTTCCTACAGCCTTACGGAGCTTGAGAAGTGTCTCCGGGTTGTAAACGCAGAAGCCGGGGTGCATTTCAAGAGCGATCTTCTTGATGCCGTGAGCTTCAGCGAACTTTACAGCTTCCTTCCAGTAAGGAACGAGAACCTCATTCCACTGATAATCAAGGATAGAAAGGAAATCATCCGGCCAAGGGCATGTTACCCAGTTCGGAGTCTTGTCATCCTTTGAGCCGCCCGGGCAGCCTGAGAATGTAATGATTCTGTCGATTCCCATCTTCTCTGCGAGAAGAACAGTATTGTTGAAAGCTGTGCAGAATTCTGCAGCCTTTTCCTTGTCAGGGTGAACAGGGTTGCCGTGGCAAGCAAATGCGCTTATTTCAATGCCTGAATCAGCTATCGTTTTCTTGAATTCTTCAAGTTTCTTTTCATCGGCAAGAAGCTCTGCGGGTTTGCAATGTGCATCGCCCGGGAAGCCGCCCGTACCGATTTCTATCATCTGAACACCGAGTGTCTTGAGGTAATCAAGAGCATCCTTGAGGGGTCTGTTGCTGAACAGAGCACCTACTACACCTAATTTCATATTATATTCCTCCTAAGAATAAATCTTATATATATTTTACACTTAAAGTTCAAAAATTGCAAGTCTTTTCCTGTCATTATCTGCTGAAAAATCAATTGTTTTCAGTTCTTTTGTTTTCTTTTATCTGCTTATAATACAAAGTCGCATACTGCACCATAGTAGCAAACGTCCACATAAGCGATACTGCAAGTGCCCAATCGCTGAACGGTCTTAATCCAGCTACCGCAAGCACAACAGAAAAACTCAAAAGTATCGTTGCTGACTTTCCATACCAATTCGACATCACTACGATCTTTTTATTGAGGAAGAATAATGAACCGATTATCATAAGAAGCTCTTTTATCGCCAGAAGGACAAATGCCCACATATAAACGTATCCTCCAAGTGCAAGCACCAAAAGCATACACAGCATCATCGCCTTATCGCAGAACGGATCGAGTATCTTTCCGGTATTGCTTACAGAATCCGTTTTTCTTGCAACAATACCGTCAAAAATATCCGTCAGGCAGCCAAGCAAAAATAATGCAAGACATCTCCAGAACCAATTCTCCGAATTTGTAAAATACAGTATCAGCAACGCCATTGCAATGAAAAATCTGGATGCCGTGAGTATATTCGCGATATTTTTTCTTAAATAATCTTTCATTTGCTTCATCATCGTCAATCGTACTGTTCCTTGATTTTTATCATATCAGCTTCGTTTACCGCTATTCTGAATATATAAAGTTCAGAAAGAAGTGCTTCTAGATGGTAAGGATACTCCTCCATACCGTCCATTCCTATTCCGAAATCAAGCGAATCAAGCGTAGAAGTACGGAATTCTTCATTTATGGCATACTCTGTGATAAGCTCATAATTAAAAAAAGCTGAGATCTTCTGATTATCTCTGTCAATTGAAACAATAAAACTGAACCATTCATTTGGTTTGTGTTCAAAATCAAAGTCAAATTTCTGACCGTATCTGCCGTTTCCTATCCTGAACGTTACTCCGCCTTTTGTCAGAATAGCATTAAATCCATTAAAATTCGGATCTTTTGCTCTTGAATTTGAAAAAAGGACTTCGTCGTGATTGAATTCAGTGTACTTTATCCTTATTCCAACCGCAAAGCTGTCAATACCAACCTTGTATCTTTTCAAAAGAACATATCCTTTTGATAAGTCAGCAGACTCTCTGTGTATTCCCGGATGAAAAGTGATTTCACCCACTGTCTGAACTATATCATGATTCATATATTCGAGCATTGAGCCTTCAAACCAGATAGGCGTTCTGATAAGCCCGTCATTGAGTATATCCCGTGTGACTTCCTGTCTGTCCTCCACTCTTATTCGCTCCTGTTCATTATAGTTTTCAAACAAATTCAACGGAACATTCGCCGTCCACGTCTCCGGAATACCCAGTCCCATACCGTATAAAATAATAGCCGCAACGGATTTTACATAAACAGGCTCATCCCCGCCCATTGTTCCATTGATTACTCCTTTTCCGGCAACTGCTATCATTATCTGCATCTCTTCCTTTGTATCTCCGCCATGATTGCCGTAAATCGTGCCGCCATGATCAGGCGATACAATAAAGAGAGTATCCTCAACCATTCCTCTTTTTTCAAGAGCATCGTATATCTCTCCGATATATCTGTCGCTTTGAGTTATCTCCTCAAGATGTCTCTGTGAGCCATAGCCATTATGATGTCCCTTCAGATCGACCTCCTCATACATGACGAAAAGAAGATCGAACTCATTATTGCTGACAAATTCAACAGCTTTATCTGTGACTGTTCTTTCGTCTCCGTTCACTTTGATAACGCCGATGTCGTTTTCGATTATTCCTCTGTTTATCGCCGACCATGTGGTAAATGAAGCAAGCACCGCATCTGGATAATTCTCTCTTATCACTCTGAAAAAAGACGGATAGCGCGAATCGCTCATTGCCTGTTTCACTTGTATTGAGCCGTTTGTCATTTTGTGAGCAGAAGGATCAACTCCGTGGAGCATTGATCCCCAGCACTCAGCGCTTATCGAAGGAAGGGCAGTTATCCCGTCATATGTACGGGAACCGTTTTTGAATATTCTGTCAATATTCGGGGTGTCTGCCTCACGGAAAAATGCACCAGCACCGTCAACACCAAACAATACTATTCTTTTATAAAGTCTGTTCATCCATCAGTCCTCAAAAATGCCTTCCGGAACCTTTCCTGTCCACGTCTTTGGAACTTCAAGGCCCATAGCATAAAGAACTATTGCCGGAATAGCCTTGACCGAAACCTGTTCTCCGTTTGCCATAACGCCCTTCTTTACGTTCTTTCCGCATACGCCGATATAGATTGTCTTTTCCTCCGGAGTATCGCCGCCATGGCCATGGAAAACAGTACCGCCATGGTCTGCCGTAACTATGATGAGTGAATCTTCATACATACCGCGTGCTTTGAGGGTCTCTGCAATCCTTCCTATGTAGCTGTCAACAAGCGAAAGCTGTTCAAGATACTTCTCGTCTCCGTAGCCGAATCTATGTCCTGCGCCATCAACGCTGTCGAACTGAACAAACATCGTATCAAAGTCATTTTTATTGATGTAATCAATAATCTTTTCAGTAAGTTCTCCATCTTCGGCAGAATCCATATATACTCCTAGATTGTCCTCAATTATTCCGAAATTAATCGGGCTCCAACAGCTGAATGAAGCAAGCACTGCATCAGGATAATTCTCTCTGATTACTCTGAAGAATGAAGGATACGGTGAGTTTTGGTCATATTTCTGTGATGAAACAATAGAATTTGTGAGTTTGTGTACCTCCGGATCAACACCATGAAGCATCGCTCCCCAGCATTCACCGCTTATTGTCGGAAGAGCGGTAAGTCCATCATACGTTTGAGATCCATTCTCCATTATCTTATCTATAAACGGCGTGCTTGCCTGTCTGAAAAAAATACCTGCTCCGTCAACACCGAGCAATATTACTCTCTTATATTTTCTTTCCATAAAATTATACCTTTCAAAAGTTCAAAAAATGTTCAAGGCTTTGCCTATTAATAATTATATTCCAATTCACATTATATGTCAATCGCGGATATTTTTTATTAATCAAAAAATTTTACATCTGTCTTTGTTGCATTAAGTACAAATGTTACTGCCATACCAATAATGGATGCCACACTCCATACAATCAGGGTCGTGGTCCAGCCGAAAGCATCCGAAACAACTGCAACCCCGTAAATAGATGCTGCACTTCCGACATATGTGAATGCATTGAAAAGACCTGCAGTACCTGCAGCTCTGCCCAGCTTGACGAATCTGCTCGGTAGATAGTTAATAAGGAGAGTATTGATACAATCAACACAACCTGCAGAGCAAGCCATAAGTGCTGCCATAGCTATCGTGCTTCTTCCGGTTGCAAAAACCATTGTGCCGCAAAGAATAGTCGTGATTCCGAACATTATCCATGCCGCTCTCAACTCCGTCATCTTTTTTATCAGAATAGCAGAAAGTTTTATTCCAAGGAGTGAAAAAACAGGAAGGATTATTGATACTATCGCAGATTGCGACGGTTCAAGTCCGAGAACCTCTGTCATATAGCTCGGCATCCACGTTGAAATACCTTCTCTCAGCATTCCCTGCACTATAATAGCCGCACCTACCGGGATCACAAACATAATAAGAAGCTTTTTGGGGAAAGGCTGCGCTTTTTTGCTTTCATGTTTATCGTTTTCCTTTTTGTCCTCATTATCTGATGCAATATCTGATTTTCCACATGCCCTTGCTTCAGGCACAGTATTCATAAGCCTTATCCAGATAATGGCTGCTATTATTGCCACTCCCGCGGTGAAGATAAAAGTGGATCTCCAAAGACCAATAAAAATAAAGAATGCAGCAAGAACATAAACGGACATTTTGCCTAAAGCACTTGCATAAGATATGTATTCAATTGACTTCTTATAGCCGTGAGAATCATACAGCTCCGCCATTATTCTTACAAGCGGAGGCCAAAGCATCGCCTGGAAGCATCCGTTGACACACCATATTACCGCAAGCACAATCGGCTTTTGGATAAAGAACATTCCGAGATTACAGATTGCTGTTCCGGAAAGTCCGAGAACAATCATTTTCTTGGGATCAAATCTGTCTGAGATCATTCCCATTACTATCTGACCAAGACCGTATGTGATAAAAGCACCGGTTGAAATGCCTGCCGTTATCGTTTTCGGTAATGTCCCTGATGTAATAATCTGGTTTAAAAGAGCATTAAATCCGTAGCGTGTGAGATAACTCGTAAAATATACAATGCATCCCGCAAGGCAGATCAAAATCTTGTTTTTTCTTGTCATCTGATTCATTTTCTATCACCATTTTTGAAAATCATACCGGAAGCGGTGGTTCCTCATCTTCTGATTTCTGATTTTCTGTCTCTTTTCCTAAATAATATTCTTCTTTTATATCAAGGTAATTCAAAACTACCTGATTATAACTTGTTACAAGTCCCTCTGCTCCTCTGTCCGGCATAAGTTCTGAATATGTATAAAGATATTCAAGGGCATATTGTCTTGCTTTTGCAAAAGCATTCTTAATAATTTCCCTTTCTTCGGGATCATCCGTCGGCTTCATATCCTTTACAGGATAGAGCGAACGGAAGCACTGAATATGAATGAAGCTTGTCTTGCATCTGTTCTCCATCAATGTAAGGAAATTATTGCCTGACTTAAGGTTATCGTCGTTTACAAGCTTTCCGAAGCTTTCCGAAAGCTCCTTGAACTCATTTCCTGCCCATACAAGCTTCTTTTCATCGAATCTTGTTGCGTAGGATACTCCCTGCCACGGTGTCCAGCATCCGAGATGGCAGAAGCCTACATTGAAGAGCTCATCCCTTGTGAAAAGATCGAGAATAGAAAGTCTGTTCATTGCCGAAGCAAATTCAGCCTTCCTTCTGATGCCGTACTTCTCTGCAAATTCAAAGAAATACTTAACCTCGCTCACAGGACGGATAAATGCTTCTGATGCATACTCAATAGTGAGTCTGTTCTCTGCGTTTCTCCAATGATTGAGACAAATTCCGTACATATCCCTCGTTTTGGACAGGCTGATAAGCTTTTCTATTCCCTTTGTCTCGACCTGAGTCACATACATGCTTCCGTCAAACTCTGCCCACGAATAAATCATTGTATCGGCAAAGTCCTTGTCATTGAAGCCTGCTGATTTCAGCGCATCGGCAACATACATTGAGGAGTGTGCAGGAAGCCAGCATTTCTTTACGCCCTCCGGAACTACCTTATTGTGAATAGGTCTCAGGATTTTGTTCGTGTCGCCTATCACTGAATAAAAGCCCATTCTGATTTCAGGCACCTTTTCAAGGCCCTTTGCCCACTCATCTTTAAGAGAGTATGCAATAAGATGTCTCTTCAGGTGATCAAGCTCATCGCAAAGGTCATTCGAATACTTCTCGCCTATATATTCAGGCTTTCCGTTGTCGGAAAGGATCTTATCCGAAAGAAGATCAACAGCCCATTTTGTACCCTCTTTTTCATCGAAGCGATCCCCGCAGCTACCGCCGGTTTCATGGCTGATTAGCTCAAGTACATCTATCATAGGATAATCACTGCACGTTCTTCTGAGAAATGAAACGTACTTTTCCTTATCCGAACCATCCGAAGTAAAAGGAATTTCAACCGAAAGCGTTACCTTCATCATGCATTCCTTTGCGGTTTTCATTACCTCTGAAAGCCAATTATGTGCCGCTTCGCTTCTCTTTGCATCGTCTTCAAAAACATCCTCAATTTCGGGAATGCAATAGTATTTTTTATTGTTTACAGGATTTGCAAGGTCGACCTTCGGAACAGTGTTCTCTATATTATAGAAAAATCTGCCTATATATCCGTTCTCTTCGCAATTTGTCCACATCGTGTTATAACTGTGAAAGGTTATCGCATTGAACTTGAGTCTCGCAAGATCCCTTATGTATTCTTCAGCTTCGGCAAGCGCATAGGAAGAGATGTCCATAGTAAAATTGATATGCTGTCTGATTCCTCTGTTTCTTACCTTCGGATGCACAAAAACATTCAGTCCGAAGAATGCTTCGAAGTCAAACGTCTCCGGTCTCACCTGTTCCCCGAGACCGAATCTGATTCCGCCTGCTTCGAGCGCTTTGTACACGCCGCAAAGCACTGCTGACCTGCTTCCGCCGTAAATTATGATTCCGTTATCGCCCGGTCTAACACCGAAGCAAAAATCCTCTGTTGTATCTTCAACTGAAAGAGTGACCGTCTTATTATCAAAATGCTCAGGTACTTCATAGCATGATATAAACTTCAATAGTTCTTTTTCGGCATATTCAAAACCGTTATTATTAACTCTGATACCCATATTCCCTCCGGATTTCAAAAAATAACATGTTAATTTTACCATATAACAGTTTATTTTTCAAGCACAAAATTATAATAAAATTAAACACAAAAAACAAAAAGCCCTGAATAATCAGAGCTTCATTGTATCAATCAGTCTTTTTGTCATTTTCTTTGTCCTTTTTGCGAAGAATGATGAATACTACAAGCAATGCAGCCGCAAGAACACATACTCCGCAAAGGATATAAATCAAATTGTTTTCACCTGTTATAGGCGCTTCGTTTTCAAGCTCTTCGACCTTGAATGTCCAGCTTACCTTGCCAAACGAATCCTGAAACTCGTTCGGAAGATCGATAGGTACCTCAAGAGTTACCATCAGCGTTTCTTTTCCGCCGGATGTGATCGTGCCGAGATATGCAAAATCAGTAAGTCCGTCCGTCTGGTCTGCAGGAGCATCAAAATGCTTTGACTTTCCTACCTGAGTTACGGTAAGATGAAGATTTGAAAGGAAATCCGCATATTCACTGTCGATCGGCTCGCATTTAAGGTAAACCTTAACATCAACCTTATTGGAAGCTTTGTTGTTGATTTTGATTTCCTGTGAAATCACATCACCCGGCATTACGTCATCAAAGTTCTCAAAAAGATTTTCCGGAGCAAAAACGAAATGCTGTGCATCTCCGTCATATGTAACGTTTGTCTCAGCAAATGCAATCGCAGACATCATAAACATGAATACGAATACAAGTACAATGCTGAGAACTGACTTTTTAGTCCTGTTCATTAAGCATTAACCTCCTGTTTTGAATAAATCAGACTGCCGGCCAGCCTGCGGCTTCAAATACGTCAGCTCCGTTGTTCTGAACCTGAACTGCCTGAAGCTCAACATTGATCGAGAGAACGCTGTCCTGATATAAGTTATCTGTTTCAATTGAGAAAATTACTTCGGAAAGGAGAGCTTCGGAAGTCTTGCCTGCCTCAAGAGCAGTATTATAATAGTACCAGCCGTCAGCATATGTCCAGTTTTCCTCGTCGATTGAATACTTAACGTAGCCGTTCTCGTCATTATCCTCTGTGCCGTCTGCAAGAGTAATAACGTTTGTAAGTCTGATACGAACATAAGCGTCATGTCTACCTACGTTCTCTGCCTTGACTATCTTTGATATCGTCGTTCCGGGCATAATACCGATTTTCTCATTTACGTACGGGATTTCCTCGCCATTATCGTCGATTTCGGTTTCGATGAGCTTTACCTTGAGGTTGCCTGACTTGATGATATTCTCTGTTGTGTCCTCTGACGTGAAGTACGCAAGAGTACCGTATGCTGCAACAGCAAGAAGGCAAACAATCAGTGCTGCGATCAATATTTTCTTTTTCATAGAATTTTCTCCATTCAATAAAATACTTATTTTTGTAAACAAAAGCGTTATTAAGCCAATAGCGCTTTTGTTTACCTCCCTGCAAAAGCAGGGAGATTGTTTATCAGTCTTATTTGTTGTATGCAGCGTAAGCATCATCAACCGTATCAAAGCCGGCTGACTGGATAGCATATGCTCTTACGATTACATCCCAAGAACCGTCGTAGTTAACGAACTCAACGCCGTTAGCTGTCTGCTGAGGAATTACATATGTGCCTTCGATGATTGCGCCGCTCTCATCTCTTGCTGCATCAACATCGTTGTCCATGTAAACGCCGCGGAGGAAAGGAAGTGTTGTCTTGCCTACAGGAAGGATGCTCTGCATCTTTGTGAGGAATACAACATATTCAACGTCTTCAACTGTTACTTCACCTGCAACAACAGGGTTTGACCATGTGTTCTCTTCTGCTACGTCAACGTATTCGCAGTTTGTGTCAATGCTGATAGCACCGTTAACGAGGATACCGTCGTTAACAGGAGTCTGCTGATATCTGCCAAAGTATTCTGTTGCGAAAGCGCCGTATGTATTGTAATGGAGAGCGCTGTCTGTTTCATTTGCCGGAGCAAGAGCTGAAACGAGAGCCTTAGGAACAAGGATTTCTGCCCATACATAAGCATCGTTCTTGCCTGTGTTTGTGATTGTGGCAATCTTCTGAACAGAAATGCCCGGGATAAGCTCATTTACAGAATCACTGAACGGAGCGATTTCGCCGTCTGTGTTCTTACCATACTCTTTGAGAGTGATGTCAACGTTGCCCATTGTGAATGTGTTTGTCATCTCGTCTTTATCTGTGAAGTAAGCGAGAGATGCACCGGTAATTGCTGCAAGAGCAATAACTGCTACGAGAGCGAGTGTGATAATTTTCTTTTTCATTTGAGATTATCTCCTTTTTAATAATATTAATTATTCAATTGTATTGAATTACTTTTTAGCTTCTGCCCAAGCAGCAGCTGCTGTTTCGAAGCCTTCCTTCTGGATGGCATAAGCCTTGAATGTAAGTGTAGGTTTTTCAAAGTTCTGTGCTGTAAGATCAGCCTTTGTTACTTCTGACTTAACTGTAACCTTATCATCCTCGAGTACGCTGAATACCTGATCAGAAGTTGAGGAAGAAACTTCGCGATAGTAAACGCCCGTTTCAAGCTCTGTCCATCCTTCAGCAATAGCGTATGTAAGGAAGTAGTCGGGATTATTGCCCTTCTCTACCTTAACGAATACCCAGCATTTTTCTGAGTTAGCCTTTACTGTAACCTTAGGATCCTTGACGAGTTCCTTGCCCGGAACCATCTTAAGATCAAGGTTATTTGACTCAGTAAGCTCGATGTTGATATCACTCGGTGTGAATGTGTTCACAACGTTTTCTGTTTTGTCGATCAACCAAGCAATCGTTCCGCCGATGCAGCAGCCTAGAACAAGAACAGCGGCAATTACAACTGCCAAAATCTTTTTCTTCATTTTTTAATTCTCCGTTTCTAATTTATATAAAATCACGAATGTGACTTTATTACTTTGTCATCTGTGCTTCAAGAGCTGTCCATGCAGCAGTGTAATCATCAAATCCCTCAGCCTGGATAGCATAAGCAGATATGTCAATCTCAAGATCAGAAAGAGACTCGATTTCTTCGTTTGTGAGGTCTCCGGGGATAGTGATCGTCTCAAAAATCTTGATTTCGTCCTTAGCTTTGCAGATACTCTTTACAGCAACGAGGTATTCCCTTGTATCGCTGTTTGCCTTGCCGTCAGTAATAACGTCAAGATTTGAATTGATACCGCCTACAACATCACCAATTTTGAGAGAGTACTTTGCAAAAATAGCATCAAGATCAGCCTTGTTGTTTACAATAATCTTTGCAAATACCCAGCAGTCTTCGCTCTTCTCATCAACATGGATTGTAGGATCCTTGTCGAAAGTCTTGCCCGGAATGATGTGGTATTCGTTAGCAGTAACCTTTTCGATTATCTGTGTGTTATTGTCATCTTTCGGGATTCTGCCGTCTTCTCCGACTTTTGTTTCGTCGAGAGTGATTGCAACTTTACCAATTGTGAATGTGTTCTTTACTTCTTCTGTCTTTGATGTGAGGTAAGCAAGTGTGCCCATTACAGATGTGGCAACAAGCAGTACAGCGCAAACAAGCAGAAGCAATGTCTTTGTTCTTGTCTTCATAACAAAAACCTCCTTAATTTATTCTGAAATCATTCGATTTAATCGACTTTTTCATGTTTTCCCCTGACATCGTCTTTATCCTCTTCTTCTTTGAAAAGATCGGGAAGGAAAACCAGTATTATCAATATTGCACCTGCGCCTATTGCGAGGTACATTCCCGGAGGATTCGAAATAAAATTCGAAACGTATCCGAGATACGGAATTGTGAAGATCGGTTTGCCGATTACGTTGTTGCTGTGAACCGAGCTTCCGTCGGGATTCTCATTGGCGTCGCCCTTCGTGAAGAAGCGGAACACCGTCGGGTCGTTTTCATCAGGGATGATCTCAATTATTCTGTGAGTAGCAACCGTTTTTTCGTTCAGCATGAACGTTATCGGATCGCCCACCGTGAGAGTGGAGCAATCAACCTTCTTGACATAAATCAGCGAGCCGGTCATGTACGTCGGCTCCATTGATCCGGAAAGCACCGCATAAGGCGTGATGCCGATAAGCCTTGTGCCAATGAGAAGGAGTGCAAGCAATATTGCCAACACTACTATAACCCACGTTACGGCCGACCAGATTTTTGCTAAAGCAGTTTTCGTTTTGCTCATTTTTACTGTAATGATGCAGGGTTTACTCCCCATGCATCAGCCACAGCCGAAATAGGTTCAGCCTGAATAGCCTGTGCAAGCACCTCAACGACCATTTTGTTGCCGTTTTCGTCCCCAGTAAGAACGATCGTCTGGCCATCTGCAAGAAGGTCTGTTGTCAGCTCATTCGGCTTTACGGCTGACTTATAGTAATAGAAGCCGTCGCTTCCCTTTGCCCAGCCGCTTCCGAGCGTGAATTCCGGCACTGCTGCTGAAATACCGGTAACGTTTCCCTCTGCATCCTGCCAATAAGCAACGAGGTTCACACGGACGAAGGCATCAACATTGCCCGTGTTCTTTACCTGAATATCGGATTTTATATTATTCTCGAACGTTTCCACGATTTCATCATCAACTTTGCCGGGGACGAAGATGTTCGTCAATGCCCCAGTTGAAGTAATTATGTATGCAAACGTACCGAGAACCGTTACCGCAGAAAAGCAAAGCAACACTGTAAGCAGAATAAGTCTCTTCGTGTTTTTTTGTTTCATTTTCTCCAAGGTTTCAATTCCTCCCTTTCAATTTCGGTTAATCAGCCATTAAAAACATTCTTTACACTCGTATTATCGTCAAGCCAATTGTTATTTGTCTTTGTATTGACAAAAGCTACAGTGTTTGTTCCATTAGATGTTGCGATTATGGACTTTGAAGCTTCGTCCGGCTGATAACGCCACGACCAAGCAGAATTTTCTGTAATAACATACTGTCCTACAGGAATATCCTTGATCGTAATGCTTGAATTGCCTGTTATTGTAACAGTAATATCAATATCGCAGGTATCTGCATCAGACTCAACGCCTTTGATATTGAAAATACATATCATATCCTGATCTTCGGCAGCAATGCCCGACTTCGTGATTGTCAGATTTGTCTGCTTCCTGTCATAAATGAACGTGATAACCGTTGTGCCGTTACTTAAAATATCCGACTGAATCGAATAATTTCTCGGCGTATAGCCTTCAATCGTCTCGTATGTCTCAACAACTACAGAATAGTTTGTTGTCTTATTCACAGGAGCGATCAGGTCATTACCATTGGCATCCTGATACTTTACAGTGTAAGGCACATTCGTTCCCTCTGTGTAGTAGAATATGATTTCCATATTTTCTTCCGAAAGAACGATGCTTGTGCTTGTCTTGTCCGGGAAATATCCGTTATAATTATTGCCAACAAGATTAAGCTCATTTCCGACCTTCGCCTTCTCTGTTACCGTCTTGCCTATCTGCTCCGCTCTTGTGACATCGTCTGCAACCTTCTCGGTTGTGCCGGCCTTATAATAATGAACAGTATAGTTTACAAGTGCATTTGTGGAATACTTCGGGTAAAGCTTGTAGTCCTTCGTGATAGGCATTGTGAATGAGAACGGCTTCTCTGCTCCGTCTTCCTCATAGAACCAACCTACGAACACCTGACCTGCGACCTTCGGATTAGTAACCGCATTTGCAAGCGTATATTTCTCGATATCCTTCTGTACACCGTTATATCCGGAGTAAGTATAAGGAGTAGAAAGTGTTGAATCCGTGAATGTCTCAACCTTGTAGAGACCGGGAACCCACTTTGCATATACTGCTATATTGTTTGCCGGCATAGTGTGTGCGGCAAAGTCATACTGCTCGCCCGTGCACTCCGGGTTAAGATACCAACCTACAAACACTGAACCTTCTTCAATGTCTTCAGGCATCTGCGGATTATTATATTCATATTTGCCAAGGTTGTCTTCAAACAATACACTCTCTGTTCGGTCAGGTGTCTGATGACTTGCTGAATAAAAGATAAGATCGTAGGAGTTACGGTCATAATAGAATTTTGCGCCGACACAGCTTTCACCGTTTTGCGTTCCTCGGCTCTCATTACATGTAAAGCCTTCAAATTCATATCTGTCTTCTTTTGTTACACTGTATCCGCTGAAATCAGCTTTAACCGTAAACATCAGCTGATCATTTCCATTTAGATCCTTTGCATAATAAGACATCGTATTATTTCCTGACGATTGACTGTGAGCAGTGTAGGTCTCATTATATTTAGGCATTATGCCAACGTAGTTGGTGTACTGCCTACTCGGTGATCTACCAGCATGCCAAGAAATCACTCCGCTTCTCTGACGTATACCTTCATATTCTTCGCTGATATCTGCGCCCCAACGGTCAGTTATCGTGCCATAAGTAGAGCCCCCTGACGATTTGAATGTCAACGTAAACTCTTTTCTGTTGAAGTAAACATTTATTACCGTGCTCTTATCCGGCTTGACTACTTCTGTATCGCTGTGATCAAATACCCAGAGCGATGAATCAGGTGCAAGAGAACCCATATAGCAATTGCTTGAATGAGTATGAGTATCCGCGCCGCAAATCAAACTGTAGCAGCTACCACCAATTGCTGTATGAGTATGTTGCTGTTTACCACAGTTGTAGCAAACTTCATCGTGAGAAGTGTGAGTACAGTTTAACTTTGCCTTGTAAACATCTACTTCATCATGATTCCAAAAAATTATATGGTTCCCTTCTCCATAGTTTCCTTCTGAATGGTCTTTGGAGTTTCCGTCAATATCATTTTGTGAAGCATTATACCAACTTCCATCCCAATAGAGAAAATATCCTTCCTCCTCACCATGTTTAGTTCCTTGACATTTAAATTGATAAATATATCCAGACTTTAATCCTTTTATTCCGTCTATTTCTAAGTTTGAAAAAGCAGTTATTGCGCCACTCTTTAAGGTTGCTTTTGTTATGCCACCATAGCATTCCGCGGTATGAGTATGCTTACAATCCAATCCGCACTGATCCGAATGTGTATGCTCTTCCGTATAGCCGCAAGTCAACTGATAACAACTATCATCGTGTACGTGATTGTATTTACAAATAGGTAGATTTTCATTCCATGTTACAGAATCACCAACACTGCCGAAAGCACCTCTTGAGTAGAGATATGAGTATTCATCATCATTAGCATTCTGTCCCCAGAAAACGATTGTATAGTCTGCCAGTTCGACAGTTTCAACCCACTGCGCCTTATATGTAACATCCCTCTCCACTACTCCGGTAGGTGTCTCGCCTGTTTCCTCTTCCTTCCAGCCGAGGAATGTGTAGCCGTTTCGTGTAGGCTGTGCTATTGCATCAACATCGTATGTAGTGCCATATTTTGCGTAAATCGGATCAGGGCCGTTTACACCGCCGTTAACGTCGAATGTTATGGTCGAGAAAGTACGAAGGTATCTGATTTCAATTATAGTTGAGCCGTCAGCCGCAATCAATGCCTGCGGTACGCCGGAAGCAATGAAGCCCGGTATAGAATCGGCAACAGCTTCGGTGTAGGCGTCAATATCGCCCTCAAGCTCAATGACAAAAGG
The DNA here is from genome assembly GCA_045627045.1 of Clostridia bacterium. Classification (GTDB taxonomy): domain Bacteria; phylum Bacillota; class Clostridia; order HGM11327; family HGM11327; genus SIG351. The sequence goes on along the minus strand of JAZQMY010000056.1, from coordinate 47,665 downwards.
CTCATCGTAATCATCATCATCAAGATGCTGACGGTATGACTTGACAATATATTTTGCCGTACCTGCAATATAGTAGATATTGATTTCAAGATTATCGTTCAGGGATGCGATATCGAGATTTACGCCTGTAACACAGTTGGTCATATCGTTTCCGTTTCTTCTCTCCTCTGTTGAGAAGGTGATTCCCGAAATGCCCTCCGTTGTTGTTACGTTTCCGACAGGTGTGTAGTAGTTTATAATGGAAGGAACCGCAATCGTCTTTTTGAACGAAGAGCCCTTCTGCACCTGTGCGTTATATGGCTGAATAACCATGGACATGTTGCTGTTATAAATAAAATTGATTGTAACAGTAACAGTATCATCAGCCGCAATAACGTTATATCCTCCGAACATGGACAATACAAACGCTATGCAAAGAATCATTGATATTAATTTTAATTTGTAATTCTTTTTCATATTTTCCCTCAACTTAAAATTTAATAGAGAAATTTATTACTCCTGTTTGATATTCCGGCAATTATCCGTACAACACTTTTTTGTAAAATACAAAAACATAAATATTTTTATATAAATATTTTTAATAGTCATATCGTTCTTCTATGGATACTTGCCGATTTTTATGCATTATCGCATACTAGCGTTTTTATTATATCACAATGTTTTTTCTTTGTCAACAGTTTTTTATTATATTTACTAAAAAATATTACTCTTTTTCAACGAAGCAGTAAACTTCTTCTAATTGTTGTAGATTATTGCTTTTTTGTAAAATTGAGTTAACTTATGTCTTTTTTTGCTTCCTGAGGCACTTCTTCGGGCATAAAAAAACCGTACATTATAATATGTACGGCTTTAAGGTCAATCTTCTGTGAGTATCGCTCTTATTCTGTTCATCATCTCATCCGTCACACCGTAGGCACGCAGATAATTGATTACTTTTTGGTTTATCGTCATTTCGGGAGTACCGAAGAGGTTCAGCAGCTGAAGCATCTCCTTGAAAATATCCCATCTGTGGTCACGGATCGTGTACATTGAGATGGTCGTCAGCTCGTAATCGAGGATCATGTCACTCTCGTTCACTCCGAGCATTCCCTCTATCAGGAAAGCGAGCGTTCCGGTTCTGTCGGCACCGCCTGCGCAGTGGAAGTAAATCGGGTAGTTGCTTTCATCCGCGAGCGCTTCGAATATTTTTTTCGTGCTCTGCGGCTTATCTTCCCCGATAAAGTGGCGGTAAGCATAGGACGGAGCGCAGATATAATTCAGTTCACTTCCTGCGGTGCTCGCTGTAAGTCCCGCTTCAAGTGATTCACCCCTCAAATCAAGATCAGATCTGAGCTTCAGCCCCTCAAAAAGGACTTTTCTGCCGTTCCATTCTGCAAAATCCTTCGTATCATCAAAAGCGCATCCTCTGTACAAAAGGCCTTGTTTGATTTTCTTTCCGTTCTGAAGCTTCCAACCGCCGAGATCCCTGACGTTCTTCATCCCCTCAATGTGAATGAATCTCGGAGCGCCCTCCTCTGTTTCAAAGGAGCTGACCGCAGAATCGTTCACACTCCAGAAGTACTTTCTTCCGGCAAAGAGGTTCTCCACCGTGAACGCTTTTTCATCCGTTTCAACAATCAGCGGGTTCTCAAAGCTTTCCGATTCCGAAAGCATGAGGCAGGAATGCTTTTCATCCGTCTCCCACGTCAACGTAACCGTGGCAGGCAACGAATTTTCCTTGCAGAAGCCTTCCGACTCCGAATACCAATCTATTCTGCTGTTTTTTCTTTCTCCGGCTTTAATAAAAGCCTTCTGATACTCTGTCAAAAGGCTTAATTTTGCACCGTTTTCGGGCAATATTGTTTTAGTCATATATCATTAACCGCCAAGGTAAGCTTTCTTGATCTCGCTTGAAGAAGCAAGCTCTTTGCCTGTGCCTGAAAGCACTATTCTGCCTGATTCAAGAACGTAAGCACGGTCTGAAATCTCGAGTGCCTTTCCTGCGTTCTGCTCAACGAGAAGGATCGTAGTGCCGTTCTTGTGGAGGTCCTTGATGATTGAGAAAATCTGGTCAACGAGAATAGGTGAAAGACCCATTGAAGGTTCATCGAGCATGAGGAGCTTCGGCTTGCACATAATGGCTCTGCCCATTGCGAGCATCTGCTGTTCACCGCCGGAGAGCGTTCCTGCGATCTGACCTTTTCTTTCCTCAAGTCTCGGGAAAAGCTCAAATACGTTGCGGAGTTCCTTTGATGAAACTTTTTTCTGTGAATATGCGCCCATTTCAAGGTTTTCAAGAACAGTCATCTGGAGGAAAACGTGTCTGCCCTCCGGAACATGAGCAAGTCCGAGTGAAACGAGCTTGTGAGGTTCGATTTTTGAAATATCCTTACCGTCAAAAACGATGGAGCCTGTTGCAGAGCGGAGCAAGCCGGATACCGTGTGGAGAGTTGTTGTCTTTCCCGCGCCGTTTGCACCGATAAGTGATACTATCTCGCCTGGCTTTACTTCAAAGGAAACGTTTTTAATTGCGTGGATTTTGCCGTAGTAAACGTTGAGATTATCAGCATTAAGCATTTTTGTTCTCCTTTCTGCCGAGGTAAGCCTCGATAACTGTTTCATTATTCTTGATGTCATCAGGTGTGCCCTTTGCAATGATCTGACCGAAGTTCAGAACCGCAATGCCTTCGCAGATACCCATGACGAGGTTCATATCGTGTTCAATGAGCATGATAGCAATATTGAATGTATCTCTTATCTTTCTGATGTTTGCCATGAGGTCCTGTGTCTCGGAAGGGTTCATACCTGCGGCAGGCTCGTCCAGAAGAAGTATCTTCGGATTTGTGGCAAGAGCTCTCAAGATTTCAAGTCTTCTCTGCGCACCGTAAGGAAGGTTTCCGGCATCTGTCTTTGCAAGATTTTCCATTCCGAAGATTGAGAGAAGCTCATATGCCTTTTCGTTTGCAGCCTTTTCATTCTTTTTATAATTAGGCGTGTGGAAAAGAGCATCAAAAAGGTTTTCCTTCATTGATCCGCCCAGACCGACCTTAACGTTATCAAGAACGCTCATGTTGTTGAAAAGTCTGATGTTCTGGAAAGTTCTTGCAATGCCCATTTTGTTGACTTCGTGAGGAAGCTTTCCTGCAGTCGGCTGACCGTCGAGGAGAATTGCGCCTCTTGTCGGCTGATAAACGTTTGTGAGAAGATTGAATACTGTTGTCTTTCCTGCGCCGTTAGGGCCGATAAGACCTGCAATTTCAGATCTGCCGACGGTGAGAGTGAAATTATCAACAGCTCTCAGACCGCCGAAATCGATTCCGAGATTTCTAACATCGAGGATAGGCATCTTGCCGAGATCTCTTTCCGGGATGAGCGTATCTGACGGAGGAACGACCATTTTTGTCTTAGGATAATTATCACCGTAATAGTAATTGTTTTCTCTTTCTTCCATTGGTTTATTCCTCCTTCTTTGCTTTCTTCTGCTTTATATTTTTGATAATATTCTTGACATTGAGCTTATCCTTCAAAGGCTTGAGTACCGGTGAAGAATTGAAGAGCATCATCAATATGAGGAGAAGTGAGTAAATCAACATTCTGTACTCTTCGATACCTCTGAGAGCTTCGGGGAGAATCTGGAGCAAGATTGCTGCCAGGATTGAGCCTCTTACGTTGCCCATACCGCCGAGAACGACGATAACAAGGATCTCGATTGACATATTGAAGTCGAACTTTGCAGCCTTAACGATTGCAAGGTTATGTCCCCAAAGAGTACCGGCAACACCTGCAATGAAAGCAGAAAGTGCGAATACCATAAGCTTGTAATATGTAACGTTAACGCCTGTTGCGCTTGCGGCAATTTTGTTATCTCTGATTGCCGTAATAGCTCTGCCGTGCTTTGACTTGGTCAGGTTTATTACGAGTATCACTGCGATAAGTACAGCAAAAGCGGCGTAAGGAATAAGTGTCTGCGGCTTTGAGTAGATTGATGAAGTATCAAGACCGATCGCACGTCCGAGGAAATCAAGGTTTTCAATTACGTTCTTTACGATTTCGCCGAACGCCAGTGTAACGATTGCAAGATAGTCGCCGTTGAGTCGAAGAACCGGGATACCGATGAGGATACCGAATATTGCCGCGAAGATACCGCCCACAACCATTGAAAGCGGCAATCTGAGCCAGAGCTGCATATCCGGAGCCTTTTCAAGCAGGAACATTGAGAACATACTTCCTGCATAAGCACCTACTGACATGAATGCCGCATGGCCGAGTGAAAGCTCTCCGAGGAAGCCTACAACGAGGTTAAGGGAGATAGCCATGAGCACATAGCAGGAAAGAGTAATTGAAAGGTTAAGCATCTGTCTTCCAGCAGAACCGGAATAAATCAATGCCGAGTAAACCGCATAGAAGAGCGCAACGACATAAATCGTTATCATATCATTGCTGAGGAGCTTTTTCTTGAGAGATGTCTGATTAAGATTTTTATTGATCTGCATTTTGTGCCTCCGTTATACCTTTTCATTCATCTTCTTGCCGAGGAGACCTGACGGCTTGATGATAAGAACGAGAATGAGAACGCCGAATACGATAGCATCAGTAAACTGTGTTGAGATGTAAGCCATTGAAAGCTTCTCAATCACGCCCAGAAGGATACCGCCGAGCATTGCGCCGGGGATCGATCCGATACCGCCGAAAACAGCTGCCGTGAATGCCTTGATACCTGGCATGGAGCCTGTTGTAGGCTTGATGTATGTATATGTGATTCCGTAGCAGAGGCTGGCAAAAGCTGCAAGAGCTGAGCCAATAGCAAATGTGATAGAAATCGTTCGATTAACATTGATGCCCATGAGCATTGCCGCATCCTTATCCTCTGACACTGCTCTCATTGCCTTACCAAGCTTCGTCTTATTGATGAAGAGTGTAAGAGCGATCATTATTACGACCGTAATAGCAAGTGTAAGAATCGTTTCGCCTGAAATCGTAATCTCGCTTCCGAGCTTGATTGAAGGAATGTTGAAGAGAACAGGAACTGCCTTCGGCTCTGAACCGAAAATAAGAAGTGCAACGTTCTGGAGGAAGTAGCTTACGCCGATAGCTGTAATAAGTACAGAGAGAGATGATGCTCTTCTGAGCGGCTTGTACGCAAGGAACTCAATTACAATTCCGAGCAGAGCGCAGGAAGCTACGCTTACCAGCACGCCGAGAATCGGATTCAAACTTGCAAGTGCCACTGAAGTGTAAATCAGGTATGCGCCTACCATGATAACGTCTCCGTGTGCAAAGTTAAGCATTTTAGCAATGCCGTAAACCATCGTATAGCCAAGAGCGATCAGAGCATAAATGCTTCCGAGGCTGATGCCTTGAATCAATGTCAGTATCAGTAATGTCACTGTGTTTCAAATGCCTTGATAAAGGCTCTCCTTTTAGTTTATTTTTCCACTGAGAGGAACTTGTTCTCATGCAAACGTGTTCCCCATATTTTACGTAATAAGACCTACATACGCCTTTCTGTACGAACAGGCGTATATAGGTCATGTTTTTGTTTGATTTTTTGATTGATTACTTATAGATTACAGTCTTGCCGTCCTTGATCTGAAGAACGAGAGGTTCCTTAACTGTTTCGCCGTCAGCTGTCCATGACATTGTTCCTGTTACGCCTGTTACCATAATCTTTGTCATAGCACCAACCATGCCCTTGTTGAAGTCATCAATAGAAATCTCTTCGATTGTCTCTGCCTTGAATTCAGCATACTGAAGAGCCTTAACCATTGTGTAAACTACATCGTAGCCGTCAGCAGCGAACTGGTCAGGAGCAACGCCGTACTTAGCTGTGTAGTTGTCAACAAAGTTCTTTGTGAGTTCTTCTGTGCTGTCTACATAGAAAGGAGTGAGGAGAAGTACGTCTTCAGCATCCTTTACGTTCTCGCCGCACTTTTCGATGAGACCGTCGAGACCGTCAACACCGAACCACTGAGGATTGAATTCCATCTGAGCTGCCTGACGAAGGATCTTAGCTGCGTCTGCTGCGTAGATAGGAAGGAATACGAGGTCTGCTCCGCTGTTCTTGATAGCTGTGAGCTGTGTATCGAATGAAGTGTTTGTTGTGCTTGTGAAAGTCTGTTCAGTTACGATTTCAATGCCGAGCTCTGCAGCCTTTGTCTTGAATGTATTGATGTTACCGATGCAGTAGTCGTTGCTGTTATCGTAAAGAAGAGCAACCTTTGTTCCAAGCGTCTTGTCGCTGATCATCTGAGCAGCGATTTCACCCTGCTGAGGATCGTTGAAGCAAAGTCTGAAAGCAGCGTCTGAACCCTTGATGCAATCAAGAGCAGAGCCTGAAGCTGTGATAACGAGAATGCCGTCATCCTTGGCAGCAGCAACAACCTGCTTTGTTTCGCCTGAAAGAACTGCGCCCATTGAAAGCTTCATTCCGTCATCGATGTGCTTGCCGTAAACGTTTGCAGCCTTTTCACCGGAAGCTTCAGAGTCGCCCTCAAGAAGCTTAAGCTCAAATCCGTTAACTCCGCCGTTCTTGTTGATTTCCTCAACTGCGAGCTTAGCGCCGTTTCTTACGGAAATACCATAGTTGGAGTACTCACCTGTGAGCGGTCCGATAAAACCGATCTCAAGCAATGTCTTGCCATCTTCTGTCTTTGTCCATGTGCTCTTGCTGCCGCAGGCTGAGAAGCAAACTGCTGCAAGTGAGAGAACAATAACAAAGGCAATAATCCTTGTAATGTTCTTTTTCATATTGTCCTCCGTTTCCGCTGTGCGGAAAAATTTATTTGACGGTAAAAACCATCATTTTTAATAAGATTAATTTTACCACATTTTTCACGTTTTGTCAATATGTTTTGCAAGTCCGTATACCGAAACTTTCATGGTAAAATTATGTGTTTTTCCCTGAATTCAGGGAAAATAGTCCATAAATCAGAAGCGATTGTTTTTGTTTTCTGATTTTTTGCGGATAATTCGCACTTTTTCGGTGTACTCTGCCTGTGCCTCTTTGAATTATCTTAAGACTTCGGCAGTCATTTTGCTCTCAATAGCACGGATCATTCTATCATTTGTCAGATGACCTTTATCTCCCACTTGCCGGGAATGAGAGATATTTTAAGCTTCTCATTCTTATTCTGGATAAGCGTTGCACCGTTTATCGTTCTTATCTCCTGTCCTGATACGATATACTTCACGCCGTTAATGAAAACTGTCTTATTCTTCGCATTCTTTCCGCTTTCAAGAAGCACTTCGGCAACAGTTCCAGCAGGTGATGTTAGAGTTATATCAAACTCTTCGTTCTCTTTAACGAGTGTTAATTCTATGTCTCCCTTTACTGTCGGAACAAGCGTTTCTATGTGTCTGAGTGTACCCATATCAGGCTCGACCGCATATCTGTCATATCCCGGAATAAGCGGCTTGATGCCTGCCATATTCTTTGACATTGTGATAAGCGGGCCGCCTGACCATGCATGATTCTTTGAGCCGCCGTAATATCCCCAGTGCTCCCAGAGCGTTGAGCAAGCAAGAGGGCCGTCTACCATGCAGCCGTATCTTCTCTTGAGTCTTGCCTGAACCTCCTCCATTGAGCAGATTCTGCACATGGCATCAATGACATACTTCTCCATATACGGGCTTGCCATGTCAACAGTATTGAAAATCTTCTTCAGGATATCTTCTCTGTCCTTTGTGTCAAGCTCAACAATACCTACAACGCCTGCAACTCTGTCATCAGGATGATTATATGCTCCGCTCATGAAGCCTTCGCTTGTGAAGTACTTTTCAAAGCCCTTTCTGATTTTCTGCTTCTTGTCATTGTATTCGTCAATGTCTGAATTCTTTCCGAGGACTCTTGCTGCCTTCTCGAGATTGCATAATGCAAAGTAATACCATGCATTTTCAAGCGGATAAACGTCGATATCCTCGCCCCAGTCATACCAGTCCCATGAGCCCTTGCGATGCTCCACTGTGCCGTCCTCTGACATATTCCAGAGCTCCGTGTATCTCTTTGCATACGGATACATCTCCTCGAGAATAAGCTTGTTTCCTGAGTAGAGATAATACTCCCAGAGTCCGCATACGCCTGCAAGCTCCTGTGCGGGAAGCTCAAACTTTGCATCAAGAGACGGAACAACAGTTCTCAGCTCCTGCTCGCCGAATGAATCGGACATACCTGCCTTTGTGTACCATGCTTTCTCATAGAGATTGTAAGAATCAGTATCGAACGAATACATGAGCATCATCATCTCATTGTTTACGTCGCCCCACCACTGTGCACGCTCTCTGTCAGGGCAATCCATGAAGTTGTCTCTCATTGTGATGTAGAGTGTTCTTGCGGACTTCTCCCAAAGCACATTGAAGAACTCATCATCGCATCTGAAATAGCCCTTTCTTTCGCTTCCGAAGCCTGATTCACGGTAACCGAGCTTAATGACCTTTATGCCTTCGGGAAGTGTGTAGAATACCTTCTCACCGGAGAACCATGACAGTCCCTCGAATTCCTGAACGCCTTTTTTCGTTATGTATGTGCTCTTTATCGTATGTGTGCCCTGCGCAACGCCGAATGTATCCGTGTAGATATCTATTCTCTTGCCTTCTTCGTCAGCTTCAATCATCATGTAAGGCGTCATCTGACAGTTATAATCAGTATCAAGACCGATCTGTTCTGCCTTTTCTGTTCTGAAGCCCTCAAATTCAGCTGAATTCCTGTATGCTCTTATTCCGAAGTCCTTCCAGATCGGAATAGGTCTTTTGAAAAGTCTTCCCCACGGTTTGTCTCCGGGTTCAGCCGTTTCAACGGCATTTTCCCACGCTGAATCGTCAAACGCAAGCTCTTCCTGACCCTTTGTCTCAAGTCTTGCATCATACCAGATGTTGAATTCAGGCAGATCGTGTATAGGCTGTGGCTCAAGGATGCCCTCAACAGAGCCGGAGTCATCAAGATAAGCCTTGTTTCTTGCGATTTTCCACGAAGAATCGCTTGAAATCATGATTTCGCCGAGGTCAGCTTCAAAAAGGAAGCCCGGCTTTCCTGCTGAATTTACCGAGAAGTTTGTCTCTCTCAAACCCCAGTACCATGCAAGCACATATATGATGTTTTCGCCTTCCTTGAGGTATTCTGCAATGTCAACAACATCATAGTAGCTACTGTCAAGATCGTATCCACGCTTGAGGCCGCCCTCAAATACAACGTTTTTACCGTTGATGTAGAGCCAATATCTCGACTCTGCGGCAATATAAGCCTCTGCCTTCTGCGGAACGGATGAAAGAGTAAACTTTTTTCTCAAATCCATCCATGAATTCTTATCATTTGAATTTTCCCAGATCCACTTTGCATTCCATTTTCTTTCAGATTTCAAAAAATCAAAATACATAATTATCCCTTTCCTTCGTTTAGTCAAGCAAAATACAAGGTATATTGTTTGCCTTTGCAAACTGCTCGGCATATGTATCCGAATAGCACATTATTATTGCCTCTGCGGCAAGTCCCCAAAAAGCATTGTCATCAATGAGAAGCACCGAGCGCGGCATAAGTATGCTTGTAAGGCTCGGAAGCATTGAAAATGCCTCTTTGTCGATCCACGTGCAGCCCTCGTTGATAATAATATTGTCGATGTCCATTCTGTCGAAGAATGCACCGCCGGCAATTCCGACGATATCAGCTCCGACCTCAATATCTCCGTTTCCGTAATGTCTGATAAGAATTCCGTTTATTATAACTGCGTTATTCTCATCAACGCCGGATGCGGCTTCAAAATATGTCTCACGGAAAGCCTTGTTTCCTATGTAAGATATATTATTCTCGTTTTCAAATACTACTTTTTCAAGATACATCGAGCCGGCAAAGCATCCTGCGCCTATATCCGTTACAGTCTCCGGAATAAATACAGATACGATTCCGCTTTCCTTGAAGCAATCCGTGCCAAGCTTTGTAACCTTGTGTAAGCCTGTCATCATAGGAATTACAACGTTTATGTCTGTTCCTGTGTAGCCCGTAACCGTTGCATTTCCGGATGCATCAAATGAGTATGTGAAATCATCCTTCACCGTTTCAGCCTTTATTCCCTTTGCATCGGCATATTTTTTGATTTCCGAGCCGTCATGACATATTATCGTTACTTCCCCGGCGAAAAGGTTTTCTCCTATTGACGTTACCGAATCAGGCACGAATATGCTCTTTAGTGAGCTTGCTGATGCAAAAGCATAGTCATTGATTATCATGCAGCTGCTGTTTACCGTTACGGAAGTAACCTCACTTCCGAAAGAATAGCCTGCAATGGCCTTTATCGTGTTATAGAGCACGCATGATTCGTCGCCCTTGTATGAAACAAGTATGTTATTGATTATCGCAAATCCGTTCTTATCGCGGATCGCTTCAGGCAATGCGCTTCCTGCAAATGCATCAGGTCCGATGTACTCGATTTTTGAAACATCTGCAAAAGTCAATGCCTCAAGATACTTCGTATTCACAAAAGCCTCTGCGCCTATGCGCTTTACGCCTGAAGGAATTGAAATGCCTCTTACTTCACTGCCTTCAAAGCACTTTTCGCCTATTTCAATTACGGTTTTGCCTGAAAGTGTGGCAGGAATAGCTGCTTCGATGCCTGTTCCCTTATATTTGTTGATTATTACGCCCTTATCAGTAACCGTATATTCCCAAAGGAATTTTTCCGCATCCATTACCTGACAGCGGATTCCGTTATCAATTGCATACTGCTGTGCATATGAGCCGGCATTACATCTGATCGTAGTCTCCGTTCCCTCAAGGATTCCGGGCATGATCTTTGTGACCTTATCGCCTATGCTTATCCAGTCAACATTGGTCATACCGGAGAAAGCATTCTCGTAAATAGCCGTATTGCCCGAAACTGTAATCGTCTTTGCGTTGCTTCCTCTGAATGCTCCGCCTGCTATTGCCCTGATGTCGCCTGAAAGAACCACGTTTCCTTCGGAAGGTCCCTTGAGAAGTATTCCGGAGATAACCGTCTTATCCGATAAATCCTTGTTCTTCTCAATGAATTTCTTCGGGAAAGCACCCTCGGCAATATATTCAAGCTCGGAATCGCTTCCGAACTCAACCCTGACAAGTGTCTCAGGGAATGCACCTGACATGATTTTTCTGATTCCGGAGTTGATGAATACATATTCAATTTCAGAATCTGCAAAGCATCCGCTTTCAATCGTTCTTACGGGATAGCCCGCAATATAGCACGGAATTGAGATATTCTTCTCATTTCCGACATACTTCACGAGAGTTACCTCGCCGTTTGAAGTCGTGTAATTATAATCGTAGTCGGTTATTTCAACAGTATAGCCGTTCTGATCCGCATAAGCTTTTATCTGTGATCTTGAATGGCATCTGATTACAGTCTCTGACTCATCTCCGAGGAGCTTTGAGCCTATGGAAATCGTGCCGTCAGGGATATATATCCACTCAAGATCGCTCATAAGTGCAAATTCGGAATTGCCTATTCTTACGCAAGCCTCGTCAACGGTAACAGATGTCACGCCGATTGAATTTGCAAATGCGCCGCTCAATATTTCCGAAACATACGGCGGAATCACAACGTCGCCCATCGCATCGCACTTGATAAGATAGCCATTTATAACAAAGAAGCCGTTTTCCGTTTCTTTTATCGCAAAATACGGTGTATTCAGGAAGATATTGTCTCCTACATACTCTATTGTATCTTCATTCTCAAAAATCACTTTTTCAAGAGACCATGCGCCCGCAAATGAAAGCTCTTCAAGTCTCTTAACCGTGTCAGGCACGATTACCGTAAAAGCGGATGAACCCGCAAAGCATTCCCTGCCGAGCGATACAACATTCATTCCCGAAATAACCGACGGAATAAATACTGTTTCTTCGTTGCCGTAATACTTTGTGAGGCGGACTCCGTTTTCAATTATTTCGTAATTCCAGTCTTCGTAATCGATTATTCCGAATGGAATGCCGTTCTTCTTCACATACTGCTCTGCATATGTTCCGGAGTGGCACTGAATAAGCACCTGATTGCATCCGTCAAATGCGTTGTTTCCGATCGACTTGACGTTATCCTCAATTACAACATAATTCAATTCCTTGCATCCTCTGAATGCCCATGAACCGATTGATTCAAGGCTCTTCGGAAGCTTTACGATCACTACTTCTGAATTGCTGAATGCCATATCGGCAATACTCTTTACTCCGTCAGTTACGGAGATCATTCCTTCACCCGTGTATGAGAGAAGAATATTACCAATAATCAGCAAGCCATCCTTCTGATTGAGTATCTCAAATGTCGTTCCGGCAAAGGCCTGTGCGCCTATTCTCTCAAGCGAAGCCGCATCCTCAAATACGACCTCCTCAAGTCCTTCGAGTCCGTATGCGAACATCGTTTCGATTTCCGTTACGCTTCTCGGAATGTAAATCTTTTTGATCGTGCTGTTTCTTATTGAAGAGATTTTTACGACCTCGTAGCCGTTTACCGTCTTCGGCACTGTTACGTTTTCCTGATTTCCAATGTACTCATCAAGAACCACCGTGTGTTTTTCTTCATTCAATGTGTACTTCCAGTAATATACGGTTGCACACTCAAAGCCGTTCTTTTTCGCAAAAGATACTGCGTCTGCAACAGCATCGCATCTTATCACTATGTCTCTTCTATCCGTAAAGGCCCCGGGATTTACGTTTTTGACCGTATTCGGGATATAAATATACTCGAGCTGATCGCAGCCCTCAAGCATTCCGTTCTCAAACTGAACACAGCCTTCTTCTATAGTAATGTCCTTGACCGTGCTTTCAAAGGCATGGCCTGCAATGATCTTTGCCTGTGAGGGAACTACTGCGTGCTCTGCGGCAAAGCATCTTGTAAGTGTGCTTCCGACTATTGAAACATCGTTTTTTCTGTTTGTTTCGTTTTCGAATACCGTCCCTCTGAAGGCATCTGCGCCTATGAAATCAATATTCATCACATCTTCAAAATACACGTTTGCAAGGTCAGTGCATCCATCGGCAAATGAAGCCTCAATATACCTCACCGATGCGGGAATGTAAATATAAACTACCGTTTTATCCTCAAAAACGTGATCTGAAAGCCTTGTTACGGGCTTATTGTCTATCACATCAGGAATCATCACACATTGTGAAGAGCCCTTGTATTTTTCTATTGTTACGTTTCCGTCTTCAACCGAATACTGCCATTCCTCGCTTTCGCCGATTACATTATAGCAATATCCGTACTTTACGGAATAAGCCTCTGCATTTGTCTCTGCATGGCAAATAATATACTGTTTTTTGTCAACGAACATCTCTTCATCATCAAAAAGTGCAAGAGATGAATTTACTATAATATATTTCAGATTATCAAGCGGCAAAAGCTCTGAAGGAACGATTTGCTCAAATGCTGAATTGAAAGAAACCGACCTTACCTTTGCGCTCTCAAATGCGCCCTCTGCAATTCTCGTTACTCCGTCGGGAATAATGAGATCGCCTTCATAATCAGGTGATACTCTGACAAGCGTTCTGCCGATTGCAAAAATATGCGAATCATTATCGAGCTTATGCTCGAGAGTCGTTCCCGTTATTATCGATTTACCGATAGATGATACAGTTTTCTCGTCCTCAAATTTAAGCGAAGTGAGTGCTTCTGCACCCTTTGCCATATCTGAGCCGAGGACCTTTACTGTTTTTGGTATGAAAATCGATTCGACAGCGGAGTTCTCAAAGCATGAATCGCCTATTCCCTCTACCGGCAAGCCTGCTATCTCTGTCGGCACGACAACTTCAGTGCTTTCTCCCACATATTTTGTCAGAATGACGCTTGAAGACGTCAATTCAAACTCAAAGCCCGTTTCCTCTGTCCAATTTGGTGTTGGCTCAGGGGTTGGAGCAGGTGTAGACGAGGGAAAAGCGCATCCCGTCAAAAACAGACATACAAGTATTGATAATATCAATAATAAACCGAATCTTTTCATTCCAAACAAATTCCTTGAATTATTTCTGCACTTTCGTGCAATTTTAATATAAAAATCCTTTATGCGGTCTGTCGCCCGGATCAGCGGGCGGCAAACTTCATTTTAATCAAAAATTATACTCTCTTTGCGAGAACGTCCTTTTCATAACGCTTGATCTCATAGAGCCACTTGTCTCTTACCGGAACATCCATCATCTCGCAGTAATAATCCCATACTGCGGCAAATGGGAATGTCTTGAGCTCTTCAACAAGTGCAAGTCTTGAAGTATAGTCGCCTTCAAGCTCGATTTCCTTGAGGAGCTTTGTAGGTTCAAGAGCAGCCTTGAGGAGTGCCTTCTGCATATTTCTTGTACCGATCGTCCATGCGGCAATACGGTTGATAGATGCATCGAAGAAGTCAAGACCGATGTGTGTTCTGTCTACGAGATTGTTTCTCATAAGGCTCTGTGCAATAGCTTCGAGCTCGTTATCAAGGATAACTACGTGGTCGCTGTCCCATCTTACAGGACGGCTTACGTGGAGAAGTAGCTCGTTTGTGAAGAGAAGAACAGAAGAAATCTTATCTGAAATTACTTCTGTCGGATGGAAGTGACCTGCGTCAAGACAGCAAGCAATGCCTCTTGATGTTGCATAGCCAAGCATGAACTCTGTTGTGCTTACTGTGTAGCTTTCTGCGCCGATACCGAATACCTTGCACTCAAGAGCGTTGAGGTTATATTCAGAACGAGCGTTCTCTGCGAATACCTTATCAAGAGCATCCTTCATTCTCTGACGGGGAGCTTCTCTGTCATAAGGAGTATCCTTATAGCCATCCGGGAACCAGAAGTTCGTAACGCACTTCATACCTGTTTCCTTGCCGAGGTATTCACCTACCTTGCGTGAACGGATGCAGTGCTCGATCCAGAAGTTTCTGATGTTCTCATCAGGATGAGAAATTGTAAATCCACTGTCTGCATAAGGATGAGAGAAGCAAGTCGGGTTGAAGTCGAGACCTACTTTTCTGTCAACTGCCCAATCGATCCAGCTGTCATAATGACGGGGTTCAATTTGATTAAGGTCGATCTTCTCATCTGTGTCCGTATATGTTGAGTGGAGGCTGACCTTCTTCTTTCCCGGGATGAGCATCATAGCCTCATCAAGGTCTTCCTTGAGTTCTTCTGAAGAACGAGCCTTGCCGGGGTAATTTCCTGTTGTCTGGATGCCGCCTGAAAGAGCGTTGTCCTTGAAAAGGAAGCCTGTTACGTCATCGCCCTGCCAGCAGTTAAGCGAAACAGGGATGTCCTTGATTCTTTCGATAGCCTGATCAGTATCAACACCGAGCGTTGCATATACTTCTTTGGCAAGCTGATAAGCCTTTGTTGTATCCATACTAAATAATCCTTTCGTATATATGAATATTAAATATTATTTTCCGAGAATTCTGAGATAATCATCGTAATGAGCATCCCATGTCTTTGTATCGTTCGGTTCATAGTAAGCATAATCTGCAGAATTTGCAATGATCTCTCTTGCTTCGGCAAGATCCTTGATTTCTCCGAGAGCGATGAGCTGAACTGCGATATTTCCCATAACAGTTGCCTCAACAGGGCCTGCAATAACCTTGCAGCCTGTAGCATCAGCCGTAAACTGACAGATTGACTTATCCTGAATTCCGCCGCCAACCATGTTGATGCAGTCAATGTCCATACCAGTAACGTCATCGAGCATTTTGATTGTTGACTTGTACTTCATTGCAAGGCTCTGGTAAATCGTGCGAACGATTTCGCCTCTTGTCTGCGGAACGTACTGATTTGTTCTTTCGCAATACTTCTGGATCTTATCCGGGAGGTTTTCGCCAAGCTCAAATTCAGGAGCGTCGCAGTCGATGAATGACTTGAAGGGAGCTGATGCTCTTGCTTCGTTTCCGAGGATTACGTAATCAAGTTTTTCACCTGACATTTCCCAATGTCTCTTTGACTGCTGAACGATCCAGAGACCGATGATGTTCTTGAGGAAACGAACGCTTCCGTTGTATCCGATTTCGTTCGTAACGCCGTTTGCCTGTGACTTCTCTGTAATTACAGGCTTGGGCATTTCTGTGCCGAAGAGGCTCCATGTTCCGCATGAAATGTATGCTGTGTGGTCATTTGTTGCGGCGCTTACAACTGCGCTTGCAGTATCGTGTGTTGCAACGGCTACGACAGGAACCTTGTCGCACTCAAGCTCTGCGCAGATTTCGTCTGAAAGCTCGCCGTAAATCTGTCCCGGACGGATAAAGTCAGCAAAAATATCGGGATTGATTGAGAGCTTCTCCATAAGATCCTTGTCCCATGTAAGAGTTCTGGGGTCAAGAAGATTTGAAGTTGATGCTTCCGTAATTTCAGTGCGCATCTTGCCTGTAAGGAAATAAGCAAAAAGGTCAGGCATCATAAGAACCTTGTCAACGTTTTTCATAATTTCCTTCTTATATTTGAACAGATAATAGAGCTGATAAATCGTGTTGATTCTGAGGCTCTGTGTTCCCGTCTTCTTGTAAATTTCATCAGCAGGGATAATATTGCCGTAAATTTCTTCAGGCATACCCTCTGTTCTTCTGTCACGGTAATGAACAGGATTCATTACGAGATTGCCGTCCTTATCAAGCATACCGAAGTCAACGCCCCACGTGTCGATACCGATAGCATCAAATGTTGATTCCTTCTTTGCCTTGAGAATTCCCTGCTTCATCTCGTGGAGAAGTGAAAGAACGTTCCAATAAAGAGTTCCGTTTACCGTTACAGGCGTATTCGGAAATCTGTGTACTTCCTTCATTGCAATTTTGCGGTTTTCCTTGTCAAATTCGGCAAGCATTGCTCTGCCGCTTGATGCTCCGAAGTCAAATGCCAATACTTTTTTGCTCATGTCATAACCTCTTTCTGATTATTACTAATTTTTCTGTTTATTGTTTATTTTCCAGTTCCGACACAGCACACAATATGCGTTCCGCAATTACTTTTGCGGAGATATCTGCCGCTTTGTCGGTCAGATGAATAAGATCATCTGATATATTTCCTTCAATATCATCCTTCAGCGCAGAATACAGATCTATGATTTCAACGTCCATCTCCTTTAGGACCGGCACAATTGCCGCATTGTATTTCTCAATGTCTTCGTTCCGGTTATATGGATTTTCTGCTCTGCATGGAGTAGTCGTTGAGAATATTATCTTCTTTACACCGTATGCCCTCAGCGTATTCACAATACGCTTTACGCAATGGATGTAATCGTCAAGCGGTGTGAACGGTTCTCCGTCGGGCACAATCCGGCACATATCCCACAATCCGGTATTGAAATGTACTATATCACTGCCTTCAATATTCTCTCTCCAGTCAAAAAGACCTCTGAGGATATATTGACAGAAGCGACAATTATCACCAGGCTGCCACACCTCAGCCTTTTGCTCCAGTAGCGCGGCAACTTTCTTACCGTAGCCAAACAAACGTATCGAATCTCCCAATAAAGTTACTTTCATACCATTTTCTCCGTATAATTTTATTAGTTCTTTCCTTTTCTGAAAAGATAAGCCTGTCCCGGTGCAAACAAAACCATATATCTTCCTTCTTCGTTTCTTCTTGCAACGCCGTTCTCCTCTACATTCTTCCAGGATGCGGAGTCAGTGTCAAAGTATTCAAGATCATCCTTGATATCAACGAAGGTAAAAGCGTTCTTTTTGCCGTCTTTTGCCTCGACATACTGCTTGTTCATCACCATAAAGCTTTGATCATCAAAGAATCCTATAACGAAATCTTCACCCTTGCACTCGCCGAGCACTCCGTACGGCTTGTAGCCCTTGGCATATAAGCCGATGTCAGCCTTGGAGCAGTCACCAAGATGGAAAACAGCAATTGAAGTCTTATTGAAAAGCTCCGTGCCGAGAGGGAGAAGCCATTTGTTTATTTTCTGAACCTCATAATAATGCTCCGTCTTCTTGCCGTCAGACGTCATGCAGGCATTTTCCCAGCCGTCTCTTTCCATGTTCTGATCGTTCCAGTATGTAAAATATGAAATTCTCTTTGAACCGTAAGTCAAGGACATATTTACTTCCCACTGAAGCTGATACGGAGTAAGATTGCCGTATCCTAGGTGCTTTGTCAGAAGAATTATCTGCATATAATCCTTGCCGTACTCAAGACCTGCCGCTCTTACCTGCTCAAGATTATCAAAAAGTCTTGCAAGGTCTGATGTTGTCTCCGGAGATGAGAAATGATAATAGTCAAAACTGATATAATCAGGATTTATCTCCTCCATATATTTTTTGAGGAACTCTGTATAATTTTCAGCCTTCAGCTGATCTGAATTAGCGTAATTCGGCCAGATGTTAATATGAAGTTCCTTTTCAGGAGAATATCTGCGGAATGCACCAATTATCTTCTGCATTACTCCGAAGAAATTTGCAGACGGCTCATCGATTACGTTCCACCCTGTGATCACATCGTCATATTCCTTCAGATCCTCCACGAGCGAGAGTACCGCTTTATCGGCGTCCTCCTGAGTGAAAGAATCCCTGTCCTCGCTCACGATCATTTTATCCGTGATTTTTGTTTCAAATACAGAGTTGCACTTCAAGCCGTACTTTCTCATAAGTCCGAGTATTCTCTTGAGGTTTTCCCTGTTCGTTGCAAGAGGGATAGCCGTAAAGCCGCAATCAACTATTGCCTGCATTATCTCATCATCAACGTAATAATTCAAGAATCCCGGAGGTCCGTAAAAATAAGTTATGTCAAACTTTTCCATTCCGTCAGTTCCTTTCGCATTTTAAGGTCAATTATCTGTATGCCTTTACGCTGATAAGCTCAATGTCCTTTGAAATGTAGCCGTTAAGGTATGAAGTCGGTTTAGCATAATCAGTTGAAAGATATTTCTTGTTGTCATCTGCAAATACGGTAACAACAGTGCTGTCATCGCCGAGGATATCCTGTGCAAGCACGCATCCGAGGAAGTTTGCGCCTGATGATACGCCAACGCCTATGCCGAATGTTTCAGAGAACATTCTTGCCATTGTGATAGCGTCTCCGTCGTCAACAGATACGATATGATTTATCTGATCCATCTTGAGTATCGGCGGAACGAATTCATCGGAAATACCGTATATTCTGTGCATACCGATCTTGTAGCCCGTGGAAAGCGTGGGTGAATTGAGAGGCTCAAGAGGATAAATAAGGCAATCAGGGTTCACTTCACGGAGTCTCTTGCCTATACCCATTATCGTTCCGCCTGTTCCTACGCCTGCTACAACGCAATCAGCTTTCTTGCCTATTGCTCCCAGCTGTTCTGCTATTTCAACACCTGTTGTGAGGTAATGGCATTCCGTATTCTCTTCATTTGAGAACTGTCTCGGGAGGAATACGCCGCCCTGTCTGCCGAGCTCCTCCGTCTTTCTGATAGAGCCGAGGAAGCCGCCTTCTTCTCTTGATACAAGAACTACATCAGCTCCGTAGCTCTTCATGATATTTATTCTTTCTGCCGTCATCCAGTCAGGCATATAAATAACGACCTTATGTCCGAGAAGACCGCCGAGAGCGCAGAATGAGATACCTGTGTTTCCGCTTGTAGCCTCTGCAATTATATCCGTTCTCTGAATATGATTTCTTTCATATGCATTCTTGAGAATGTGATATGCTACTCTGTCCTTTATACTTCCTGTGTAATTATAGTACTCACACTTTGAGTAAACCGTTCTCGTTTTGCCTTTATAATTATATTTTATAGCAATGAGCGGCGTGTGTGATATCATGGGCGCAATAGCATCAAGTTTTTTAATCTGTTCAATGTCCATTAAATAAATTCCTTTCAAAACCCTGTCTTATTTCAAGTTATCCCTTTCAGAGAGATACGTTTTCTTCATTATAATGTATTATCTTATTTCAGATCACACAAGAACAGTAAGCCTTCTGTTCTTCTCTATTGAATACTCTTTTCCGTTGACAATAAGCGTTCCTCCGTCGCAATCCGCAAGAACAGAAACCTTCTTTTCATCTGCTTCGACCTCAACAATTCCCGATTCAAGTGGTACTTTGCCCTTTATGAAGCCATAGCAAAGTCTGTCAGGTCTGACCTGAAATGTTTTACCTCCGACAGATGTAGCACTCACACCGAGAGCATATTTTCCGAGAAGGTAAATCGGTGATGCACCCCATGCATGGCAAAGGCTTCTGCCATACTTGTTGCCGTACATCATATAATGCTGTGTTCCTGTTTCGTTCGGATCATACTGCTCCCAGATAGTCGTTGCTCCGAGCTTTATCATGCCGCCCCAATAGCTTTCGAGCATATCCGTGAAGAATTTCTTCTCACCGATACGGAGCATCGCATCAAGCTCAAAGAACTCAAAGTAAGGAGTGGTGATCGGCGGAACAGATTTATTCTTGATAACGCTTTCTGTTATCTTTTTCTTTCTGTCCTCGGATGTAAGGCTGAAAAGAAGTGCAATAATATTTGCGTGACGTGTAACGTTTCTGTTGCCTGTTGTCCAGTCATCCACGAAAGCACACTTTTCTTCATCCCAGTATCTTTCGTTTACAATGATCTTTACTCTCTCACCCTTTGCCAAATAAAGCTTTGCATCATCCGCAAATCCGAGTGCATCAGCAACAAAGCTCATGCAGTAGTATGCTCTTGCAAGGAGAAGCTGTTCTGCGCACATAGGACCCTTGTCCTTATCAAAGGAAGCCCAATCCACAAACACCCAATCTCTCTCTGCCGGAACAAACAAGCCATCTTTGTCAAGTCTTCCCTCAAAGAACTCTACTGCCTTCTTCATCTTCGTATAAACCGAAGCAATAAAATCCATATCTCCGCTCTGGAAATAATACTCCCAAATACTGCTTATCCACCAGAATGTATAATCAGGGATGGTATTTATATGCGTTGTCATTTCGTCTGCGCCGCGAAGCATTCTTATCGTTCTGCGGACTATATCATTATCGTTCATCAGATAATAGTTTACGATATAGCTCTGATAAGCATCACCGCTCCATACCCATCTGTCACGCTTGATTCCGTCAAAGAATCCTTCTCTTGCGTTCAGGTGGAGTGTTCTTGCAGACACGTTCCATATTTTATTAACAAGCTCGTTGTCGCATTCAAATGTGCCCTTATCCTCAAGGTCAAGGTACTCAAGCTCTGCCTTCAGGTCAAATTCGCCGCCGAAATCAGGCACAAAAAGATATCTGAATGCCACCGGCTTGCACTTTGCATTTCCGTTTCTGACCTTCGGGTTGATAGTGGCAACTGCAAACACAGGATCAAGAGCTTCTTCCCTTGATTCTCCCGGAACAGCAAGAATGTCGCAGTCAGCTGGGCTGACATTGCTGAAAGTCAGCTTGGCAAAGGTCTCCTCGCCGAAGTCATAAAGTGTTCCGCCGTTGGTCTTTTCCACGGATACAGGGAAAATCTGTTTATAACTGAATTTGAATACCGTAGGATCGTCTTCCGGCTCGGTATAAAGGTAATTTGTTCCCGGTACTTCTTCTTTTTTATACTGATTTATCACACGCCACGTTTCATCCGTTGCAAAAACGTCGCCTTCTATCATAACAGACGGGAATCCGCCATCAGAGAAAGCCTCAACCTTTATCGTGTGCTCGCCCTTTCCCACAACAGTAGAATCGCCGTTGCAGAATCTTCTTCCGTCGACACACATTACAGAATACTCCGTATTCGCATGGAACGTTACCGTCTCTTCATTCTCAAGCACAGCCGTTTTGACTGCCGTGAGTGCGCAAGTCGGTCTGTCAGTCTTCCACATTGAAGAGTGGAACGTCGATTTTACCGTTTTTGCCGAAATCTCGCCGCTTCCATCGGGAATGTATGAGCCGACGGTTCTCCTATTTGAGAGAAGCATATGATGATACAATTCAAAGTCGCAGGGATTCCATATCCATTTTGCCCGAGCCATAAAAACCTCCGGAAGCACTAATATTCCAATTTAAGTTATAATATATTGTACCATATTTTTAAATATAAATCAATTACTTTTTACATAACAAAATAAATTTTATAAAATATGAATTGTCTAATTTTAATATTTGTGGTACAATTATAATATCATTTTGGGAAGGAAAAATCATTATGCACAAAAAGCTAACTATGTTATATCCCGCAGGCTGGCACGGTGAAATGTGGCGTGAAGGCGCTCCGTTCGGCAGCGGTCTTATAGGAGGAATGGTCTATGGCGGTGTATGGCAGGAAAACATTCTCTTCAACCACGCATTTCTCTGGCGAGGCGGCAAAAGTGCCGAGCTTCCGGATGTTTCTGACGTTCTTCCGGAGGTAAGAAAAGCACTTGATGCTCACGATATCAGAACCGCAGACGGACTCATTTCCGATGCGCTTTACAAGAAGGGCTACTCCGGCGATCTGACAGTTCCGACGCCTCTTTGCGATTTGCTTATAAATACAAAAACAAAAGCCGTCTTCTCCGACTATCGCCGTGAGGTAGATATGGAAAAAGCACTTGTCACGGTATCCTGGAAGGAAGGCGGAATCTCCTACAAGCGTGAGGTATTTGCTTCAAGGGAAAACAACTGTGTTTATTTCAGATACACATCCGAAAACGGCACTATTGATGCGGATTTATCGCTTGTTATCCACGATAAGGAGACTCTCGGCGATACTGTGATCCCCGTTCTTGAGGAATCAGCCTCCGGCAATACGCTTTTCTACGCCGCAGACAACGTTTCAGCCTACAAGCCGGGCAATTACGGCGCCGTCGGCAAGCTTTTCACGAACGGAAAGCTTGCCGATAACGGCAAAAAGCTTTTCGTCAGCGATGCAACCGAAATCATTCTCCAGATTGCATTCTTCATCGAAAAGCCTTACAAAGAAGCATTTGCCGAGCTGAATGAAGCTCTTTCAACAAAACCCGATTTTGATGAAAAGCTTTCTGCTCATACCGAAATTCACAATAAGCTTTTCAGCTCTGTCGATTTTTCTCTTTCTTCATCCGACAGGACGAACGAAGAGCTTCTTCTTGATGCCTTCAGAAACGAGGCTTCAGACGAGCTTATTGAAAAGCTTTATGCATACGGCAGATACCTTTTTATCTGCTCAACAGATGCCAAGAACACTCTTCCCTGCCATCTTACAGGACTTTTCAACGGAACATATCCTGCCATCTGGGCGTTCTATATGTATAACGTCAATTTCCAGATGATTTACTGGCAGGCACTCACGGGAAATCTTCCCGAATTTCTCCGTCTCGCTCTTGATTACACGGAAGCTTTTATGCCTGATTTCCGTGAAAATGCAAAAAAAATCTTCGGTTGCCGCGGAATTCTCATCAACTCTGTAAATACTCCCGAATCCGGCATATACAAGTGTCTTGCTCACCACATCGTCAACTGGACAGGCGGTGCTGCATGGTTTTCACAACATTTCTGGGATTACTATCAGTTCACGGGCGATGAGACTTACCTCAGGGAGCATGCTCTTCCGTTCATGTACGAAGCAGCTCTCTTCTACGAGGACTTTGCAGTAGAGGCCGCTGACGGGTACTATGATCTCTATCCGTCGGTTTCTCCGGAAAACACCGCAAGAAACGTCATGAACGTTCTCGGTCGCGATGTTGAGACCTCAAAGAACGCCGCAATGGAGTTCGCACTCATGAAGGAACTGCTCACAAATCTTATCAAGGGTGCCGAAATCACAGGAATGTACCCCGAAAAGCTCGATAAGTGGAAGGAAATGCTTTCAAAAATCCGTCCTTATATGCTCAACGAAAAGGGTGCAGTCAGGGAGTGGAGCGATGATTATTACGAGGACAACTACGCTCACCGTCACCACAGCCACGTTTATCCTGTGTTCCCGGGCTCTGAAGTCACAAAGAAGGATGAAATATTCAAAGCCTTCAGAAAAGCTGAGGATTTAAGACTTGAAATAGGCATCGACTCGCAGTCAAACTGGTCTATCGTATATATGGCAGGCATTGCCGCAAGAATGGAAAGAGGCAACTTCGCATATGAGGTGCTCTCCGCTCTCACAAAGACCTGCCTCATGAACAATCTTCTCACCGTCAGCAATGACTGGCGCCGCATGGGTCCTGTCACCTGCGATGACTTCCGCTGGGTTCCTTTCCAGATAGACGGAAACATCGGTCTTACGGGCGTAATAAACGAGATGCTCGTACAGTCGCAATCCGATGACCTCTTCATTCTCCCTGCTCTGCCTGATAAGTGGAAAAAAGGACACGTTCACGGTCTTTCCGCACGCACTGCGATCAGGGTCGATATCAACTGGAACGGAAAAACAGGAAAAGCCGTTCTTTCATCCGCAAAGAAGGTTTTAAAATCAATCATTCTCGGAAGCGGTTTCAGATTTGAGGACGGCACAACTGAAAAGAAGATCACCGTCGGCAGAAAAACAATTCTGAATTTCAAAAGATAATATACAAAAAGCAAAACCCTCCGCATTCATACCGAATACGGAGGGTAAAATTTCTGTATTGTGCTTACTTATTATTCTTCTTCAGCATCTTTTTTCTTCTTGCAATTTACAAGAACGTTTGTAAGGATACCGAGGATGAGTGCGCAAGCAACTTCAGTAACTGTTACGTTGCCGAATGAGATTGACATACCGCCAACACCTGCGATAAGGATAACACTTACTACGAAGAGGTTTCTGTTGTCCTCAAGGTCTGTCTTCTGGATCATCTTGAGACCGGATACAGCGATGAAGCCATAGAGAGCAATACATACACCGCCCATTACGCAAGAAGGAATTGTTGCGAGGAATGTTACGAACGGAGCTATGAAAGAAGCAACGATTGCCATGATAGCCGTTGTAAGGATAGTAGCAACTGAAGCGTTTCCTGAAATAGCTACGCAGCCAACTGACTCACCGTAAGTTGTGTTCGGGCATCCACCGAAGAGTGCGCCTGCCATTGAACCAACACCGTCGCCAAGGAGAGTGTTTGAAAGGCCCGGATCCTCGAGGAGGTCATGGTTGATGATCGATGAGAGGTTCTTGTGGTCAGCGATGTGCTCTGCGAATACAACGAGTGCAACAGGGATGTAAGCAACTGCGATCGTTCCGATGTAGCCGATATCAGCCTTGCCGATGTGCTTAACAGCCGTAACAAATGAGAAGTCAGGAATCCACTGCATATTTGCGAATGCTGAGAAGTTGATGATCTGCATTGCAGGAATGTTTGCTGCATTACCGATGAGTGTGAAGATAGCTGCAAGAGCATATCCTGAAACAATACCGATAATGAAAGGAATCATCTTTACCATCTTCTTGCCGAATACTGAGCAGATGATCGTTACACCGAGTGTTACGAGACCGCAAATGAGGCAGAGGTAAGTTGAAGCAGTCTGCAAGCCTGTCTCAACGTCATAAACGTTGCCTGAGAAAAGATCGCCAACAGCGTTGCCTGAAAGTGAAAGACCGATAATTGCAACAGTAGGTCCGATTACAACAGCAGGCATGATCTTGCTGAGCCACTTAACACCGGCAAACTTAACGATGATTGCGATCACTACATAAACGAGACCTGCAAAAACAGCGCCGAGGATAAGACCGAAGTATCCGAGCTCCGGATCACCCATTGCTGTTGCACCGGCAAATGCTGCGAGCATTGAACCGATGAATGCGAATGATGAACCGAGGAATACAGGGCTCTTGAATTTTGTGAAGAGAAGATATACTATTGTACCAATACCTGCACCGAAAAGTGCTGCTGACTGTGACATTCCGTTACCGATAATTGCAGGAACTGCTATTGTTGCTGCAAGAATGGCAAGAAGCTGCTGGAAAGCGAAGACGAGAAGCTGTCCGAACTTCGGCTTATCCGATACACCATATGTAAGTTTCATATGTTTACCATGGCTTTACTTTGTAAAGCCTGCCTTTCTCCGGAAATTAGAAATTTTGCTCGAGGCGATTTCCGGTGCGCCATTGGATCAGTATCATTTTTGAAAACAGGTATAAAAAAATCCTGCAGACGTGCCGCAAGATATAAAAACCTATTATTCCGAATTTTTATCATTCTTACAGGCATCACGGTACCGTGTTTCAAGATATGATTTCTTAACCTTGTAAATTGTACCATATTACTTCATTTTTGTCAATACATTTTGTGACAAAAAACGCAAAAAAATTTCATAATGAATTCATAAAGAACTTTATTGCTTTTATGTTTATTTTATGGTATAATGGATTTATAAAATAGTCTGGCTTCAGGCGGTTTATTTCATCATCACAGGAGAAATACTTATGTTTAACGGAAAAATGAAAGCTGTAACCTTCAGCTATGATGATGCTGTTCTTCAGGACAAGCGTCTTATCAAGATTCTTAATAAATACGGTCTTAAATGCACATTCAACCTCAACTCCGGTCTGCTCGGTCATCCGGGTTCTCTCATTCGTGAAAACGTAACCGTTGCTCACGTCAAGCCTGAGCCAAGGGAAATCAAAGCAATCTATGAAGGCCACGAAATCGCAGTACACACCCTCCACCATCCTTGTCTGGGAAATCTCTCAAAAGAAGAAGTAATCAAGGAAGTTGAAGAAGACAGACTCAATCTCTCAGAAATTGCCGGCTATGAGGTTGTCGGTATGGCATATCCGGGTGGCACAGGCTGTTTCACAAGAGAAACCGCCGACATCATCAAGAATAACACAGGTGTCCTCTACTCCAGAACAACAACTTCAACCTACGATTTCACTCTTCAGGAAGACGATCTTCTCGTTTTCAATCCTACCGTTTATCACATGGAATGGGACAGAATGTTTGACCTTGCCGAGAAATTCATCGACCTAAAGCCCGAAAAGCCGAGCCTCTTCTACATCTGGGGACACGCTTACGAATTCGATATCAGGGATGAATGGGACAGGTTTGAGGATTTCTGCAAGCTCATCAGCGGCAAAGACGATATTTTCTACGGCACAAACACGGAAGTACTCATCAACAAGTGATCGCTTTCAGAACATTTTAAGACCTTTGCTTTTCAAAAAGCGAAGGTTTTTTGGTATCCGACATTTTTCGCCCGAAGAACCGTTTTTCAGCCAAAACAATCGTTTGACCTCTCCTCTTTGTTATTATATAATAACTCAGGAAGCAAAAATAACGCTTCCTCAATGCCCCCTTAGTTGCCGGCACGGTGTGTGGGCAGTGAAATAATAAAAAAAGAGGATATTCAAATGAAAAGAAAGTTCATATCATTTATTTTGGTGCTGACCGCAGTCACACTGTTGTCGGCAGGCATAGCCTACGCCGGAAGCAGCAGTCAGACTTTCAACAACATCTCTTATGTTGATGCAACATTATACATAAACAATGACGGACAGGCTTATATCAACATTAACTACGTAGGATTCTCAGGATTGACCTGTTTCCTGGCTGAAACAGAATTGAAAAAGAAAGGATTTCTGGGACTATTCTGGACAACCGTAGATATAGGTGAAGAAAATAACAAGTGGGTCGATATCAGCAACGCCTTCAACAATTCTTTCACGCACACATTTTCTCTCAATTCTCACGGCACTTATAAAATCGTAACAGAAATCACTGCGACCGGAACCGGCGGGAATCCAGACTGTGTTACGGTCGAGCATCAGGCTGAATACTGATTTATGCCATTACAGACATAAAAAAGCCCGTCATTTTGACGGGCTTAATAATTTACTGTTGCTTACATTCTTCAATTATTTTCACAAATTCTGTTACGCTTATTGTTTCATCATATTTTGATAAAACAAATAAGCAATTATTTTTTATCCATACTGCACAAGATACCTTTTCGTCTCCGTTAATAAAGACATCTGTGCCATTTATATTCATTACATTATAATTGTTTACATTTGTATAAAAAAACGAATTTACTATTGAACTTACTTTTAAGTATATTGTTTTGTCCTCACAGATATATTTTTTTGATAAAGACGTAGGGGTTCTCGTTTCATCCGCAAGCTCATACCCTTCCGGCAGATAACCCAGTTCAAATTCGGCGCCGTCCCATTCCACGTTCTTCTCTGACCTGAACTCGATGCAGTTTTCCTTTATCGTAACGATTATGTTCCCAACAAATGCTCTTACCTCAGGCGAAACCGCAAGCGAAACAATGAGCGCTAGGATAATTACTGCGGCAGCCATCAGTCCCTTTCTTGCAAAAAGAGACGGTTTTTTCTTCTCAGATAGCATTTCTCCGGTTGATCTGATCTTTTCCTTCGTTTCATACGATAGTTCAAACGGTGCTTCCGGATATTTTTCCGCTCTCACTATCTCATTTTCTTCATATTCGGCAAATATTTTTAATGCCTTGTCATTTCTGATACAACCCGTCATTTTCTTTCTCCTTTTTTATAAGCCTGTCGAATTTCCCTTTTTCCTTTGAAAAGATTATCATAAACCGTGGTTTCCGGTATGCCGAGCATACGCGATGTTTCCTTTGCCGAAAAGCCGCATATCAGCACGAGGTCAAGCACTTCTCTTCTGGGGTACTTCATTCCGTTTATCAGCTTTCTGATCTCCATTACCTCTATGTTATTATCCGGATCGTCGTTCTCCGATACGGTTTCTTCCATCTGGTCGCTGAAAGGAACATCTTCTCTGCAATTCCTGTTATAAATACGGATGGCAGTGCATCTGACGATCACGGCGGTAAGCTTTTTTATCTCAGTGTCATCTTTGCAGTAAAAAATACTTATTTTCCGGGCTATTGCTTCAAATGCAGACTGAACGGCATCCTCAGTATCTTCCCTGTTGTGAAGGTAACGGTAGGCAATACGGCACATATCCTTATTTGCAAGCCCGTAAATATAGTTGAATATATCCGTATCCGTATATTTTTCGTTATCCGTAAACAAAGCTATCCCCCCTTCCGGCATATTATAATTATAAAACAGCACTTCAAAAAAGTCAAATGTTTTTCGTTGTAAAAAATGTTCACAAATTATTTACAAATGCAGTTGGAAAATTTCCGTATTTTTGTAATATATATAATAGAAAGGTTTGTAATTACAGTGTTTCTGTGGTATAATGTAATTACAAACCAGGAAAGGGGGAAAGCCGGTTTTAGCAACTTTAGCCACAGAAGAAAATAATAAAAAAGAAGAACAATTTATGACTAAAAAAAATCACATCTTTTTTCATCGCAATTTGTCTGATCTTTACTTCAACATTCACCGCGATTGAAAATGCATCTGCACTTACTGATAACAGTATTACAGAGGAATCAACCGAAGTGGCATCATCTATTATATAGAAGGAATATGTTTAATAACCTTCGATGGATATCCAATAAATTCCACTCCTGCCGATTTGCTCATCAGAGCACACATATAATATAAAAGAAAAGAGGTCATTTTTATGAAAAAAATTGTTAAATACTTAATGCCGGTTTTGGTTATAGCCACTATCATTGTTATTTGTTTCAGCTTTAATGTTTTTTCAGACAAGAGTTATGCTCTGGCAGACGGAGAAGAAACATATGTTTCAATCGGTAATACACCGATTTATGATTCAACCTTCAGGCTTTTGCTTGCCGAAAGAGATGCATTACTTGAATGCATAAATGATTATTCATCAGTAGACATTAATTTTGATTTTTTTACAGATGAAGAAAAAATATATGATCTTGTTATCAGAACGGAAATATATTATCAGGATGCAAAAAAACACGGAGCATCTTTTTCAAAAGAAGAAGCTATCAAAATATATGAAGGCTCATTTGTTACAGGAGATAATTATTTCTCCGACATAAAAAATGAAGGTCTTGAGATTGCTTCAAAAATGAAGCTCCGCGCAATGCAAGAGCTTTCCATTTCAGAAGAAGAATATAAAGCATTCAGAGTAATGCTTATCGAAAGATCACTTATGGTATTTGACAGACACAAGGATTTCATAGATGAGTGCATAAACAAAAAAGGAATGACAAAGGAAGAAGCAGAAGAAAAATACAAAAAGTATTGTAATGTGCTGGTTGAAAAAGCAAAAGTCAAATACACAAACAAATGATTTTTGAAGTATATCATCCACAAATAATCGGGGAGACTGAGGGCTTCAGCCCTCGCGCCACCCACTGAATATTTCACTCCAATTTAATTCAGATAATACAAAAGAGGGTCGATCAATCCTGGTCGACCCTCTTTCTTATCACGCATTTCAAGTCCCTTCGGGCTCAGCAGAAGGCTGATAGCATTTCCTCTGCACCGAGCATTTCTTGTACAATAGTCCTTCGCCAATATTCTGCTGAAAGGTTCAGCAAAAGAAATCAAGAACATATACTTTATTGACGGTTTAAGCTATTGCGATCCGTTTGCAATACTTTACGAAACTGATTGCGGCGATTTTGTCAGCCTTTATTTCGGACCCGATGCAGAGGAAAACTGCCTTGTCCCCATCGAAACACTGTATGACGTTTACGCAAAGAAGTACGAAGAAGCAAAGCTGTACGACGGCACAGTTGAAACAGCTTTTTACGGTCCCGGTCCCAGTGAAAAATCAATAAGCGTTCTTTCTGCGGCAAACATCACCGAAAATGATACCCCTTCAGTTGAAAAATTCTCCCCCACGAGACTTATCATTATCCTTGCGGCAGTTGCTGTCCTGCGTGTTTCGGGAGCAGTGATAATTATTGTAAAAAGGAAAAAAGCATAATGCTTTGAGCAAATTATTATTCAATAAAACAAAAAGCACGGTTTTCGCCGTGCTTTTGTTATCAATAATTTGTATAATCTCCTCTTGCCTCTGCTTCTTCATCGTAGTCAGAATAGAAGGAATACATTCTCTTTTTCAGTTTCCACACAGGGCCGCCGTATCCGGGCTTCGCAAGGAAGAATACTCCGCTTCCGTTTGATACTGAGCCGCCGTTGATGAGCCACTTCTTGTATGTTCTCTGAACGGATGTTCTTTCCGGGAGCTTTTCGAGCTCGTCTGTATATTCCTTGCCGAATACTCTCCACATATCTCCCCTGTCATTTCCCTTTCCGTATGAGAAAACGTCAAACGTATCCATGAACTGTCTGATGTTTGAACTCTCCGGCAGAGTATCGTTTACAGGCTTGTCAAGGAGCCATGAAGCGCACATAAAAGGTATTTCATCCATGTCAAATCTGTCTCTGTAAAAATCAGCCGCAAGCTTGTATGCTTCTGCACATTTTTCCTTTGTAAGTCTGCCGATGCCGGGAATATGTATGTTCACGATATTGCTTGTTGAAGAAAGCTTATGTCCCTTTTCGTCCTCGTATGACGGCCAGCCGAACTCGATCAGCTCAAACTGGAGTATACCGAATCCGAATCTGTCCATATTGAAGAAGCCGGAGAACCAACCGCCTACGCTTGTTCCCCAGAGGCCCGTGAGGTCATGCTCCTCCATCATCTTCACATAAAGATCGAGCATCGATGTGCGGAACATCTCCTCTGTGTAGCCGTCTCTCTCATAAAGCTCCCTGAGGTGCTTTGAAAGGCACATAAAGATAAGAAGATCCGTCTGCCTGTGGCTGACACCTATAACACCGGAAATGCGTTTCATATCATCGAGCATTCTGTCGTATTCAGTCCAGTCACGGAGCATACAGTTATCGTTGTATCGAGCTATCCATTTATCAAAAGAAGCCTTTGCATCTTCGTTTGCCTGCACCTTATCCCAAACCTCCATGAGAGATGCAATAGCCTCATCAGGAAAGCCAATATACTTTGCAAAATCAATAAGATATTCTTTCATTTTTTCTCCCTTGCAATAAAAAACTTTTTGAAGCAATCCGTAAAGCATAAAATGCTTTATCCGAATTCTCAATATGTACTTAATTTTATCATATCCCCCATTGATTGTCAATGCCTTTTTGCAATTCTTTTTCTGTACAGAAGCTTGAAGAATTCTGTTATCGGAATTATGGCGAGCGCTAGGCCGAGTGCAGTCATATATTCCGCCGCATCAAGCCGCACAAAGCCGAACGCCTTTGCAAAAACAGGGATTTCAACCACTGCCGTAGTCACCGCAAGCGATGCCGCCGCGGCAAAAGAAAGCCAGTAGTTCTTTGTTTCAAGCGAAAAAATCGAGCCGTGAAGCGAACGCATATTGAATGAATGGCATATTTCAGACAAAGCAAGCGTTATAAACGCCATTGTTGTTCCGAGCTCACCCGACATGGATTCACTCACCGCTCCGTGGTGCTTTATCATCACAAAACGTCCTATGCAGTATGAAGCAAGCGTGATCAGCGTCACAAAAAGCCCCTGATACGCTATTGCAAAGCCCATTCCGCCCGAAAAAATGCCTTCCGACGGGCTTCGTGCTTCTCTCCTCATTATGTTCTTTTCTGGCTTTTCCATTCCGAGCGCAAGCGCAGGAAAGCAATCCGTAATCAGGTTTATCCAGAGAAGGTGTGGCGCCCTGAATATTGTGAAGCTGAGAAGCGTTGCGATGAAGATAGAGAGAACCTCCGCCAGGTTCGATGCCAACAAAAATTGAATAGCTTTTCTGATGTTGTCATATATTCTTCTTCCCTCGCTCACCGCAGAAACGATCGTTGCAAAGTTATCGTCCGCAAGTATCATATCAGCAACATTCTTCGTCACGTCCGTGCCTGTGATTCCCATGCCTATTCCGATATCTGCGCTCTTGATTGAGGGCGCATCATTTACGCCGTCACCTGTCATCGCCGTAACTTTACCCTTCTTCTGCCATGCTTTTACTATCTTTGTCTTGTGTTCGGGCTGAACTCTCGCATATACCGAGTATTTTTCCACCTCATTCTCAAAGCTTTCATCCGGTATCCTGTCAAGCTCCGCACCTGTTATGGCTTCGCTTCTTTCCTTTATTATGCCGAGCCTCATTGCAATTGCAACCGCAGTGTCCTTATGATCGCCGGTTATCATCACGGGTCTTATTCCCGCAAGTCTGCATTCATCTATCGCAGGCTTCACTTCAGGTCTGACAGGGTCGATCATTCCCACAAGACCTATAAACACAAGTCCGTTCTCAAGACTGCCGCTTTCAAAACATTCAGGTCGGGCATCGTATCGTTTCGTTGACGCCGCAAGAACTCTGAGCGCCGAATCCGCCATTTGCCTGTTTGCCGAAATGATTGCGGTGTATTTTTTCTGTGTCATGGGAACAGCCTTGCCGTTTTCCATATAGTGAGTGCATCTTGTGAGGATAACGTCAGGTGCGCCCTTTGTGAACTGAACGAACATCTTTCCGTCCTTGTGCACCGTTGTCATCATCTTTCTCGACGAATCAAACGGTATTTCACCGATTCTTTCAAAGATTTTCTCTCTTTTATTCTTATTTAGCCCCAGCTTAAAGGCATAATTCACGAGAGCGGCTTCCGTAGGCTCGCCCTTTGCCGTTTTTTGTTTCTCATCAAGCTCCGCATCCGAGCAAAGCGACATCGCATCCGCAAGAAGCACTTCATCGTCTCCGTAATGCTCAACCACCGTCATTTTGTTTTGCGTAAGCGTGCCTGTCTTATCCGAGCAGATTATCCTTGTGCAGCCGAGTGTCTCTACTGCCGTCATTTTCCTGATAATGGCATTTTTCTTTGACATATTGGTAACGCCCAACGAAAGCACTATCGTCACCACCGCCGCAAGGCCTTCCGGGATCGCCGCAACCGCAAGAGATACTGCGATCATAAATGTATCAAGCACATTATCGAATGAAAGCGAGCCTGTCTTTGCAAGTGAGATCAAAAATATCGCTATGCATATTCCCGAAACAAGATAGGTAAGTATCCTTGAAAGCTGTGAAAGCTTTATCTGAAGGGGCGTTTTGGTGTCCTTGGCTGAAGAAATGGCATTTGCGATCTTTCCCATCTCTGTATTCATTCCCGTCCCTGTTACTATTGCCTTTCCTCTGCCGTAAACGAGCGTGCTTCCTGCATAAAGCATATTTTTTCTATCGCCGAGAGGAAGCTCATCTGCTTTCTTCATGGCATCTGCCGTCTTGCTCACGGGAACCGATTCGCCTGTCAGTGCCGATTCCTCGCACATCATGCTGATACACTCCGTTATTCTGGCATCCGCAGGCACTGCATCTCCCGCCTCAAGTATAATAATGTCTCCCGGCACAATTTCTTCTGTCCTGACCTCAATAATTCTTGATTCCCTCATTACCTTTGACGTCGGCTCGGACATTTTCTGAAGTGCATCTATTGCCGCCTCTGCCTTGCTCTCCTGAACCACGCCAAGTATGGCATTTATTATCACAACAGAGAGAATTATCACGACATCAGACGGAAATTCATATTCGCCCGACGAAATATTGTTATATACCGTCAATGCAAGCGAAATAATTGCCGCCGCAATAAGTATCAATGTCATAGGGTCGGCAAGCTGTTTCATCAGTCTCTGCCAAATGCTCTCTTTCTTTGCCTGATCAAGCTTATTTATTCCGTAGACCTCAAGTCTTGCCCTTGCCTCTTCGTTGTCAAGCCCCGTTTCGGACGTTTTTTTCTCTGCCATCACCTCAGCAATGCTTTTCATGTACTCTTTCATTTCTCATTTCCTTTCATCCCCAAAAGGTTTAGTTTGAGTTGCCTTCCTCATCATTGATTATATGCCGCGGGAATTCCGTCAATGCCTTTGTCTGATGCTTTTTGCGTCGGAATAAAAGAAAACCGCAGGCGTTTTCCTGCGGCTTTGATTCAATTACTTTTCAGCAGATTTCTTCTTTGCTTCAAGTGCTTCTTCAAGCATCATATCCGTGTACTTCTCAAGCTCTGTTCTGTATTCATCGTAATGAGGCATGATTTCGATATAATCGAGTGCTCTGTAATAATTCAGATCATTCATTTTCATGCCATCCGGCAAATTGAATATTCTGTCCGTTATGTCCATAAGCTTTTCCTCATCCGTTTCGCCCTTCGGATGAATTACTAGCTCTGCAAAGCGGACCCTTCTGAGCTTGTTGTCAAGAACCCATCTGCGGTCACTTTCAGACGATATCGGCACGGGAGCAAGAATCTCTTCATCACTGTCGAAGCCTTCAAAGCCCTGGCACTTGAGGAATACCTTTGCGATAACCATTTCGCCTTCTCTTGATGGATGAACGTTATCTGATGTGTAAAGATTCTTCATCTGCTGATAAGGACGAAGAGCTTCGGCAAGGTCAAGCAAGTCTGTATCGTATTCATTTGCAAGTCTGATAAATACCTCTCTTGCGATGTCGAGTGCTTCTTCATGGTAATTACTGCGCTTCGGGTGGAATTCCGAGCAGAAGTGAACTCTTACGCCGTTTGAAATGAGATCCACGCACATTTTCTTGATATTATTGTAGAACTTCTCGCCTTTCTCTTCTCTCGAACCGCTGTAACCGTTTATATCGTTTATTCCGTATATTAAAACTGCATCAGTAGGATCGAACGAATAAAAATCCTCATGTCTTATATCGTAGCAGTTGACAACAGTTGCGCCGCCGATGGCTGCATTGAAGACCTTGACTCTTCTTTCCGGGCAAACCTTCAGATAATGTTCAAAAATGAGTTCCAGCCAGAGTCCTGATGAAGTAACACTGTCGCCAAGGAAAACTACTCGAGAGTTCTCCGGAAACAATCCCATCGGTTTAAATTCCATATTCTCCATTTTATTGCTCCTTATAGTATTCTTTCTTCAAAAAAGCCGCAGTTTTTTATTCCTGCGGCACAGTATTTTTATCAGATTTATCCTTTATCAGTCCTTTGAGAACTTATAGATCGTCTTGTAGCTGTAAAGCTCTCCCGGGCAAAGCTTGCAGGTCGGGAAATCAGGCATATTCGGAGTATTCGGTGAATGCTGGGTTTCGAGGCAGAAGCCGTTTCTCTTGTTGAGTCTTGAGCCGTTCTTACCTATCTCTCCGTTGAGGAAGTTGCCGATATAAAGTTGTACTGCCGGCTGATCGGAATAAACATCCATTATTCTTCCGCTTACAGGTGCCTTTACTGTTGCAATGTGCTTCATCACCTTGTCTTCGCCTGTTATGAAGTTGTGGTCATATCCGCCGCCGAGCTTCAGCTGTTCGTCTTCTTTCTCCTTCACAAGGTCCTTACCTATTGTCTTGGACGTTGTAAAATCAAATACAGTTCCCTTTACGGCTCTGATTTCTCCTGTCGGGATAAGATTTGCGTTTGCAGGGGTAAAGTAGTCAGCATTGATCTGAACCTCATGATCAAGAACGTCTCCGGAAGCATATCCTTCAAGGTTGAAGTATGTATGGTTTGTAAGGTTGAGAATTGTGTTCTTATCCGTTGTGGCAAAATATTCGATCTGAATCGCATTATCTGCCGTGAGTGTGTAAATTACGTTTACCTTGACTCTTCCCGGATAGCCCTCTGTGCCGTCTTCATCAACGAGTGTAAGAGAAAGCGCAGGTTCTTTTCCTTCTGCCGTGTAGAGGACATCCCACACTCTTGTATCGTAGCCTGTCTTGCCGCCGTGAAGGTGATTTACTCCGTTATCATTCTTATCGAGCTTGTACTCCACTCCGTCAAGAGTGAATCTTCCGTCTGCGATTCTGTTGCCGAATCTGCCGATGAGTGCGCCCTGATGAGATGTGCCGTTCATGTATCCTTTAAGATCCGGGTAACCGAGAACTACATCTCCGAATGAGCCGTTTTTATCCTCTGTTGAAATGCTTACTATTGTGCCGCCGTAAGTCGTAATGCCTACCGACATTTTATTATCGTTCGTAAGCTCGAAAAGGAATACTTCCTTATCGCCGATCTTACCGAATTCTTTTTTTGTGATTCCCATTATTATTGCCTCTTTTTACTCAAGAATTATGTTACCGAATGAGCTCGGTGTGTGGAAGCCGAATCTTGTATCCGGAATTGTTGTCCATGCAAGAAGGTGATTTGTACCGGGTATTCTTGCTCCGCACTTGTAGAAGCTGCCCTTGATAAGACCGTCTTCGATATCAACACCTGCAACCTCTTTGAAGAACTGCTTGTCGATCGTAAGCGTGATTCCCCAGAAGCCTCTTTCGTCCTCGTCAAGTACTTCCTCTTCAAGCTCTGTCTTTGTGTACTTTTCGATTATTTCAACGTCAACAACAGATCTGTTGTGTGCTTCGGGGCCGTATCCTACATAAAGCGCACCGTTTGAATTCATTTCGAAGTTGAAATAATTATCCGGATCATCAGCAAGCGTTACAAAGAATTCGTTGCAGGCATCATCGCAAACGATATCGTTCGTATGTGTCATGAATGAGAACGGATAGTCATTGTTTGATGTGAATCTGATAATAAGGCTGTTCTCTGTATGTACAACCTGGAAAACAGATTCAGGATCATAATCATATGCAACCTGATTCGGTCCCCAGTTCTGTACATTGATGCTCTGCTTCTCTATTGAATCCCAATCGTCGAAACCCTCTTCCACCTTCTTTACAAGATAGATCGGCTCATCAGAATTATATCTGTCTTCGCCATTTATCAAAGCTTCAATTTTTTCATGTTCCATAAGTACCTCCCCGCACACTGAACAATACTTCTTGTCAGTTGTGCCCTCTTCAATCCATGTTGCTTTCTTGCCCTCTTCCGTTACCTCAACGTGTCCCTTTGCCGGGATAACAGTAGGTTCTTCTTCATATCCGCAAACCTTGCACTTTCTTCCTTCGGTTGCACCTTCTTCAGTGCAGGTCGCATCCTTGCCGGCAGTTGTCAGCTCAAAGTCGTGTCCTTTTATCTTGCACCGGAGCGCACAGCCCGAAAAAAGCATACATACAGCTACCGTTACAAGAGTTAGCGCCAAAATCTTCTTCATGTTTCCACCTCGTATTTATTATTCAAAGATAAGATCTCCGAAGAATTCCGGTCTATGGAAATCCGGATGATCTGTTTCTATCTCTGTCCATGCAACAAAGTGAGGAATAACTCTGTCTCCGCACTTGTAGAATGAGCCCTGTCCTCTTCCGCTTTCAAACTCAACATCAGTTATTTTCTTGAAAAGGCCCTTGTTTACGATCGCCGTGAAGCCCCACTTGCCTCTCTCGCCTGTCTTTACGGTGCAAGGATCGACCATTATAGTGATGTACTTCTTTACGATTTCAGGATCGATAGTGCTTCTGTTTGCTCTTGTCTTGCCTGCGCCGAGGAACATTACGCCGTCTGAATTAAATTCAAGATTGAAGTAAACGCCTGATTCGCCGGGAGCAATTATGAAAGCTTCCATGCAGCTGTCTCCGCAGACCATATCGTTTATGTTCTTGCATTCCGACACAACATAGTCATTGTTTGCAGTCATTTTAAGATAGATGTTATTCTCATCGTGAACCATTCTGAATTCCGCATCAGGATCATAGCCCTTAAAATCGTTCCAGTTGAATACATTTATCTTGCCGATCTCAACATCATCCCATTTGAAGGAATGTTCTACTTTTTTTACATTATAAATCATATCATATACCTCTTTCAGTTTCCGAACTGTCTTTACTATTTAATTTTAACATATTACCGTATTTTTTGCAATAGAAAAAAGTAATTTTTATTTATTGAAATATTGGACTGTATATGATATAATACTCAATAGAATTACTCATTATATAATGAAAGGATTTATTGACAATGGATTTAAATTTATTCAAAGAATACCCATCAAACACCGTTGCAAGCTCATCCAACAACCTTATTCTTCTCTACCCGGAGGAAACCCAGGTCACAGGCAGAATTTTCCTGAAGGTACGAGATGCAGGAAGATTTGATTATAGATTTTTCTTCTGCAACACAGAGGATTCAACTTTTGATAACGGCAGCACAGGCTACGCCAACAGACCGGGCAGTGAGCTTAAGGTCATTTCCGCTTTTGCCGGCGAATGCAAAACTTCTCCCGAGGAATACAACGGCAGAGGAATGATTCAGCTCACATTCAACGGTGACAATACATATACGGCTCAGCCTGATGAATTCTGGGCAACAGATCCCGTCTCACTTGAAATCGCAAAGGACAGCTACATTGTTTTCCAGTGGACAGTAAAGGGCAAGGATATTCCTTATACACCGGACAAGCTTTACCCGTCATACAGACTTGTTGACGGAAAGTGGGAAAGCAGAACAGATATTCCCCAGCCTATCCTCATAGGCGCAAAGAGAGAAACATCTCACCTTATGGTTTTCCTCGGAGACAGCATCACAATGGGTCTCGGCACTGACACGAATAAATACAACCACTGGGTTTCATACATTTCGAAAGGTCTTGATCACGATATCGCTGTCTGGAATATCGGTCTCGGCTTCGGCAGAGCCCAGGATGCCGCCACAAACGGTGCATGGCTGAAGAAGGCCGCCGCAGGTGACATAGTTAACATCTGCTTCGGTGTAAACGATATTCTTCAGGGCAGAACAACCGAATTGATCAAAAAAGATCTCGAAACAACAGTCAGAACACTCCATGCGAACGGCTGCAAAATCGGTCTTTTCACGATTCCTCCGTTCGACTACAACGAGCATCAGACAATAATGTGGCGTGATTGCTGCTACTTCATAAAAAACAAGCTTTCAAAATACGCCGAATACGTATTTGACACATCAATATTCTGGGGTCAGATGGCACCGAATGACAATCTCTCACGCTTCGGAGGTCATCCGTCACCGGAAGGCTGTCAATATCTTGCCGATGGCTTCCTCCGCTCAATCAATATCAGCAAAATTCTGACAAAAGAAGCCCTGAAGCCTGCAACAACAAAAAAAATCGACAGAAGAAACACAAAGATGGTAGCTCACAGAGGCCTCAGCGGAATCGAAACTGAAAATACACTTCCGGCATTCGTAGCCGCAGGCAACAGAAGCTTCTTCGGCATCGAAACAGACGTCCACAAGACAAAGGACGGCAAGTATGTCATTCTCCACGATTCCAATCCGGAGAGAGTCAGCGGCGTTTCAATGAACGTTTGTGAAGAGAATTTTGACGATATCAGAAAAGTTGAGCTTCGTGACAGAACAGAAGATCAGCTTTCAAGAATCGACCTCAGAATTCCTACTCTGCGTGAATATGTTACTATCTGCAAGAGATACGGTAAAAGATGCGTTCTTGAGCTCAAGGATAATTTCGATGAAGAATCTCTCCTTGAAATTGCCGACATTATCAAGTCACTTGATTATTTTGACGAGACTATCATTATCTCTTTCCATCTTGGCGCTTTGCTCCGCTTCAGAAAGCTCTTCCCCGATCACGAGATCATGTATCTCTGCGGCGAAGTAAACGAAGACCTCTGGCAGAAGCTCATTGAGAACCATTTCGGCATCGATACTTGCTGTGCTACTCTTGAAATGATCGAAAGAGCTCACGCAAACGGTCTCCTCGTTAACGCTTGGACTATCGACAGTGCCACCGATGCACAGAGACTTGCCGATTGGGGCATTGACTTCATCACAACAGATATCGTTGAATAAAAAGAGGCTACAGAATGACTGAGAATTTAAGCACAAATCTTCACACCAAAATTCCGCTCTCATTCTCAAAAGAGGGTAAGTTCAGAATTCTCTGCATTTCAGATATTCAGGAAACGACCGATTTCTTTTTCAAAACAAAATTAGCAATAGAGCTGATTCTCGATGCCGCAAAGCCCGATCTTGTTCTCCTCATAGGAGACAGCATCAACGGTGTCAAGATCAAAACCGAAAGAGAAGTGCGTGAATATGTAAAAATCCTTGAAAAATTCTTTAATGACAGAAAGCTTCCCTGGGCTCACGTCTGGGGCAATCACGA
Organism: Clostridia bacterium; assembly: GCA_045627045.1. Lineage (GTDB taxonomy): Bacteria > Bacillota > Clostridia > HGM11327 > HGM11327 > SIG351. The sequence goes on along the minus strand of JAZQMY010000056.1, from coordinate 7,099 downwards.
TCACGATGTAGGAATAGACGAAGACGTTCACGAATCCATTTACAGCGAAAGCCCGTACTGTCTTTCCCGCTCCGCAAAGGGCGTTTCCGGTCAATCCAATTTTGTTCTTCCGATTTATTCGCACGATAAGAGCAAGGTCGTATTCAATGTCTGGGGACTTGATTCAGGCGGCATGATGCCCGAATACTTTGAAAAGGTCGCCGGCAAAAAGGGCGAGGATTATTGGGATGAAGCAAAAGATATGAAGAAGAAATTCAAATTTCTCTCCATTTTCGGTCAGCTGAATTTTGACCGTCTCATCTGGTACTATAATTCTTCCCGTGAATTTGAGGAATACTGCGGCAAAAAGGTCGATTCACTCATGGTAACTCACGTTGCACCGTGGGAAATTGCAAACGTTGTTGACAATCCGGCAGAATGCGGCACAACAGGCACCACCTATGAGGGCTACGGCTGTTCAACGATCAACAGCGGACTTTTCAGTGCAGTCATGGAGCGGAACGATGTCCGTGCAATCTGCGTCGGACACACTCACTGCAACGATCTTTGCGGAAAATACCTCGGTGTTATCCTCGCAAATGACGGAACTGTCAGCTACTCCGCTTACGGTGATAACAACACGAGGGGTGGCAGAGTATTTGATATTTCAGAGGATAATCCTTCTGAAATCGAGACGTTTATGATTCACACAACCGATATGCTTTTTATGAATCAACCTAAATGATATGACCATTCTATCAGACAAATACTGCATCCCGTACATAAGCAGATGCAACAGTTTCCGTCAGCCGGACAACTACACCGAAATACCTGACAGCAAAGCCGAAGAGTATCTTTCGGAAAGAATACCTTTCTTTGACTGTCCTGATGAGGAATTTGTACTGACGTGGTATTTCCGCTTCTGGGTTCTCCGTAAGCACATAAGAAAAACAGAAAAAGGTTCTCACGTTCTGACCGAATTTCTTCCTCCTGTTTCGTGGGGCAGAAAATACAACACGATTCTGATGGCTGCACCACAGCACATAAATGAAGCAAGATGGCTGCGAAATGACAGCCTTGCGGAGGAGTACCTCAGATTCTGGTATTCAGGCGAGGGCACGCTTCATGAATTCACATCATATCTTCCTCACTCAGCTCTTGAGATTGCAAAGACTTACGGAAAAACTTCTTTTCTTTCAGACGTCTACCCTGCTATGCAGAAGGAAGCTGAAATCTGGGATGCCGGCTTTATAAAGGATTACGGTGAATGGGATCCGAACAGATACTGGGGCAAATTTCATATCGGTCTTTGTGAAAACGGTCTGTACTCCACAGTCGACGATCTCGAGGGCAGTGAATACTCGGTCGATTGGAAGGGTTTCCGTCCTTTTATCAATTCCGCAATGAAGGGGTCTTACACTGCACTTTCAGAAATAGCACTCATCCTCGGAAAAGAGTCAGATTCAAAAGAATATTCCGTCCGGGCAAAAAATCTTGCTTCACTCATCAAAGAAAAGCTTTGGAACGAAGAAAGAGGCTTCTTCACCACTCTGGGCAATGACGGTGTTCAAGGAAGAGCAAGAGATCTTTACGGCTATACGCCGTGGCTTTTCGGCATACCGGATGCCTGCCACGAAACGGCATGGAATGCTCTCCTTGACAGCAACGTATTTCTTGCTCCTGCCGCAATTCCGTTTCTTGATCAGAGTGATCCCGGATTTGCACTCAATTATACCGGTCATTCCTGTCAGTGGAATGGTCCATCATGGCCGCTCGCAACAGGATTGACTATCAAAGCTCTTGCAGAACTTCTCCACTCGGAAGGCGAACATCCTCTCTCAAAAAAAGATTATTTCTTTTTCCTCAGACAGTATGCCTCAAACCAGCGTATTACTCTTCCTGACGGAAGAAGGATACCATGGATAGATGAAAATCAGCACCCTTATACGGGCGAATGGATTGCAAAAACGAAAAGAGGCGGTTTTTCAAGTGATGTCGGAACAGACTACAATCATTCCGCGTTTGCTGATCTCGTTATTACGGGGCTTTTCGGAATATGTCCATCACTTGATGACATTCTGATGATAGATCCGCTTCTGCCTGACGGCGTGTGGGACCATTTCTGCCTCGACGGAGTTCCTTATCATTCCCACGAGCTTTGTCTTATGTTCGATAAAACAGGTTTAAAGTATAACAAAGGAAAAGGATTTGCCGTTTTTGTTGACGGAAAGGAAAAAATACGCACGGAAAACATCTCCACGCTGAAAATTGAACTGAAATAACAAACGACCCCGAATTTTTCGGGGTCTGATCTTTCTATTCAGCTTTTATCTCATCAAGCATTTTTCTTATCATTTTCATATCCTCCCATGCATCCCTCTTTTTTGACTCATCGCGAAGGAGTGCCGACGGGTGGAACGTTGCAATGAAGCTTGTTCCTTTTTTCTCGTACCATACGCCTCTGTCTCTTGTTATCCTTATATTTCTGTCTATAAGGTACCTTGCCGCAGTAGAACCGAGGCAAACCACTATCTTCGGCTTGATTATTGCGAACTGTTTTCTCAGGTAAGGAAGACAAAGCATTGCTTCCTCTTCCTCCGGAACTCTGTTCTGCGGTGGTCGGCACTTCACAATGTTTGCAATAAAAGAGTTGCTTCTGTCAAGTCCTATCGATGCAAGCATCTTGTCAAGAAGCTGACCTGCAGGCCCCACAAAAGGTCTTCCGAGCCTGTCCTCCTCCTGACCGGGACCTTCTCCCACAAACAGGATACTGCTCTCGGGATTGCCTTCCCCGGGAACCACTTTGTTTCTCGTGCCGCAAAGCCCGCATTTGCTGCATTGACAAATCACTGCATTAAGTTCTTCCATCTGCTCCTGCTTCATTGCTCTTCCTCATTGTTTCCGAGAGCAGCCTGTGCCGCTTTCTGCTTGATCCGCTGTATGGCGTTATCTATCGACTTCGGAGTTCTTCCTGTTTCCTCCGCAATCTGCCTGTAATTCTTGCCTTCCATGTATTTTGAAAGCACAAGCATTTCAAAGTCGCTGAGCTCCTTTGTCAATCTTCTTGAGGTTTCATTTATTTCTTCCCTGCGGATTATATCTTCTATGGGATCCTTGCCGTTTTCATCGTTCAGCTCATCTATCAGATAATGCTCTGCGCCCTCAGGGTCATTGATTTCCCTGTAAATGGAGACATACGAGTTCAGAGGGATATTCTTCTTTGCGCAGGCGGCTTTCACCGCAGACAAAATGGATCTTGTGACACAAAGCTCCGCAAAGGTTCTGAATGATGCATTTCTGTCATCGCTGTATGTACGTATAGCTTTTATCAGCCCTATCATCCCCTCCTGCACGAGATCCTCGCTCTCGATGCCGTTGATATGGTAGGATTTTGCTTTTGCCTTGATCACTCCGCCAAAGCTGTTGACAATATATTCTATTGCTTCAACATTGCCGTCGGCCGCCAGCTTTGCCGTCTCATTCAGCTCAACTTTACTGAAATCCATCGTTTCATTCTCCTTTTTCAAGCATATTCTTCAGTTTCTGAAGCTTCTCCTCCGTAAGGCTGTCAAAAATATGTGTCGGGCGAGTATCCTTGACCTCGAATCTCGTACTTCTTTCCTTTACGACTCTCTCAACGTCCATCTTGAGCTCCATTGCAGACATTATGTAAGCGCCCTTTGAAGAAGCTATCGTCTGCTGGAGATGGTCTGACGTCGCCACCCATACTCTTGTTTTCCTCGATGCATTTTCCATCGTATCATTCACGAAGCGCTCGATATAAACGTCGGCACTTTCATTCTTTTTTGTGTAAACGACCTTGATGTTACCGTTCTGTTCGATCGTTCTCTGCTTGCTGTCGGTCTGATAGGCATCAAAAACAACCGTTATGTCCCAGCCCGTGTAGCCCTTATAGTTATGCATAATATCTATGAGCCTGTCGCGTGCTTCTTCAAACGCCGTTTTGCCGTTATCCTTCAGCATTCCCCATGTATTGATTATATTGTAGCCGTCAATTACAAGATAATCAGCCACGCTGTCTGACTACCTCATACATAAGTATTGCGGCTGCAACGGAAGCGTTGAGTGAATTAAGCTGACCCTTCTGCGGTATTCTCAATGTCATATCGCAGGCCTTCTTTATCATAGGTGTGATGCCCTTGTCTTCTCCGCCGATAACAAGTGCGATAGGCATATTGAGGTTGGCCTTCGTGTACTCGGAGCCTTCCATATCTGCGCACGCCGTCCAGACGCCTTTTTCCTTGAGCTCATCTATTGTGTTCTTGATGTTGACGGCTTTTGAAATGAGCATATGGTTTACCGCACCCTCTGATACCTTTGTAACAGTTGGCGTGATACCTATTGAGCGGTGAACAGGGATAATGATTCCGTGTGCGCCTGCACATTCAGCTGTTCTGATTATTGCGCCGAGATTGTGAGGTGAATTGAGTCCGTCAGCAATAATAATGAACGGATCCTCGCCTCTCTCCTTTGCCAGAGAGAGAATATCGTCGATTTCGCAGTATTCGATAGGCGAAGCAATTGCAATAACGCCCTGCGGATTCGGTCCTTCTGCCATGGCTTCGAGTTTTCTTCTGTCGATTTCGCTCACCTGAACGTGCATTGCTCTTGCCTTTTCTGCGATATCACGGTTCATATCCTTTGTAACATAGATTTTTTCTATTGATCTTTCCGAGCGGAGCAGTTCAAATACGGCATTTCTGCCTTCGATCATACAGCTTTCGTCCTTGATGTTGTTATTGTTGTTTTCCATACTATATATTATATCCTTTGATAATTATTTTTTATAAAAAAAGCATTTGAAGCCTGTCCGGTTTTCAAATGCTTACTGTTGTTCTGTTACAGTCCAAGTGCAACCGTTGCTATCTTGAAGTAAACGAGCAATGAAAGCGCATCCACGATAGTTGTGATGAACGGGCTTGCCATTACTGCCGGGTCAAAGCCGATTCTCTTTGCAAGGATAGGAAGCGAGCAGCCTATTATCTTTGCAATGACTACGGCGAGCGCAAGTGTAACGCAAATTACAGCTGCTACCGGTATAGTTACGTCTGCTCCGAGAAGGAGGTTATCCACAAGCAGTATTTTTCCGAAATTGATCACTCCGAGCACTACGCCTGCGCACAGTGACACTCTGAGTTCCTTCCAGATGATCTTCAGAATATCTCCCATACGGATCTCATCAAGAGCAAGTCCACGGATGATAGTAACCGAAGCCTGACCGCCCGCATTACCGCCGGTATCCATTATCATCGGGATGAATGCAGTCAATGTCGGGAAAACAGCAAGAGCAGATTCAAATGAAGAAATGATCTTTCCGGTGAATGTTGCCGATACCATCAAAAGCAGCAGCCACGGAATTCTCTTTTTCCATATCTCAAATATGCTTGACTTGAGGTAAGGCTTATCTGTCGGGACGATAGCGGCCATCTTTTCGATATCTTCTGTCGTCTCCTCTTCCAATACGTCCATGGCGTCGTCAACGGTGACGATACCTACAAGTCTGTCCTCTCTGTCGACAACAGGCATTGAAACAAGGCCGTATTTTGAGAAGTCGAGAGCTACCTCTTCTCTTGAGTCAAATGTATGTGCAACAATCTCATGTGTATCCATAAGATCGCTGATAAGCGTATCAAGCGGTGCAGTGAGAAGCTGATGCACACTCACCACTCCGATAAGTTTTCTCTGCTTATCCGTAACGTAGCAGGTATATATTGTTTCTTTGTCGATCGCAGTTGATCTGATTCTGTCAAAAGCCTCCTGAACTGTCATGTCCGCCTTGATATCCACGAACTCGATAGTCATGATGCTTCCTGCAGAGCCTTCCGGATATTTCAGAAACTGATTGATCAGACCTCTCATATCGGGAGTGGAGTTCTTGAGCAATCTGTTTACGATTCCGGCAGGCATTTCTCCGATAAGGTCCACAGTATCATCGAGAAACATATCATCGAGCACTTCTCTGATTTCCTTATCGTTCATGCACTCTATCAGTCTTTCCTGGGACTCAGGCTCAATGTATGAAAATACATCTCCCGCCATATCCTTATCAAGAAGTCTGAAAAGTCTTATAAGATCTTCATCTGAAACGTCGCCGAATATTTCAGCAATATCGACTTCATTCAGCTTTGCAAGCTCTTCCTTGAGCTGACCATACTTTTTTTCCTGAAGCAGGTCAATCACGTTGATTTCTTCATCTTCGGGCATTTTAATAATCTCCTTTTCACTTGTTTTCCACAACTGTTGGAGAACATACCAAAAGCCCACGACGTGTTTCTCGCTATTAAAAAATATTATCCGAAGAAAACGAATTATGCGGGTATATGACTGTCTTTAACAGTTGCATTATTTTGTTTGATTTTATGCCAATGATTGTACTACTTCGACACGGGTCTCCGTCCATTATATACCCACCTCCTCAAATACTTTTTTAACATATATATTATACTACTTTTCTTCACATTTTTCAATACTTTTTTATTTTAATCCGAAGCCTTGTTTTCAGACAAGAATTTAAAATAATTTAAAAATAATTTAAAAATAATTTTAAAAATACTATTGACAAATACAGATTTTTATTGTATGATGAAAATGTAATGGCAGTATTTGGGGGAATTCTGTTTCATTATCTTTTTACATCGGGAATATTGAATATTCCCGCCACATCCACATAAAATTTATGACATCTCTTTTTGGGGATATACTGTCTCTGGATGTGCTATGTAAAAAAATAGGAAAGGACGTGATTCCCTTGCAGTAGCTCAATGAACTTCGGAGCCTAAAACAAAAAATATTAAAGAAAGGAAAAGCTATGAAAAAAACAAAACTACTGTTACTGTCATTATGCCTCGCTCTGCTTTTGTCTGCGTTCGGAACAAACTTTGTCTGTGCGGCATCGAATGACGTAATCAACGAAACGGAAAACGGATCCGTAAATGAAACAACAGCGGATTCAACGAATGGAGGAGATTCAAATGAAAAATAACAAGTGGCTTTTTATAATATTGGCAATTACGATGATTGCTGTCTTGATGTCGGGATGTACTACTGCCAAAGGTGAAAAAAGAATATTGAGTACAGAGTTAGTTATGCAAATAGGCGA
>JAZQMY010000055.1:0-6889 GCA_045627045.1 Clostridia bacterium | reverse complement strand
ACATGGTTACACCTGGTGATAACGTTGTTATGACAGTTGAGCTCATCACAAACATCGCTATTGAAGAAGGTCTCCGTTTCGCTATTCGTGAAGGCGGCAGAACAGTTGGTTCAGGCGTTGTTGTTACAATCATCGAGTAATAAATTATCAGAATACCGTTCAAAGCAGAAATGCTTTCAACGGTATTTTTTTATGCAAATAAATAAGCCTCCGGCTCGGGATCAGAGCTGAAGGCTTTTCTTTCATTCAAAAAGAGGGCTCTGAACGAGTCCTCTTTTTAATTTACAATGTATATGTCGGTGTTCCGCCGGCCTTTACTATCGCAATACTGTTTATAATGTTGTTTACTGCCTTCGTTGATACGAGGAAATTGAATGTTCCGTTCAGCTCAACCGCGCAGAAATCTTCATTCGTATTTACTCTGTAAAGCTTTACCGTTCTCGGCGCTTCATCAACGTCAAACGGTGTGAATGTCATCACAAGAACCGGCTCCTCCGAATGAGCAAAGCCTGTATTGATATTCTGTATTACAAGACCTGCAAGGTTCATATACAGATTTGACATTGCTTCATCACTGTACTCGATTCCGTCGAGCTTGTATCTCAGCTTGTAGTCCTTTGCAGACTGACCGTTATTCTCAAGCTCCTTCTTCTCTGCATCGGAAAGAATCGTCTTGATGACTTCAAATTTCACCTTGTTTTCGCCGTATTCGATATCAACATAGTTGATATTCTGGATATAAGCATTAAGCATATACGGTGTGGTGAGCTCTGCCGCAGAATACTTCAGAAGGAAGTCTGCCTTGCCTCTGTTTATTCTGTAAATCTGACCGTTTGAATGATCGTAGAGATAAGAATAATACCGGAAATCAGGATCGTAGTAATCGCTGAATGAAAGCTCCTGCTCTCTTCCGTCCGTTGTGGTTATCCTGAGATATCCCCACGGCTCGGCAAGACCGTACTCGGCAAGCTCTGCTTCTGTTCCGTCTGAAAGAGGAGTAATGTAATTCCAGATTGTGATCGCCGTGAGGCTCTCCATCAGGGAAGTTAAATTATCCGGGTTTGCAGGCATTCTTACATCCCACGGAAGCTCAATGTAGAACTTACAGAATGGGTTGAATACAGATGACTCGAGCTGCTTGCTGATGCGGATTTTCTCCGATCCGTTTGCATAGAACTCAAGTGTATTAAGAGTCTCAAGCCCGTTCAGTAGAACAACGCTTTCAATTCTCATATCGTTTGAAGATCTGAGGAATACTGCGCCCTTTGCTCCCGAAATAACGTAAACATGGTCATCGCCGTCCTTACGCAAATAGTACGAACCTGAGTTTGTTGAAGCTCCGAGATAAAGTGTCTTAGTTTCACCCGTAAGAAGCGTTACAGTTACCTTCGAGAGCGGTTCATTGAGTCCGAAAATATCATAATCCTCTACGTCTATCTCACCGAGATCTCTGTCTGCAACAAGCGACGTCGCAACGCTCATGAGGGATCTTGACTTTGCTGAGTCATACTCGATGCCCTCATATATTCCGAAAAACGTAGTCTTGTACGTTACCGAAAGAGTCGTCGGAGCAACGGAAGCATCTTCTGTGACAAAATAACTGTCTCCGTCCGGAAGCTCAAGCTTTACCGAAGCCACATCGGCCGCATTGTAATTCATTATGACAGCCTGCTTCGTCGGATTGACCTTATTGTTGTTGTCTATGATTTTATCTGCGATAAGGTACGCCGCAATGGCAAGCGCACCCACACAGAATGTTATTATTATAGACTTTAATTTCTTGTTCATTACAGATGTCTCCTCTTGAGGAATATTACAAGTCCGAGAATTAGAATTCCTATCGGAATTGCAATTCCGATTATTGCGGCATAAACGTAAAGTCCCTTTGTTGCAAGAGTATGCGTTGAAGTAATGTAATACTTAGGTGTGAGAGTTACCATTGTGCTGTCGCTGTCAAGACACCAGAACAAGCCTGAATAGAATACCTCATCATTTGAGTAAGCATTGAGTCTTGTCTGATCCTTGAGCATAAAGCCTGCGCAGTTTGCAACAAATACTCTTGAATACTTGACACCTGCCGCATCGCCGTAATCAGTTACTGCGACAATCGGAGTAAAGCCTGTTGAAGGAGCAAGTGTATCTGTTTCAAGGTTGAAATCGATTGTTCCGCTCTTTGCCACTGAAGATGACCATGCGAGGCTTGATGTATTTGCAACTGCCTGAATTACCGTTGAATTTTTAACGAGTTCAAGCGCATAGATTGGCTTTGCCTTTTCAAGATAAAGTCTCTGTGAAACGCCTGTATAGTCTGTTGCGGCAACCTTGTTGTACGGCATAAGCATTGCATACTTGAGGCCGGCTGCCGTTCTTGATGTATCTTCCTCGTAAATGATTTCGTTATCAAGCTCGATACCAAACTTACTCATTACATAGTCAAAATTCGGTGTAGGCGTTGTTGCCTTGCCCATGATGAACAATGCGCTTCCGCATGTATCCTTTGAATCAAGGAAGGCGAGTATCTTTTCCTTCTCAACGTCGAGAATATCGAATTCAGGAGTGAGAACGAGAAGAACGTCTGTCTGTTCAGGAATCTCTTCTGTCTGAAGGTCTACATCGTAGAAGTTGATAAAGAGATTTGAAAGTACCTTCTTCATTTCCTCCGGGAATTCATCTTCGTTATGTCCCGTAAGAACTGCAACGTTGTATTCATCCACGCAGGTAACTGCAACGATAGCGCTTGTGAAAGCCTGCTCCGCGTTGAAGTAAACCATTGTAACGGTTGATGAATCCTCATCATCGTAAGCGTATGAATAGAAGTCGTTTGAAGAAAGTACCTGGAACTTTTTGAGCTCCTTGCATTCAACTATTACCGTGCCTGCAGCAGGAGTTGTTGACTGCTTATCGGGATCAAGAAGATAATCGTTCACGAATCCCGGGTTTGCGATAGGATCAACGACCCTTGTTCTGATGTGGTTTGAAGCCGTTGCGTAACGTGAAGCAATTTCCATTACGTCATCATCTTCGCCGCCTGCCTGATAGAGGAAATAAATATCTATATCCTTATCAAGTCTGTTGATTATGCTCATGGTCTTGTCCGAAATGGAGTACATCTTGTTCGCCGTAACGTCAAGTCTGTACGGAATAAGACTGCAGAGCAAGTTAATTGTAAGAGCAACAAGCACAACCGCAATTACAAGAATCGTTGCCATGCCGCTGTATTTGAATTTTCTGTCTCTGAAAGCTTCTGATATGCTGAATTTCATGATCGTTTACTCTCCTTCTTAGTATTAGCCTACCCATCTGCGCTTTTCTATCTGATATACCGTCATATAAACGAATATGAAAGAGAAGCTGACGAGGTAAACGAATGATGAAAAGCTTACCGAGCCATTGAGGAACTCATAGAATCTGTCAAGAACAGATATCCACGTGAGAAGCTTATTGAGAAGTCCCGCATAAACATTCACGTTGATAAGCGCAACAATTCCAATCGCCGCCGCACATACGATAGCCGCACATACAGATGCTGCCTTGTTTCTTGTTGTGAGGTAGATAAGAAGCACAATTCCCAATGCAACGATTACGCAGGTGATGACGCCTGATGAAACTGATGACTGGATAGAAGTCGTAAGCCACTGAATTACAAACACAACAAGGAGAACTGCAAACGTGACGATCGCGGAGATAACCTGGTTATCAGTTGTGGATGATACAAATTCTCCGATAGCTATGTAAGCACAGCCAACGAGGAAAAGTCCTATGTATGCAACGAAGATATCGAGGAAATACATATTGAGTGCGAAAAGTGAAATCACGATTGCATCGATCGAGTGGATAAGCAGTGTTACGAAGAGAACTGTTACCGCAGCAAAGTATTTGCCGAGAACGACGTCTGATGCTTTGACAGGGCTTGTCAGAAGGAGCTGGTCGGTCTTTGTTCTTCGTTCCTCAGAGAATACCTTCATGGTAAGTATCGGAACGGTGATCATAAGAACGAGGTTAAGATAATAAAGGTATGCCGTATAAGCAACCACGCCCTTGATGAGGTAGCCGAATATAAATATTCCTGCCGAAACGAGAAGGAAAAGTCCTATAAATACGGCACCCATTGCCGAACGGAAATAACCCTTCAGCTCTTTTTCATAAATAGCAAACATTATTTAACCTCCTTATCAAGATGAGTAACCTTGAGGAATATTTCTTCAAGAGACAAATCAAGAGGTCTCATCATAAGAAGAGGACAGCCTGATCTTGCAACGCCGTTGAATACCGTCTTTCTGACATCAAGCTCTGAGCCTGTTTCAACGATAAGGTCGCTTGTGCCTTTTTCTCTCTCGCCCTGATAATCCACGCTGATAATACCGGGGATTTCTCTTACGATCTTGATAGCCTGCTTTTCGGGAGCGGCAATTCTGATCTGGAGACGATTTGCACCCTGAAGATTCTTTGAAAGCTCTTCGGGAGTGCCGCTTGCAACGAGCTCACCCTTATTGATAATGATGACTCTTTCGCATACCGCACTTACCTCGCTCAGAACGTGTGAGCTGAGGATGATCGTATGCTTTTTGCCGAGTCCCTTGATAAGGCTTCTTATCTCAATGATCTGCTTAGGGTCAAGACCTACCGTAGGCTCGTCGAGAATAAGCACTTTAGGATCGCCTATAAGCGCCTGAGCAAGTCCGACACGCTGTTTATAGCCCTTTGAAAGATTGGCAATGAGTCTGCCTCTCATATCGGAAATTCTCGTTACTTCCATAACGGAATCCATCATAGCCTTTCTGTTCTGTTCCTTGACCTTCTTGAGCTTTGAGACCATATCAAGGTATTCGGAAACTGTCATATCCATATAGATAGGCGGAAATTCCGGCAGATATCCTATTTTTTTCTTAACGCCCTCAGGGTCATCAAGAATATCGACTCCGTCTATGAGTGCCTGTCCCGATGTAGCTGAAATGTAGCCTGTCAGTATGTTCATAGTGGTAGTTTTGCCTGCGCCGTTCGGCCCGAGGAATCCCAATACCTCGCCCTCCTCCACCTTGAAGGAGATGTTGTCCACGGCACGGTGCTGACCATATATCTTGGTCAAGTTGCGTACTTCAATCAAAACTGATACACCTCATTTTTTATTTTATGAGACCGGAAACGCGTCCGGTCTCATCGTTTTCTTTATTTATAATACCTGTCAGTGAACGCCATATGAGCGTTAGCTGATTTTTTTACTTTTTAGGCTCAATCTTTTCCAATCCGCCCATAAACTTTCTGAGACACTCAGGAATGATAACGCTTCCGTCAGCCTGCTGATGCTGTTCAAGGATTGCAGGAAGGAGACGGCTTGTAGCCATACCTGAAGCATTGAGAGTGTGGAGGTACTCTGTCTTCTTTGTTTCGTTTCTTCTGAAGCGGATGTTGCCTCTTCTTGCCTGATAGTCTCTTGCATTTGATGCAGAAGATACTTCCTTGTACTCGTTCATTGACGGGAGCCATACTTCAACGTCGAATGTCTTTGCCATTGAAGCAGAGCAGTCTTCAGCAGCAAGCTTTGAAAGTCTGTAATGGAGACCGAGCTGTTCAACGATGTATTCAGCCTTGCCGATGAGCTCTTCGAGAGCCTTGTCCGAATTTTCAGGTGTTGTGTACTGGAACATTTCAACCTTATTGAACTGACGGCCTCTGATCGTGCCTCTCTCGTTTGCACGGTAGCTGCCTGCTTCTCTTCTGTAGCAGGGAGTATATGCAAAATACTTCTTCGGAAGCTCGTCCTCTGAAAGGATCTCGTCTCTGTGGAAGTTGATGAGAGCTGTTTCTGCAGTAGGAAGCATGAAGAAGTTGAAGCCGTCTTCTGTTGCTTCGTCCTGAAGTGAGAATACGTCATCCTTGAACTTAGGGAACTGGCCTGCTGTGTAGCCGCACTGATATGTGAGGATGTGCGGAGGAAGCATGAATTCATAGCCGTCCTTGATGTGGCACTCAATGAAGAAGTTGATAAGTGCCCATTCGAGCTGTGCGCCGATGCCTGTGTAAATCCAGCAGCCTGAACCGCCGAGCTTTGCGCCTCTTGCATAGTCAACGAGTCCGAGTGATGTTGCGAGCTCAACGTGATCCTTTGCCTCAAAGTCGAAAACAGGCTTTTCTCCGTAAACGGATACCACTCTGTTTGCTTCCTTGCCGCCGGGAACGACGTCATCGTCAGGAAGGTTCGGAAGTGCATCCATAAACGTCTTCATTTCAGCCGTTTTCTGTGAAAGCTCCTGATCAAGTGTCTTTATATCATCGGAAAGTGTCTTCATTTCGTTCATTATGTCCGAAACGTCCTTTCCTTCCTTCTTCATCTTAGGGATAAGCTTTGAAACTCTGTTCTGTTCAGCTTTTTTCTCTTCTGTTTTTACCATGAGCGCACGCTTGTCGGCGTCCATTTTAAGGAGCAGGTCTATATCAGCGTGACAACCCTTGGCTGCAAGACGCTCCTTAACATAATCCGGTTTCTGTCTGATAAGATTAATATCAAGCATACGATAATTATCTCCTTTATAATTTATACTTTTTATTATACACCTTTTTTTGCATATCGTCAACAAAAAACGTAAATATACCGTGATCCTACACGTTTTTTGTGATTTTTACATGAGCCTGTCCTGCATGAAACGGCTATATTCATCAAGTCCCGCCTCAACAAGCGATTCATAATATTTCTGCCAGAAATACTCCGAACAGCCGTTCACCCTCGTGAACTGCTCAAATTCTTCCGCAAGCTCTTTAAGCTTTTCCTTCGTCCTTTCGTATTCCCACAAAAGGGTTTTGTCCTCAAGCACGCTTTCGGCAGACGCAAACACGTCAGGCACTTTAATTCTTACCGAGGCAGCCGAAAGAAATTCATCCTCTGCCGAATATC
>JAZQMY010000054.1:0-83990 GCA_045627045.1 Clostridia bacterium | reverse complement strand
GGAGATACTTTGAAACTGCATCCGGGATCTCTTCCGTTGAAGGCGTACCGTATTCAGCTATCGGAACACAGCCGAGTGCGATCACTGCTTCCGGCATGATGGGTTCCGTAAGCGGGATGCCTGCAATAGCAAAGCTCGTTGCATACATAGGGTGAGCATGAACAACTGCCTTTACGTCAGGTCTTTCCTTATAAACTCTCATGTGCATCTTGATCTCAGAAGAAGGCTTGAAGCCCTCATATGCCTGGATAACCTTACCCTCAGCGTCAACCTTGCAGATGTATTCGGGTGTCATGAAGCCCTTTGATACGCCTGTCGGTGTGCAGAGGAATTCGTTATCGTTAAGCTTTACAGAGATGTTGCCATCATTTGCGGCAACCATGCATCTGTTGTATATACGCCTACCGATTTCACAGATCTCTTTTTTGATTTCATATTCTGAAGCCATTTTTTTATTCTCCTTTTCGGTAAATAATACTGATTTTTTCTTTTTATTTATAACGTCAAAAGGGCAATATACGCCTTTTTTGACAATATAATTCTATCACAAATCAACACAAAAGTCAATAGGATTTTGTCATTTTGGTTGGTATTTCTTGTGTTTTTATGCCTTATTTATTTGGTTTTGTGTTGTTTTCGTTGAGGAAGTCAAGTATTTCGTTTATTCCCTCATTGTTGTAGCTGCTTGTGAAGAACACTCTTTCGCAACCTGCAAGCTCAAGCCATCTTTTCGACTGCTCTGCGTCCGCAAACCTGTGATCGCATTTGGTAACTATGCCTATCACGGGTCTTGTCGCCATGCCGACTATATTCGGTGGAAACAACGAATACGGCTCGGTTGCAGATATCACAAGCCCCACAACATCTGCTTCGAAAGAATAGACAGCAAGCGCTCCGCCGAGTCTTGCGTCCTCCGCATATTCTCCGGGAGTATCTATTATCGATTCAGTAAAATCAACGTACTGTGTCTTGTGATAATCGAGTTCCTCATGTCTGAGTGCCTGAATGAGTGTGCTTTTTCCGCTTTCGCTTCTTCCGATAAGAATCAGTTTTCTCATCGTCAGGTCTTCGTTATCTCGCATACGGAAAAGCCGAGCTTTTCCTGTGCGTAATCACACACGGCGCCGACTGCTTCCTCCACTTCGGAAACAGTGCCCGTTATAATAAGCGTTCCGCTGAATCTATCAACGAAGCCAAGCTCACTTCCCGATTTCTTCAGCGCAATATCAGCCGCAATTATCGCATATTCCGCAGGTGACATCGTCACAACGCCTATTGCCGCCTTTGAATAATCTATTTCAGGATTGAGGCCGAGCTTTCTGTAAAGTATTTCATCCGGCTTTGCTATTATGTGGGCAAGCGTTATCTGTTTGCCCGGAACTATTTCCTGAATTATTCTCTGTTTGTTTTCCATAAGTTTATCCGTCTTTCTGAAGCGTTTTATCTTTCCGGCATCAGCCGCCGATTATCACGTCAAGTGAACCGACAGATTCCGCCACTGCCTTGAGATGCTCCATTTTCTCCTTTGAAGGTGAGGGAACATCGCCCATTTTGTATTCTCTTCCGAGACCTATATACTTATCGTAGCCGAGGCGGTGGTACGGAAGAAGATGAAGCTCCCTGACTGTGCCGAGCGAACGGGTGAACCTTGCAATATCAAGTATTTCTTCGTCAGTATCGTTAAAGCCCGGTATTGTAGGCACCCTTATTATCAGCTCCTTTGCATCCTTCGCAAGGCGTTTTGCATTTTGAAGGATCCTTTCATTGGGCTGAGTGGTGAACTCTGTATGCTTTGCGGAGTTTATGTGCTTTATATCCATCAGGAAATGATCAAGATAAGGCAATATTCTTTCGATTACCGGATACTCTACGATGGCTGTTGACTCGATCGCCGTATCAAGGCCGTATTCCTTTGCGGCACGGAGTAGCGCTTCCGCAAAATCCGGCTGACAAAGACATTCTCCGCCCGAAAGCGTAATGCCGCCGCCGCTTCTCCTGTAATATGGCATATCCTGAATCACAGTCTCCATCACCTCACCGACAGTCGTGTCCTTGCCGATGATCTTTTCTCTGCCGTTCTGCATCATTTTCTGAATATGATACTCCTGGGACTCTGGATTACAGCACCATCTGCATCTGAGTATGCATCCCTTGAGAAATACTATCGTCCTGATGCCGGGGCCGTCATGGATGGAGAACTTCTGAATGTCGAATATTCTGCCTTTTGTACTGAATAATTCCTGCTCTGTCATATTTTTTCCGGGTGCGGCATCAGAATCCGCCCTGCTCCGTTCTGTTTATGATATCGTCCTGGAGTGACTTTGAAAGTGTGGTAAAAAGTGCGCTGTAGCCTGCAACTCTGACAACAAGGCTCTGATATTTTTCAGGATGAGCCTGTGCATCCCTGAGTGTTTCTCTGCTTACAACGTTGAACTGCATATGCATACCCTTCTGATCAAAATATGCTCTAATGAGCGCGATGAAGCTTTCAATTCCGCTCTTGCCTGCGAGTGCAGAAGGATGGAACTTCATATTGAAGAGCGTACCGTTGGAAGCAATGCCGTGATCGAGCTTTGCAACAGAGTTTGCCGATGCAGTAGGGCCGTTGACATCACGTCCTGCGCTCGGCGAAACGCCATCTGCAACAGGAGTTGCGGCGTATCTTCCGTCGGGAGTTGCGCCTGTCTGTGCGCCGAGCGGCACGTTTGCCGATACAGGATAAAGTCCTGCCTGGAAAATGCCGTTTCTCGGGTTTTCATACTTCTCAAGAGGCTTTGTGTATGTATAGGCAACGTCTCTTGCAAAAGCATCTACCTCGGGGATATCGTTGCCGAATTTGTCAACGGCAAGTATCATTTCCCTTATCTCTTCATAGCGCTTTTTCTTTTCGAGTGTGAGCGCTGTTGAGCTCTTCACCTTTTCATATATCGTCTTTATATCTTTTTCGGAAACTCCGTAGCCTGCCTTTGCAAGCTCAAGAGCCGTCTTTTCCGTTATTTCCTTTATCTTCTTTTCGTCCGGCTCGTTCTTGCCGTAATTGAAGCGGAGCGCATCACGGAGCTCCTCCATCGTTATCTTCTTCTCATCATAAACGAGCTTCTTCACTGCGTAGAGTGAGTCTGCCATATTTGCGATGCCGAAGCCCTGCGGGCCCGTGAAGTTATAGATCGCACCGCCCTGCTCGGGTGTCTTGCCTCTGCCTATGCAGTCCTCAACCATTGATGAAAGATAAGGAAGCGGACATCTTTCCGCATGAGCAACGTCAATGGCGTTATCCGCATTGACAAGAAGAGATATCATGTAATTCATCTGCTTCTTGTAAGCATCATAGAACTCATCGAATGTTCTCATTTCGGTAACATCGCCCGTATGGATGCTGATCTGCTCTCCGTTATCTGCACCGTCCGAGAAAACGAGCTCAAGCGGTCTGCACATATTGAAGAAAGCGGCATCGTGCCAGCCCCATGTCTTTGCAGACTTCTGCGGCTCAACACAGCCGATAATATTGTATTCTCTTGCATCCTCTATCGTAAGACCTCTGCTGAGGAGCGCGGGAATGATGACTTCATCGTTATAGTAAGCAGGGAGTCCTACGCCTGTTCTTGTGAGCTCTGCCGCTCTGACAAGGAATTCATGCGGAGTCTTGTTCCATACTCTGACAGAGAATGACGGCTGTGGGAGAAGCACATGAAGTGTCGCTTCTATGCACATGAACGAAAGGTCATTCGTTGCATCCTCGCCGTATTTATTCTGACCGCCTGCAATGAGGTTCTGGAAAAGGCTGTATCCTGCAAAGCCTTCAGCCGATGCGGCATCTCTGCACTTATTAAGGTCGTTGAGCTTGATCCAGATGCAATCCATAAGCTCCTGGGCAAATTCTCTTGTGATCTTTCCTGCTTCAAAATCAGCCTTGAAGTAAGGATACATATACTGGTCAAATCTTCCCGGAGAGATGGAATGTCCGCTTGACTCCGTCTGGAGGAGCATCTGCACAAACCAGAATGACTGGCATGCCTCCCAGAATGATTTTGAGCCGTTCTCAAGGGCATTTGCACAGTTATAAGCTATATTTACAAGCTCCTTCTTTCTTTCGGGAGAGTTCTCCTTTTCAGAAAGCTCAAGAGCAAGCTTTGCATATCTCTTTGCATAGGTTATTGCGGCCTCACAGCTCATTTCAACCGCATCAAGGAATGCTTTTCTCGTGACGTAATCTCCGTCGCCGAAATCAAGCTTCTCCTTTGCCGCTCTGACCTCGTCTATTATGCCTCTGTAACCTACGGCAAGCACCTTGCCATAGTCAACGGTAACGTGTCCTACACCGTTATAGAAGTAGTTTCCAGGAGTAAAGATGTTATGAGCCATTGCAAGTTTTGCTTCGGGCGCCATATATGACGTTGCAAGCTCGCTTGTCGTCTTACCCTTCCAGTATTTATATACTTCGTGAAGAGTCTTTTTCGTCTCATCCGAGATATAGAACGGATCGGCACTTCTCTTTTCAACTGTATCAAACTCTGCCTCAAGCCATTCAAACGAAAATTCAGGGAAAACCTGACAGCTTCTCGGGTGGACCGTTGCGCTTCCTACAATAAGCTCCTCATCCCTTATCGTTATGGGGATATTCTCGAGAATATATCTGAAGGCCTTGGCTCTTCTCGTGATGACAGGCTCGCCTTCCGTCTCCATATATGATTTTGTGATGAGAACGGCTCTGTCTGCCTCAATCTCCGGCAGCTTCTTGTAGAGCTGGCTCTTCAGTCGCTCTATTCTGTCGCTCTTCTTTATATGATCGGTGTAAAATTTATCCATTTTCTTTACCTCGCTGATTTACCTATTATGGTACATATATAGTATAAAACAAAAGTGCAAATTTGTCAACTCAAATTCGGCAAAAAATTTGCATAAAATCAGTATAAAGCAACATTTTTCTGAACAATGTTTTTGTTTTCTGTTCTTTTTCGGCACAATACCAAATATTACCTTGACAAATGCAATAAAATATGATATACTTCTGCCTGTGATCCCATGGGGGAGTAGAAAGCGGAAATCTCCGCAGCAAGTCAACAGCCCCGATCGATAAGGTCTGGCTTGCTTTAATTTTCGAGACTCATGTATAACTTGAAAAAGCCGTACATGAATCCGATCTGATAAAAAATGATCAAGCTCAGGTATGTGCTTTTGCCGTACCTGAGTTTTTTGCCTGTACGGGGGAAATAATACAAATGAAAAGGAGAAGATCACAAAATGCTTATACCTGTTTTATTATTTATTCTCGGTTTTGTTCTGCTCATCAAGGGCGGCGACTGGTTTGTTGACGGTTCCTGCGGAATAGCTCACCGTTTTCATCTTCCGGAGCTTCTCATAGGAGCAACTATCGTTTCCATCGGAACAACTCTCCCCGAAGTCATGGTGTCCGCAACATCCGCTGTTACCGGCCACGGAGAAATCGCCTACGGAAACGCCATCGGATCCGTGATCTGCAACGCGGCACTTATTGCGGCGCTCACGGTTGCACTCAAGCCTTCCGATGTTGACGGAAAAACATTCAGACTTCCTGTAATATTTTTCTTCTCGGCAGCCGCTCTCTATACCGTATTTGCGGCAGTATTCAAGTTCTTCTACGCATGGTCCGGACTTATCCTTCTCGCAGTATTCGTTCTTTACATGGTAATGAATGTCCGTGAGATAAAGAAGATGCCTCAGCCTGCGGAATCAAAGGAAGAAGAAAAATCAGAAGACGAAGATGAAGATGAAAAGCCGACAACGCTCCTCAACACAGTGCTTTTCGTTCTGTGCGGCGCAGTATGCGTTACGGCGTTCATCCTGAACACATTCGTTTCAATGCCTTTTGCACTCGGAATCATTCTTTTTGCGCTTCTCGTTCTCTACATGATCGCCGGAGCACTTCCTGTGAAGGCTTCCTGCAAGGCATTTGAGGATTTCACTGCAAAGAAGAGCTTCCCTCTCATCAAAGATATCCTTCTTCTTGTGATTGGTGCGGTATGCATCGCTCTCGGTGCTGACCTCCTCGTTGACAACGGTACACTCATTGCAAAAGCGCTCGGAGTACCTGAATCAGTTATCGCTCTTACGCTCGTTGCTCTCGGAACGTCACTTCCGGAGCTTGTGACCGCAGTAACATCGCTCATCAAGGGACATTCCTCCCTCTCTCTGGGAAACGTCATCGGTGCGAACCTCTTCAATCTCGTCCTCGTAAGCGGCCTTTCAACCGTACTCTCACCTTTCAGCCTGCCCGAAAGCAAGCTCATTGCCGGCATGAACTCATCTCTTATCATAGACATACCGCTCATGTTCATCACTATGGCAATACTTACTCTTCCTTCCCTTGCAACAGGCAAGCTCAAGCGTTGGCAGGGCATTTCACTGCTGATAATCTATGCCGCATTCTGCGTGTATCAGTTTGCTTTTTAAGCCGGTCTCAGCAGAATAATAATCAACAAAAATAGTTAAAAATACATTCTCCCACAAAAAGTGTGGAACAAAAGAAGCCGGGAATCTTGCATTTCCGGCTTTATTATGTTATAATATATTTATTTATAATATATTACGCAGTTTCTTATGGGGGTGCACTCTTGAACGAATACATCAGGCTTGGCATTGCCGCATTGCTTCCTGTACTGGCCGCAGCAATCATAACATGGTTTGATAAAAAATTTACTCTGAAGAATAAAATTCTTCGTCAGATAATCATAGGCATTATTTTCGGCGGTCTTGCCATTATCGGAACAGAATACGGAATTTCCTTTAACGGTGCCCAGGCCAACTGCCGTGATGCCGCAGTTCTCATCGCAGGACTTATGTTCGGCGGTCCTGCAGGTATCATTGCAGGCGTTATAGGCGGCGTTGAGCGTTGGATTGCCGTTGCATGGGGCATAGGCTCATTCACAAGGGTCGCCTGCTCTCTCTCAACGATCCTTGCCGGTATCTACTCCGCAGTGCTCCGCAAATATATGTTTGATAACAAACGCCCGGGCTGGTTTATCGCTATGGCCATCGGCGTTGTAATGGAAGTTTTCCACCTGACAATGATATTCCTCACGAATATGTCAACTCCTGATGAAGCTATCCGTGTTGTTGAGGCGTGCGCGATGCCCATGATAGCATCAAACAGCCTGTCAGTACTTCTTTCGGGAATTCTGGTCACGCTCATCTGCGGAGAAAAGCTTACCAGGCTCCGCTCGGACAGGCATATCTCAAGAATAATTCAGAAGTGGCTTCTCGTAACAGTTCTTTTCGCTTTTGCGGCTACTTCGTTCTTTGTATACCGTCTGCAGAATGAGATAGCAATTTCGCAGGAAAAAAATCTTCTTAAAATTGCTCTCGATGAAACAGAGGCCGACATCCGTGATGCATCAAATGAGAACCTCCTGTCACTTGCATTAAGAATCGCAGTCGACGTAAAGGATATGCCGCTTGAGAAGATTCTTGAGAAGTATGACATTGCCGAGGTCAATATCATCAACAGCGACGGAATAATCATCGACAGTTCTGTGCCGGAGTTCATCGGCTATGACATGGCATCAGGCAGTCAGTCAGCGGATTTCCTCTGCCTCCTCAACACTGCCGAAACATACGTTCAGGATTACGGCCCGATATCATATTCAAGTAATGTTTTCAGAAAATACGCAGGTGTACGCATCGAGGGCGGCTTTGTTCAGGTCGGATATGATGCCGTTCAGTTCCAGAAGGACATTGATTCCGATATAATCGGCATTACGAAGAACCGCCATGTAGGTCAGACAGGATTCATTATCATTGTTGACGAAGCTTACAATATCTTGAGCGCTCCCGAAAGTGTCAACATACTTTCCATCAAGGAAGACGTATTATCCAGCAGCTCAATTCCCGAAGAAAACATTGCATCAAACGGTATTCTCGAGAATCAGAATATCTGCTATATGTACCGTTCCGCAGAAGGTTATCACATTATCGCAATTCTTCCCTCCGCTGAAGTCATGAGAACAAGAAATACCGCGCTCTTCGTGAATACGTTCATGGAAATACTCGTATTTGCCGCTCTCTTCAGTCTTATCTATATGCTCATCAAGAGAGTGATCGTTAATCAGCTTCGCAATATCAATATGTCTCTTGCCAAAATTACGGGAGGCAACCTCGACGAGGTGGTAAACGTCCGCTCAAACGAAGAATTTGCTTCTCTCTCGGATGACATCAACCAGACAGTATTCACGCTCAAGCGATACATCAAGGAGGCTTCTGCAAGAATAGATGCAGAGCTTGAATTTGCAAAAAACATACAGACGTCTTCTCTTCCGAATGTATTTCCTGCATTCCCGAACAGAAAAGATTTTGATATCTATGCACAGATGGATACTGCCAAGGAGGTCGGAGGCGACTTCTACGACTTCTATATGACGGATCAGCAGTTTCTCAATATACTTATTGCCGACGTTTCAGGCAAAGGAATTCCTGCCGCAATGTTTATGATGCGAGCAAAAACAGAGCTCAGAAGCCTCACCGAGGCACAGATGTCAATAGACAATGTTTTCACAAACGGCAACGCTTCTCTCTGCGAAGGAAACGATGCAGGTATGTTCGTAACCGCATGGCAGGGCAGACTTAACCTCGAAACAGGTCTTCTCCAGTTTGTTAACGCAGGTCACAACCCTCCGCTTATCAAACGCGGTAAAAACGGTTTCTCTTACTTCAAATCAAAAGCCGGTTTCGTTCTTGCGGGAATGGATGGCATCCGATATAAAATTCAGGAGATCCAGCTTGAGCCGGGTGACGTGATATTCCTCTACACCGACGGCATTACGGAAGCGACCAATGCCGATAATCAGCTTTTCGGCGAGGAAAGGCTTCTTGAGCTTCTCAATTCACGTGAATTTGACGATATGAAAACAATGTGCGAAATTGTCAGGACGGATATCGACAACTTTGTAGGCACTAATCCGCAGTTTGACGATATCACGATGTTAGCAGTCAAGTTCATAGGCACACCGCCTGCTCCGACTCTCGTCATTGACAATGCACAAATTTCCGATATCACCCGTGTGACGGACTTCGTTGAATCTTACCTTGAAACACTCGAAAGTCCTATGCGCACAATAATGCAGATAAATGTTGCGATTGATGAGATTTTCAGCAACATAGTACGCTACGGCTACAAGAATCAGGGTGGCACCGTCACAGTAAAACTGATTGTCAAGGAATCTCCGAAGCGCATTTACATCAGATTCTGTGATGAAGGCGTTCCATTCAATCCTCTGACAAATGAAGATCCTGATATCACACTTTCCGCCGAAGACAGGAATATCGGCGGACTCGGAATATTCATGGTCAAGAAGACTATGGACGATATCAAGTATAAATACGAAAATAATCAGAATATTCTGACAATTATGAAAAATTTGGAATAAGGAGTATAACCGACAAATGAATATACTCGAAGAAGCAATACTATTCGCAACGAATGCCCATCAGGGGCAGCAAAGAAAGTCATTCCGAATACCGTACATTCTCCATCCTATGGAAGTCGCATCGATCATTGCGACCGTAACGGACGATGTCGAGATAATGGCTGCAGGAATGCTCCACGATACAGTTGAGGATTGCGGCATTCCGCTTTCTGAAATCGGTGAGCGCTTCGGTGAACGTGTCCGGAAGCTCGTTGAGGGTGAAACAGAAGACAAAATGCCCGGCATTGATCCCTCTGAAAGCTGGGTGAAAAGAAAAGAAGACTCGCTCAGGATTCTTGTTGAATCAAATGATCCGGGTTTAAAAATATTATGGCTCGGCGACAAGCTCTCAAATATGCGTGCCTTCTGGCGCGGCTACAGAGAGCAGGGAGATTCCTTCTGGCATGTTTTTCACCAGCAGGATACAAAGCTTCAGGCGTGGTACTATCGCACAATAGCTGAAGATCTTTCAGAGCTTTCACATACGGACGCATACAAAGAGTATGTTGATCTTATCAATAATCTTTTTGGGGAGGAATAATATGAACTATAATGAAACAAACGGAGTTTTAACTCTCTTTTTTGAAGGAAGAATCGATTCAACCAATTCTGCAGATATAGGCCGTGAGGCAGAAAAAATCCTTACAGAAAAAAAGCCGGCAAATGTCATCATTGATGCTGAGAATCTCCTGTATCTTTCCAGCGCAGGACTTCGTGTCATTCTCAATATCCGCAAAAAGGAGCCGACACTGAAGATCATAAACGTTTCCGCAGAGGTATATGACATAATGGACATCACAGGCTTCACCGAAATGATGCCGGTGGAAAAGGCTTACCGTATGATCGACGTTGAGGGCTGTGAGGTCATCGGTCAGGGTGCAAACGGAAAGGTTTACCGTATCGATCCCGAAACGATCGCAAAGGTTTATCTCAATCCCGATTCTCTTCCCGACATCATGAGAGAGCGTGAACTTGCACGCCGTACGTTTATTCTCGGCATCAATACCGCCATTCCTTATGACGTTGTAAAGGTTCGCGGCGGCGGATATGCATCCGTATTTGAGCTTCTGAATGCAAAAACACTTGCAAAGCTTATAGCAGAAGAGCCTGAAAATATCGACAAATACATTGACTGCAGCGTTGAGCTTCTCAAAACCATTCACAGCAAGACAGTCGACACCGAAGACATCCCGAGCATGAAAGCCACGGCTGTCGAGTGGGCTGAAGACATAAAGAACCGTCTGCCTGAAAAGGAGGGCGCAAAGCTTGTCGGTATGATGAACGCCGTCAATGATGATATGCATCTGATGCACGGTGATTATCACGTAAAGAACGTAATGATCCAGAACGGAGAGGTCCTGCTCATTGACCTTGATACCGTCTGCTACGGTGCACCCGTATTTGAGTTCGCCTCCATATTCAATGCTTACGAGGGCTTCCGCAACGTCAAAGGACCAAACGCCGATACATTCCTCGGAATAAGTCTTGATGCCGCAAAATATATTCTCAATGAAACATTTGCACGTTTCTTCAACACAAGAGATGAAGAAAAAATAAAATTACTCAAGAACAAATCAATGGTTGTAGGCTATACTCGTCTGCTTCGCAGAAGCATTCGCCGCAATTTAGAGCCTGAACTGATAGAGTATTACCGCAGCAACCTTATTGAAGCCATCAACAGCGTTGATGACCTGAACTTCTGATACAGCAACCGAATTGTTCAGATTAAGAAAGGAGTTTTAATTATGGAAATT
Source organism: Clostridia bacterium (assembly GCA_045627045.1). GTDB lineage: Bacteria > Bacillota > Clostridia > HGM11327 > HGM11327 > SIG351. The sequence continues at coordinate 72,799 of JAZQMY010000054.1, read as the reverse complement.
AAAAAGGAAATAAACGGAACAAGCATTTCATATGCTATCACAGGAAGAATCGACACACTTACAGCACCCATGCTTGAAGCCGAGCTGAATTCAGGCTCCGCAGGTATGGACGAGCTGAATCTTGATTTTGCAGGAGTTGAATATATTTCTTCTGCCGGTCTTCGTGTTCTTCTCGCAATTCAGAAGGCCATGAACAACAGCAAGGGAAAAATGACTCTCTCAAACGTATCTTCATCCGTTATGGAGATTTTTGATATCACAGGCTTTGTGGATATTCTTACTATTATCTGATAAGCCCGTATAGTTATTATAATCGACAATATTGCAAAAGCCCATCCTGATGGATGGGCTTTGGTATTTCAATGATTCTTATTTCTTTTTGCCTTTTATCTCTTTGTACTTATTAATCAGGTGACGTCTGAAAAGTATTCCGTTCATAGCTGCAAAAAAGAGAATAAGTATTATCAGCGTCAGATAAGGTCTGTCAGGTGCAAGCACCGCAAGAAGCATCATCGGGAAGCCGAAAACGATTGCAGGGAAATTCTGATAAACAAGGTTATCCGAGGCAGGTGTTCTGAACTCCGGATCTACCTCCCTGAGGAGAATTATTCCCGTGCTTGCCGTGCCTGTGAGCATTCCGTACATTACCATAAATTGCTCCTCGGTATACTCCGAGAAGAGCTTTCTTGCAACAAAGTGATTGTATAAATACGTCAGTACCGCACCGCCGATGCCGAGAATAAGTATTATGAACCAGTATGACTTTACGACTTCCATTCTGATCGCCGCAACGCCTGCAACTATCATCAGATCGAAAAAGAAGCTGCTGATTCTCGTCATAAGGAACGGACTTATGTACTGCTTCCTGATCACCTTCTTCTTCCTGAGGAAGTTATATATAAGCTTGAAGAGTGTTACGACTATAACACCCATGAGGAAGTTGAAGCCGTAGAGGACAGACTTGAACGAAGGAAGCAGGTTTCCAAGGAACTTTATTACAAGATAAGCCATAATATATGCCCAGAAGACAAGTGCTACCTGAATCGTGATCTTGTCTATCGAGCCGTTCATCGGTATTTCATCGGCACTCTGTATTTCTTCCGAAAGGAGAGCCTTTGTCTCTTCGTTATCTCTGTCGGGAAGCTGTCTGTGCTTGCGGAAGCGCAATATATTCAGATGAATAACACCGCCTATGCTGGCACTGAGAAAGCCCATTGCCGCAATGGTGAGTCCGAAGCTCTTGCCGCCGACGAAGCCGTAATCAGTCTCATATATATTGCCGTAGTTGAGTGCCTGACCTGTACCCTGTCCGTATCCAAAGGGAAGCAGGACACCCGATGCCGCAAAGAAGTCCTTCACGATCAGCGCCGCAATTATCGTAACCGCAAGGCCGAATACAGCCTGAAGCAGGTAGGACGAAACCGTTGTCACGCCTGTATTGAATATCTCCGCACTTCTTTTGCGGGAGAACTTTCCCTCCGACGGCTTGAATGTCATTGCGATGAATCCGAGCGCAAGCGCGTGGTAAGTAAGCGTTTCAAGCGTTTCCGAGCCGTTGCCCCCAAAGAACTCAGTATCAAAGAAAGCCTTCCCCGATACTTTTTCATATATTACCGCCAATATCAGCAGCATTATTCCGCCGAGCACCGATGTCGGTATCAATGAATTGTGCAGAGGTCTGATCGTCTTCTTGAGCAGATTTGCCGCAAGGAGGCTTATCAGGAGCACTGCAACCACATTGAATGTGCCCCACACACTATAATCCCAAAAATTCTGCATCATTTTCTCCTTCCTTAATACCCTTTGTATGATAATAGATATTCATATACTTCAGTGCATTAAATCGCTTGGATCCCTGGATCTGGTAAGTACCTTCTGTAGTGCAGATATTGAGCTTGTTTCTTCCCAGGACAGCCATTGATCTGATATTTTCAAACGGCATTGCAAACTGACCGTTTTTTCTGTCAATTATTATTCTGTCGCTGAAAAGTCTTATCGTTACATTCTTTTCAGCGCATTTCTTCTTCACATAAGGTATTATATCATACAGATTTGCGCCGTCAGAACAAATCTCCTTGTCCCCGAATGCCGCAAGATCGAGTTTTCTTATGTAATCCTGCTGATATTCATACCAATCAGCAGCATATTCAAAGTCAAAGTCGCCCCTGATTTTCTTTTCTACTGTATATTCTGCCGTTCTTCCGCATTTTTTGCATCTGAACGTATTTTTGTCGCTTTCAAATTCGCTTATGCCGCAATGCGGGCAGACATAAATAAGTCTCTCGATATATTCAGCTCTTTTGTTCCCTTCAAATATACCGGGAAGCTTTGTTTCATCAACAGAAAGCTCATTTTTCAGCATTCCGTAAAGCTCATCATCCTTCATGGAAGCATATTCTTCCAACTCGATGACCCTGCTTACGTAAGCGCGCATTTTTCCTTTTCTGTTGAGCTCGCACCATCTCGGCTCTATGCCGTAGCCGCCCTCGATCCTGAATATCGCCACAGGGAGCTTGAGTGCCTTGATGAGTGACACGACCGACGGCTTGATATAGCACTGCCTTCCGCTGTACGTTCTGTTACCTTCGGGAGCAAGCGCTATAGTGCCGCCCTCCCTTGCAACTTTTATGCACGTCATCACTGAGCGCAGATCTTTTTCTGTCTTATTTATCGGTATAGGAGCAGCCGCCCACTTCATGAGCTTTGAGCCTATTCCGTTTGAAAAGATGTCCTCGGAAGCAATATAATATGTAGCACCCTTGAACGCCATTCCCACAAAGAACTGGTCGAACGTCGTTTCATGATTCATGAGTATCAGATACTGTCTGTCGCCCTGTTCTCTGAATTTTTCCACCTTGCAGTGAAATTTGTATTTTGCGAACGGAGCAAGTACCACATACGCCAGATTTCTCATCACAACGTGTCTTTTCTTTGTCCATTTTTCTTGTTTTTTTACCATCTGATACCTGCTTTTCGAAAAGCAGGGCTTTCCGGAAAAATAAGTTTCCCGGAAAGCCCGTTATAACCTTATTTTTATCAGTCGCCGATAATTACTTCGTGACCTGTTCTTGCTGACTCATAGATGCCCATGAGGATCTGCATAAGAACAACGCCATCTTCTGCCGTTGAAATGCAGGGCTTGTTGTTCTTTACGCAATCAACGAAGTGATTGATTTCATTCTGGAACATTCTGCCGAAATCCGGTGAAGTATCACCTACAAGATTTACGTTTGTAAGGAAGCCGTTCATTTCAGAGAAGACTTCGAGGCTTCCTGTAAGCTTTGCACCGCCCTTTGTGCCGAATACTTCGATGCAGTTTGACTCCTGACCGAGGTTGAGGCAGAAGCTTGTTTCGATATTGAGTGTTGCGCCGTTGTCAAAGCGAACAAGTGCAACTGCAAGATCTTCTACGTCGCAAACGTGCTTGTCGCCGCCTGAAGTAGCCTGATATGAGCCTCTCTGATTTATTGAAGGTCTGTCAAAGAGCTTCTTGTATGTAGCGCCGTAAACGGATACAGGCTTCGGGCAACCCATAACGTAACGTACATAGTCGATCACGTGAACGCCGAGGTCGATAAGGCATCCGCCGCCTGATCTGCTGATATCTGCAAACCAGCCGCCCGGATTACCGTTTCTTCTGAGGTACTGTGCCTTTGTATAGTAGATTTCACCGAATGTATCTGCATCGGCAAATTTCTTCATAGTAATGCAATCGTTTCCGTAACGGCGAACGAAGCCGAGCATAAGGAGCTTTCCGTTCTTTTCTGCTGCTTCCTTCATTCTCTTTGCGGCTTCAACAGATACTGACATAGGCTTCTCGCAAAGAACGTTCTTGCCTGCATTGAGAGCGGCGATAGTGCACTTTTCGTGATTGCAGTTCCATACGCATACGCTTACCGCATCAACTTCGGGAAGCTCTCTGAGCATTGTCTCCTCGTCCTCATAAAGACGTGTGATGCCGTATTTCTTGCCCATGTATGCAAGTCTTTCAGGATTAATATCGCAGAAAGCATAGAGCTCTGCATCAGGGTTCTTAAGATAGTTCTCAATATGGCAGGCAGAAATTCCGCCAACGCCGACTACCGCAATTTTTACTTTGCCATCCATTGTATTTATCTCCTGTCGGTTTTATTTTGTTATGATTCCCGTGAGGAAGTCATAAGCGATCCTGATATCCTTTTCGGGGCAGTCTCCTGCTTCTCTTTCGATCGTGAGGAAGCCCTTATATCCTATGTCATCAAGTGCCGCAAGATACTTCTCGAACGGAACCTGACCCTGTCCGAGCGGAACCTCTTTGAAGTGGCAGGTATTGATTTCTCCGGGCAAAGGAGTTCTTGCACCGTATACGAGCTCTGAATCGCCTCTTGAAAGGTTGATGCCGTCCTTTGCGTGTGTGTGAACGATGTAATCACGGAGGTTATATACAGCTTCTACCGGATCATCACCCGTTACCATAACGAGGTTTGCAGGGTCAAGGTTTACTGCAACGCCTCTTGAGCCGAGTGAATCAAGGAAGTTCTTGAGTACGATTGACTTTTCAGGGCCTGTCTCAACAGCAAAGTGTGAGCCGATGCTGTCTGCATATTCAGCAAGCTCGTGGCAGGCATCCTGCATTACCTTGAATCTGTCATTCTTGGGATCGGCAGGAACAACGCCTATATGAGTTGTAACAATATCTGTTTCAAGCTCCTTTGCAAGGTCGATTATTCTCTTTGATTTTTCAATCAGCTCAGGGTTCTTTTCAGCATGGGAGAAGCCCTGTCCGAGGTCACCGCATATAGCTGAGAAGCAAAGACCGTTTGACTTTACAAGATCGAGAAGCTCCTGTCTTGCCTTTTTATCGAGGTTTTCAGGAGCATGAATTCCGCTTGTCGCATACATCTGAATGCCCTTTGCACCCATTGCGGCAGCCTTTTTTACTGCAACTTCTGTTTCTTCACGGAATGAATCCACTATTACGCCTATTGGAAACTGATACATATTTATAATTCCTTTCATACATATGATTTTATTTATTTTAACACATAAGGCTAAAAAAATCAATCATAATTATTAAAAAACAGATAATTTCATAATATATTCATTTTGCACTGTCAAAAAGGCATTCTGTCCGTATTTTCATAAGAAACCGCCGGAATGCTTTTTTCGCACCGCAAAATGCGATTGCCGTTTTTCTTCAAAAAACGGTGCAGTCTGAAAGTACCGCACCGTTTTCCGTTTGCCTTTTTATCAGTCTTTGATTTTCATTGTTGCGGAATCAAGCACAAGATCCAATACCTTCTGGAATGCCATATCAATGATGATGTCTTTCTTTCCGAATGTTTCTTCGAGTGCTTCCACACTTTCCATGCTGTACTCTTCAACATATTCAAGAACCATTTCATCGTAGTCTTCCTTTGTGATCTTGATGCCCTCGGCATTACATAATGCAAAAATTGCCATCTGTGCCTTCAATGTCTCCTTAGCCTCATCAAGAGCACCGGCTTTGAACTCATCCACCGTAAAGCCGATATACTCACAGTAATCTTCGAATGTCATCTGGTAATAGAGATAGATTACCTGTGTCATGTAATCTATTGACTCGTTTGCCATCTCCTGTGCGAGAGCGTTTGGATACTTCCGGCTTGCTTCATCAACAGTTGAATTGTTTACAACTGCGCTCCACACTGCATCCTCATACTCTTCCTGATTGCTTTTTTCCTTATCGCTCTTTATCTTCTGTCTGAGGTACTCTCTGTATTCCTCAATTGTCTCGTAATCAGAGTTTTCCTTTACATACTCATCTGTAAGCTCGGGAGCGATCTGCTTATTGACCTTGTCGATCACTACTTCAAATACTGCAGGTCTGCCCCGAAGCTCTGTTGCTCTGTAATTGTCAGGGAAAACAAGATTGAGTGTCACCTTGTCGCCCTTCTTCAGACCTACAAGTCCTTCCTCAAAGCCGGGGATGAGTGCGCCTGAACCAAGCTGAATGTCCGCAGATGAACCGCTCATATTGTCCTGCTTTTCGCCGTCAAGAAAACCCTCAAATGTGATGTCGGCCTTGTCGCCGAGCACAAGAGTTTCCGTATCTGATTCAGCGTAAGTAACGTTCTTATAGAGAAGAGCCATAAAGCCCGATTCGATTTCCGCATCAGTTGCAGCGGGATCTTCAACCTCAATAACAATGCCTTTGTACTGACCGAGCGTGAACAATGCATCAAGGTCATAATCATAGCAGCCGTCAATAAGGTTATCTGATTTTACGGCGCAGCCGCCGAGCGTCAGAAGTGCCGCTATTGCAAGCACTATTGCAATTACTTTCTTCATTTCCTTTTCCTTCTTCTTTTTTAATTTATCCTTTCACTCTGCTCTCTTGCAGAGGAATCCTTCTTTGAAATAAGCTTTGCTTCAAACCAGAATGTGCAGCCCTTTTCATCGGGCATTTCTTCCACCGGAACTACTCCATAGCTCATTCCGTGAAGCTCAAGTATTGACTTTACAATGTAGAGACCGAGGCCGGAGCCGTTGTGCGCTCTCTTGTATGTTTTGTCGATCTTGATATATCTGTCCCAGATTGCTTTGACGTTCTCTTTCCTGACGCCCTTGCCGCTGTCGGTTATGCTTATCTTAGCATAGTGTTCCTTGCCCTGAACAAATGTCTTCTGCACTACCTCAACTCTCTTGTCATCACCCGTGTGTGTGACGGCATTGTTGATGAAGTTATACAGAACCTGCGTTATCTTGAGCTCATCAGCATATATCTCTGCTTCGGAATCATAAATGAATTCCACCCGGTAGCCGTCGGGATCGTTAAGCCTTGAAAGTCTGTCACAGATTTCCCTTGTTATCGCCGTAAGGCTGAACTCGGTCGGTCTCAGGGACTCAACTCCTGCGCTGTATCTGGAAGCATCCGTCATATCATTGACAAGCAGAGTCATATGCTCCACCTCGTCAATGATCGTTTGCAGTGACTCTCCGTTATCTTCATTCGGAAAGTCTCTTATCATTTCCGCATAGCCGCTTATGAGCGTCAGCGGTGTTCTGAGATCGTGCGATACGTTCGCAATGATCTCGTTTCTCGTCGTTTCAAGCGATGCAAGCTCTCCTGCGGCATAATTCAGCGTTTCCGCAAGCTGAACTACCTCCCTGTACGCAGTCTCGTCAAAGTGGACATTGTATTTTCCTGCCGCAAGCAATTTGGCCTTCTCATTTATATCCTTGATAGGCTTGAGCATATATCTGGAAAGTGCGGCTGATATCACGATGGAGAGTATGACCATCACGAGCGCAATGATCATGAACACGATCTTTATCGACTGCACTACCGATACGAGAGGAGTGATAACAGTGCCGAGCATTATCAGGTAGCTTTCGCCTGTTGTCTTTGATCTGACGGTCTTTGCAAACACAACGCTCTCATATGCGCCGTCCATCGAACTAAAGAACTCACCGTCAAGCCTCGGGTCTCTTCCTATCGGAATATAGTATGTTGTTTTATCCGTTGAAATACCGAAATATTCCATGTATCCGTTTTCGGAATTCAGTGCCTGCCTGTAGAATGAATTTGCGCCTATGATTCCCGCACTGTGAACACGGCAGGAATTGTTGAGACACTTCTGCGCCACAACATATTCAACCGCACGCTCATTCGTTTTCCACACGGAAATGCACATATCATGCTCGACAGCGCAAGCCTCCGCAAGCTTTGCAATTCCGGGATCATCAATGTTGCTCACGATGATTTCCGAAACCATCTTGATGCTGTTCTGCTTGATTTTCTTGTACATATCGTCAAGAAAAACCTCCTGGAAAAGCCACAGGATAGCAAGGGCCGCCGCAGTCAGCAGCATCATTCCGAGGAATATTCTCAGCCTTATCTTGGCACCGCGTTTTTTCTTATCGGTATTGCCGTGCCTTTTATCAGACCTCAAAACGGTATCCTACACCTCTCAACGTTACAAGGTAGGAGCTGCACTCGCCCAATGACTTTCTTAAAAGCTTGATATGAGTATCAAGTGTTCTGTCATCGCCGTAAAAATCGTAGCCCCAGACGTTATTGAGTATCACGTCTCTTGTAAGCGCAATGTTCTTGTTTTTTGCAAGGTAGAAGAGCAGATCATATTCCTTGGGAGTAAGGCTTATCCTCTGATCATCGATAAAAACGTATCTGCCTGTGTAATCTATCGTTATTCTGCCGTATTTAACTATATTATGCTGTTCCGTTGTTTCCTTTGGAGCCACTGTGCTTGTGCATCTGCGCAAAACCGCATTTATTCTGAGCATAAGCTCCTTCGGGGAAAATGGCTTTATAACGTAATCGTCAGCGCCGATTTCAAAGCCGTGAATCTTGTCATACTCCTCTGTTCTTGCAGAAAGCATTATTACCGGTACATCATAAATCTTTTTGATTTCTCTTACGGCTGAAAAGCCGTCAAGCTCCGGCATCATAACGTCCATGATTACAAGATCGAAAACATTCTGCTTGCAAAGCTCTATTGCATCCATTCCGTTTGCCGATTCTTCTATTTCATGTCCTTCAAAAACAGCATATTTTCTTATTATGTTTCTGATGCCAGCTTCATCATCAACTACAAGTATTTTTGCCATGGTGTCTTGTCTCCTTTCAGCGAAATATCGCTACTGTTTATATTTTATTTCATTAATGTGACAATATTGTGAACAGATTCTGTGTCTGATTATTCTTTTTAGGTGACGGTATATGAAATATTACAGATTATCCGTAAAAATCAGGCCAGTATCCTTTCTGTGGCGTGCTTTGCTGTTGATTTTATCTCCTCTTCATTTCCCGTGAGCACCTTTTTGTCTTTCATAAGAAGCTTTCCGTCTACAAATACAGTGTCAACATCTGCCGACTGTGCCGAATATACCACTGCCGCTGCAATATCGTTCACAGGAGCAATCGATGCCGAAGAAAGATCTATAAGCACAAGATCCGCAGTCTTTCCTTCTTCAACAGATCCGAGATCATCTCTGCCTATTGCCTTTGCTCCGTTCACAGTAGCCATGCGGATCACATCCATTGCGCTCATTACGGTAGGATCAAACGTTACTCCCTTTGATACGAGAGAAGCAAATCTCATTTCATTGAGCATGCTGAGGTTATTATTGCTAGAAGCGCCGTCCGTACCAAGAGAAACATTCAGACCTCTTGCCTGCATATGAACAAGATTCGGAACTCCGCTTGCAAGCTTGAGGTTACTGCATACGTTTGCCGCTACTGATACGTTTTTTCTCTTCATTATCTCAATATCGTTATCAGAAATATGTACACAGTGAGCCGCAATTTTGATTCCGTTCGTATCAAATCCTCCGAGTCTGTCAATGTATACCACAGGAGAAACGCCTCTTTGGTTCATGCAGTCGAGCACTTCCTTCTTCGTTTCCGAGATATGCATCTGTATTCCTGCATCAAGCTCTCTTGCCGCAGTGAATACCGTTCTGAGGTACTCTTTGTTACTGGTATAGATCGAGTGCGGGCTCAATGTTGTTGTGATCCTTCCGTCAGCCGCACCGTTGTTATCCTGCATGAAGAGCACGCTTTCCTCAAGCTTCTTGTAGTTCTTGTCAGAGCATCCCGAAACGCTTCTTGCAAGAACTGCCCTGAGTCCGCTTTCATCAACCGCTTTTACTGCCGCATTCATAAAGAAATAGTTGTCGCAGTGAGTTGTGATGCCGGAGCGGATGTACTCCAATGTCGCAAGTCTGTAAAAGCTGTATGTTGCTTCCTCATCGAGCTTGTCCTCCGCAGGGAATACCTTCTTGAAAAGCCAATCCTGAAGGTTCATATCGTTTCCGTAGTTTCTGAGGAATGTCATTGCCGAGTGAGTATGCGTATCGATAAAACCGGGAAGCATTACCTTGCCCGTTCCGTCGAGCACTTCTCCCTCAACGATCTTAATGTTCTTTCCCTTCGGGATTATTCTTGAGATTTTCTTTCCCTCTATTACAACGGTTGCACCCTTGAGGATCTCATTTTTATCATTGCACGTAATTACGTCAACGTTCGTTATTATCATTTACGTTTGCCTTTCCGTCACTCTTTCCATGAGCTTACGTATTTCTTCTGCTCTTCTGTAAGCTTGTCGATTTTTATTCCCATGCTGTCAAGTTTTATCTCTGCTACCTGAAGGTCTATTTCACGGGGAACCTCGATAAGCTTGTTTTCAAGTGTCTTGCCCATCTTGTTGAGGTAAAGAACGCTCTGAAGCTGGATTGCAAAGCTCATATCCATTATCTCCGCAGGATGTCCGTCGCCTGCGGCAAGGTTGACAAGTCTGCCCTCGGCAAGGAGATTGAGTTCTCTGCCGTCAGCCATTCTGTATGTCATAATATTTGCTCTTGATTCGAAGGTCTCTGTGCTCATCGCTTCAAGATCGACCTTATTGACCTCAACATCAAAATGTCCTGCATTTGCAAGAAGCACTCCGTCCTTCATTTTCTCAAAGTGTCTTCCCGTAATAACGTCTCTGCAGCCCGTAAGTGTCACGAATATGTCTCCCAGAGGAGCCGCCTCATCCATCGTCATTACTCTGAAGCCGTCCATTGTAGCCTCGATTGCCTTGACAGGATCGATCTCCGTTACTATTACGTTTGCTCCGAGTCCCTTTGCCTTTGCCGCCGCACCTCTGCCGCACCAGCCGTAGCCTGCAATGACTACCGTCTTGCCTGCAACGATGAGGTTTGTCGTTCTCATTATGCCGTCCCATACGGACTGACCTGTGCCGTATCTGTTATCGAAAAGATGCTTGCAATCGGCATAGTTTACGGCTATCATGGGAAGCTCGAGAACACCCTCGCTTTCCATTGCGCGAAGACGCATGATTCCCGTTGTCGTTTCCTCGCAGCCGCCTATGATTTTCGGGAGAAGCTCTCTTCTTGTCGTGTGAAGAAGATTTACAAAATCTCCGCCGTCATCGATTATTATGTCAGGCTCAATGTCAAGAGCCTTGTTGAGATGTCTGTTGTATTCCTCGGGAGTAGCTCCTCTCAATCCGTAAACCCTGAGTCCTTCTTCAACGAGTGCCGCCGCAACAGGGTCCTGCGTTGAAAGGGGATTGCATCCCGTAACGGCACACTCTGCTCCGAGGTCTCTCAGTACGAGTGCTAGAAATGCCGTCTTTGCTTCAAGGTGAACCGATACCGCTATCTTTTTGCCCTTGAGAGGCTTTTCAGCCGAGTATCTCCTGTCATATTCGGAAAGGATGGGCATATGCTTTTTTACCCATTCAATTCTTCTTTTGCCCTCGGGGGCAAGTGTTATATCCCTTATTTCGTAATCCTGCATTTTTCTTTCTTCCTTTTTCTGTGAAAGTGTCTGTGAAAGCAGGCGGTCAACCTCCTTCAGGAGTTCTTCCACCGTTCCCGTATTTGAAATGATGCGGTCTGCAAATTTCTTTTTCTCTTCAGACGGCATCTGACTTTTTATTCTGTTTATGATCTGTTCTCTTGAAGCGGCATCCCTTTTTACTGCTCTTTCTATCTGCATTTCTTCGGGTATCCACACAAGCCATACCTCATCTGCCACGGACGTCATTCCCGCCTCGATGAGAAGCGGCGCATCGACCACCGCAAGCTCAAAGCCCTTTGCTCTGTATTCCTCAAGATATTCATTCGTTTTTCTTATTACCTCAGGGTGTGTCAGGCTATTGAGAAGCTTTACCTTCTCTTCATTGCCGAAAATGATCGACCCGAGCTTTTTTCTGTTGATTGTTCCGTCTTCAAAAAGAATCTCTCTGCCAAACGCATTCACAACGTCCCCGTAAGCCTTTTCTCCGGGATCAAGTATCCTTTTTGCCTCAACATCACAGTCTATTACAGGTATTCCCTTATCCTTCAGATAAGCCGATACCGTGGATTTGCCCGAAGCTATGCCTCCGGTCAGCCCTATTACCTTCATACCGACAGCCGTCCTCACTTTGCTTCGTTCCAGTTCCTGCCCGTGCCTATATCGGCAACAAGCGGTACCGAAAGCTTTATTGCGTTCTCCATCTTGTCACGCAGTATGTTCTTTACCTTTTCAACATCCTCTGCAGGCGCTTCCACTATCAGTTCATCGTGCACCTGAAGAAGAAGTCTTGATGAAGGACAGCTTTTTTTCAGCTCATTGAATACATCTATCATCGCTATCTTGATGATATCCGCCGCAGAGCCCTGAACAGGCATATTTATTGCAATTCTTTCCGCCGCCTGCCTTACCGCAAAGTTCTTTGCCTCGATTTCGGGGCACTTTCTCTGTCTGCCCGACAATGTCACGCACATTCCCGTTTTTCTGGCAGACTCAATGCTTGCCTTCATGAATTCATCCACTCTCGGGTAGCTTGAAAGATAATTATTTATTATCGCCTTTGCTTCATTCTGCGGAACCGAAAGCCTCTTGGCAAGGCCGAAATCAGACATTCCGTAAAGGATGCCGAAGTTTACCGCCTTTGTCTTGCTTCTTTCCTCATCGGTCACCTGATCGTATGGCACCTGATAAACCTGCGATGCCGTCTTTCTGTGAATATCCTCACCGTTAAGGAATGCCTCACGGAAATTCTCATCGCCCGAAAGATGTGCAAACACCCTGAGCTCAATCTGTGAGTAGTCGGCGTCAACAAGCACATAACTGTCATCTGTTGCCGCAAAAGCTCTTCTGATCTCTGCGCCTTCAGCCGTTCTTACGGGGATATTCTGAAGATTCGGATCTGTGCTGCTGAGTCTGCCCGTGTTTGCAACAGTCTGGTTGAACGTTGTGTGCACTCTTGAGTTTTCATCAGCCGCCTCTATCAGACCGTCAATGAATGTGGATTTGAGCTTTGAGAGCTGTCTGTACTCCATGATGTACTTCACTATCTCAACGCCTCTCTCCTCAAGCGTTTCAAGCACCTCGTTGTCCGTTGAAAAGCCTGTCTTCGTCTTCTTGACAGGAGGCAGACCGAGCTTTACAAAAAGGACTTCTCCAAGCTGTTTTGTGGAGTTGATATTGAACTCGCATCCTGCAAGAGAATAGATTTTCTCTTTCAACGCATCAATTCTGCCATCGTATTCTGTTCCGAGCTTTTCAAGCATAGGCACATCAACTCTGAAGCCTTCTTTTTCCATTTCGTAAAGCACCGTTATGAGCGGATGCTCCATTTCGTAATAGAGGGAAGACATACCCTGCTTTTCAAGCTCTCTGTCCATATTCTTTTTGAGATCGGGCAGATATTTTATATTCTTTTTCCAGTCAAAGTTGATATATTTCCTGACTACATAATCAAAGCCGTCCCTAAAGCCGACCGCATCAAGAACATATGCGGCAACTGAGTAGTCAAACGCCGCATTTTTCACGGCAAAGCCGAGCTTGTCTGCCGTATGGAGCACCTTCTTCACATCAGGAAGATATTTCTTTACATTTTCATTCTCAAAAGAGGGCCTGAGCAGCATATAAAGCTCATCCGCACTCTTTCCTGTTTTATAAACAGTTCTGCCGCTCCAGAAAATCTTGTCGCCCGCAAAAACCGAAAGCTCTCCGGAGCTTATTATCTCTTCGTTGAGCTCCTTTCCGGACATTTCGTCTGCATTCACCGTTTCCGTGTCTTCCTCTTCTGCGGCATCGCCGGCATCATCAAATGACACCGTCCTGAGAGATGCAAGAAGCTTGTTCATTTCAAGCATTCTGAGGAGGTCGCAAAGCTCATCCGTTGCCTTGATGTCATATTCCTCATCGGATATCGTCGGAAGCTCCACAGGTGCGTTCTTCACTATCGTTGCAAGTGTCCTGCTTGCATATGCGCTCTCCTTTGATGCCTCCAGCTTTGACTTTACGGACTTTGAAGAAATGCTCTGAATATTCTCATAAATCCCGTCAAGCGTGGAATAGTTTTTCAGAAGATCTATTGCCGTCTTCTCACCGATCCCCTGAACTCCGGGGATATTATCAGACTTATCTCCCATCAGCGCCTTGCAATCAACGAACTGTGCGGGAGAAATGCCGTATTCCTCCATAAAATGCGCTTCATCGAATTCGGCAATTTCCGATACGCCCTTCTTCGTATAAAGAACGCTCGTGTTTTCGCTTATCAGCTGGAGGGAATCCTTATCTCCCGTAACGAGATACGCCTTGATTCCTTCTGCATTCGCCTTTGCCGAGAGCGTGCCGAGAATATCGTCAGCCTCAAAGCCCTCTGCCGTCATGACGTGAATGCCCATCTTGGCAAGAAGGTCCTTCAGCAGCTCCACCTGAATTATCATTTCTTCGGGAGTCTTTGCTCTGCCGGCCTTATAGCCGTCAAACATGAGGTGTCTGAATGTGGGCTTGGGCAAATCAAATGCGGCAAATACTGCGTTCGGTCTGTACTGCTCCTTTATCTTCATGAGCATATTCATAAAGCCGAGCACCGCATTGGTAGGTGTACCGTTTGATGTAGTGAGTGGAGGCACTGCGTGGAATGCTCTGAAAGCTATGCTGTGCCCGTCAAGTATCATTATCTTTTTCATTTTTTCAGGTCTCCGGGCACGAGCACATATGTGCCGCCCTTCATTCCTTTCGTTATCTCTATCGTTGTTGAACCGGTATAAATTATATCATTGCGGAGCTTTGTAAAATCCTCAAGTGTTTCAAGCACATCAAAGCCGAATTTCTCCGTCCTGTAATGCATAGGGATGATCACCCTTGGCTTCACCGCCTCTGCAATCCTGTTTGCCTCAGCCGCATTTATCGTATATGTGCCGCCTGTCGGCAGGAGAAGACAGTCCGCTCCGTAAAGCCACTCTTCTTCGTCCTTTGTCAGTCCGCAGCCGAGATCGCCCAGATGCGCGATTCTCATGCCGTGCGCTTCAAATACGCGGATAATATTTTTTCCACGGAGCTTTCCCTTCTTTTCATCGTGAAAGGTCTCTTTCTCCGTCACTGAAAAAGCAAGCTCTGCACCGCCGGTAATTTCAACATCGTCTCTGTTGTTATGGTCCTTGTGCTCATGTGAGCAGAAAACCGCATTTGCTCTTCTTGGTGAAAAGCAAAGTCCCGGAACATATTCCCTGCCGAACGGATCTGTGATGATCGCACAGCCGTCAGCCTCAATAATGAACGAAGAATGGCCTGCCCATGTCAGCTTTATAGTACTCATTTTTCGCATTTTCTCCTTATCCGCATTCTTATTCATTATAATTATATAATAAAATTCATTTTTTGTAAAGATGACAAAGGCTTTTTCCGTCAAAAAACATTAGTTTCCCCGAAAAACTGACAAAAAGTTTTCATTTTGCAAAAAATCCTATTGACAAAAATCAGAAAATGTATATAATATACACAGTTTAGCAATTACTAAACTTTGAGTTTAGTAATTGCTGGCCGAAAGGCAGGTTTTATTAAACTTTTTGTTTAGTGATGCTTTCCGGTGCGTATGCACCTCATAGGAAACAGCCGGCATATCATCCGGCATTACAGAAAAACACACAAAGAGGCAAGAAAATTATGGAACTCGGCGCAAAAATCAAAGATCTCCGTATCAAAAACGGACTCACTCAGCAGGAGCTTGCTGACAGGACAGAGCTTTCAAAGGGATATATCTCCCAGCTCGAAACAGACGTGACCTCTCCGTCCATCTCCACTCTTGCGGATATTCTTCAGTGCCTCGGCACAAACCTCGGTGATTTCTTTTCGGAAAGTAAAGCCCGTCAGATAGTATTTGACGAAAATGATTTGTTTGTCACCGAAAACGAAGATTCAAAAATAACATGGCTCGTCCCTGACTCGCAGAAAAACGATATGGAGCCCATACTCGTTGAGCTTAAGGAAGGAGCTTCCACGGCTTTTGAGAACCCGCACTCCGGTGAGGAATGGGGCTTTGTTCTTGACGGCATAGCGGATATTCACATTGGTGACAGGGTCTACACGGCAAAAAAGAATATGTCGTTCTATTACCCTGCCGAAACGACACACTACATCGAAAACAAGCACAGAAGGCCCTTGAAGTTCATCTGGGTCTCAACACCTCCCAATTTCTGACAGAAGGATAAATCAATATGGATGACTATATAGTAAAACTTGAAAATGTAACCAAAACATACGAGGACGGAGTCACCGTTCTCAACAATATCGAGCTTGCCGTAAAGCCGAATGAATTTCTTACTCTTCTCGGCCCTTCGGGCTGCGGCAAAACCACAACGCTCCGTATCATTGCGGGCTTTGACACTCCTACCACAGGCGATGTGCTCTTTGAGGGCAAGAGAATAAACGATGTTCCCGCTCACAAGAGAAATCTCAATACTGTTTTCCAGAAGTATGCTCTTTTCCCACATCTTAACGTATTCGAAAACGTCGCATTCTCTCTTCGTGAAAAGAAGGTTCCCAAGAAGGAGATAAAGGAGCGTGTAACCGAAATGCTCAGGCTCGTAGCGCTTGCAGGCTTTGAGGAGAGAAACGTGAATTCACTCTCCGGCGGTCAGCAGCAGCGTGTCGCAATAGCAAGAGCCATGATCAATCACCCTAAGCTTCTTCTTCTCGATGAGCCTCTCGGCGCACTCGACCTCAAGCTTCGTAAGGATATGCAACAGGAGCTCAAGAAGATCCAGAAGGCTTCGGGAATCACATTCATATTCGTTACTCACGATCAGGAAGAGGCTCTCTCAATGTCAGATACCATCGTTGTCATGGCCGACGGCAAAATTCAGCAGATAGGCTCTCCTACGGATATTTACAACGAACCCAGAAACGCATTCGTTGCCGACTTCATCGGTGAAAGTAATATTCTCGACGGCATCATGAACGAGGACAGAAGGGTCACGTTTGCAAAGCACACATTCGACTGCGTTGACTCAGGCTTTGAAAAGAACGAGCCTGTTGACGTTGTCGTAAGACCGGAGGACGTTGATATCGTGCCGGTCGAATCCGGAATGCTTTGCGGCACCGTCACATCCGTAACGTTCATGGGTGTTCACTATGAAATTATCGTCGACATCGGCGGCTTCAAGTGGATGATCCAGACAACGGACTACTGCGCAGAGGGCGCATCCATCGGTCTTTACATCGAGCCTGATGCCATCCATATAATGCACAAATCCGAATATTCAGGTATGTTCGGTGACTACTCCTCATTCAGTGATGAGCTCGACGAGCTCTCGGATGCAGAAAGTGAGATCGATGAATGAAGCAGAAGACGGTTTCAATCCAAAAAAAGCCTTCGCTCCTGCAGAGGCTTATCGTCGTGCCGTACTCGGTATGGGGTCTCCTGTTCATACTCATCCCGCTGATATTCATTGCTTACTACGCTTTCACGGATAACGACTTCAATTTCACGTTCGACAATCTCACCAAATTCTTCACCACCACGTCCACCATAACCTCGGACAGCGGTGCTTCAAAGGAAGTCTACACCTACCTGCTCATATTCTGGCGTTCATTCAAGCTCGCCGTGATATCGACAGCCGTATGCCTCCTCCTCGGATATCCTCTTGCCTACATCATGTCAAAGGCAAAGCCGTCCGCACAGAAGACTCTCGTCACCCTCATTATGATACCTATGTGGATGAACTTCCTCATCCGTACCTATGCGTGGATGACTATCCTCCAGGATACAGGCATTATCAATAACCTTCTCGATGCCATCAACATCAGACCGATACACATCATCGGAACAGAATCCGCAGTTGTCATCGGTATGGTATATGACTTCTTCCCGTACATGGTGCTCCCGATATACTCCATTATGGCAAAGATGGACAATAAGCTCATCGAAGCCGCAAGAGACCTCGGCTGCAACAACGCAGGCGTTTTCAGACGTGTAATTCTCCCTCTGAGTATGCCGGGCGTATCTTCCGGAATCATGATGGTTCTGATACCTTCCATCAGCACCTTCTACATTTCCCAGAAGCTCGGTAACGGCAAGTTCTTCCTCATCGGTGATGCCATCGAAGGGCAGTACGTAGCAAACAACCTGCACTTTGCCGCTGCGATCGCATTCGTTATGATGATTGTTCTTCTTGCGGTCATGGCAGTTTTCCAGAAATATACAAATAAACAGACAGAAGGAGGCAAAAGATGAAAACACTCTCAAAAATTTATCTCGGACTTGCAATAGTATTCCTCTTTGCGCCGATAATAATAATGCTTATCTTCTCCTTCAATGAAGCAAAGAGCCTTTCTGTTTTCTCGGGCTTCTCACTCAAGTGGTACAAGGAGCTTTTCAACGATGAAACAACGCTCCAGTCCGTAAAGAATACTCTCATTCTTGCCGCAAGCTCTGCCGCCATCGCAACTGTGATGGGCACAGCCGCCGCAGTCGGCATCAACAAGATCCAGAACAAGCTCTACCGCTTCGCAATCGACACCGTAACGAACATTCCTATGATAAATCCTGATATCATCACAGGTATTTCACTCATGCTCATGTTCGTTTTCATAGGCAGAATATTCGGCTCGGCAACAAGCCTCAACTTCTCGACAATGCTCATAGCCCACATCACTTTCTGTCTGCCGTATGTGATACTTCAGGTGCTTCCGAAGCTTCAGCAGCTCGATCCCTCCATCCACGAGGCGGCAAGAGATCTCGGTTGTCCTCCTCTGAAGGCGTTCTTCAAGGTGGTGCTTCCCGACATCCTCCCCGGCGTCATCACAGGCATGATAATGGCTTTCACGCTCTCACTCGATGACTTCGTTATAAGCTACTTCACCACAGGCAACGGTTTCCAGACACTGCCTATCAGAATATACAGCATGACAAAGAAGACCGTAACTCCGAAAATGTATGCTCTTGCAACTATCATCTTCTTTGCAATTCTTGTTCTGCTCATTCTCTCAAACGCAGCCGACAAGGATCCTTCAAAGTCAAAGTTAAAATCAAAGCCGCACGCTTCAAAGCATAAAAAGACCGACAAGTCAACAGTTTGTTAAAATAAAATAATTTATTAAAGGAGACAATCTCTTGAAAAAAATCATTTCATTCATCCTTGCAGCAGCAATGGTATTCTCACTTACGGTATGCCTTTCAGGCTGCAGCTCAGACAAGCTCGTCCTCAACGTTTACAACTGGGGCGAATACATTTCGGACGGCAGTGAGGGTTCATATTACACTGTCAAGGAATTTGAAAAGTGGTATGAAAAGACCTACGGCGTAAAAGTCAAGGTAAACTATGACACCTTCACAAGCAACGAGGATATGTATGCAAAGCTCAGCACAGGTGCCGTAAGTTATGATATCATCATTCCTTCCGACTACATGGTTGACAGACTCAGAAACGAAGGTAGACTTCTCCCTCTCAATTTCGACAACATTCCGAACTATGCCAATATCGATAACGAATTCAGGGATCTCTACTACGATACAGAAAACCTCTATTCCGTTCCTTACGCATACGGCATTGTCGGCGTTATCTACGATGCAAATCAGGTAGACGAGGCTGATGCAAACGGCTGGGATCTCCTCTGGAACGAAAAGTACAAGGGCAAGATACTTCAGTTCAACAATTCCCGTGATGCATTCGCAACTGCTATGTATAAGCTCGGAATCAGCGTCAACACAACAGACAAGACAGAATGGGACAAAGCCGCTGAATTGCTCAACGCACAGCGTTCATTGAGATACGGTCTCGTAATGGATGAGATTTTCGATAAGATGGAATCAGGTGAAACCGCAATCGGTGCTTACTACGCAGGCGACTACTTTACAATGCTCGATAACGAAGCAGACGACGTTGACCTCAAATTCTATTATCCCGAGCCGACAAATTACTACATTGATGCTATGTGCATTCCGTCATGCTGTCAGCAGAAGGAGCTTGCAGAGATCTTCATCAACTTCATGCTCTCACGCGATGCCGCAGTTGCAAATGCAGAGTACACATACTACGCTTCTCCGAACAAGATAGTTTATACCGACGAGGAGTATATCGACTATATGGGCGAGGATGCAATGGAAATCCTCTACACGGAAATCACAAACTTCAAGAGCAATTACAACACATACGCTTACCGCAATCTTGACAGTGAAACACTCGGCTACATCAATTCTCTCTGGGAAACGATAAAGATAAACTGATTATTTTTCACAAAAAACAATAATATATCAAATCCCATTATCAGCAATTTTTGATAATGGGATCTGTTTTTTAATAAATGCCAACTTTTTGCGTTTCTTCTTTTCTCTGTACAACAATTTTATATCATTTTTGCATATACAACTATTCTTATTTTTCTTTCTCAAACAGTTTTTCCATATCCACTTCAAGTATTTTTGCTATAACATATATCTCTTTGTCAGTTGCATATCTTAACTGTCCCTCAAGTTTTGAGTAACTTGTTGGATTCATATCACATCCCATAGTCTGAATTTGAGCAATAAAATCCTTTTGTTTAATTCCCATCTTCTTTCTCAATCGCTCTATGTTCTTGCCAACCAAATTATTATTTCCATAAGATTTTTTGCGTAATTTCATACTTGTCCTCCATTATTATTCTCAATCAAAATTATATTGCAAATAATGCTTGACAAATTTCTAATATGGAATTATAATGTACTTAATTCCATATAAGAATTTAGGATGGTAAAAAATGAGTATTTTAAAAAAGACAATTCTATTATTGAGTTTTGTAATCTTAGTTTATCTGTCAGCCTCTTGCAAAACAAATCAAACTCATATTCATGAATTTGACGATTGGCATATCATTAAAGAAACGACCTGCGAAGAATCCGGCTTAAAAATAGGGATATGCGAATGTGGAGAAGAACAAGAGGCAATAATTGATCCTATCGGACATATTGCTGGTGAATGGGTAATTGACAAAGAACCTACTTGTTCTATTAAAGGGCAGAAACATCTGGAATGCACTGTTTGCGGAAAAATTCTGAATACAGAAGAGATTGAAATAATTGAGCATACTGCGGGTATGTGGATAATTGACAAAGATCCCACTTGTCTTTCTGTGGGACAGAAACATCTGGCATGTACCGTTTGCGGAGAAATTCTAAAAACAGAAGAGATTGAAATAATTGAGCATACTGCGGGTATGTGGATAATTGACAAAGATCCCACTTGTTTTTCTGTGGGACAGAAACATCTGGCATGTACCGTTTGCGGAGAAACTCTAAAAACAGAAGAAATTAATAAAACTAAGCATACAAAAGGCGAGTGGATAACTGACATAGAACCTACTTGTACTGAAAACGGAAAAAAGCATCAGGTTTGTTCCGTTTGCGGAGATACTATTAATTCCGAGGTAACAAAAGCCACCGGTCACGGAGACCTCAAGTGGATTATAGATTCTGAACCAACCTGTGTTGAAAAAGGTGTTTTTCGTCAAATTTGTTCCATTTGCGGAGATACTATGGATTCCTTTGAAATAAATGCATTGGGTCACTTAGGCGGTAATTGGATAACTGATATCGAACCTACTTGCACTAAAAACGGAAGTAAACATCAGATTTGTTCCATTTGCAATACAACGATAAAAACCGAAGTCGTTCCTAAAACTGACCACGTTTACGTTGAAACCTATATTGCAAAAACAAATCAAAAAGATGAGCACATTGAAGGAAAATGTTCAATATGCGGCAATAAATATGAAAAAAATATTGAAAAAATCAATATTACAATAAATGAAACCGGAGGCGTTTCAATAAATAGTTACAAAAAGTCTGTCTTCTTTTCCATCTCAGCCTCAGGCGGTTATGGACCTTTGCAATATAAATATGAAGTTTTTTCAAATGAAGGAAGTAACGTTCCCATTTCATCTTGCACAGTTGATTTTAGTTCTTCCACTACATACGGATTCGAGTCTGCATTAACTGTTAATGGAATGGTTTTGCAAGTCACTGTTAAAGATAACTATGGACATATAGAGAAGAGTACTTGGATTGTTCAACCTGCCAGTTATTAAAAATATGATGTTATTGGGGGCGGGAGCAATCTACCCGCCCTACGGAATTATATCAATAATCGGCACATTAACCCCGTTATCTTCCTGCGTAGGCTTTGCAAGAAGATAACTTTTTTATTCAAAGTCTATGGTTATTGGGACTGTTGTTTGTGGAACTCCGTCCCTGCACCCCGCCAAAACCTGCTTCGCAATGCTTGAACACAAATAGAACGATCTCCGAAGCGACCATCGCTGAGGAAGATCGTTCAGATTGGTTTTCGGGGTTCTTAGTGGTTCTTTTTTCTAAAAGCACCCCTAAGGTCTATTCTCTTTTCAATATTTCTTTTATCCACTTAATATCCTCATCCGGCACGGTTCCCGTCACTCTCAGCGCCGCCCAATAAACCGTCGACATAAAAATCAGCTCTCCTGTAAGCACGGGGACATTCACCGTGTGTATCCCGAAAACGTTCTTCACGAACACCGTAAACAACGCCGCAGCCGCCGCACACAGAAGCGGCTTTATTATCCTGTCTGTCACCGGCATCACAAAGCCTGCGCTCTTTTTCAGGCACCTCAAACTGAGCAGAGCGTTCACGCTCTTGCAGAAGTACATCATTATCACCCAGCCCATCGCCCCCACTCTCGGTATCAGGAACAATACGAACAATATGCTCATCAGCGAATCAAGTATGTTTATCTTCATGGACTTCACCTGCTCGTTGAGGCCCGTAAGCGCCGCATCGACTATTCCGTCCGTATAGAGCACAGGCACAAGAGGCGAAAGCATCCTTATGTATTTTGCCGCCGATGCATCCGAATAGAACACCATTCCGATATCCTTCCCGAATGTGAAGAGCGCCGCCGCCGCACCTATTGAAAACACCGTCACTATGCCCGTTATCCTCGTAATGATATACCTGACGTTATTATAATGCTTCTTTTCCCTTGCGCCCGTAATTTCAGGCACCATCAGCCCCGAAAATGAGCTTATTATCACCTGTGGAAATGTTATCACGGGCATAGCCATTCCCGTAAGCATTCCGTACTGTGCAAGAGCCGTGCCCCTGTCGTTTCCGTATTTCCTCAGGCTTTCGGGTATGAGCAGATTCTTGGCAGTGCTGAGCCCCGATTTGAAATATGCCGTGAGCGCAACGGGAACGGTTATCCCAAGCATCTTTTTCGAAAGGCCTCTCTGCATTTCTCCGCCTCTTCCGTAACGCTTTATGTCGGCAAGGAACAGCACGAGCATCAGTATGAACGTCATGCATTCCGAAAACGCATTCCCGAGTGTGATCGCAATGCAGGCATACTCCGTCCCCATCGGAAGCAGTATTTCAAGCCCGACGGCAACTGCGCCGATGCTCAGAAGACCGTCAGCGACCCTCACCGCCGCTGATTTCGTCACACGCCTTACCGCACTGAAATACCCCGAAAAAGTCGTTGAGAGTGCAATGAAGGGCATTGAGACGGCTGTTATTTTAAGGCAGGTCACCGTTCTCGGTTCCCCGAGAAGCTTTGTTCCCACTGTGTCCGCAAGCGAGAACATTATTGCAAAAGCCGCCGCACCGAATACAAGCGCATAAGCAATGCACCGCTTCATTGATTCTCTCACATCCCTGTCGGAATCTCTTGCAGTCGCTTCGGAAACAAGCCTCACTGTCGCAAGATGTATTCCCGATGTCGCAAACGTCACCGCAAGCCCCGATGCCGCCATGACAAGTGAATAAAGTCCCATCCCTTCTGCGCCGACCCTTGACGAGATGAATATACCGAACGCAAGACTGATGCTCTGCATGACAAGTGATGTGACAGAGAGAACAGCGGCGTTCATCAGAAATTTCTTTGTCCTTTTCAATGCCGTAAAACCTGACCTTTCCCGTGCTTTAATACGATATTGAAAAAGCACTCTGTGAAATATATGCCGCAGGAATAAAAAATATATTATCCGTCTATAATCAGTGAAAAGGAGGCGTATTTTTTGTTTGTATTTCTTTCGATAGCGGCATTTCTCGCCGTTCTGCTTCACATACCGGTGAAAATACGGTTCGTCTTTTCTCTTGAGAAGGAGATTTTCAGGCTTTTTATCCCGCTTCCGTTTTCGGGGAAGCTCAGCCTTGTCAAAAAGCACAAATCTCCCCTCGTCCCTGCCGCAGAAACAATAAGCTTTGCCATCAGGAAGCTTGAAATAGAGAGATTCCGCCTCAGGCTTGCCGCAGGCACGGGTGATGCCTTCTCTGATGCGCTTTTGGTTGCGGCGGTGAGGATCTGCTTTGCCGAATTTGTATCGCTCTTTTTTCAGAAGCTTGAAAAATCGGATCTCCTCATCTCCGTCCGTCCGGACTTTGAGAAAAGCTGTCTGAAATTCGATATCGATTGTATATTTTCTTTCCGTGTGGGCAATATTATAGGGGCAATACTTACGGAAATTATTTCCCGCATAAAAAAATCTACTGCCGAAAGGAACAAAAAACATAATGTCAGGACCGATACAGGATACAATGGAAACAACGCTCCGTGAAATACGCAATATGGTGGACGTTGATACGGTGATAGGAAAGCCGATGATAATTGATGATGCGCATACGGTGATACCTTTTTCAAAGGTCAGCTTCGGATTTTTAAGCGGAGGAGGAGAGCTGAACGATTCCGTTCTGCGCAAAGCAAAGGAGAACCCCTCCGACAGTCTCAATTTCATAGGAGGCGGAGCGTCGGGCGTAAGCATAAAGCCTATGGGCTTTATCGTTTCCGAGCCGGAGGGCATCAGGCTCATTTCATCGGACTTTGATTCTCCTCTAGATCACATCATAAGCTCAATTCCGGAGCTTATCGATAAAATAAAAAACATAGTCAGAAAGCAGAGCTGATTTTCTTATATTTTTATCTTCCTTCATACTTCAGAAGACTCCCATGCCTTGCGGCGGGAGTTTTTTGTTGTTTGGGCTTGAAAAAAATGCAATTGAGGTATATAATATTATCAAAAGTATCCTGCATTTATGCAATACAAGATTTTTCTTATTTTGAAAGGAAATATTACTATGGAATTCGGATTGAATCTTTACACTATCAGAACAGCCATTCAGACAAGAGAGGACTTTCTCAACACTGCTTTCAGACTCAAGGATATGGGATACAGTTTCCTTCAGTTCTCCGGCGGCAAGTATGATCCTGCCGTGATCAAAGAAGTATCACAGGCAACAGGTCTTCCCATCGTTCTCACACACGTTCCTATGGACAGGATCCTCAACGATACAGACGCTCTCATGAAGGAGCATGAGTCCTTCGGCTGTCACAACATCGGTCTGGGCGCAATGCCCGGCAACTACGTTGCCGATGACGTTGAAACAAAGAAGGGCGTTGATATGCTCAACGTTGCCGCAGACTACATGGCAAAGAACGGCTTCCACTTCTTCTATCATCATCATTCAATGGAGCTCCGCAAAATGGCAAACGGTCAGACGGTTCTCGAATACATGATTGACAACGCTCCAAACGTAAACTTCACTGTCGATACATTCTGGCTCCAGCACGGCGGTGTTTCAGTTATCGAATACGTCAGAAAGCTCAACGGCAGAATAGAGTGTGCCCACCTCAAGGACTACAAGATCGGCGAGGGCTTCGCTCCGAGAATTGCTGCCTGCGGCGACGGAAACATCAACTTCCGTGACGTTATCCCTGCTCTCATGGATTCAGGAGTAAAATATCTCCTCGTTGAGCAAGATAATGCACCCGATATGCCTGATCCGTTCGGTGAGCTCAAGTTCTCAATCGATTACCTCAGAAGCAATTTCGGCAATCTCTGATCCAGAAAGGAAAAAATATGTTTGATATAAAAATCGGAACCATAATCTCCGCCAGACAGATAATAAAAAATCTTGATACCCTCAACCCCATCGGCTACGAATCCTACGAGCTTACGGTTGATAAGGGCTATGATGAAGCAAAATTAAAAGAGCTTTCCGAAAAGCTTCCCGAAAAGCTCGAAGGAAGAGTGATTTCCGCTCTCGCAAGCTATGAAAATCCTCTTCAGAACGAAGCCGACATGGAGCACCTCAAGTGCCTCATCAGAAGCGCAAAGTATTTCAACTGCAATGCCATCGGTTTCTTCGGCGGATGGCTGCCAAATCTCTCCGTTAATGAGATGATCCCCGAATTCAAAAAGAAATACACCGACACAGTCAAGCTCGCAGAGGACGAGGGCGTTCGCCTCGGCTTTGAAAACTGTAGCTGCGGCGGCACATGGTGGAAAAACAGAAACATCGCTTTCAGCCCTGCCGCATGGGAGCTTCTCTTTGATGCAATAGACAGCCCTTCTCTCGGACTTGAGTGGGAACCGTGCCACATGATCCATCTTTTCGTTGATCCTGTTGCCAACCTCCGCAAGTTTGCAAAGAAGGTCGTGCATGTCCACGGCAAGGATGCCACTGTTGCATGGGACATAATAAGAGAATACGGAATCGATTCCGATCGCTCCGTTGCATGGGACAGAACTCCGGGCTTCGGCGATTCAAACTGGGCTGACTTCTTCACGATACTCATTCAGAACGGCTTTGAGGGTGCCTGCGATATCGAGGGCTACCATGATCCCGTTCATTATGACGATATGGAGTGGACAGCACAGAAGACAGCTGTTGACTACCTCAAGAGATGCAGAGGCGGCATCGAATTCATCCCCGGCCCCGAGGAAATCAAGGGTTTCCAGGGAAGAAGAAAATAAATCAATCAAACAATAAAGGGTTATAAATGATCCCCGTTAAAAAGCACTGAAAGAAAAATCTCTCAGTGCTTTTTCAAATAATACTGCATTTCATTCTTTTTTGGGTGCGAATTGTCCCTTTACCGATCCGTTTTTTGGTACAATATCAGTAAAGAAAGGAGAAAATCCATGGGCATTATTTGCCTATGCAAGACTGAAATGTCAATAGCAGGAGGCAAATTGTTCTTGAATTTTTGAAAATTCAGTGCTATAATGTATCCGGGATATTGTTAATTGCTTCCTAATCATAAACTTGTTGAGAAAAAACGCAGCGTAAAAACTTTCGACTTCGTGAGGAAAATGAATATGATCAGAAAATATAAAAAACAAGACGTTAAGGATATGGTAAAAATCTGGAACGAGATAGTGGAAGATGGGATAGCATTTCCGCAAGAAGAATACTTGACAGAGGAAACGGGCGAGTCTTTTTTTGCTTCACAAAGCTACACGGCTGTTGCTGAGATTGACGGTAACATTCTGGGATTATATATTCTTCATCCGAATAACATCGGAAGATGTGGTCATATTTGTAATGCAAGCTACGCCGTTTCTTCAAACGCACGCGGAAAACATATCGGTGAGCAATTGGTACTGGATTGCCTGAAAATGGGGCATGAACTCGGATTCAGAATATTACAGTTCAATGCTGTTGTAGAGAGCAATATTCATGCAAGACATCTTTATGAGAGATTAGGTTTTCAGCAGCTCGGAACGATTCCCGGAGGATTTCGTATGAAGGATGGACACTATGAAAATATTTGCCCATATTATCATGAATTGTAATGATAAATCCCGGTTTGTCGCTCAGCCGTAAGGCAGGTATATTTCTTTTGACAAACAAAAACGATATATATGAAACAAGAGAGGTCATACGACCTCTCTTGTCTTTAGAGAACATAAAATTGTTCAATATACCCTATCGATTGCCTGACCCACTTTGAGGCATTCATTACGGACACTTGCCATTTTGGAATGCTCTTTTTTGAATTTTTTGATATCAGCTGTTATATTTTGTGAGGTCAAGCTGTTTTTCCCGGGCAGATACGATAAGCGTTGCCGCAATATCGCCCGTATCATTGCTTACGCTGTTTCCGAAATCGCACAAAGCGTTTACCGCAAATATCATGGTCATCATTTCAACCGGCAATCCGAGTACGCTCAGAAGTGCAACCTGGCTTGCATAGGATACTCCCGATACTCCCTGCGTTGCAAGGCTCAGCATCAGCACTGTAAAAGCAAGATTTACAAGCAATATCGGGTCGTTAACTGTCAGGCCGCACATTTTCGCACACACCAGGACCGTAATCATTGATGCAATTGACGTGCCGTCCATATTGATTGTGGAGCCAAGCGGAATTGAGAAAGAATAAATCTTTTTCGGTACACCGAATTTACTGCATTCCTCCATACTCATCTGAATTCCGGATTTTCCTGAAATATTGAATGCTGTATCAAGCATGTACGGAGCGTGCCTTCTGATGAATCTGAATGGATTTACTCTTGCAAACAGCCGAATCAGCACGAGATATATGCAAATCATAATAAAATATCCGACATAAACAGCAGCTGATGTTTCTACGACACTCAAAAGGCTTTCCACACCCGTTGAAACGATCACGCTGAAAACACTGCAGAATGTAAGCACCGGAATGCCCTTTGATATCATGGACATTATCTCGCCGACCATTTCATTTGAGCTGTTGAGAAAAGTCAGAACAGGCTCACGGTAGTTCTTGATTCTGCCTGCCGCAATTCCTATCACAACGGAAAGCAGCACGATCTGAAGCATATTGTTCTCTGCAAATGACAGCACCGCATTTGACGGGAAAAATGCCTTCAGCGATTCAAGAATGGAAACCGTATATCCCGGGGTTTCCGTGCCCGTAAGCAGTACTACGTCCTCGACTCCCGGAGAGAACAAACTGAACATTCCTAAGCCCACAAAAATCGCTATTACCGATGTGAATACGTAAGTCAAAAGAATTTTTCCTCCGACTCGACCTACCTCCGAGAAGTTCGTGTACTGAGAAAGCGATGTCGCTATTGAAAAGAATACCAGAGGCCCGACTATCATTTCCAGCAATGCCGTCATAATATCCGAAATCGGTGAAAGAGCGTACGTGCATATTGCCCCGCAAATTTCCGCAGGCACAAAAAAGCGGAATATCGGACCCAAAAACACTGCAAGCATCAACGCCAAAAGAAGCGGGCTGACCTTTTTCTTTGAACTGTAATCAACCAGAATACGGTTGACTCCTCTTCGATAGCTGTAATGAATTGCACTTGCAAGAGAATTCAGCACTATACGGCGTATGTAGTCTCCTGTATCCTCATCCACATCCGCAAGATCAAGATTCAACTTTGAGTCGGTAATCGTAGCATCAAATCTTGGTCCCTTTGCCGTGATAGTTATGTGTTTTTTCCACGGCAGATCGACTATTCCGTACGATATACTTTCCACGCCTTCAATTTCCGTCAAAGAACAAAAAAGCTCTTCCACGGAAAGCGTAGTCTTATAAAGCGTCCTTGTTTTTACTTTTTTCTTTTTCAGCTCTGTCTCGATATCGATTATTGCCGCGGAAATGCTTTCCGCATTCGGCTGAATTACTTTTTTATTCATTTTTTGCCTTTTTATCTTTTATTTTGTCTGCCATAGCAGAGATATTTTTTTGTAAAATAGTCCTGTTATCTGTCGCTTATTTTTTCTCTTATCCAGGCATCCAGAAACGCCATCTGCTCATCCGTATGGAACCAATGCTCCGCGCCTTTCATCACGCAGAGATCTGCATTGCATCTTTCCGCAAAGCTCTTTATCGTGTCGAATGACGTCAGATTATCCCCGTCGCCGTAGAGTATATATGTTGTTGCCCTGACTGATACGGGATTCTCCTTCGCATAGCAGTAATACTCCCAGGAAAGCGTTTCTCCGAAATCGGTTTTTATCTCCTTTTTCTCACGGAGCATGTCCTCCGTAACGCCTGCCCAGTTCATCATATCATTTATCAGCCCGGACATATCGACCACAGGCGATATCAGGAATGCCTCGTCAATATAGCTTTCGTCAAGCGCATTCATCGCAAAATATGCACCTATGCTGTTCGCAATGATCGTCGCCTTGCCGTATTCCGCCTTCAGCTTATCAAAATATTCTCTGAATTCCGTCCTTGCTTCCCACGGTGTTGAGGATCTGTAGTCAAAGCCTGCAACATCGCATCCGCTAAAAAGAGTCTTGTAATGCTCAGCCTCCGAAGCATTGCCGCCTTTTCCGTGAATATATACTATCTTTTTCATTGTATTAACCTCTTGAATGGCGTTAACCTTTTCATTATATCATTTTTTGCGGAATTTGTCAATATTTTGCTTTATATGCCGGGAATCGTTTTTCCCTCAGAGAATTGCCTTCTGCGAGCCCACTGTCGGCTTTTCCTGCGACAAAAAACCTGCAGCAGGTATTTTCCCACCGCAGGTGATCTCTTTTCAGTCCGCAAATAAAACCGTTCCGCAGCCTTTTCTGACCTCAACGGTATATTGTTTTTCGTTTTCATTCGTTTTCAGCACAAACGTTTTTATTTCTTCTCCTGTGCCGGAATCTGCATCGGGCATATCGGCATCCATAATGAGATATGCCTTGCCCGTTTTGTTCTCAAAGCATCCTATAAGCAGATTACCTTCTCCCTCAACGGTTATCCCGGCATCATACGGATCGGCGAGCGTACCTGTGTCGCTTTTGCCGTAAAGCATAGTTCCCGAGTACTCATATCCTGAAAGCTCTTCGGAAAATTCTCTGAGCATCGCATTTGTTTCTCTTATGCAATCCGCAATTCCCGAAGGCCGATAGTTGCTGTCCGTTATATATTTCTCTTCGCTTCCCGCAGGCGGAGCATAGTTGAAATACCACACCTCCTCCGCACCGAAGCACATTCCGGTAAGCGCCATCCAACCATAAAGAGCCGAGCTTTCCTTATCAGAGGAATCCCCCGATTCAACGTAAGCCGCAAGCTTTCTTCCGTTTGCCTTTGCGTTCTGAGCAAGAAGCTCATACATATGCAGATAATCCTGATCTGAATTAAGTCCGGACGGCTTCCAGATAAAAATAAGGTCTCTCAGCTTATCGAAATATTCCCCGTTTTCCGTGAACATCTCTATGGCATCAAGCTGGCCCATCATTTCAACATACGGTGCCCAGCCGAGCGACGAATAAGCCTCGTCATATGTTCTCAGCTCTGCGGAATAGTAGCTGAACGAATATGCCCCGTAGGGCTCCTCCGCAAGCACGTGTCCCTTCACCATCGGGCTGTCCCTGTATACAGACGTTGACTTCACGCCGCGCATTATTATGCCCATATCAAGCACAAGCGCGATTTCAAAGAGATATCTGAGCTGCTCGTCGGAATAGAGGCTGATGTCTATCAGCACCGAATCAAAGCCCATATCCTTCATTGTCCTGAGCTGGGTGAAGCTTTCAATCGGCGCAGACTGATTGTTCACCGCCGTAATGTTGAAATTATTCCTGCTGTACGTCACAAGGCTCACTCCCTTGAGTGCCTTTTCGGGTGTGCTCATTTTGTGAGTTTCAATGTCATAGCCGAGATAATTCTGAACGAAGTCATACACTGCCTTCGTATCGGCAAGATAGTTATTGCCTCCGATGACGATTTCTCTTTCGCCCACGGCAATGATATAATCCATTTCGCCTTCAAGGTCATGAAGATTCCATTCAAAAGCCGTTGTTCTCTTTGAGCTTGCAAACACTATCTCCTTTGAGGTGACCTTTTCCTCGTCCGTTTTTATTTCGGTTTTTCCGTAGGTTATCTGCGACACTATATCCTTCAGGAAATATACAATCTCCTTCTCTTCGTTCGTGTAATCTGACGGGTAGACTATCGAATACTCCCAGAGCTCCGTCAATCCGACCTCATGCTCCGCTTCCGGTGTCGGCTGTGGCTCAGGCGTTTTTTCAGATGCCGAAGGAGAACCCGTCACGCCGCAGCCCGCAAACAGCACGAGCATCATCGAAAGCAGGACTAATGCAGCAATGCTCTTTTTAATTTTTATCATTTTACCGCCTTATGTTTTTATTCAGTGGTTTGTTCCGTTCTTTTCGCTTAAATTCTTGTAAAATAAGCGAAATCCTCCCGTATCCGGAAACGGGCATAGCCCGTTTTTGCTTTTTGCAGCTGATACGAGAGGACATTTTCAGCTTTTCCGATTGCATCATCATTTCCGGGAATCAGACCGCCATCCTGTCTTTTCTCCCTGAATCAATTCATACCCTTTCGGTTCTCAGTCAATGAGAAGCTTGGGCATCTCATACATACCGTATGCGATAACGTCATATTCCTCAGGTCTGTTGATCCTGTTCTTTGCATAATTCTTGAACTGACCGTAGTCTGCAACAGTCTGGTCGAGGTAATTGAAGTACGGGCCGTAGAGGTTTCTGAAGCTTCCGCATACACGGATCTTTATCTCGTTTTCGCCTGCTTCAAGCGCATCCTCTATCATTGAGTAATCGTCGCCGTCTCTTCCGATAACGCCGAGATACTTGCCGTTTACGGTCACAGATGCACAGCTTGTCTCCGTTCTGCCCATCACGAGCTTTGCCGCAAGAGGCTTTTTGTCGAGATTTGCCTTGAATGTGTAAATCATAGCGTTCGGGTAGAATATATACTTCTGATCAAGCCATGAGCCGAGATTGAGAGCCTGAGGCTTCTTTCCTATAACAAATCTTTCGCCCTCTGCCTCAAGTCCGAAGCTGCCTTCGAGGATAACTGCGGCAGGCTCGAATCTTACATCGTATTTGTCATTCCATACAACAAGCTCATTTGATCCCTCGTGAACGTATTCAGTGATATCGTAATTGCCTATCTTGTAGTCAAGATATGATACGTCGCCTTTCCAGATGACTTCTTTTCCGTTTACGCTGAGCTTTACGAATTCAGGTCTCTCAACAACAGCTGTAAGCTTCTCGGGAAGTGCGCCTTCCTTGATCGTGAACTTGTAAATTATCTCAAAATGCTGATCCTCGGGAACTCTCTTCTGCATATCAAGAGATTCTCTTCTGAACTGACAGCCTTCCCATACGTTTGTTCTGCCGAGATTCATCTGCTGAGGGAGATTTTTCTCGTGCTCCATGAAGTAAATCTCGTTTGTTGTGATCTTGTTTGTCTTGAGCACGCAGTGATCAAGAAGCATATTGTTCGGCTTCTCGGGGAGTACGCCTTCCAGATTGAGCGCAACACTCTTCTTTGCCTCGGGCTTTGCTTCTGAAACAGGCTCGCTGTCGCCTACAACCACCATGAGTGACTGGTTCCATTCAAGTGAGAGGTCGAATGTAAGCTTTCCGTCCTTTACCTCTGCGGAAATGCCCGTTCTCTCTCCTGTGAAAAGATCCCACTTTGCAACGCTGTTTCCGTTGAGAGTGATTTTTGCTTCAAACGGCTTCATGGTATGATTTACAAAGAAATATGCCTCTCTGCCGTCATCAAGCAACCTTCTCATATGAGTAAAGCCTGTGGGTATAGTTTTATCTGCCGTAACTCTTCTCTCAAGGCGTGCCGAAATAAAGTCATTCACGCCGTTTTCGCCTTCAACGAATGTCCAGCCCTTTCTCATTTCCTCTGTAAGAGCTTCATTCTTTTCGCCGCTGATGAATTCGCCTGCATCGCCTGTAGCAATGATCGTGCCGCCTGCCTTTGCAAAGTCGATAAGGAGGAAAGCTGTTTCCTTGCGGATGTTTCTCATGTTCTTTGAAATAACGACAATATCGTACTTCTGTGCGCCTACTGCAAGCTTGTTGCCTTCAACGTGTGCGTGTCTTTCCATTGAGAACTCATCGCCGTAATCGAAATCCCACTGCTCATCAATGAGCTTCTGGTTTATTCTGAGGAGATCGCTCATATCAGGGTTCTTGATAACATCAAACGTGAATGAGTGATTTATCATGCCCTTCTGCTCAGCCGCAGGAATCATGTAACCTGTTGTGGAAGGATTGAGAACAAGGATTCTCTGCTCCATCTTGCCCTGTGAGAGCATATATGAAAGTCTGCCGAAGTAATCGTTGTATTCCGTGTATTCATCCCACCACGGTTCACGCCAGTCAAATGACTGCGGACAGTCTCTCTTTCTTGAGCCTACAAGAGAATAGAGTGAAAGGTGCTGGATCATGAAGTTGATACCGTTGACCATTATCCAGTCGCCGAGTCTCTTGTAATCACGGAATGTTGAATGCCAGCCTGCGGCGCCGTATGCTTCGCAGATTGTTCTCTTCTTATTGAACTGGTTTGCGGCAGAGCGTACCTCATTGAGGAGAAGAGTATCGTTCCATGCAGGTACTTCTCTCAAGGCATCGCAAAGAAGCATATCAATTCCCGGCCACTGACGGTATTCATATGTTGTCTGCTCGGAGAATGCGCCGCCTCTTGTCTGCGGCCATGAGTGCTCCTGATCGTGTCCCGTCCATGCAATATCGTGCTCCTCGCACCAGTCTGCTATCGGCTTTACAAAGCTGCCTATCCAGAGCTCATGGAGTGTGCAGCAGTAATCGTATCTTACCTTTGCGGCAGAATGATCAAAGCCGCCGTTGAAGTCCTCAAACACCGCAACATAGTTATCCTCGAGTGAATAGCCGTGCATTTCTTTGAATTTTTTCAGGATAGTATCGTTATAAGCGATTTTCTCTTCCGAAAGACCTTCGATCGAGGACTCATCAGAGAACATAGCCATAAGGTTGTCCTTGAAATCTTTTCCGAAATACTCATAATACTTTTCGTGGGTGATTTCAATGAATTTCTTTGTTACTTCAGGCTTTGAAAGGTCAACGAAGGGATGTGTGCCGCCCTCTGCCTTGATATATGTTACGATAACGTTATCGGTAAGTGCCTTTATCTCATCCTTTGTCTTGCCTGTAAGCTCTTTTCCGACGGTGTTCGTTGCGGGATCAAAGGCATATACTCTTGCATCGCCTCTTGTTACAGCAGGATCGTCTGATGAAACCTTGTCATAGTACATCCATGTATATCTTGCCTCGGGAACTGCCTCAATAACCTCTCCGTTTGCGGCGCCTGACGGCCAGCCGTATTCGTCATACATATAGAGCTTGATTCCGAGCTCCTTTGCTGCCTCAATTGACTTTCCGAATACATCCATATATTCTTCTTCAAGGTAAGGAGTAATAAGACCTGTTCTTACGTGAGAGAATGCGCCTCCCATACCGTGTGTCTTGAATTCTTTAAGCTGACGTTCTGATTCCGCGGGATCCATTTCTTCATTCCATATCCAGAACGGAGCTGTTCTGTAAAATGCATCGGGATCCGTAAACTGTTTGTATAATTTATCCATTATCTGATCACCTTTCTTTATTGTCTTGCATAAACGGGCTTTCCTTTTACGAAAACCATTTCAATTTCTTTTTTTTCATCGA
This sequence comes from Clostridia bacterium, assembly GCA_045627045.1. Lineage (GTDB taxonomy): Bacteria > Bacillota > Clostridia > HGM11327 > HGM11327 > SIG351. Next base: position 37,810 of record JAZQMY010000054.1, on the reverse strand, counting down.
GTAATATCAGGTCCGCATCAAAGCCCTCTCTGATGTAGCCCTTTCTGTCGTCAACGCCTATTGCTCTTGCAGGATTCTCCGAAAGGAATCTGACGGTATCCGCAAGCGTATAGCCGATAGAAAGCATATTTCTCATTGCAGTGTCAAGCGTAAGCGTTGAGCCTGCAAGATTGCCTTCTTTTATTCTTGCCACTCCGTCCTTAACGAATATATCCAGTCCCCCTAGAACGTATTTTCCGTCTCCGAGACCTGTTCCCGATATCGCATCGGAAATCATTATCACATTTTCCCTGCCAAGATTGTTTATTGCTATTCTTATTGCCGCAGGATGAACGTGAATGAAGTCACAAATAAGCTGAATGAACACGTTTCCCCTATCAAACGCCGCTCCAACAACGCCGGGATCTCTGTGCTTGAGAGGAGTCATTGCATTGTAGAAGTGCGTCATCATCACAGCGCCCGCATCCATTGCCGCTTTTGCCGTATCATAGTCTGCCGCAGTGTGGCCAATCGCAGGCACAATGCCTTTCTTTTTTACTTCAGCGATAAGTTCACTTGCGCCGTCAGTTTCCGGAGCTATTGCTATCATTTTCAGCACGTCCATATTGTCGCCGACAATCTTTTCGAGGTTTTCCATCGACGGCTTCTGAACAAACTGCGGATTCTGCGCTCCGAGTGCCTTTTCGTTGAAGAATGGGCCCTCCATATGTACGCCGAGTATCTCTGCGCCGAAGGGAACCTTATTCATTTTCCGTGAAGCGGCTTCTATTGCGTTCCCGATATCTTCTCCCGAAACAGTGCTTGTCGTGGCAAGAACAGAGGTCGTGCCGTGCGAAGCAACAAATCCGCTTATCGCATCAAACGCTTCTTCAGTGCCCTCGTTGAAATCCCTTCCCACTGCTCCGTGAATGTGTATATCTATATATCCCGGAATAACCGTTTTTCCCCCGGCATCGATTTCCTCACAATCGGGTGTTTCGGAAAAAGTAATCTTTCCTTCTTTTATGTAAATGTCCTTTTTTTCAAGGCTTCCGTCCGTAAAAACCAAGCCATTCTTAATTTTCAGCATATTTTTCTCTTTCTCAGGCATAAAGCTTTCTTATTGCAAACGAAACCAGCTTTTCGGGTAATACCTTTGACAGCGCTTTTATTGCCTTATACTCTATACCGACCGTAAGGCTTACAGGCGGATTCTTTCTCTTTATCGTTTTGAGAACAGCTCTTGCAATAAATATCGGATCTCTTCCCGTCTGCTCATCGTGCGCCATTCTTTTCACAGATTGTTGAAGCTTCTCCCCGTATACGCCCGTCATTCCGTCCTTCACAGTCTTTCTTTCTCCTGTAAAGCCGGTTTTTGTGTCTCCCGGCTGAACCATTGAGACCTTTATCCCGAATTCAGCCACCTCGCACCTAAGTGCTCTCGAATAAGCCTCAACGCCGTATTTTGATACGCTGTAAAAAGCCTGAAACGGTATTGAAATGAAGCCCGCAACAGAGCTGATGTTGACTATCCTGCCTGATTTCTGCTCTCTCATATACGGCAACACGAGCTTTGTCATTCTGTGCACGCCGAAAAGATTTGTTTCAAGCTGCTGTCTCATTTCATCAACGGATGTGTTCTCTATCGATCCGGCTATTCCGTAGCCTGCATTATTCACAAGCACGTCGATTCTGCCTTCTCTCCTGATTATCTCCTCAACGCAATTCCTTGCCGATTCGTCATTTGTCACGTCAAGAGGAAGCATCACCACTCCGTCAACAGTCTCGCCGGAAGCTTTTCTTCCCGTGCCGTAAACAGTAAAGCCCTTTGATGCAAGAAGACCTGCCGTTGCTTTGCCTATGCCGGATGTTGCTCCGGTAACAAGAATTATCAGATTATCCTTCAACGAGTTACTTCCTTTCTCTCAAGCCTACCACCTTTGCGGTGTCCTTCTTTTCTGGCTTTCTCCTCGGAGAGAGAAGAGAGTTATTGTAATATCCGTAATCACGCATTCGAATCGACCTCAGAAAGCCTGCGTCCACCTTTGTTGCGGTAGCCGTGACCTCAAGAAGCTTCTTTATCTGCGGGATCATGAATTCCTCGGGCTCTTCAAATGTCACACTGCACTTGCCGTGCTTCAAATCGCCGAGCTTTTCTGCGAAGACGGCAAAAACGTCCTTCTGGAAAAATCTCACAGTAATCGTTTTTCTCTTTGCCCTTATGTTGCATATCGGAAGATAGTCAACGGTAAAGCCCGGAAGAGTAAATACGCTCGCAAGCTCAACGTTCTCCACCTCGCCTGCAATGAATTTTATTACCCTCATCAGCTTTTCCCTCTGAGTTTTTGACAAATTGTCAAGATAATCGTTTATCAGTGTCGTTTTCATACCGTCCCCTGCCGAAATGTCTGATATTTCATATTATTTTTATAATTATATAACATCAGTCTGAAAAAGTAAAGTAATTTTTTGTGTAAAAGCCTTTTAAGCCTTATATTTGCTTGAATAATACGCTATTGACTTTTGATTTGGAATATGATACAATTTTCCCGAACCGAAAATGATTTTTTTCACTCAGAAAGGAGAATAATATATTATGAACAAAATAAACAACTCAGGTAAAACCGATATTATAATCTTTATGGGACAGAGCAATATGCAGGGAGAAACGGAAGCGCTCATCGACTCTAAACCTGTCGAAGGAGCAGTTGAGTACAAATATCTTACAGACAGCCTTGAAGCTCTCAGAAATCCAGCAGGAGAAGACATAGGACACAATATGACACAGGGCTATTGCTTTGACAAGGGTGTTAATCAGTCAGAATGGCTCAAGGACAATGTTCTCGGCGGCGCCTGCTATCACAATTCAACTCTCATCCCGTCATTTGCAAAAAGCTATGTTGAAAAAACAGGCAGGAACGTAGCTGCAGTGCCTGCGGCAAGAGGCTCGGCAGCCATGTTCTACTGGCTCCCCGGAACCGAGGGCTACAATGCAGTCGTCGCAAAAGCAAAGGCCGCTCTCAAAAAGCTCAACGGTAACTACGAACACGTTTATGCCGTATGGCTTCAGGGCGAAAGCGATGCCATCTGGGGCGTTTCTTACGAAGAATACAAGAAGGGCCTTCTTGCAATGAAAAATGAGCTGAAAAAGGATATCGGAATTGACAAGCTCGGCATCATCCGTGTGGGACTTTTTGCCTCAATCGTATCCTGGGCCCCCGAGGGAAAAGCAAGCGCTCTTGACAAAGACCACGCAATCCAGAATGCACAGGAGGACCTCTGCAGGGAAGACGAGGATTTTGTTATGCTTACGAGGATTGCCGACAAGCTTCTTCTCGGCGACAGCAAATATGTCAATCCGAATGTCGGCGGCCACTTCAGTGCATACGGACTTCACGTTCTGGGACATTATGCAGGCACGAATCTCGGTGCATTCGTTGACGGAAGCGAATATCTTCCCGATGAGATCTGAAATAAGTATAATTCGTTTTCCGCTGCAGATAATAAATGTGCAAAAATTATCCGCTGAAAGGAAATATGGATTATGTTCAATATGAAGAAAAAAGATACGGTAAGCCTGGCTCTTGCGGCAGGCGCACTCGTACTGACAGTTGGTTTTCATGTGCTCTGCTCGGATGCAGTCAAGTGTCCTGAAAGAAAGTTCATTGAAGGCGGAAGAGAAATGCTCTCTTCGATTCCGGGAATCGCATCAAACTGCTGCAGCAGAATCGTAAAATCAGTCAGAGGCTGAAAAATTGAGAAATAAAAGAAAAACGTCGATATATGAATTATATTGACGTTTTTCTTTTTATGGCACAAGATTCAGCCTGCCGTTTCCGTCATCAACATTGATATAAGTATCCGGCACTTCGCCCACAATAACCATTTCGTTTATAGGCACCGCCGTTGAAACCTCAATGGCCGACCCCGAAAGCGGCGCAACTATCCTGACGAGAGCCGTAACGTGCAGATAAACCTTGTGTCTTGTCTGATTTATTCCGGCATTCTCAAATTCAGTGGAAAAATCAGTGCTTACCGCCCCAGCAGGGAGCATTGTGATGTGAATATCGGGGCCTTTGCCGGACAAAAGACCGCTGTTGATGAGTGAGCCTGCCGGAATGGATATTTCTATGTCCTTGAGCTCCTGAAGCATCTCCTGTGCCCTCATGCTGACCTGAGTGGAAATCCGGCTAATCGCAAGCGAATCAGTCCTCACAAGCTTAACAGCGCCGTTCTCGTCCTTAACGACATCCACCACCGAATCAAAATTGCCTTCTTCACTCATTACCTCCCTGATAGCATCATTCATGATCGAGACGGCATAATATCGGACTCTCACCTCCGCAATGGCATTCATTGCCGGCCTTATCGCTCTCTCAAGCAACGCAATAAACAAAATACAAAGCAATGAAAGTGCAAGGCAGAATATAATTATGTTTCTCAATACTTTTCTTTTCACTCTTCTCATAAAACAAGCCTTTCAACATATAACCACTGTATTATATGCTGAAAGGCTTTGCTTTGCTACAGAAAATACTTAGATCCGGATGCTTTTTCATCAATCCGCTCTTTTTATCTTATGTGAGCCGTCAGATAACATCTCATACTTTGATGTATTTTTGTCATTGAATAAATTGAATATTTCCTTCAAGTGCGTGACGAGTATCCACTTTGAGCCCATAAAATTTATAGCTTTCAATATATGATATAGTCCTTCTGCACCCTCCGAATATTCCGTTGTCTGGAATGACTCATTGAGTATCACAAGAGAGTCCGGCTTTATTCTTTCAAACATCGATGAGAAAACCATGACCTCCTGCTCAAATCTTCCCGAATCGGTCTCTCCTGCCGATTTCTTTTCCGATGACGAGAACTGCGAGTATATTCCGTTCACAAGTCTCATTGCGGCTTTCTCTGCAGCAATAGGGAGTCCTGCCGAGAACATTAGCTGGGCAGTGCCTACCGACCTTATAAATACGGTTTTTCCGCTGCTGTTATCTCCCCTTATCACCATTCCGTTTATATTGTAGGGTATCGATATGTCATTTGGCACGGCTTTTTTGCCGTTAACAAGAAGATTTATATCATAAAGTGATGAAATTTCAGTAGTACAATCGCTCCTCTCAGGGAATACCACCGGTAGATTCAACTTCTCCTTTACAAAATGAATGAATTTCAATGCAGAATTATAGAACGAAAGTTGCTCGGCGACAGTTGAGAATTCAGAATAAATCATTTTATCCATCATTATCACGGCAGATGATATATCATTGAACCTTTTTGAGAGATATTCGTTCTTCTTATCCGTAAGTGTCGCCTCGGCGGTCACATTTATTTCCGTTTTTATTCTCCTGAAAAACGAACGTGCCGTATATTCCTGTTCTTCCTCAAAGTCTATAATATCATAATCCTTCATCCTGCCCATCTCGCCAAGCTCAAAATACATATTGAACTCATCCTCTGCGCTTGAAGTTTCAATTAATTTAAGAATATCAATCAGTTTTATATATTCGGGATTATTAACTATTCCCGAAATACGTTTTTTCAATTCGTTCAGACCTCTTGAATTGAAATTATATTTACATAGACATTTTTCGATATCTCGTATTAGAAGCAGATCCTTTGTGAAATGGATGCAGTTCAGCTGAGCCATATTCTTGCTTGAATTAAAGTCCTTGTAATTGAGGGCCTTGCCGTTGAATTCGCTCTGTCTGCTTCTTATTTCTTTGTTAAAATTATTGAAGCTTGTAAATATTCTGTTGAACATTTCCGGGACAGATAGAAATTCATTTATAATTTCACGTCTGTACTCTAAATTAACTTTGTTTTTTACAGGAGAAAGCAATATTTTGATCAGATAATCCGTTTCTGCTTCGCTCATTCCCTCAAACGAAAAGCTTTCCTTGAGCCGCAGATCCTTGGCAAGCTCCTTATCTACGGTGTATTCTTCCTCAGGTATAAGGTATAAAAGATTATGCTTCAAAGTCTTCACCAAACCTTTCCTTGAGCTTTTTCAGTGAAAGCCCGTACTTATCAAGAATATCATTCGCAAATGACGCCCTTTTGTTCATGCCTTTTCTGATTTTATACGTTCTCTGATTATTGTTTCCTTCCTCCACGACCGCCTGAAGGATTGTAAAATTGCTTTCAGTTACGTCATAAAAGTGAGTCACGAAGAGCATAAATGCCCCTTTTTCCAGAGCTTTTGCCGCCGCTTCAAGCGCAAGCCCTGTTCCCTTCACTGAATCAGTTCCTGAATAAGTCTCATTGAATAATATAAATGTATCCTTATCTGCATTTTCGATTATACCGTTGGCACGGTTTTCTTCTTCCTTCAGCCTTCCCGAATCGGTGAATGATTCATCCACAGGAAAATGACTATATATCTTCCTGAAATGATAAATACTGCATTTTTCCGCAAATACCGGGAATCCTGACAGTGCAAGAATCATATTCACCGCAATGTTCCTCAGGTAAGTTGTTTTTCCACCGCCGTTTGCGCCTGTCAGAAAACATACTGAATCCTCTTCTGTAAAGTCAATATCATTTGGCACTATTTCTGTTTCTTTGTTTTCAAGGAGCGTTATATCATATGCCTTTATTGCTCTGAATTCTTTATTTTTACTGATATTCGCATTTGTCGATATAATTTTTCTGTTTTCTGCTTTATCATAGAGCTTTTTCATAGTAAGATAAAAATCTATTTCTTCCTTCAATTTTAATATATCGAAATTTATCTTTCCATTATATTTTCTTACAAATACTGTCAACTTCTTTACCTCATCACGGTATATGTCAAGCAGCTTATCTGATAATTCCGCAGGTACCTTGATGTTTGCATCTGTTCTGAAGGACTCGCTTACTATATTCAGTTCTTTTCCTGATTTTATAAGCTTATTGAATATTCCTTCGTGTTCCGCGCTGCCTCTTTTCATGAAAACAAGCCCACTTCCGCCGAATGAAAGTCTCCAGTTCTTCACCGTATTGAATGCTTCCTCTGTTTCTCTCACCATTTCAGACATTTCTTCGACGTCTTCAAGCAGTTTTTCAGCCTCTTTCTTCAATTCTGTGATGAATTTCCCGTCCAGAGCGAGGTTCAGAGTCCTTTTTACAGCCCTGCAATATGTATCACATAGCGTTCTGGCTATAAATAGAACCTCAATTTTGCTTTCTGCATCGTAATATGCCGCTTTCAGACGCTCAAGCTCAGTAAGATCCTTTCCCAATATGCTTAATTTCTCTGCATTATCATCTTTTCTCAGCTGGGAAAAAAACTCCGTTCTTGCTTTTATTTCGCTTTCAGTAATATTATAACAAAGAATTTTTCTTACCTTTTCATTGAATATCCTGTCTGCATTTATATCCTTGAAGGCTTGCTCTTCGGCAAAATTAGTTTCCGGAATCTGTTCAAATAGAATGGAAAACATACGATTCTCCTTAATCTTAATACGTTAATTATATCATATATCACCCTTTTATTCAATAAAAATCTTATCTTTTATTATCGTATTTCATCAATATATTCATCAATATATAGTAGCATTTTATATATTCAATAATATATGTTGATTTTTTCATTGGTTTATGCTATAATTATATTATTGTGAGGTTTTGTAGGCATAATTTTTACTTTTTATTTTTTGTTTCACGTGAAACATTGCAAAGCCTCGTTTAAAAATATATACCTAAAGGAAAAATAAATGTCAAATAAATATACCGCAGATGATATTGTTGTACTTGAAGGGCTTGAAGCGGTAAGAAAACGCCCTGCCATGTACATCGGCTCGACATCGTCAAAGGGACTTCACCACTTATTAACAGAAATCGTCGATAACTCCGTTGACGAAGCGCTGAATGGCTATGCAGACTCAATAGAAGTACGCATAAACAAGGATAAAAGTGTCAGTGTTTGCGATAATGGCCGAGGAATGCCTGTAGACATCCATCAAAAGATGAAAGTGCCGGCAGTTCAGGTTATTTTTACCGTTCTTCACGCCGGAGGTAAGTTCGACCACACAAATTACAGTTATTCAGGCGGACTTCACGGCGTTGGCGCCGCAGTTGTAAACGCTCTCTCCCGTTGGCTTGAAGTTACAGTTTACAGAGACGGTAAAGAGTACAAACAAAGATACGAAAGCGTCGCTGATAAAAAAGGAAACATAATTTCAGGAAAACCGGTAACAGACCTTATTATTGTCGGAAACACAAGAAAAAGAGGCACTAAAGTAACATTTTTGCCGGATGACAGAGTATTTGAAAGCACAAACTTCGATTATGATCTGATTTCCACGAGACTCAAGGAAATTGCTTACCTGAACAGCGGTCTTAAAATTGATTTGTATGATGAACGTGACAATGAACCAAAGGAAGAACATTTCTGCTTTACAGGAGGCTTGTCAGACTACGTAAAATTTCTCAATGAAGGAAAACAAACGCTTTTTGATGAACCGATAAAGATATCAGGCGAAAAGAACAATATTAAGGTCGAAGCAGCATTCCAGTACACAGATTCAAGTGCAGACATCGTAGCTTCATACGCAAACAATATAAGTACTTCTGAAGGTGGAACTCACGAAACCGGCTTCAGAAGCGGCATCACGAAAACGATCAATGATTTTGCATTAAGATTTAATCTTATCAAAGACAAAAAGGACGCTCTTTCAGGTGGAGATACGCGTGAAGGACTAACAGCAGTCATTTCAATAAAAATGGCTGAAGCACAGTTCGAAGGACAGACAAAAGAAAAGCTAAACAATACTGAAGCAAGAACGGCAGTCGAAGCAGTTGTAGTCGAAGAGTTCACGAAATTCATGGAAGCTCATCAGAACGATGAAACCGCCAAAAAAATTACCGATAAATGTATCAGAACCGCCCAGATGCGTAAGGCTATAAGCAACGCAGCATCAAAAATCCGTGAAGGAACAAAGTCAAAGGGCGTAGAAAACTCAGTTCTTGTAGGAAAGCTAGCAAACTGTTCAGGAAATGACAAGACAATAAACGAATTATATCTAGTAGAGGGTAATTCTGCCGGAGGCACAGCAAAATTAGGCAGAGACAGACATTTTCAGGCGATTTTGCCGCTTCGTGGTAAGCCGTTGAACGTAGAAAAGACTTCATTTGACCAGGTAATGAAAAATGAAGAATATAAAATAATAATATATGCATTAGGAACAGGAATTGGCGACAAATTTGATATCTCAAAACTTAATTATGACAAGATTATTATTTTGTCCGATGCCGACCAGGACGGTGCGCACATCAGAGCAATTCTTATAACGTTCTTTTACAGATATTTTCCGGACCTTATCAAAGACGGACACATTTATATAGGACTTTCACCGCTTTACAAGATCGAAAAGGGCTCAAAAGTATATTATGCATATACAGATGAGGAATTAAGAGCAGCAACAGACGAGTTTGAAAAAGGATACACGATCCAGAGATACAAAGGTCTTGGTGAAATGAATCCAGATCAGCTCAAAGAAACGGCTCTCGACCCGAATACAAGAAGAATGATCAGAGTTCAGATAGGTGATGCAGCAGAAGCTGAAAACAAGATAGGAATTCTGATGGGTGAAAAAGCAGAAGTACGTCATGATTACATTGTTAAGCACGCTCAATTCAACAAGAGAGATGCTTATGAAGATATGAAATAAGGAAAGGAACACAAAATGGCTAAAAAATCAAGCAAAATACAGGTTGTAGACCCGGAAAAAGCGGGAACACTTCAAAAATCTCCGATCGGAGACATAATGCATGACTCAATGATGCCTTATTCCGAGTACATCATACTTGAAAGAGCATTACCGAGAATTGAGGACGGCTTAAAACCAGTTCAGAGAAGAATATTGTACACAATGTGGGAGCTGAAAAACGATCCTGATAAGCCATACAAGAAATCTGCCAGAATCGTCGGCGATACAATGGGTAAATATCATCCGCACGGAGACTCATCAATCTACGAAGCAATGGTAAGAATGGCTCAGGACTTCAGTATGGGCGAAAAACTGGTCGATGGACACGGTAACTTCGGCTCAATTGATGGCGACGGAGCTGCTGCAATGCGTTATACAGAGGTCAGAATGGCTCCGATATCGCTTGAAATGCTCAGAGATATCGAAAAAGACACCGTTCAGTTCAAATATAACTTCGATGACACGCTCAAAGAGCCTGAATTACTGCCTTGCAGATTCCCAAATCTGCTTGTAAACGGCGCATCAGGAATCGCAATCGGCTTTGCAACTGAAATTCCGACACACAATCTCGGTGAAACGATCGATGCAAGCATATATGCGATAAACCACCCTATGGCAAACTCAAAAGAGCTCATGAAGTATATTCCGGCGCCGGATTTTCCAACAGGCGGAATCATAATGAAAGACATAAGCGAGCTTGAAAAAGTATATACTACGGGGCGCGGTAAAATCGTAATTCGTTCAAAGTCACATATTGAGGAGATATCCGCAACAAAGAAAGCAATCGTTATAACGGAGTTCCCATACGGTCTCAACAAGAGCAAAATACTTGAAAAAATCGCTGAGCTTTGCGAAGACAAGAAGAGCGTGCTCACAAACGTCATTGCCATAAGGGATGAGTCGGATATGAACGGAATCAGAGCCGTTATCGAGATAAAGAAGGATGCAGATCCGGATAAAATTCTCGCATATCTTTATAAATACACAGACCTGCAATACAACTTTGCGGCAAACATGGTCGCAGTAGCACACGGAAAGCCAGTAAGATTTTCACTTGCAGACTGCATCCATTACTACATTGATTTTCAGAAGCAGGTATTTACAAACAAGACTAAATTCGAACTGAATGCGGCTCTCAAAGACAAGCACATCATGGAAGGTCTCATCAAGGCGTGCAGCATAATTGATGAAATCATCAAGACGATCAGAAAATCAAAGAACCCTTCCGATGCAAGAGAGAACCTTCAGAAAAACTTCGGTTTCTCAAAAGAGCAGGCACAAGCAATACTTGATCTCAAATTGCAGCGCTTGACCAACCTTGAAATCGTAACTTTGAAGGCTAATTACAGCGATTTATGTGCCCGGATAGCTGAGTACGAAAGAATTCTCGGCTCTGAAGAGGCGCTGAATGCTGAAATTGTTAAAGATTTGACGCAGATTAAGGAAAAATTCGCAACACCAAGAAAATCGGAAATCGAGACCTCAAGACATGAAAAGACGTTCTCTGAGGAAGAATTCATCGTTTCTGAGGATGTAATCGTAGTAATCACGCACAATCAGGAAATCAAGTCAATAGAGAAGGGCCACTTCGCAAGATCAAATGGAAACCTCAAAGAAATAGAAGTAGGTAAGGGCGATTACGTGGAACATATCATCCACACGTCTTCAGACTACAAGCTTACACTATTTACCGATAAAGGAAACTGTTATACGCTCGCAGTAAACAATATTCCAACCTCAAAGTGGAAAGAACGTGGTATGCCGCTCACAAATATGCTTACTACCTATGACAGAAGTGAAAGATTGATAAGTGTTTATGCTTCAAAATCATATAATGAAGGAAAAATTCTCTTTGTAACTAGAAATGGTATGTGTAAATTGACATCATTCGATCAATTTATGACAACAAGATCAAAAATATCAGCTTGTGACCTTGCAGAAAACGATATATTGATAGATATCAAACTGATTAAAGATGAAACACAGGTTTGCTTCGTAACAGAGCAGGGAATGATTCTGAAGACAGATATTGACCAAATAAGCGAAATGGGAAGGGCCTCAAAGGGCGTGAAAGCCATGAAACTTCACGAGGGAGACAGTATCGTATCTGCTCAGGTGATTAAATCGAAATATTTAATTATATTTATATCTGATGGAGGCTATGCAAAGAAGACTTCGGAGGATGATATCACACTCCAGAAACGTGCGGGAGTAGGTCTTACGGCGTTCAAGTTCAATAAGAACGGCTCAAACGGAAGCAAGATTGTTTCCGCAGTTGCTACTGGCAATAAGAATGAAGAAATACTCATTCTCAAGGACGGAGCAGACTATGAATATATAAATATTGCAGATATATCCGAGCTTCCGCTTTCAAGTGCGGGTAAGTCCCTTTCAGACTGGCACGAGGCTGTTTCGGGTGCAATAATTGTTAACGAATACAAAACAAGAGATTTATAAATGACTATATTACAGTTAAAAGGAATAAAGAAGGAATTTGCTGACGTCAGTTTGTTCTCGCAGATCGACCTGAAAGCCGAATCCGGACAGAAAATAGGCTTTGTCGGCGCCAACGGTTCAGGCAAAACCACCCTTTTTAAGATAATTGCAGGAATAGAGGAGGCAACGGACGGTATTGTTTCATTTGCAAACAATACTTCCGTAGGCTATCTTGAGCAGCATCCTTTATTATATTCAGATGAATCAATATACAATGTTCTGCTTCACGTTTTTGATGATCTCATAGACCTCGAGGCAAGGCTTCGCATTCAGGAATCCGTAATAACGGAGCTTTCTCCCGATGATCCGAAATATGAACAGCAGATGACCGTTTACGGAGATATGCTTGAGCAGTTTGAAGAAAAGGGCGGCTACCGCTATGAAAGCGACATAAAAGGCGTTCTGAGGGGCCTCGGCTTTACTCCGGATGAGTTTGACAAAAAGATTTCAGAGTGCAGCGGAGGACAGAGGACAAGAGTCGCAATAGCAAAGATTCTTCTGGAAAAACCCGATGTTATGCTTCTTGACGAGCCTACGAACCACCTCGATCTGAAGGTTGTAAGGTGGCTTGAAAATCATCTTTCAAACTATCAGGGAACCGTTCTCGTCATCTCTCATGACAGATATTTTCTTGATAATGTCTGCGATGCGATCGCTGAAGTAGAAAACGGCGGACTTCTTTACTTTGAAGGAAATTATTCCGATTATTACGAGAAAAAGCAGAAGCTCAACGAATTTCTCGAAAAGCAGTATACTCTCCAGCAGAAGGAAATCAAGCGTCTCCAGGGGATAATAGACACATTCAGAAGCTATAACCGTGAGAAGAGCATCAAGCAGGCAAGAAGCCGTGAAAAGCAACTGAATAAGATCAAGCTTGTGACGTCGCCTTTCCGTGCCGAAACGATTCATTTCACGTTTGATATTGACAGGGAAAGCGGAAATGACGTCCTATTTCTTGAGGAGGTCAGCAAGACATTCGGCTCAAGAGAGCTATTCAAGGACTTCTCGATGCACGTTGTGAAGGGAGACAGAATCGCCATAATCGGTGAAAACGGTTGCGGCAAAACAACGCTTCTGAAGATAATCAACGGCATTATTCAACCTGACGCGGGCGAGGTTTGCTACGGCAGCAGGGTAAGCATAGGTTACTACGATCAGTCGGTGGCAAACCTTCACGAGCAGAAGGATATTTTAACGGAAATATACGATGATTTTCCTGATCTTGAGATTACCTTCATCAGAAAGATATGCGGCGTTTTTCTCTTCAGGGGAGACGATGTTTTCAAGACAATCTCATCGCTTTCCGGCGGCGAAAAGGCAAGAGTAATGCTTATAAAGCTGATGCTCCGTCACGATAACCTTCTTCTTCTCGATGAGCCAACAAACCACCTCGATATGGCATCAAAGGAAATACTTGAGTCAGCGCTCGAGGACTACAACGGAACGCTCATAACGGTATCGCATGACAGATATTTCATTAACCGTATTGCAGACTATGTTTACGTCATGGAAGGCTCAAAAATCACGAAATATATCGGTAATTATGACGATTATATCGAAAAAATCAATATGGACGAAAGCGAGCTTGAGTCAAACGGTCAACTTATAACAAAAACCGCCATTGAAAAGCAGCAGAAAAAAGAAAAAGAAGCACAAAAGGAACAGAAAGAGCATAAAAACAAACTGAAAGCCCTTGAAAAAGAAATCGAAGAGCTTGAAAAGAAGAAAACAGAGCTTGAACAGCTTCTTGCTTCCGAAGAAGTCTATAAGGATAGTAAAAAATCTAAGGAAATGAATATAAAGTATGAAGAAATACTGAAGCAACTTGACGAAGCAACAGAAGAATGGATCATGCTGAGTGAGTAATCACAATAATTAAAATTTATAAATATATTATGGAAGTGACACTATGAAAGTATATACATCTATATCACAGTTGGTAGGAAAAACGCCTTTGCTTGAGCTTTGCGGACTTGAAAAGAAGCTCGGCATAAAATCACACATATATGCGAAGCTTGAATACCTCAATCCGGCAGGCTCAGTCAAGGACAGAGCTGCTCTTGAAATGATAAATACTGCGGAAAAATCAGGTATTCTCAAGCCGGGCGCAACAATAATCGAGCCTACATCCGGCAATACGGGCATCGGAATTGCGGCAATAGCGGCAACAAGAGGTTACAAAGTGATTATTACAATGCCAGACACTATGTCTGCCGAAAGAATAAAGCTGATGGAGGCATACGGAGCAACCGTAATGCTTACTGACGGCTCACTTGGCATGGCAGGCTCAATCGAAATGGCAGAAATGCTTAACGAACAGATCCCAGGCTCAATAATAGCCGGTCAGTTTGTTAATCCCGCAAACCCCGAGGCTCACTTCAAAACAACAGGACCTGAAATCTGGGAGGACCTTGACGGCAATATTGATGCATTCGTTGCAGGCATCGGTACAGGCGGCACAATAACAGGTACAGGAAGATACCTTAAATCTAAGAATGTAAATATAAAGATAGCAGGCGTAGAACCTGCAAGCTCTCCCCTGCTCACAAAGGGCTATGCTTCAGGACACAAAATCCAGGGTATAGGCGCAAACTTCGTTCCGGATATACTTGATGAGAGCATTCTCGATGAAGTTTTCGATATCGAAAATGAAGAAGCCTACACAGCCACTGAAACAACAGCAAAAACAGACGGAATTCTCGTAGGTATTTCATCAGGTGCGGCCATCAGTGCGGCAGTAAAGCTCGCACAGAGGCCTGAATACGAAGGAAAGAACATAGTCGTTCTTCTCCCTGACACAGGTGACAGATACCTTTCCACCGATCTCTTCAAGGTCAGAAAGGAAATAGAATCATATGAATAAAAAAGCAATGATAGCCATGAGCGGAGGTGTAGACAGCTCGGTTGCGGCAGCACTGCTGGTTCACGAAGGATGGGACTGCATCGGTGCCATGATGAAGCTGAGGGATGACAATGCCTCCGAAAACGGATGTGGCACAATATCTGATGCCGCCGAAGCGCAAAAGGTTGCGGATAAGCTTGGCATTCCTTTTAATATATTTAATTTTGTAAATAAATTTTCAGACTGCGTAATAGATAACTTTGTTTCATCGTACGAAAGAGGTCTCACGCCTAATCCGTGTATTGTATGCAACAAGCATCTTAAATTCGGAGCACTTCTTGATGCCGCAAAAGAGCTCGGTTGCGACAAAATCGCAACAGGACACTATGCACAGATTGAATATGATAAATCAATCAAGAGATGGGTGCTGAAAAAGAGCGTAAATTCCGAAAAGGACCAGAGCTATGTACTCTATTCGCTCACACAGGAACAGCTTTCACACATCCTTTTTCCGCTCGGAGCATTCAATTCAAAGGATGAGATCCGTTCAATAGCAAGAAATGAAGGCTTTGAGAACGCTTCCAAGCATGAGAGTCAGGATATATGCTTTATACCTGATAAGGATTATGCCGGATACATCTCAAAAAGAACGAAGAAAATCTATAAAACAGGTAATTTCGTGGATGAGACAGGCAGGATACTCGGCAAAAACAAAGGAATAATCCATTACACGATAGGACAGAGAAAAGGTCTCGGTCTTTCTCTTCCTGCGCCTCTCTACGTCTGCAGGAAGGACGTTCTGACTTCGGATATACTTCTTACTCCCGAGGACAGGATATTCTCCGACACACTCATTGCAGATGACTTCAACTGGGTATCAATCGAGAAGCCCGATAAGCCTATCCGTGTAACCGCCAAGACGCGTTACCGTGCAAAGGAGGCACCTGCCGTTGCAGAGGTTTTGACTGACGGTAAGGTCAAGGTCACGTTTGATGAGCCGCAGCGTGCGATCACTCCGGGTCAGGCAGTAGTTCTTTATGACGGAATGAAGCTTGTCGGCGGAGGCACGATAACAGAATAATAAAATATAATATTTGAATTTGAAGCCCGTCGGGATGAAAGCATACAGCTTTTGCTCCTGCAGGCTTTTCTTATTTTGCCGTTTCTTCTTTAATATTGTTTTTTTACCTTTTTTCGGTAAAATATGGCTTTTTATCAAAAAATATACCTTTTTTCTGAAAAAATCGCTTGAAATTTTATTAAAATAATGATATTATATATAGTGATATATTATATAGAAAAAAGGTATTTTTTTATGAGTGAACAACATAAAAACCTGTGGGATCAGGCAAAAGCATTGCTGTCAGAAAATATAGCACCTGCTATTTTTCAGGCATTTCTCAGTGAAACAGAGGGAGTAACCATAAAGGAGAACATTCTTTATGTCAAGGTCAATAACGACTACACAAGGAATCTCTGTCACAACAGATACAAGCTTCCCGCACTCGGTGCTGTACGCAGACTCAATAAAACCATCACAGACGTTCAGTTCGTCACTCCTGTCGAAGTTGACGCACTTATGGAAGAGACAAAAGAAAAAAAAGAAGAGGACGGAAAAAATTCTCAGCCGTTCAAGTCATTTGAAACATTCGTTGTAGGCAAGAACAGCCAGTTTGCTCATGCCGCAGCATCAGCAGTTGCAGAGTCCCCTTCCAAATCATATAATCCGCTCTTTATTTACGGCAAATCAGGCGTAGGCAAAACTCACCTCATGCAGGCTATATGCCAGCGTGTAAAGAAGCTTCATCCCGAAATGAAGTATCTTTACGTTACAAGTGAAGAGTTCACAAGCGACTTCGTAGAGGCAGTTCGTTATTCCAAGGATAACAATTACCAAAAGAAGGAGAACTTCAAGAACAAATACAGAATGGTAGACCTCCTGCTTATTGATGATATTCAATTTATCGCAGGCAAGAAGGAAACCCAGGAGGAGTTCTTTAATACTTTCAATACTCTCACAAGCGCAAACAAGCAGATTGTCCTTACTTCAGACCGTCATCCTCACGATATTGAGACTCTTGAAAAGAGAATACAGTCAAGATTCGATAACGGCCTTATCTGCGACATTCAGCCGCCGGATTATGAAACAAGACTTGCCATTCTTCAGGAGAAGGCAGGGGAAATGATGCTTGATATTGATAACGATTCACTTTCATTCATCGCCGAGGAATATAAATCGGGCGACGTAAGAGAGCTTGAGGGCGTATTGAAAAAGATTCTTTTCACATCCCAGCTCTCAAACAGCGTGGTCGATCTCAATTTCACCGTTCAGACTCTCGGCAAGACACCTGCCGTACCTTCAGAAAAGGTCACTATTTCAAAAATCAAGCAGGTAGTATCAAGCTATTTCAACGTAAGTCTCCTTGACCTTGAGTCACAGCAGAGAAAGCACACGGTCGCCTTCCCGAGACACGTTGCAATCTACATGACAAAAAAGCTTCTCGGATGGGAGCTCAAAAAGATAAGTGAGGAGTTCGGAGGCAGAAATCACTCAACAATAATCAACTCAATCGGCGTTGTTGAGGATGCAATAGCAAACGATCCCCAGAAAAAAGACATCATCGACAAGGTTGAAGATATGATTATCAACTGATGCCGGCAAAAGTTTTCAACATAAAAAATTACGTTAAAACCGTAAAAAAACGCTTTATCAACATTTAAACGTCAATTTTTACTGACATATTGACACAGATCGGAGCATAAATTTAATGAAGCTGACTTGTTCACAGCAGGATATTCTTAATGCAGTCCAGACTGCACAGAAGGTTACAGGAAAAAACCCGTCACTACTCTATCAGTATGCCCTTTTGAGAGCAGAAAATAACACCGCAAAGGTCATAGGCATTTGCGGAGAGGAGACGGTAGTAGTTTCCATAGATGCAGACGTTGAAGAAAGCGGAGAAATACTCGTACCGACAAGTCTTTTCAGAGAAATTCTGGCAAAAATGCCTGACGTACAGATCAATATTGATATAAATAAAGACAATATAATGAAAGTAAATTATATCAATATGAAATTCACCATACAGTGTCTTTCCTCGACAGGCTTTACTTTCACAGAGAATATAAATGAAGACGTTTCGTTCAGCATAAACACAGCTCTCTTCAAAACCGCGATAAAACAGACATATTTCACATCGGTAATACAGGAAAACAGACCTGTCCTTGCAGGAATCCAGATGAAGGCCGAAAACGGCGTTCTTTCCTTTGTATCCACCGATGCAACGAGAATTGCTTTCAGAAAAGTCAATATTGAAAGCAATATATCGTTTGAAATCATAATTCCGGCAAGGCTTGTATTTGAGATAATAAATTCACCCGACAAATACAATCACGAGAACACCGTTATTACCTTCAATTCTAAATATATAAGGATAAATACGGGAAATACCACAGTGATCACAGGCCTTATCTCGGGAAAATTCGTAAATTATCAAAGTATAATACCTACACTTTATACTACAAGGATCATATCAGAAAGAACAATGTTCCTCTCGATTCTCGAAAGAGCATCACTTCTTTCCGATGAATCACTCTACACTGTCAGATTTGACATCAATTACAGTAAGCTTTATGTTTCTTCAAACAATGACCACGGAAACGGATACGAAGAAATAGATATCACAACAGACGGCTCACCGCTGACTATCGCATTCAATTCAAAGAATTTCATTGAAATACTGAAAAATATGGAATGTGATATGGTTGTATTCGAGTTTTCATCCGGCACAAGGATATGTAAAATCACTCCTGCGCAGAATGAAGAGCTCTTCTATCTCATTTTCCCGATCAGAATATAAAGTAGCTCAAAAGCTTATTTTCGTGGTTTGTTGACACAGGATATTTTATCAACAATTTTATCAACGGCATTTCTTGCGGAGTTTTACGCTGAAATATCAGTTTTCAACAAATCCACGTGCTCTACATACACAAACACATATTTAAATAAAAGAAGGACAACTACTATGAAATCGACGTGCTTACAGCAGGATCTCGTAGCTGCCATACAGACAGTTCAGAAGGCAGCTGCTGCAAAGGGTACATCACCCATTTATCAGTATATTTATATGGAGACAAAAGAAGATGAATTGAGACTTGTTGCAACAAACCAGTCTCAGACTCTTTCTACTTCAATTCCGGCTCATATAGACGAACCGGGAAAGATTCTTCTTCCGGGCTCTCTTTTAAGAGATATAGTATCAAAAATGCCGTCAGTAATGATAGAACTGAAAGCAAACGATACAAATCTCATGACAGTCAGCTATATTAACATGAAATACTCCATTCAGGGCGCACCCGTAGGCGAGTATACATTCATGGATGACATTGCAGGAAACGTAAACTTTGAAATAGCAACAGAAGAGCTCAGAAAATATATAAGACAGACTTACTTCACAACTTCAATAGAGGAATCAAAGCCTGCCCTTAACGGTATATTGTTCAAGTGTTCAAACGGCGTTCTTGATGTTGTATCATCAGACAGCTACAGACTTTCTCTCACACACGGAAAGCTTGCCGATGATCTTTCATTCGAGATCATTATTCCGGCAAAGCTTATTTACGATATCGTCTCCTCTGCTGATGAGGAAGGCAAGACAACAAAGGTCGTATTCAATCAGAAGTATATCAAGCTGACAGTAGGAAACACAACTCTCGTTACGGGACTCATTGCAGGCAGCTTCATCAATTACTCAAAGCTGATACCTACCGAATACAAGACAAGAATCGTTTGCAGCAGACAGACTCTTCTTTCTATTCTTGAAAGAGCATTTATTCTTTCGGATAAGAACACTCTCTATCCTGTAAAGCTTGACATCAGCTTCAGCAAGCTCTTTGTAACATCAAACAGCGAATCGGGCGAAGCCTATGAAGAGATTCAGGTCAAGACAGAGGGTGATCCGCTTGTAATAGGATTCAATTCAAAGTTCTTCATAGAAATACTCAGAAATATTGATTATGACGATCTTGAATTTGAATTTACTACTGCAACGAGGGTATGTGTAATCAGACCGGTAGAGAATAAGGATATCGTATATCTTATCCTCCCGATAAGACTCTGATTCAGGGAGATAAAACATGAAAAAAGTAATTTTTGCAGACGAATACGTTACTCTGAATCAGTTCCTCAAGATTGCGGGAATCTGCTACACAGGCGGCGAGGGCAAGGCTATGATACTTGACGGCGAGGTTTCGGTAAACGGAGAAAAGGAGCTTCGCAGAGGCAAAAAAATAAGAAGCGGAGACACGGTAACAGTCGAGGGAGATAACGAGACATACGTTGCCGCAAATGAATGAGTGTGACCTGAAGTCACGGTATTGGAGGAAAAGCTATTGTATATTTCGGAATTGACATTGACTTGTTTCAGAAACTATGAATACAGGGATTTTGAATTCAAGAACGGTACTACCATAATCACGGGAGATAACGGGGCCGGAAAAACGAATATTGTAGAAGCAATAGCGTTCCTTTCGTCCCTGAGATCGCACAGAACAAATCAGGATACGGATATGATACTGTTCGATAAGCCGTACTGCGTGCTTATGGGCGAATTCCATACCGAAAGCGGAAGCGAAAAGCTGAATATACTCATTAACAGCGATAACTCCAAAAAGATAAAATACAATAATCAGGAAATAAAAAAGGTCGCCGATATAGTCGGAAAGCTGAATACAGTCATATTCTCTCCGGATACACTTGAAATCATCAAGGAAGGGCCTGAAAAGAGAAGAAAATTCATAGATATTGCAATATCAAAGATCGACAGCAGGTATTGCTCCGCACTTCAGCTTTACAAAAAGGTCATAAGGCAGAAAAATAAGCTTCTGAAGCATTTTTCCGGCGAAGAAAGATTCATTGAGCTTGATACCTACAATCAGATGCTTGCGGAAAACGGAAGCTATATCGAGTACAAGAGAAGATTCTTCATTGATTGCCTGAATGACAGGATAAGTGAGATTTATTCAAGCCTTACAGGCAAAAAGGATGATGTGTATGTGGAGTTCGAATCAGCTGTGGAGACTGCTGAAAAGACATACGATGAAATACTCGATGAGTATAACGAAATGCTCAGTTCCGTAAGGGACGAAGAGATAGAGAAATACAGAGCAATAAAGGGCTGTCACCTTGATGACCTTGCATTCTATCTGAACAGAAAGAATGCAAAGAAATTCTGTTCGCAGGGTCAGCAGAGAATATTGCTTCTTTCAATGCTCTTTGCGCAGACGGAAATAGCACTTGCGGAAACAGGCGAAAAGCCGGTTGTTCTTCTTGATGACGTTCTCAGTGAGCTTGACAAGACAAGAAAGAAATATGTGCTTGAGTACCTAAGCAAATTCCAGACCTTTATCACTACGGCAAACGACGAGGAAGAGCTTCTTCCGTACATAAAGGATTACAGTATATTAAGATTATAAAATACAGAAAGGCACGAAATGAAAATAACAGTTTGTGACAACACAAGACAAATGGGTCTCCTTGCTGCGGCAGAGATCAGAAATGTAATAAATGCAAAGAAAGACAGCATTCTTATACTTCCGACAGGTTCCACACCTATCCCGATGTATGAAGAAGCAGTAAAAATGTATTCAGAAGGAGTTCTTTCCTTTGCCGATGTGAAGACATTCAATCTTGACGAATACATTGGCATAGAGGAGGATCATGCAGAGAGGTATTATAACTTCATGATGAGAAACCTTTTCTCAAAGGTAGACATCAAGCCTGAAAATATAAATATACCAGACAGCAAGACTTCTTCACCCGATGAAGAATGCGTAAGATACGAAGCAAAATACAGAAGCTCCGGCGGCGCAGACATTGCTTTCCTCGGAATCGGTCAAAACGGACATATAGGCTTCAATGAGCCCGGAACGTCATTTGATTCCGTGACACACGTTACTCCTATCACCGAATCAACGATAAAGGCAAACTCAAGATTCTTTGCTTCAAAAGACCTTGTACCGAAAAAGGCGATGACAATGGGCATCTCGACTATTCTCTCCGCCAAGAAGATTGTTCTGCTCATTTCCGGCAAGTCAAAGCATGATATTCTCATGAAGCTTCTTGCTATGAAGGCTCCTGATGAGAACGTTCCTGCAAGCGTGCTCCTCACACATCCCGATACGGTTATCTATTGTGACAGAGAAGCAATAGAGGGCTGAAACTTGAAATAAATACGCTTTTCCAGAAATTGCCGGCAGATGATGCGGACAAATCGTAATCCAAGGAGAAAAAATGAGCAAAGCACTTATTGTGATCGATATTCAGAACGATATCACAAAGCATTACAAGGACATTATTGAGAAAATCAATAAAGCAATCGATTGGGCAAAGGAAAACGGAATGTACATCGTGTACATCAGGCATAACAATATCACAGACGGGACACGTACCTTCAAGCCCGGAACGAAGGGCGAGGAACTGGTGCCTGAACTGAATGTTGTTTCAGACAATATTTTTGTTAAAACCAAAAGCAATGCTCTGACAAGTGAAGAATTTGCTACTTTCATATCAGAAAATCAGATAAACGAATTCTACGTCTGCGGTGCGGATGCCACCGCTTGCGTGAAATCCACCTGTTTCAATATGACCAAAGCGGGCTATTCCGTTCACGTCATTTCTGATTGCGTTACAAGCTATGATCTGAAGAAAATAGATGAAATGCTGGCATACTATGCAAGCAAAGACTGTGAAGTAAAAGCACTTGCCGGTTATATTTCATGATTTTCCGTTTGTAAGATTATAATTACCCGCCGAAAGAAAATAAACTTCTTTTCAGGCGGGTTTTGTTATTCCTGCACAATGGCATAAAGTTCCCGCAATTTCCTCAAAACCGAAAATGCAAAAAATAAAAACAGTTGACAAAAACGAACGTAAAATGTATAATATAAAAAGCAGAAATATATAGTAAAGCGGAAATGAAAAATGAATCAGAGGACACTCAGAAAACTTGAATATTATAAAATACTGAAAACGGCTTCGGACTATGCGGTGTCGGAGCTGGGTAAAGAAAAGGTGCTGATGCTTCTGCCTTTGTCAAATGCGAAAAAGGTCAGGGAACAGCTCTCACGCCTTGATGAGGTATGCAAATTCAAGTCAAATACAGGTGAAAACCCTATATGCTACTTCGGGGAAGTAAAGAAGTATCTTGAAAAGACAAATATAGGCGGTGTTCTTCAGCCGCAGGATCTTCTTGCCGTCCTTCAGGTGTGCAAGGCCGCAGTCAATGTTAAAAATTCAATACTCGGCTCAAAAATCATTGATACTCTGCCGTTTCTGAAGGATACCGCAGAAAATATATATATTTGTCATAATGTTATTGACGAAATCGAGCATGCGATTCTTCCTGAGGGAGAGGTGGCAGACGGTGCTTCTCATGAGCTTCGTGAGATAAGAAGAAATCTTCGTTTGCAGAGCTCAAAAGTAAGAGATTCTCTTGATAAGATAATCCGCTCTACCGCAAATCAGAAATACCTTCAGGAAGCCGTTATCACAGAGAGAAACGGAAGATTCGTTATTCCTGTAAAATCTGAATTCAGAGGCATGATTCCGGGCATTATACACGATCAGTCGCAGACGGGATCGACGGTTTTCATTGAGCCGGCAGCGGTCGTTCAGGCAGAAAACGAGATAAGACGCCTTGAAGCAGACGAAAAGCACGAGATAGAAAGGATTCTTTCGCAGTTAAGCTCAATAGTGCATTCAAATGCGCCTGATATTTCGGATAATCAGGATACACTCGTTATGCTTGATGTGCTTTTTGCAAAAGCGGCTTTTGCATTTGCTTACGATTGCATCTGCCCTGAAATCAAGGATAACCTTTCTGTCAGAATAGTCAAGGGCAGACATCCGCTTATCGCAAAGGAAAAATGCGTCCCGATAGACGTCGAGATAGGCTTTGACTTCAAGACACTCATAATTACCGGCCCAAATACAGGCGGTAAGACGGTAAGTCTCAAAACAGTGGGACTTTTCATTCTCCTCTGCCAGACGGGTTTTTTCCTTCCTGCATCAAGAGCTGAAATGGGCATTTTTGAAGACGTTCTGTGCGATATAGGCGATGAACAGGCAATAGAGCAGAGCCTGAGTACGTTCTCGTCTCATATGACGAACATAATTTATATTCTAAATAACGTAAAGACAAACTCCATGATTCTTTTCGATGAGCTTTGCACGGGAACGGACCCTGTTGAGGGCTCGGCTCTTGCAAGATCCATTCTTTCTGAGCTGAACAGAAGAGAGGTGCTCACGTTCGCCACTACTCATTACAGCGAGCTGAAGACATTTGCTTTTGAAACGGAAGGTATGGAAAATGCTTCAATGGAGTTTGATATAGATACTCTTATGCCTACTTACAGACTCGTTGTAGGTATACCGGGAAAGAGCAATGCACTTGAAATATCAAGAAAGCTCGGATTGAGCGACAGCATAATCGAGGATGCACAGACCAATATCAGTAAGGATGAGTTCAATGTGAACAGACTCCTTGCCGATATGGAGCACAATAAAGTGATCGCTGAAAAAGAAAAACAGGAAGCCGATGCTATTCTCCGTCAGGCAGAGGAAACAAAGCGCCAGTACGATGAGAAGCTTGCAAAAATCGCCGATCAGCGTCAGGCTGAAATGGAAAAGGCAAAGGAAAAGGCTTCAAGAATAATTGCCGAAGCGGAAGAAGAGGCGAAGGAAATCATAAAAGAGCTCCGCTATAATACGGGCGGACTTGACGGCAGAGAGAAAAACGATCAGATCGAAGCCGCAAGAAAGCGTCTTTCCGATAAGAAGAAGGAGTACGAGAGCCAGCAGAAGAAAAAGAAACTCTCGGGACTAACGGCGCAGGATTTAAGACCCGGCATGACAGTCTTCGTGAACAGCCTCGGCACAACGGGAAGCGTGCTTGAGATAAAAAATAATGACGAAGTTATGCTTCAGGTGGGAATACTCAAGACAAAAGCAAAGATTTCGGAGCTTGAGCTTACAGACAATGCAGAAAAGCAGGAGATAAAGACGGAGCATAAGAAAATAGATCTCAAGACATCCGTTTCGACCACTCTTGATCTGCGGGGAAAAACAGCAGAGGATGCCTATATAGAGATAGATAGATTCTTTGATACCGCCATGATGACGGGACTGAACGAGGTCACCATCCTTCACGGCAAGGGAACGGGCGCTCTGAGAGCGGCAGTTCACGAATACCTCCGCAAGCACCCTCATTGCGACAAATTCAGAATAGGCAAGTACGGCGAAGGCGATACGGGCGTAACGATAGCAACGCTGAAATAACAAAAAATAAGACTTTTAGGTCATAAAAAATATTCAGGAGATTAAATATGGAGACACTATCAAGAAAATATCTTGAAACAGCGGTAATTCCGGAAGACATCAAAGTGGGCGATCTGAATGATAAGCCTGTAAAGATAATGCAGTTCGGCGAAGGCAATTTTCTCAGGGCCTTTGTTGATTGGATGATAAACAAAATAAATAAGGACGGCAACTTCAACGGCAATGTCGTTGTGGTACAGCCTCTTGCGGCAGGCATGGGCGATATGATAAATGCCCAGGACGGACTTTACACTCTTTACCTCAGAGGCATCGAGGGCGGAGAGGTCAAGGTCGAGAAGAACATAATCACCTCCGTCAAGGAAGTAATAAATCCTTATTCCGACTGGCAGAAGACTGTTGACTATGCCACAAGCGATGACCTGAGATTCGTTATTTCGAATACAACGGAGGCAGGCATTGAATTCGTTGAGGAGCCCTTCACAAAGGGCAGTGTCCAGAAGACATATCCTGCAAAGGTTACTTCTCTTCTTTATGAGAGATATGAGAAGTTCGGCGGAGATGAAAAGAAGGGTCTTATCCTTATTCCCTGCGAGCTCATTGACAGAAACGGTGATAACCTCAGAAAGTGCGTAATGAAGTACGCAGAGCTCTGGAAACTTCCGGAGGGCTTCGTGAACTGGGTGAAGAATGCCTGCGACTTCCTCAATACGCTCGTAGACAGAATAGTTCCCGGATATCCGAGAGCAGAGGCAGAAATACTTCAGGCAGAGAGAGGATATATCGATAACGTATGCGATACAGGAGAAATATTCCATTTTTGGGTAATTGAAGGCGATAAGAAGTATTCAGATGAGCTTCCGTTTGTAAAGTCTGGCCTTAACGTGCTCTGGACAGACAATATGGAGCCTTACAGAACAAGAAAGGTCAGGATCCTCAACGGCGCTCACACAATGACAGTGCTTGCGGCATATTTCTGCGGACTTGAAACGGTAGGCGAGTGCATGAACGATCCCGACGTAAGCAAGTTCATGAAGAAGGGCATTTACGAAGAGGTAATACCTACGTTCGATTTGCCGGAGGAAGAAAAGCAGTTCTTTGCCGAGGCAACATTTGAGAGATTTGCAAATCCTTTCATCAAGCATATGCTTCTGAGCATAAGCCTCAATTCAATTTCAAAGTTCAAAGTAAGAGTTCTTCCGTCAGTTGAAGGCTATATTGAGAGATTCGGCAAGCTCCCGGTAAGAACGGTGTTCTCACTTGCGGCACTCATCAATTTCTACCATGGAACAGAGCTTAAGGACGGCAAGCTCAAGGGCAATATGGATGGCAAGGAATATGACATCTGCGATAAGCCGGAGGTACTTGAATTCTTCAAAGCACAGTTTGAATATTACGAGAAGTATAAGAATGCGGCAGTTCTTGTAAGTGCTGTCCTTTCAAACAAGGATTTTTGGGACGAAGACCTTACAAGATATGATGGCCTTTCAGAGGCAGTAACGAGATATTTCGAGGATATACAGAAATACGGCACAAGAACGATAATGAAGCTTCTTTCGGAAGACTGATAAAAGCAGGAACGGACAATGAAAAAATATTTACAGATAGATAAAAACGATAACGTAGCGGTATGTCTACATGATATGAAGTGCGGTGAGTGCTTTGAATACGAAGGCAGAACGCTTGAACTCAAGGAAGATGTTATGCGCGGACACAAGTTTGCGCTCAGAGACATCAGATCAGGCGAAAACGTGATCAAATACGGCTTTGCAATAGGTCATGCAACAACAGACGTGAAAGTCGGCGAATGGATACATACTCATAATGTCAAGACAAACCTTGAAGGTCTTCTTGATTATAAGTATGAGCCTGTCGAAACAAGAAAACAGGAAAAAACAGAAGCATATTTTGATGGCTACGTAAGAGAAAACGGTGATGTGGGCATCAGAAACGAAATCTGGATAATCAATACGGTCGGCTGTGTGAACAAGACGGCAGAGCTTCTTGTAAATAAGGCAAAGGAGCTTGAAAACTATTCAAAGGTTGACGGTGTTTACTGCTTTACTCATCCATACGGCTGCTCACAGCTGGGTGATGACCATCTCAATACACAGAAAATCCTTGCAGGACTTGTGAAGCATCCTAATGCCGCAGGCGTGCTTGTGCTCAGTCTCGGCTGCGAGAACAACAATCTTGACAGCTTCCTTCCTGTTCTCGGAGAATATGACAAAAACAGAGTAAAGTTCCTTGTTACGCAGGAATCAGAGGATGAAATCAGCGACGGACTTAAAATCATATCGGATCTTATCGAGTATGCTTCAGGCTTCAGACGTGAAAAGGTTCCGGCATCAAAGCTTCGTGTAGGCCTCAAGTGCGGCGGCTCGGACGGCTTCTCCGGAATCACTGCCAATCCGCTCCTCGGAAAGTTTTCGGATATGCTTGTTTCAGCAGAGGGAACAACGGTGCTTTCCGAAGTACCTGAAATGTTCGGCGCAGAGACGATTCTCATGAACAGAGCAGAGAACGAAGAGGTATTCAACGATACCGTTTCCATGATCAATAACTTCAAGCTCTACTTCACGAGATACGGTCAGAATATATACGAAAATCCGTCTCCGGGAAACAAAAAGGGCGGAATCACGACTCTTGAGGACAAGTCTCTCGGCTGTACGCAGAAGGGCGGCTCATCAATAGTCACAGACGTTCTTTCGTACGGCGAGCACGCATCAAAGAAGGGTCTTAACCTGCTTACCGGTCCGGGAAATGATATCGTTGCCTGCACGGCACTTGCCGCATCGGGCGTACATATGATCCTCTTCACCACAGGCAGAGGAACACCTCTGGGCGCACCCGTTCCGACGGTCAAGGTCGCAACGAATTCACAGCTCGCCGCAAAGAAAAAGAACTGGATCGACTTCAATGCCGGCAGACTTGTTGACGGAGAAACGATGGAGGACGTAAGCAAAGAATTTTTCGCCTATGTTCTTGATGTGGCATCCGGAAAAGAAATTGCAAAGAACGAGCAGAACGGATACAGAGAAATCAGTATTTTCAAGGACGGAGTAACTCTCTGATAATTCAATTTTTTTATGAGTTGATTAAAAAAGACTTGATTTTTCTGATAAAAAAGAGTACAATATACATATAATGTTAAATCAGGAGGACTATTTATGAACGTAACAATGGAAAATGAAAACGGCATCATAAGCATCAATAGTGACGTTATTGCAATGATTGCAGGAAACGTTGCTCTGAACAGTTACGGTATAGTGGGGATGTCTGCACGAAAGCCTTCCGAGGATTGGGCTGAGCTTCTCGGCAAAGAGAATATTACAAAGGGAATCACGGTTGACGTTGCGGATAACAAGGTCACGATCGCTCTTCATGTAATAGTAAAATACGGTATTGCTATCAATACGGTAGCTGACAACATAATCAGCGCTGTGCATTATACAGTCGAAAGCATGACAGGTGTAAAGGTGTCATGGGTTAAGTTTTATGTAGAGGGTGTCAGACTGTAATCTTCAGCTGACTGATAGGTAATAGGTTTGGAATACAATATATTGGACGGAGTCTTGCTTAAGGATATGTTTCATTGCGGAGCACACAACCTTGAGGAAAACAAAGCTTTCATAAATGAACTCAACGTTTATCCTGTTCCTGACGGTGATACAGGAACAAATATGTCACTCACAATGCAGTCGGCATTGAGAGAAATATCAAAGGTAACGGCTCTGTCGGCAACAAATATAGCAAATTCTGTCTCAATGGGAGCTTTGAAGGGCGCAAGAGGTAATTCAGGCGTTATACTTTCACAGCTTTTCAGAGGAATGGCTAAGTCATTCTCAGGCAAGGAAACAATAGAGACTGCGGACTTCGCAAATGCTCTCAAGGCTGCTTCGGATAATGCATACAAGGCTGTAATGAAGCCGAAGGAAGGCACGATACTCACAGTATCAAGAGTAGCTGCCGAAAAGGCTGTTGAGCTCAGCAATAACGGAGTGAAGGATTTTTCAATTTTCTTTGACGGCGTATGTGCTGCCGCAAAGGAAGCTCTCGATTCAACACCGGAGCTTCTCCCTGTGCTCAAGCAGGCAGGCGTTGTTGACTCAGGCGGCATGGGCTTTTACTGCATACTCTGCGGCTTCGGCATGGCCCTCAATGAGAGCGAGGAGCTTAACCTCAAAGAGTATGAAAAGACAACAGAGAAGAAGTTTGAGAAAGTAACGGCAGAGGAATTTGTTGATGATCACTCAAAGGCAGATATTAAGTTTACATACTGCACTGAATTCTTCGTATATGAGTCGGACAGTATTTTCCCGTCGGATATCGAGGACATCTTCAAAGAGGAATTCGGACCGAAGGGTGATTCGATGCTCGTTATCAATCAGGACGGCGTTGTAAAGACTCATATCCATACAAACACCCCTCTTGAGATCCTTTCATTTGCGTTGAAGTACGGCGTTCTTCAGGATGTCAAGGTAGAAAATATGCGCCTCCAGAATGAAGAGGTAAACAAGACAAAGGAAAACAGCACTTCAATGCCGAAAAAGAAGAACGGCATTGTCGTTATCTCAATGGGCGACGGCATCACGGAGATATTCAAGTCACTCGGAGCTGACGTTATTGTAGGCGGCGGTCAGACCATGAACCCGAGCATTGAAGACATCAGCAAGGCTATAAAGAAGGCAAATGCAGAGCATGTTTTCGTATTCCCGAACAACAAGAACATTATTCTTGCGGCAGATCAGGCAAAGGATATTTCGGAGTGCGATGTAAGAGTTATTCCTACAAAGAGCGTTCAGCAGTGTATTTCAGCTCTTGTGGCTTATGAGCCTGACGGCGATGCGGATCAGAACGAATCAGCATTCAACGAGGAAATACAGAGAGTTTCTTACGGTCAGATCACTCACGCAGTAAGAGACACAGTTGTCGATGAAGTTGAAGTGCATGAGGGCGACTATATTGCCATCGTAAAGAACAAGCTCAAGGTATCGGGAAATGATATTCTCAAGGTCGCAGAGGAAATGCTCTCCCAGATGATCACGGAGGACAGCTCACTTGTTACTATTTATTTCGGTGAGGATGCAAACGAAGAGCTTGCACAGACTCTTGCAGATTATGTAACCGAAAAGTACGATTACGTTGATGCGGAAGTATATAACGGCGGTCAGCCTGTATATAATCTTTTACTCTCGGTGGATTGATGGGATACGAAGATACAAAAATAAGTACGTTAAGGGGTGTAGGCCCCAAAAGAGAAGAGCTCCTCGCAAAGGCAGGTATAACCACTTTGCGGGAGCTTTTGCATTATTTTCCGGCAAAATATGATTATTTTGAGTTCTATGACGATATTTCCGAAATAGACATCCCGAAAAAAGTCGCATTTTATCTTGTTTATGACGGCAATGCCAAGAAAAGATACTCAAAGACAACCGGCTTTTTCATCAGCTGGCAGGTGAAGTGCGGCAGTGCGACGCTTGAATTCTACTGGTTCAATCAGCCGTATCTGATAAATTCGTTCGTTCCCGGAAAAAGATATCTTATCAAATGCACTCTTGAAAGAAAAAGCAAGGTGCTTCGTGCAGTGAATGCAAGGCTTATTCCGGACATGAATGTATCGGGCAACATAATAGAGCCGGTTTACAGAGGCATTGACGGAATATCCTCAACTGCGATATCAAAGCTCATGGCGCTTGCTCTTGAACAAGCGGAAAAGGACTATGATGCGATACCGGAGGAGATAAGAACAAAGTACGGCATAGGAAGTGAATACGAGGCTCTTTGCGGTATGCATTTCCCAAAGAACGAATACGACTGCATAAAAAGCATGCAGAGGTTTATTTTTGAGGAATTCTGTCTTTTCAGGATGCGTCAGGTGCTCTCCTCGATGAAGCGGAAAAAAGAGGGAGCGGCGCTTGATTTTGAGAAGCAGGCTGTTACCGAATTCATAAAGAGGCTACCGTACCGTCCCACCGATGCGCAGGCAAGAGCCATAGATGACGTAATGAACGATCTGCTCTCTCCTGCTCCTATGAACAGGATAATTCAGGGTGATGTCGGCTCGGGAAAAACGCTCGTTGCATTTGCCGGTTGTCTGATGACGGTCTGTTCCGGACATCAGGCGATAATGATGGTGCCGACAGAGGTACTTGCAAGGCAGCACGCTGACTCCTTTGACAAGACATTTGAGGGCTTCGGGTTGAAGGCAGGCTTACTTGTCGGAAGTCTGAAGGCATCCGAAAAGAAGAAGGTGAAGGAGGACTTTGCATCAGGCGCAATAAATGTTCTCATAGGCACTCATGCGGTGCTTGAGGATGATGTTTCGTCAGGCAATGTGGGTCTTGTGATAACCGACGAACAGCACCGTTTCGGTGTCAGACAGCGCTTTGGTCTGAAGATGAAGGGCAGACCTGTCAATATGCTCGTTATGACGGCCACACCGATTCCCAGAACGCTCTCAATGGCTGTTTACGGAGATCTGGACGTTTCAATAATCGACGAGCTGCCGCCCGGCAGAAGCCCTGTAAAGACGTACTCCGTGAGGACGGATATGCGTGAGCGGATATATAAGTTCATAGTTCGTGAAGTCAGCGAGGGCAGGCAGGCGTATGTGATATGTCCGCTTGTGGAGGATGACGAAGACTCGAGCAAGGCTTCCGTAAAGTCGCTCTTTGATGAGCTTTCGGGCTCGGCGCTTAAAGATGTGAGGACGGGCATACTTTACGGCTCAATGAAGCCTGATGACAAAGAAAAGGTGATGAACAGCTTTGCAAACGGGGAGACGGATGTACTCATATCGACCACGGTAATTGAGGTAGGCATAAACGTGCCCAATGCGACGGTTATAGTGATAGAAAACGCAGAGAGGTTCGGGCTTGCGCAATTACATCAGCTTCGAGGCAGGGTAGGCAGGGGACAATATCAATCGCACTGCATACTTATTTCGGATGCGACGAATGAAACGGCGCTTGCGCGTTTGAAGACGTTAGTAAAGACCACGAACGGTTTTGAGATAGCTGAAGAAGACATGAAGCTACGCGGAGCCGGTGAATACTTTGGACTCAGGCAATCGGGCACGAAGCAATTCACGCTCGGCGAGTTACCGAGGGATGCGATGCTTTTTGCACAGGCGGCTGATGCTGTTGCATATGCAGAGAAGAATCAGGCAAGATTTTCTGAATTCTTTGAGGGCATGAAAGAAAAGGCATTAAGCATTGAGAAAGAGATAGTATTTAACTGACTTAAGGGGGCTTTCACGGGAAAGCCCCCTTAAGAATCCCGAAAGCGGGACTGATTAGATATGGTTTTGAGAACCGAAATCCCCCGTCCAAAAGGCAGGACGAGGGGATTACTTGATGAATACTTCTGAATGGGAAAAGATGGAGGCAGAGGGTAAGAGTTTTGAGTGGAAGACCGAAGAATCCGAAAGCGGGACTGATTAGATATGGTTTTGAGAACCGAAATCCCCCCGTCCAAAAGGCAGGACGAGGGGATATCTTGATGAATACTTCTGAATGGGAAAAGATGGAGGCAAGAGGGTAAGAGCTTTGAGTGGAAGACCGAAGAATCCGAATGCGAGGCTGATAGAATATTGGTTTTGAGAACCGAAATCCCCCCGTCCAAAAGGCAGGACGAGTGGATTTCTTGATGAATGCTTCTGAATGGGAAAAGAAGGAGGCAGAGGGTAAGAGTTTTGAGTGGAAGACCGAAGAATCCCGAAAGCGGGACTGATTAGATATGGTTTTGAGAACCGAAATCCCCCGTCCAAAAGGCAGGACGAGGGGATTTCTTGATGAATACTTCTGAATGGGTGAGGGGAAGATTTCACGTGAAACCTATAAAGAATCTGAATAAATGTAACCCTCCGTCATGTATTCTTTCACGTCAATATTGACAACGGCTGAAGCGATATGTTATAATATACAAATCACAAGCATAAATTCGATGGGGAGTCATGATTCCCTGAAGCATACAGAGGTATAACCGATGAAAATCAAAACAGTCGATTCCGATTATGAAACCGTTATGGCACTGCCGCGTACGAAGCACAAACTGCCGAGAAGACCGTCGATACTGTTCCGCACTCTGACACGTGTTGTCGGGGCAGGTGATCTGAAGGATGTCTCATTCACATACGAAGCAACGAAGCAGTTCCGTGAGCTGAAGGGGCCTTATCTTATTCTGATGAACCACTCGAGCTTCATTGATCTGGAGATCGCGGCGAGGATTTTCTATCCGAAGCCGTACACCATCGTCTGCACCTCAGACGGCTTTATAGGCAAGGAATGGCTGATGCGCTCACTCGGATGTATTCCCACGCAGAAATTCGTTTCAGATATGACTCTTATCAAGGATATGCAATATTCGCTCAAGGCTTTGAAGACGTCCGTTCTCATGTACCCCGAGGCAAGCTACTCATTTGACGGCTGTGCAACTCCGTTGCCGCGTAAGCTCGGAAATCTTTTCAAACTGCTCCGTGTTCCCGTTGTGATGGTACGCACCTACGGCGCATTCACACGAGATCCGCTTTACAACTGTCTGCAAAAGCGAAAGGTGAATGTCTCTGCATCTGTTTTTGTTCTTCTTACACCCGAGGAGATAATGTCATTATCTGTCGGCGAGCTGGATAAAAAGCTTGATGAGGCGTTCTCATTTGATTCCTTCAGATGGCAGGCAGAAAATAACGTCAATGTTACCGAGCCTTTCCGTGCCGACGGTCTGGAGCGCATTCTTTATCGCTGTGCCTCCTGCGGAGCTGAAGGGACGATGCACGGCAAAGGCACAGAGCTGACCTGCTCCGCCTGCAAAACCAGACTGACATTTGGTGCCGACGGCAGACTTTGTTCCGGAAACGGCGTTCCACCGCGCTTTGCTCATATTCCCGACTGGTACGCATGGGAAAGAGCGGAAATACGCCGCTCTCTTGAGGACGGAACATACCGTCTTGATACGCCTGTGAAAATAGGCATGATGGTGGATTACAAGGCAATTTATATGGTCGGCGAAGGCAGACTTGTTCACACCGCTGAAGGCTTCGTGCTTGACGGCTGCGGCGGAAAACTGCATTACGAACAGAATCCGCTTTCTTCCTACGGACTTTATGCCGATTATTACTGGTATGAGCTTGGCGATATCGTCTGCATAGGCAACCGTGACTGCCTCTATTATTGCTTCCCTGAAAACATCCCCGTTGCAAAGGTGCGTCTTGCCGCAGAGGAGCTTTACAAAATGAAAATGTCAGAAGAAAGAAACAGGGAATAAATATTATCTGAAGAGTATGGACGGAAGGATTTCCTTCTGCTCTGTTTTTTATCATGCATTCCCGAAAAGTCATATCAGAGAAAAACAGCAGAAAAGAAAATAAGAGCAGCTTTCCGGCCGCTCTCTGTTTTTATTTTATCATTTTTTCTCTATTATTCTTGTTATATCGCCCACGCTGTCAAGCACTATGTCGGGTTTTATTTCTCCGTTCTCAATATCTTCGATCTTTGCTTCGCCGGAAAGCACACATACCGCCGTTACATTTGCGTTCAGCCCTGCGGCGATATCCGTATAAAGTCTGTCACCCACAACAACCGTATCGTTCTTTGAACAGTTGAATTTATCCATAACGAAGTCTATCATAGCGGTTTCGGGCTTTCCTATGTAGACGGGGCGCTTTCCCGTTGCAAGGAAAAGCATTTCAGCCATACCGTAGCAATCAGGCACAAAGCCGAATTCACAAGGGCAGGCTCTGTCCGGGTTTGTGGCGATATACGGCAAATCATATTTTTCGAGCATATAAGAAATGTTTATCAGCTTCTGATATGTAAGCTCCGTATCATAGCCGATAAGAATAACGCCTGCCTTATCGGTTACCTCTTCGGTGGTATTAATCCCGTATGAATTGAGCTCGGCAATGAGCGAGCGTGTTCCCATAACGAAAACGGTTTTTCCGGGATAATTCTTTTTTATATAGAGAGCAGTTGCCTGGGAGGATGTGAAGAACTCCTCTTTTACTGCCCCGATTCCCATTTTACCGAGCTTTTTGACGTAATCATCCACTGATTTTGACGAATTGTTCGTTATGAAGATATATCTTGCGCCGTTATTTTTTATTGCGGCGAGAAAAGGCAGCGTTTCATCGAAGAGCCGCATTCCCTCGTATATCGTACCGTCCATATCGAGAAGAAAAAGCTTTTTTGATGCGAGAAGCTCTGCGTTCCTGCCGTATTTGTCTTTGAATTCCATAATATGCTGTCCTTTTGATTGATGCTATAATTATAAATCATAAGACAGGTTTTGTCAAACGCATTATATGCAGTATTTCCGATGAAAAATAAGCTCATTCATCAAATTCTGCTTGTAATAATCCGTAAAATGTGCTATAATAAATAATAATACAAATATTAAACGAGACAAATTGAACGAAAGATATCATTCTGTCTTTTTGTTTCAGGGAGATCTGAAAAATGAATAAATTATTACTTAAAAACGTTTTGAAAAAGCCGGAGGACTTCATTTCAGAGCCTATAACACTCTGCGGATGGGTCAAGACACTCCGTGACAGCAAAGCTTTTGGCTTTATAGAGTTGAATGACGGCACGTCTTTCAATAACCTTCAGATAGTATTTGAAAGGGAAAAGCTTGATAACTATGATGAAATCTGCCACATCGGAACAGGCAGCTCCATCATCGTAAAGGGCAATCTTGTGCTTACACCTGAAGCAAAGCAGCCCTGCGAGCTCAAGGCAACAGAAATCAGACTTGAAGGCGGCGTAACCCCTGATTATCCTCTTCAGAAGAAGCGTCATACGGTTGAGTTCCTCAGAACGATGCCGCATCTCCGCCAGAGAACGAATCTTCTCTCTGCAGTTTACAGAGTACGTTCTCTTGCCGCATTTGCTATTCACAAGTTCTTCAATGAAAACGGCTTTGTTTATGTAAATACGCCTATTCTTACATGCAATGACTGCGAAGGCGCAGGCGAAATGTTCCAGGTCACAACTCTTGATCTCAATAACGTTCCCAAGACGGAAGAGGGCAATGTCGATTACACGAAGGACTTCTTCGGCAAGCCTGTAAATCTTACTGTAAGCGGTCAGCTTATGGGTGAGAGCTATGCACTTGCATTCAGAAACATTTATACATTCGGACCTACGTTCCGTGCTGAAAAGAGCTTTACAACAAGACATGCCGCAGAGTTCTGGATGATCGAGCCTGAAATGGCATTTGCAGATCTCAATGACAACATGGAAACAGCCGAAGCGATGATCAAGTATATAGTTAACTATGTTCTTGAGCAGGCTCCCGCAGAAATAGAGTTCTTCAACAAGTTTGTTGATACAACTCTTCTAGCAAGACTTCAGAACCTTGTTTCAAGCAAGTTCAAGCATATCACTTACACTGAAGCAATAGATATTCTTCTTAAATCAGGCGAGAAGTTCGAAAACAAGGTTGAATGGGGCATTGACCTTCAGACAGAGCACGAGAGATATATCACAGAAAAGGTATTCGGCTGCCCTGTATTCGTAACAGACTATCCGCGTGACATCAAGGCTTTCTACATGA
Source organism: Clostridia bacterium (assembly GCA_045627045.1). GTDB lineage: Bacteria > Bacillota > Clostridia > HGM11327 > HGM11327 > SIG351. Next base: position 912 of record JAZQMY010000054.1, on the reverse strand, counting down.
AGCTGAACGAGGATAAGAAGACTGTTGCGGCAATGGACCTCCTTGTTCCGGGCGTAGGAGAAATCATCGGCGGAAGCGAACGTGAAGCAAACTACGATGTTCTTCTTGCAAGAATGGAAGAGCTCCATATGGATATTGATTCATACAAGTGGTATCTTGACCTCAGACGTTTCGGCAGTGCATATCACTCCGGCTACGGACTTGGCTTTGAAAGACTTCTTATGTATATCACGGGTATTCAGAACATCAGAGAAGCATTACCTTTCCCGAGAACGACAGGCAGCTGCGACCTCTGATCTAATCCAGAGAAGCTATGAATGGCAGGAAAATATCAGAAATATTAAAGAATGCATTGACAGCATCCGTATTTGTTGCGATATCAGCTACGGCCGCTTTTTGCGGCTGGAGCTTTACGTCGCCTGCAAATGCGGATTTTCCCGTATATTCTCCTGCTATTGCAAGCGAAAGCCCATATTATGAAGAAAAAGAGACTGTCAGCCCGACAGTCATAGTCACGCTTGCACCGACGGGTGAAGTGCTTACGTCTACGGCGACATTGGAGCCAACACCAACGGAAACGGCAACACCAAAGCCGACGCCAACACCAACGGAAACGGCCACACCGAAGCCAACGGCAACGCCAACGCCAACGCCGAAGCCAACGGCAACACCAAAGCCTACGGTAACACCAACGCCAACGCCGAAGCCAACACCAACGCCAACACCAAAGCCGACGGCAACACCAAAGCCAACGGCGACACCAACGCCGACGGCAACACCAACGCCCACGGTAACACCAAAGCCTACGGTAACACCAACGCCCACGGTAACACCACCACCCACGGTAATACCAAAGCCTACGGCAACACCGACGCCAACACCAAAGCCGACGGCAACACCAACGCCGACGCC